>CAZDNG010000064.1:0-52112 GCA_964506835.1 uncultured Polyangiaceae bacterium
GCGCCGATAGTGCGGGTGCGCGCCGGCTGGAACGTGGGGTTCGTGCATCGGTTACAATGCAGCCGCCATCGCGGGTGCAACGCGGGGGTTGGACGCGCACGCACCCTCCGTCGCGATCGCACTCGGTCCGCGTCGGCACGCAGCCGCCATCGAGTCGACACTCGACGATGCCCGGCGTCCCGCCGGCGCTCGCGGCCGCCGTGTCGGCGTCGGCGCTTTCGCCCGACGGCAACGTCGTGATCGGGCTGAGGGGGTTGCCCGCCGTGAGCGCGGGCGGCGTGTTTTCGACGAGGACGTTGCGCGGGATGTCGCTGCACGACAAGCCGAGCACCGAAAACGCGAGCGACGCGGCGGCGAATCCGCGGATCATCTCACCGCCTCGCGAGCGAGCCGCTCGGCGTCGATCTCGAGTCCCGCCGTCACCGCGGCAAACCCCGGACCCCAAGCCGCGACGTCTTGTGATTCGAGCTGCACGACGGGACGGTGCACGGCGAGGCCGCCCGTCGCATCGACGCGCACCGCGAGCCACGGCAAGGCGCGGAAGCTCACGCCGACCGCGGCGAGGCCGATCCCCGTCGTGACCGAGGCGTTGCGACCGGAGAGGATCGGCGACGCGGCGTGGCCGTTCATTTCCACGAGGGCCGCCCCGCCGCCGATCGCGGCGCCGGCGAAGAAGCGATCCCCGATGTCGATCGGCGTGACGTGAAAGAGTCCGCCGACGATGCGCGCGTGGACGTCGGCACCACCCTGCGCGACCGAGATGTTCTGGGACGACAGAGGCAAGAACGCGAGCGCCGACAGCGCGAAGTAGCGCGACGGCGCGAAGCGCACTTCGAGCCGGGATTCGCCCACTCGATTCAAACGGGGCGACGCGTTCGTGAGCCCCGCGCCCGCGCCGAGCCAGAGCTCTGGGGATGAGCCGACGCGTTCTCGTCGATTGGGTTCCTTCGGAGCGTGCGCGACGTCGCGCTCCGGATCGGACGTCGTGAAATGGAGTACGGGGACGGGTTCGGTGGGCGCCGGTTCTACCGTCGGTTCGGGCGCTGGTGCGACGTCGCCCGGCGCGTCCGCGCCCTCCGTCTTTCCGTCTGGCGCGTTCGACTCGGCCGCCGTCGTGTCCGGAGTCTTCGCGTCGCCCGTCTTCGGATCCATCGCGGGGGCGTCATCGGTGGCAAGGTTCATCGCCACGAGGCGGCCGTGTAACTCTTCGACGGCGCGCACCGACGCCGGCGTTCCGCCTTTCGACGTCACCGTGCTCGCGTACACGATGCGTCCCGTCTCGGGGCTCACCACGGCGACGTCGATGTTGCCGCGCGCTCCGAGCGACAGCACCGCGACGACACCGTACTTCTCCGCCATTCGCGACGGCGCCACCGAGTCGATGTGCTTCGCCTGAACGTCCACCGGATCGAAGCCGCCGTTGCGCACTTCGGCGAACAGGCGGCGCGCCGCGACTCCGCCGTTGCGGTGAGCGACCGCGATTCGCGGCCGCTCGGCGTGACACACCGCCGAGAGCGACATGCCGATGAGCGCGAGGCTCACCGCGCACGAACGCGAGCGACGCTGATGAAGCGGCCCTTCGCGATGGACGCGATGGACGCGATCAGCGCGATTCATTCGCCGACACCTTCGTGCAGGACGCGGTTTGCCGTTGCCGCATGGGGACCCCTCGGGAAGCGCCGAAGGTACTCCCTCGCGAGGCTCTTGGACCGTCGAATGTCGCCCTCGGTCAATCGAATCTCGAGCAATCGGCCGAGGGCGGCGGCCGACAGGTCTCCGTTCGGGCGCTCCGCTAGGTAGGTTTCCAGCCACTTACCGGCGCTGCGGAGGTCAGCCTCGCGGTCGAGGTCGATACGCCCCAAATAGAACGCGGCGATGGCGGCGCTCGTCGTCCCGGCGAAGCGCGCGCGGATCGTGTGGTAAGCGGCGCGCGCCGCCTGCGAGTGCCCGGAGAGACGCGCCGCGTCGCCGAGGAGCAACAGATCTTCGACATCGCTGTGCGCGCACTGGGCTTCGAACCCCGCCGCTTCCGCGATGCGATAGGCCTCGCCGTACTCGCCTTTACGCGCGAGCGACAACCACTCGGCTGCGCGTGGGCTCGACGCGGGGGCGTCGGGCAATCGGCTCGTCGCGGACGTCTCGGGTTCATCCGAGGCTGCGGGCGCCTGCTCGGTGTTCGGCGCCACTGGCAACGGCGAGACGCGGTACTCGCCCCGATCACACGCGGCTTCGACGCGTTCTCCGCCGAAGATCGTCTCGCCTTCGCCGAACACGCATCCCGACACGACGACCTTGCCCTCGAACAGGTCGAGGACGAAGGCGTCCTTCGTCGTATCCCAGGAGACGCTGAAGCGCGTGCCGGTGACGTGCACGACGAACGGTCCGGTGCGCACCGACCAACGGTTGCCGTCGCGCGGGACGACCGATAGGTCCGCGCGGCCCGCCTCGATGACGACGTCCGCGCCGTAGGGAGACACGGACGCGACGCGGCCTTTCGTCCCGGGCGCGAGCCGTGCGCGGCTCCCTTCCGTGAAGCGAATGTCGAGCGGACTCGGTGTCGGAGCGGCGAGAAAATCCCCCACTTTGCCGGGTTTTCCGCCGACGTCGAAGGCGAGATCGCGGGCCCCGCGGCGTTTCGCGCTCACGTAGAAGAACAGCGTCCCCACTACGGCGGCTGCGCCGAGCACGGCGCCCACCCGCTTGAGTAGCCGGACACGGCGGCGAGAAAACGCCGAGCCTACGACGCGCGCGCGAAGCGCGGCATGCTCGGATTTGGTCGTGACGATCGCGTCCTCGCTGCGAGCGACCTCACGACCGAGATTTTCCAGATCGACTAGCGGTTCCATGGCGCCGTCTTCAAGAAACCTTCCAAGGAAGCCTCTCGTCGGGCGGATTTGGCGAAGCGTTCGGTAGCGCGGCTCAAACGGCGCTTGATCGTCGAGACGGACGACTCGCAGAGCACCGCGAGATCGGCGAGCTCACGGCCGTCGATGTAGCGCAGGGCGAAGACCAATCGATCTTCGGTCGACAGCGAATCGAGCACGCGGTACGTCGCGCGCACGGCCTCGTCCGTCTCGGGGTCGAAGGCGTTCGGGTCGACGCGTTCGGGCGGGTCATCGGCGGGAAACAAGTCGAAGAGGCGCATCCGTTTGCGATGCCTGAGGTGTTTGCGCGCGGTGTGCACCGCGACGCTGCTGAGCCAGCTCTTCAACGCCGACGGATCGCGCAGGCCGCCGATCGAGTCGATCGCGGACAAGAACACCTCTTGAATCAGATCGGCGAGCTCCGTGTCCGGCCCGAGCACGTGCAGGAGCACCCGGCGCACGTGCACGTGGTAGCGATCGAAGAGGCGCGCCGCGCCGACTCGGTGCCCGTCTTTGAGCGCCTGCACGACGCTCAGATCCGATTCCGGGAGGCGAAGGACTCGCGACGTCGGCATCTCGTCGCGAGGGCTGTCGCTGGCGGCTCGGAGGGGCATTACGCGCAAGTGTCCCCCTCTTAAGTGTCGGGAGCGATCCCGCATGGACCAAGAATCGACGGGTGATGCCCCCATCGACGCCGATTTTCGCGAAAAGTTGCGATTGGGCCGCAAGATTCCGCGCACATCGGCGCACGTGCACTCTTCTGGTCCATCTGTGGCGCCCTGGGACACTGACCAATAGCGCGGCGTACTCCGACTGAGCTGGGCAGTCGCGCGACGGCACGATCTTCGTTGGAACGTGTCTCTGACGTTTCTCGAGCCTGCGTTCAGCGCAGGGCAAGGAGGTGGCGGCGCGAACCAAGCCTTGTTGATTCATTGTCTCGAATGAGGGCGTCGCTGCTCCGCTCGTCGGAGGTCAGTGCGCGCACTCTGAACGGAGGAGAGGTCGCTATCCGGACACGGCGAGCGAGCTCTCGAACGACGTGACGACGCTCGCGGATTCGCAGTGTCGCTCCGGCAAGCGTTCGTGCGCCCCGCGAATCTCGATTCGAGGGCGGGCGAAACAACTCGAGGTGCATCATGGAACGAAGAAATGCTGGTCTCGCATCCGTATGCTGGGCCCTGTCGCTGACGGGGGCCGCCGCGTGCGGGTCGCCCGACGACGCGAGTCTCGGTAACGGGGTGCTCGACGATCAAGTCGACACGACGGCACAAGAGGTGAGTCTCGGCGGACATCTGAGCGGCATCAGTGACGCCGACTTCGCCGACTTTCAGACCTCGTTCGCGAACGTCGAAACCGTCGACGACGGCCTCGGGCCGATCTTCAACGATCGCGCGTGCGGCAACTGTCACGACCTGGGAGCGGTCGGCGGCGCGGGCGACGCGATCGAGCGGCGCTTCGGCAGGTTCGACAACGGCGTCTTCAATCCTCTCGCCAACGAAGGCGGCTCCTTGCGCCAGCTTCAGACACTCGGGATGTGGACGAACAACAAAGGACAAGCGTGCAACGTCCCCCTCGAAGTCGAGCCGGCGGACGCCACCGTTCACAACGTGGGGCGGATGACGACGCCGCTCTTCGGTCTCGGCTTGGTCGACGCGATGCCGGATTCCTTCTTCACCGGCCTCGCCAGGAACGAGCCGTCGAGCGTCCGCGGCACGGCGAACGTCGTGAACATCGTTCTGCCGAACCCGAGCGACTCGTCACAGAGCATCGGCTCGCAGCGTGTCGGCCGATTCGGCTGGAAAGGTGGGGTTCCCACGCTCGTCCAGTTCGCGGCGGACGCCTACATGAACGAGATGGGCATCACGACGCAACATTGCATCAACGGGACGTCGGTGACGGCGTTCTCGACCGAATCGGCGCCGAACGGCGTCCCGGTCACGCCGAATTGCGAAGACAACGTGCCCGGCGTCGACGACCAGGTCGGCGCGTGTGCGAGGGGCCAATCGACGATTCAGGACGACGTGTCGGACTTCACGCAGTTCATGACGTTCCTCGCGCCTCCACCGTCGGGCGGCACGCGCACGACGAGCAACAACAACAGCTCGGGTCAGAACATCTACGACAACATCGGGTGCGGGGGCTGTCACACGCGCCAGACGTTCACGACCCCGAGGCATCCGGCCAATGGCGTCCCCGGCAGCTTCGCCTTCAAGCCGTACTCGGACTTCCTGGTCCACGACATGGGAAGCCTCGGCGACCAGATCGGCAACGCCGGAGATTCGCAAGCCACGACTCGGCTCATGCGAACGGCGCCGCTCTGGGGTGTTCGGTTCCGAGACAAGCTGCTCCACGACGGACGGGCAACCAGCATCCCGACGGCCATCGCCGACCACGCCGGGCAGGGCGCAAGCGCCGCGACGGCCTTCGGACGCCTCAGCTCACGCGACCAAAACACCCTCGTTCAATTCGTACTTTCACTATGACATCACGCGACTACACGGCCCGTGACGAGGCGCTCCACGTCTCGTCCTCGTTCTCCTCCGTCGAAGCATTGCATGAGCTCGACGCCGACTCACACGACCCGCCGATGACGATGCCTCCCGTGTCGGGAGAACGTCTCGCCGGGTCCTCACAGGGACACGCGGAGACGTTCAAGGAAGCGAAGGAAGCGATCCTCGAACGCTGGGAACGCGAATACCTCCGCACCGTCCTCGAGCGGACCGAGGGCAACATGACCCTCGCCGCGAAGCACGCCGGCATCGCCCGCGCGCATTTGTATAGATTGGTTAAGAAGCACGGGATGGTGCGATAGGATTGGATTGAGAGATTTGTTGTGAGGCGCGCGCAGGCTCGTCGCGACTCACGCGGCCAGTAAGCGGCGCCCGCCGGCCTCGTGTGGTTTCTTGAGATCCGAATGTGAAGTTGGGCGCCTTTGCCGCGCTGCAGCCGACCCGCGCCGGGTCCGCCGGTAGTCTCACTCGCCCATCATTGGTGGATCGTGATCTGCTCTTCCAAAGACTGAGCGAGTCTTGGCAGCGACCGGGCTTCGCCCGGTCGCGGGTGCTCGCTTGATTATCGCGGTCGGTCCGAGCGCAGAACGGACGCGACGCTGGAACGTACCGGGCTTCGCCCGGTCGCGGGTGCTCGTAAAGTTGTCGTAGTCGGCGCGAGCGCTTGCAGCGCTGGAAAGTCGAGCAACCCTGCAGGTGGATCTCAAGAATCTCGCCGAAGCCGTCGCGTGACGCGGCTCTCGATCTCACCCAAAAACATTACTGCGCCGGCGCGCCGCCGGCCACTAGCGTGACGCCCACGACGACCAGGAGCATTCCCAGCCACATGCGCGTCGTGACCGCTTCGGCGAACAGCGTGCGGCTCGCGATGGGGACGAGGACGTAGACGAGCGCGATGAAGGGCGCGGCGATGGAGAGCGGGACGCGGCGGAGCACGACGAGCCAGGTGAGCACGCTGAACCCGTACGCGGCGAGCCCGATGACGAACCAGACGTTCGTCAGAAGCGAAAGCGGATTCGATGGTGTCGCGCCGCTCAGCGCGGCTTTCCGAAGAAGCAGCTGCGCGCTCCCGTTGAGCAGAACCGTGACGACGGCGAACGACGCCGAGACGGCGTTCAAGGGATGAGCTCCAGGAGCTTCAGCACGCCGAGCTTTACCGCGGAGCGATGGTGCGAGGCGTCCGTCCTCGCGAGCACCCGGTCGCGATTCCTCAGATACCAGTCGTACGACTCGGCGATCATCTCCGCGTTGGAGTAGCGCGGCGACCAACCGAGCACTCGCTTCGTCTCGGAGACGTCGAAGAACATCTCACGACCGTACATCAGCGTGTGGTACTCGCCGAGCGGAGACACCCCGAGCTTGCTCGTGAACGCCATGGCGCGCGCGGTCGCGTCGAAGGGCAGGCTCCGCACCCGGCTCTTCGTTCCCGCGTGTACGACGAGGCCTTCGAGGAGCTGTCGCATGGTGCCGAAGCGGTCGGCTCCCGCGAGAAACGTCGCGGGGCCCGGTCGATCCGCGGCGCGCAAGCACACGTCGACGAGGTCGTCGGCGTGAACGAATTGAAACCGATTCTCGCCGGACCCGAGGGTGTAGACCGGGCGCCCGCGCCGCACCCACTCGAAGAGAATCTGGAATATGCCGAGCCGGCCGTGTCCGAGGATCGTGCGCGGGCGGACGATCGAGACGTCGAGGCCGCGTTCGACGAACTCGCGGACGGCGTTTTCTCCCTCGAGTTTCGCGGCGCCGTACGACTCCCTCGGGTGCGGCACGGTCTCGAGGGTGACGGGGTTCCTTTCGGGGATGCCGTAGATGGCGCTCGAGGAAACGGCGATGACCTTCCGGACCTTCGCCCGCAACGACTCGTCGAGCATCAGGTGCGTGCCTTCGACGTTGACGGACCAGAAGAGCTTCGCGTCTTTCGCGAGCGGCACCTGAGCGACGTTGTGGTGCACGACGGTGACGCCGTCGAGCGCGCGCCGGAGCGCGTCGCGGTCGCAAATGTCGCCTTCCACGAACTCGACGTCGGCGGGGCGATCTTCGTTATCGACGATGTCGAGCACCCGGACCCGGGCACCGCGGTCGCGAAGCCTCGCCACGACGGTTTCGCCGAGGTAGCCGGAGCCCCCGGTGACGAGGGTGATCCCGTCGGTGCTCATCAGATAACGACGCCCATGGAGCGGCACCACTCGATCGAGCGGCGCATGCCTTCTTCGAGGTCGATCTCCGGGTCGTACCCGAGCTCACGGCGCGCCTTGTCGATCGACACCGCGATCGATTCGCCGAGCTCGCCGAGCACGTGGATCTCCTGGTTGTAGAGGCCGGTCATCTGCAACAGCGAATCGGAAAGCCGCGCGACGTCGCCCATGAGTCGCGGCAAATACCGCGGCCGGATCGACACCTTGAGCAGCTTGCCGACCGTCTCGAGGATCTCGATGAACGAGTACGGCCGGCGATCGGTAATCCAGTACGTTTGCCCGGCGGCCGCGGGGACGTTCCGCGCGAGCAAGAGCCCCTGCACGGTGTTGTCGACGTAGCTCATGCTGCGGAGGTTGTCGCCCTTGCCGACGACCGGAGGGTGCCCGTCCTTGATCATCTTGAAGAACGTCGTCTGGCGGAGCGGCTGATTCGGACCGTAGAACCAGCAAGGGCGAAGAATGACGCCTTCGATTCTGCCAGCGCGATGGGCGTCGTTCACGAGCCACTCGCTCTGCAGCTTGCTGAGCCCGTAGTTCAGGTACGGCCGCGGCGGATCGTCCTCCATCATGAGCTGAGTCGGCGAAGCGTTCAGCCCCGCGGGCGAGTTCGAGCTCACGAAGACGAAGCGCCGGACCTTCGATTTGATGGCGACGTCGAGGAGGTTCCGCGTCGCGTCCACGTTGATCGTGTAGAGGTCCTTGATGCGCTTCGCGTGGATGACTCCGGCGCAATGAAACACGGTGTCGATCCCGTCGCAGATGCCGTCGGGGAGGCGGCGATCGCGCAGATCGGCCGTGACGACGTCGACGTTGCCCGTCTTCGTGAGCGAGCGTGCGTCGGACCCCGGCAAGGACACGATCCGGACCCGCTCCGGGGTCTGTTCGACGGGGCCGAACCGGCCGCTCGAGGTCAACGCCTCGACCAAACTCGAACCGAGCCACCCCGGTGCACCCGTGACCAAAACGCGAGCGTTAGACATAGGAGGCGGCATGGCTAACCCGCCCGCGCAAGGGTCTCAAGGGCCGTTCCCCCGCGGCCCGGCGGTACGCACGTCTCCCACCCTCCGCGTCGTTCCCTCGCGGTCCAGCTGCTCGATCAACGGAATGGCCTGTTTTCGCGAAACGCCGCTCAGATCCTTCAACGCTTGAAGCGTCAGGGTTCCGTTCGTGCGGAAGTATTCGCTCACTATTCGCCGGAGCTCGTCCAGCGCGCGCTCCGAAAACCAGAGCCCGGAGAGTCCGCGAGCGACCCCATCGCGACCGAGCCGCGCGAGCGTCGTCCGGACCGTCTCGGCGGAGAGGCCGCTCCGCGCGACCAGGTCTTTCTCTTCGGCGCCTTCGAGTCGCGCGGCGTCGAGCAGTCCGAGGACGACCTCCGATTGCGCGGCGCCGTCGGTTTCGCGCTTCGCGGCGACGTCGGGCGTGCACACGAGCCCGCCTGCGACGTGGATCAGTCGCCCTCGGGCGAGCAGGCGCTCGAGGACGAGGTCGCTCGCGTCGCGGCTCGAGCGTTCGCGGAGTTTCGCGCGGACCGTCTCGCTCGAGATCCCGAACTCGTGCGGCGCGTTTCGATGATGCAGCGTCGCGACGTCGAGCGCGTCGTTCTCGAGGCGCTCGAGCGCCGATTCGGTCGTGTAGGCGCGGCCGCCGGCGATCGAGACCAGGGTGCCGGCTCGTGCCAGTGCGGCGAAGGGCTCCGTGAGCGACCCCGGTTCGATGCCGAGGCGCCGCTCGACCTCCCCGGGCTCGAGCGGGCGCGGTGCCGCGAGCTCGATCATGCCGCGGGCCGCTCGTTCCATATCGCCGGCTTCGGCGAACGCGAGCATCTCCGCGCGGGCGGCTCGCGCCGCAACATCGCGTCTCGGCGGCAAGGGCGGGGGCGCCGAGTCGAGCACGCGGCCGCCGCCGAGCACCGCGCCCCGCTCGCGACTCGAAGCGAAGCCACGGAGCACGAAACCGAGACCGCCGATGCACGGCACGGGCGATTCCAGCGCGAGGTGAGCGACCGTGCCGCCGAGTCGAACGACGCGCGCCGAGGCCCGCGTCGTCCCGAGATGCACCACCACGGGGTCGCCGTCGTCCACGGTCTCGTTCGGCAACACGCGGAGCGCGACGTCGAGGCGCGAGCTCATCGAGAGCCCCGCATCGACGGTGAGCACGTCGCCTCGCGACACGGCGCTCTTGTCGAGCTTGCTCAAGTTGACCGCGACGCGCGTCGGCGCGACCGCGAACGGCTCCGCGCGCCCGTGGATCTCGAGCGCCCGGCACGCCGACTCACGGACGCCCGCCGGGCCCACGACGTACACCGGCCGATCCACCTCGAGACGCCCGCGGGCGAGCGTGCCGGTCACGACGGTTCCTGCGCCGCGGATCGAAAACACCCGATCCACCGCGAGGAAGACCGAGCGTGTCGAGGGAGGCGAGGGGAGTCCGTGGGCGACTCTGGCGAGCTCGCGGCGCAGATCGTCGATGCCCGCGCCCGTCGTCGATGACGTTGCGATGACGGAAATCGGTTCGAGCCCGACCTCGGCGCACAGCTCGCGGGCGTCGGCTTCGGCGAGGGCGCGTATTTCCGCGTCGACGAGGTCCGTTTTCGTCAACGCGACGACGACACGGTCGATCCCGAGGAGTCGCGTCACGTGCAGGTGCTCGCGGGTCTGCGGCATGACGCCGTCGTCGGCGGCAACGACGAGCACGACTGCGTCCACCCCGGACGCGCCGGCGATCATCGCGTGGACGAGACGTCGATGGCCCGGGACGTCGATGAAACTGATCGCGTCGTCCGGAAGCTCGGCGAACCCGAGCTCGATGCTGATCCCGCGTCGCTTCTCTTCCGGCAACCGGTCGGTATCGGTCCCGGTGAGGGCGCGCACGAGTGCGGTCTTGCCGTGATCGACGTGGCCCGCCGTGGCGAACACGGCGCGACGGGTGCCGAGGCGCGTCACGCTCGGGCACGCTACCACGCGAGCTCCAGGCGTCGGCGAGGTGCGATAGGGGTGCCGCTCGATGCGTTCACAACTGTACGAACCCTGCACGGACAGTTCGTGGGGTGACGCACGACGGCAGGGGGCCCGTGAGCGAGTCTCCATCGCTGTTTCCGGCTCGAAACGCAGCGCGACGGCGTCCGCCACACTCGTACGCCCTCGACGGCACGACCATTGCTCTACCGATGAACATGCTGCACACGTCCACTCCGTCGGATCCGCACCACGGATCGTCGGAGGCGAAGATCGTCGATGCACCGGTAGATCCCGGCGCCGCGGCTTCGACAGGATTGCGGCTTGCGGAACAGGAACGTGCCCTCGTAACCCGAGGGCTCGCATCCTGGGCTGAGAGCACTCGGCTACCCCCGGTGTTCTCCTCGCCCCGTCACTCGACCCGCTGATTCGAACCCGAAGGCGCGGCCCGGCCGCCGCGCCTCTCGAATTGGCCGCCTCTTCGCGAGCGAACGCTTTACGCATGGCGTCGTCGGAGATAATCGTTTGGGGTTCCGTCGATCCCCGAACCGTCCATGCGCACCACCGGCAGTCCCGCGATGTGGGCGATCTTCGCGGCGCTCGTGCTCGCGATGCTGGCGGCCGATCTCGGCGTCTTTCGAAAAGCAGCGCGGGAAATGACCCTCCGCGAGGCGCTTTTCCGGAGCGCCGGCTGGATCGGCCTGGCGGCGCTCTTCAACGCAGGCGTCTACGTGGTCTGCGGGACCATGGCCGGCCTCGAGTTCACGGCGGGCTACCTCCTCGAAGAGGCGCTTTCCGTCGACAACCTCTTCGTCTTCGTCCTCATTTTTTCGGCGTTCGGCGTCGCCCAAAAGGAGCAACACCGAGTGCTCTTCTGGGGGATTATCGGCGCTGTTTTTTTGAGGGGCGTGTTCATCGGGCTCGGGTCGGCCCTGGTGCAGCGCTTCGCGTGGGTGATGGACGTGTTCGGCGCGATCCTCGTTTTCACCGCGTACAAGCTCCTCCGGGGGGGCGACGACGACGGCCAATTCGACCCCGATCGCAACGTCGCCTTCCGGCTCTTCCGCCGCGTCGTGCCGGCGGTGCCGGAATTTCACGGTAGCCGCTTCTTCGTGAAGCAAGGCGCGCGCACGTTCGCGACCCCGCTCTTCGCGGTGCTCGTCCTCGTCGAAACCTCCGACGTGCTCTTCGCGCTCGACTCGATCCCCGCCGTCTTCGGCGTCTCGAAAGATCCGTTCATCGTCTACACGTCGAACATCTTCGCGATCCTCGGGCTCCGCTCGCTCTACTTCCTGCTCGCCGGCGTCATGCACCGTTTCGCGTACCTGAAGGTCGGCCTCGCCGTCATCCTCGCCTTCGTCGGCGTGAAGATGATCGCCCAGCACTGGTTCCACCTCCACACCGCGATCTCCCTCGGCATCATCGCGCTCGTCCTGGCGATCACCGTGGCGTGGTCGATCCTCTGGCCGCCGAAATCCGCAACGGAGACGACCGAGGCCTAGGCGCCTCCGCGCCGGAGCGAGCGCGCGCCTCACCGATGCCGGCGTTCAGCGCGCGTCCCCGAATCCTCAGCCCGCAGCGTTTCGGAGCAACGCTCGCGCGATGACGATTTGCTGGATCTGCGTCGTGCCTTCGTAGAGACGGAAGAGGCGGACGTCGCGGTAAAACCGCTCGATGCCGTAGTCGGCGATGTAGCCGGCGCCGCCGTAGATCTGGACGGCCTTGTCGGCGACGCGGCCGACCATCTCGGACGCGAACATCTTGCACGCCGCGGCGTTCATGCTCACGTCCGCTCCGCGGTCGCGGTCGCGCGCCGTCTCGAGGACCATGGATTTGGCGGCGTAGCTCTCGGCGTAACTGTCGGCGAGCATCGCCTGGATGAGCTGGAACTCGACGATGGGTTTGCCGAATTGTTTTCGCTGCGAGCCGTAGCGGACGCAATCGGCGATGAGCCGTTCGGCGACGCCGACGCAGACGGCGGAGATGTGAAGGCGTCCGCGGTCGAGCACTTGCATCGCCGCTTTGAAGCCCTGGCCCTCGACGCCGCCGAGGAGCGCGTCGGCATCGACGCGCACGTCGTTGAACACGACGTCGCTCGTCGTCGTGCCGTGCTGGCCCATCTTCTTGTCGGCTTTCCCGATCTCGATGCCGGCAAGGCCGTTCGGCACGAGAAAGGCGCTCATGCCCTTCGCGCCGGGGATGTCCGGGTTGGTGCGCGCGAACGTCGTGAACACGCCCGCTTTCGCCGCGTTCGTGATGAAGCGCTTCGTGCCGTTGAGCACGTAGTGATCGCCGTCCTTCTTCGCCGTCATGCGCACCGAGCCGGCGTCCGAGCCCGCTTCCGGTTCGGTCAGCGCGAACGACCCGATGATCTCGCCCGAAGCGAGCCCGGGAAGGTAGCGACGCTTCTGCGCTTCGGTGCCGAACATGATGATGCCCTGCGATCCGATGCCGTTGTTCGTGCCGAGCACCGAGCGAAAAACCGGCGACGTGCGTCCGAGCTCGAACGCGACGCGCACTTCTTCTTCCATCGTGAGCCCGAGCCCGCCGTACTCCTCGGGAATGGACATTCCGAAGAGCCCCATCTCCTTCATCGTCTGAATGACGGAGTCGGGGACCTTGTCATTTTCCGCCGTCTCGTTCTCGATCGGAACGAGGCGCTCTTTCACGAACCGCGCGACCGCGGCAACCAGCTCGTCGAGGCTCTCTTGGGGGAGGGGCATGCGGCTCTCATACGCAAGAAATCTCGGGACTTCCACCACTTATCGGTCCGTGGGCCTGTTCCCCGTTGCGACGCGCCGCGACGCCAAAGCATTTCTGTTATGCCTCCTCGTGGAAGCGCGCGGCGAGCTGGTGCAGTCCCCGGTCTTCAAAACCGGTGAGGCGTCGCGATGAGCGGCGTCTGGAGGGTTCGATTCCCTTGCGTTTCCGCTGGAATCAAAACGGGGGCGCGGCCGCACGGTCTCCTGCTACACACGGGCGCCTCAGCCCGACGAAGGAGCGCTTCAATGGTCTCTGCTCTGTTCGACGCGTCGCGATGGCGAGCCGTCGAAGGATTCGACTTCACGGACATCACGTATCACCGAGCGGTCGATCAAGGGACCGTACGCGTCGCGTTCCATCGGCCGGAGGTGCGGAACGCCTTCCGGCCGCACACCGTCGACGAACTCTACCGCGCGCTAGACCACGCCCGCATGTGGTCCGACGTCGGCTGCGTCCTCATCACCGGTAACGGCCCATCGCCGAAAGACGGGGGATGGGCGTTCTGTTCCGGTGGCGATCAACGCATTCGTGGCAAGGACGGCTACCAGTACGAGAGCGATGGCGCCGTCGACCCCGCGCGGCTCGGACGGCTACACATTCTCGAGGTCCAGCGGCTCATCCGCTTCATGCCGAAGATCGTGATCGCGGTGGTGCCGGGCTGGGCCGTCGGTGGCGGTCACAGCTTGCACGTCGTCTGCGATCTCACCCTGGCGAGCAAGGAGCACGCGCTCTTCAAGCAGACGGACCCCGACGTCGCGAGCTTCGACAGCGGCTACGGCTCGGCGCTCCTCGCGCGACAGGTCGGCCAGAAGCGCGCACGCGAGATCTTCTTTCTCGGCCGGAACTACTCCGCCGACGAGGCCGTCGCGATGGGCATGGCGAATCTGTCCGTTCCTCACGCCGAGCTCGAGAACGTCGCGCTCGAGTGGGGCGACGAGATCAACTCGAAGAGTCCGACCGCGATGCGCATGCTGAAATACGGGTTCAATCTTCCCGACGACGGCCTCGTCGGGCAGCAGCTCTTCGCCGGCGAAGCGACGCGCCTCGCTTACGGCACCGAAGAGGCAAAAGAAGGACGCGAGTCGTTCCTGGAAAAACGCCCGAGGGACTACTCGAAGTTCCCCTGGCATTATTGATTGCGGGCGTGACTATTCGCTTCGCTCGAGTTAGCGCGAACGTCGGCGTGTGTTTGGCGGCCCCCATCCCGCCGAGGGATCCCGGCGGGACGGAGGCATGCGGCGCGGTTCGCTAGGACGCTACGCGCGAGCTACCAGGTGAAGGCGCGACGTGCCGATGAACGGCCGTCCGTCGAAGCCGCCGTAGAGCTCCACGGAGGAGAAGCCGGCGGTGAGCAAGAGCGCCTTCAGCTCCTGCCCGCTGTAGATGAAATGCCGGAAGGTGAAGCGCTCGTAGCGGCCGTCGTCGAGGAAGTACCAGTCGGTCTCGACGCGATCCCAGCCGTCGAGGACGCGACGGCGCTGGACGAGCATGCGGCCGCCCTCGAGGTCTTGCGCGCCAGTAGGTTCGAACGAGGCGGCCAACCACTCCTTGCCGACGAGCTCGAGCACCATCGCGCCGCCCGGGCGCAGGTTCGCGCGCGCGTTCTGGAGCACGCGGAGATTTTCGTCCGGCACGTCGAAGTATCCGAACGACGTGAACAACGACACGATGAGGTCGAACGATGCTGGGCGCACGAACCTGCGCATGTCGGAGAGCGTCCACTCGACGGTGACGCCGGCGATCGACGCGCGCTCCTTCGCCTTGCCGAGCATGAACGGGCTGCGATCGACTCCGGTGACCGAGAAGCCACGACGTGCGAGCGCGATCGACGCGCGCCCGGGACCGCAACAGAGATCGAGCGCGTCGCGCGGCGACCCTTCGATCAGCGCGAGGATGGATTGCACCTCCGCGTCGGTCTCGTCGATCCGACGTGCCGGAAACATCGAGTCGAAGCTCGCTTCCCACAGCCGTTCATTTTCGAACCATTCGGACATGGACACACCACTCCCTTCATCGCGCCGAACGATGACGACGCGAACTACTCACCGGGCCAAATCGAGCCCGGAAATGACGAAAGCCGCCGAGGCTGAATGCCCGGGCGGCTCGAAATGCTCTTTGAATTGAGCCGCCTAGGCGCGTTCCTCCATCGAAATGAGGACGTACGAACAGACGCAGACGCTCGAAAGCATCTGCACGTCCCAGAGGAGCGAACCTCGATGGGCCGGCTGCGCGTGCAGCAAAGCGGACACGTCGTACGTCACGACCCAAGACATGGCACTTTTCCCCGCGTTCGTCCAGCCCCCGAACGACGCTTCTCGCGCGCCCGCGCGTTCCACCTTTTCAGCGACCACCGAGATGGTCGCACCGGGCGGTGCACTAAGTAGCGATGGTGATCCCGCGCGTGAATCGAGCGTAGAGGTAGAGCGTGAGCAGGATGAGCCCCACGACGCTCACGACGATGACGCTGACGAGGATGAGCAGCTTCTTCCGCACTTCGACGACGTCGGGGCGGGACGAGTTCGGCACGGGACGGATTCTTACTTGCCGGCGGGCTGCGACAGCAATCTTCGCGTCAGCTCGACGAGGTACTTGAGCGGTTCGTCACCCACGATCGCGGGGTCGACGAGCTGCCACAACGCCGCGCCCTGAATCGCGTCGTAGAGCATCTGAATATAGCGTTCGAAGTTCGGGTGCGCCGATATGGCAGGGAAGAGGTCTCGCGCCTGCTGCTGCATTTTGTCGCGGAACCCGGAGAGCGCCGGCGCCAGGACGACGCGAAGGTCGGGGTCGGTACGCGCCGCGACACACAGCTCGAGCGCGGCACTCGCTCGCGGCGTTTTGAACATCTCCCAGAGGACCTCGACGGCGCGGATCACGGGGTCCTCGGCGCTCTGGGTCTCGTTGAGGACGTGGCGGTAGTCGTCCAAGAGCAGCGTCAACAAATGCTCGGCCGCGGCGCCTACGAGGACGGCCTTCGTCGGAAAGTGTTTGAAGAGTGCGCCCTGCGAGAGCTGAGCACGGCGTCCCACTTCCGCTGTCGTGAACCGCGCGTACCCCGATGCGACGAGTTCGTCGACGGCGGCATCCAGAAGCCTTCGACGCGTTGTGGCGCGACGCTCTTGTTGAGTTCGCCGGGGAGAGGGAAGTTCGGAAGGCCTGTAATCTTCCAATTGCACAGCAATCCTCGTCACCAGAAGCGACTTCTGGAGAGTGACAGTGCGCTTTCCAAATGGCAACCTCAATAACCAGAACGGTCTGTTTGCGGCTGGCCCCTTACGTTTGAAAAATTGGTGTCGAAGATGGATCGTGAACAATTCTCTCGGTTCGGGCTGAGTACTGCGTTCACCCTAGGAATTCTGAGCAGCGCTATTCTCGCTGCGTGCTCGGGCGCGTCGGCGAGCAGCGGCCCCGGCGGAAATCAGGGTGGCAGCGGCCAGCCGCAGGGTGGCGGCGGCGGGTCGTTCGGCGGCTTCGGCAATAGCGGCACGAGCGGCACGAGCGGCAACAATGCCGGCGGCGCGCTCATCCTCGGCGGGGGGGGTCCGTCGTCCACGGGCGGGACGACCGCACCTGGCATGCCCGACGGTGGCATCAACTCGGTGAGTGGGCCCTCGCAGCCACCACTCATCGACGATTGTACGAACGGACCGCTCTCGGCGGCGCAGGTCGCGCAGCTCGAAAAGGGCGGCAGCAATGCGGGGCTCAAGCTCGTCTACCCGTACGACGGCACGGTGTTCCCGCGTGGCATTCTCGCGCCGATCATCCAGTGGGATCAGGGCGGCACCGCGGCGGACGGCGTGCTCGTCACGATGACGTCCAAGAAATTCACCTACAAGGGGTGTTTCGGCGCGACGGCAGATCAGCGCGCCACGTTGCCGGCAGATTCGGCGAAGGGAAATGATGCCTGGCTCGCGGCGGGGCAATACAGCGAAGGCACTTCCGACCCCGTCACGATTACGGTGACCACGCTCGCGAGCGGAAACGTCGTCGGTCCCGTGACCGAGACCGTCTACTTCGCGCTCGCATCGCTCACCGGCGCCATCTACTACAACACCTACAACTCGACGCTGACCAACCCGGCGAACGTCGGCGCGGTGTTGAAGATTCTTCCCGGGCAGCCCAACCAGCCGACGGCGTATCTCACCGATCCGATGGGCGGCGGGCCGCCGTTCGGTCCGTGCATCTCGTGCCATTCGCTCTCGGCGAACGGCGCGGTGATGACCGCGAACCGGCACAACTACACGCCGATCGTCGGAAGCTTCGAGAGCCGTTCGTATCAGGTAGGCGCGATGTCCCCGACCCTGATGATGGGGAATCTCCCCGAAGCGGGCTTCTCCGGGATCTATCCGGACGGTTCGCTCATCATGACGAACGGTCTCGCGGACAACATGTCGCTCTCCGCGTTCTTCCCCGTCGAACCGGGCCAGCCCGGCGCGCTCGACGCGACCGGCACTCCGCCGTCGAAGCTCGTCGATCCGAAGACGGGCATGCAGGTCACCGCGAACGGCTGGGACGGCGTCCAGCTGCACGCGGAGATGCCGATGTTTTCGCCCGATGGAAAGCACATCGTCTACAACAACTACGACGACGGAAAAGGCCACACCCTTTACATGGCCGATTTCGACCAGCCGTCGACGACGTTCTCGAACATCCACAAGATCTTCGAAGACGACATGAACTATGCGGGTTGGCCGTTCTTCACGCCCGACAGCAAGCTCGTGATCTTCACGCTCGGCGATCAAGAGAATTTCGGAAGCCAGCTTCCGAATCCTGGCACCGGCGCGATCTATCCCGACCCGACCGCTCCCAACGCGTTCAACGCGCACCTCATGTCCATCGACGTGACGACGCAGGCGCTCACGCCCGTGCCGCTGGATACCGCGAACGGCTACCTGAACGGGCAGAGCTACCTTCCTGCCGGCAAAGATCGCGACAACGAGCGCGACTTCTATCCGACCGTGAGCCCGGTCGCGGCGGGCGGCTTCTTCTGGGTCTTCTTCACGAGCCGGCGCACGTACGGCAATCTGCAAACGCTCGACGTGAACGACCCGCGGACCAAGGCCATCTGGGTCACGGCGCTCTCGATCGGCGGCACCGGAGACACGAGCCACCCGGCGTTCTATTTGCCGGGTCAAGAGTTCGAGACCGGCAACATGCGCGCGTTCGCGGCGCTCGAGCCGTGCAAGGAAGACGGTTCGGCGTGCACGAGCGGCACGGAGTGCTGCAACGGCTTCTGCTCCGGCATCGACCCGACGACGCACGTCGGATCCTGTGGCATTCGCCCGCCGAAGACCTGCGCAAAAGCCGAGGACGCATGCAAAGTCGACAGCGATTGCTGCCCCACCGACGACGCCGGCCATCCGCTGGTTTGCATCGCGGGTTACTGCAGCGTCACGTCGTTCAATTGAGTGGGGGAGATCCGCGAGATGCGCTTGGCGACAGGCGCGGGCTGAAGGCAACCCGCGCCGGGTCCGCCGGTAGTCTCACTCGCGGGATTTCTTGAGATCCGCTTGCGGTGTCGCTCGACCTTCGCGTGATGCCAACGACCCGCGCCGGGCTCGCCGGTAGTTTCACTCGCGCTTCATTGGTGGATCGCGATCTGGTCTGCCGAGATTGAATGAGTCGTGGCGGCGACCTGGGCCCCAACCCCGGTCGCGGGGCGCTCAGAAGGCGTCATCTTATTGGAACGATCCGCTCAAGTCGCGACGCGTGGTCGAGCGACGAACAGAACTGGTGCACACGATCTACCGCGAGGCAGCCCCCTGGCTGGTGCTCCCCTTTCGGCTCTCTCTTTCGGGTCTACCGCGGCCGCGCGCCCGTTTTTTCGCCGCGCCTTCGCTCTACGCGCGGCGTGCGCCGATGATGCGGAGCATTCTTCTCAGCGGCTCCGCGGCGCCCCAGAGCAGCTGATCGCCGACCGTGAAGGCGGTGAGGTATTCGGGGCCCATCTTCATCTTGCGCAGGCGGCCGATGGGGACTTCGAGGGTGCCCGAGACGGCGGTGGGGGTGAGGCGAGACAGGGTCGCTTCAGGCGTGTTTTCGACGAGACGTACCCAGGGGTTCGCTCGGCCGATGAGCTCGTTGATTTCGTCGAGGGGGACGGCTTGGCGGAGCTTGACGGTGAAGGCTTGCGAATGACACCGCATCGCGCCGACGCGAACGCAGAGGCCGTCGACGGGCACTTGCGGCGACAGGCCGAGGATCTTGTTCGTCTCGGCTTGCCCCTTCCACTCCTCGCGGCTCTGTCCGTTCTCGACCGGCTTGTCGATCCACGGAAGGAGGCTCGCCGCCAGCGGGTGCTTGAAATATTGGGTGGGCAAGCTGCCGTCGCGCTGCGCTCGGGTGACGACGCGATCGATCTCGAGCGCCGTCGACGCGGGGTCGTCGAGGAGCGGCTTCGTGAGCCCGGCGAGGACGCTCATTTGCGCGACGAGCTCGCGCATGTTGTTCGCTCCGGCGCCCGAGGCCGCTTGGTACGTCATGCTGGAGAGCCATTCGACGTGACCAGCCTTGAATAGGCCTTGGAGCGCCATGAGCATCAAGCTGACGGTACAGTTCGCGCCGCAGTAGGTCTTCGTTCCTCGAGCGAGCCCGGCCTCGATGACGTCGAGGTTCACGGGGTCGAGGATCAGCACGGCTTCGTCCGACATGCGCAACGTGGACGCGGCGTCGATCCAGTACCCCGAAAAACCACGCTGGCGAAGCTTCGGATACACCTCGGTCGTGTAGTCGCCTCCCTGGCAGCTCACGAGGACGTCGAGCTTCTCGAGTGCGTCGAGGTCGTGAGCGTCGACGAGCTTCGTCGGCCCGTGGCCGACGTCGGGGCCCGCTGCGCCGACGTTCGACGTCGTGAAGAACGTCGACTCGAACAGCTCGAAGTCGTGCTCCGCACGCATGCGGTCCATCAGGACCGAGCCGACCATTCCACGCCAACCGATGAATCCAACTCGCAACATGGGGTTTCTCCGCGAGAACGTCCCACGCAGCGTGCGGGCGCGCAAGCGGCTGCGTCCCGCTACTCGTGTTACTCGTCAGAGGGCGCGCCGTCCATGCCGGGGGCATCCCGTTCGCGCGTCAATCCGGCGAGGAATTTGCGAAGCTCGCTCGGAAGCGGAGGCGGCGCGACTTCCCAGAGTCGAACGTCGCCGTCGCCGCTGCCCGACGCGAGCGTCCGTCCGTCCGGCGAAAGCGCCAGCCCGAACACCGGCGCGGCGTGCCCTTCGAATACGCGACGCTCGTGGGTCGCGAGGTCCCAGATCTGCACCGTACTGTCGCCGCTGGCGGTCGCGAGAGTGCGACCGTCGGGCATGAAGACGAGGTCGCGTACGACGGCGAGGTGGCCGCGGAGCTCCGAGCAATTCGCCGGCGAGAGATCGCACACCCAGAGTCGCGGCGCGGCGCCAGCGACGGCGAAGCGACGTCCGTCCGGCGAGAACGCGACGACGCGCGCCCCCGAGAGATTCGCGAAGCGGGTGCGGTCGTCGCTCGTCGGGTTCCACACCATGACCGAGTCGTCCGCCGACGCCGAGGCGAGGCGAGTGCCGTCGGGCGAGAACGCGACGCCCCAGACCTCGTCCGAATGGCCACGGAGGACGCGCTTCGACGCGCCGGTGTGGCCGTCCCACAGACGAACGGTGCCGTCGCGGCTCGCGGTCGCGAGCAGATCTCCCTTCGGGGCGAACGCGACGCCGGTGACGTCGTGGTCGTGCTCGAGCACGACCGGGGGAGACGCGCTGTCGACCGACCAGAGCCGCGCGGTCTTGTCCTTCGCGCCGGACGCCAGCCGAGTCCCGTCCGGCGAGAAGGCGAGCTCTTCGACGTCGCCTTGGTGTCCAGTGAACACGCGCACGCGCTCGTCGTAGACCGACCAGAGCCGCACCGTGCGGTCGTCGCTCGACGAGGCGACCCACTTGCCGTCGGGCGAGAACACGACGCGAAAGACGTGGTCGGTGTGCCCGAGGAGCACGCGACTCGACCCGCTGACGACGTTCCAGAGCCGGACCGTGTCGTCGTGACCGCCGGAGGCGACGAGTTTGCCGTCGGGCGAAAACGCGACGGTCTTCACCCCCACGGTGTGTCCGTGGAGGACCCGGCGTTCGTGCGCATGGTGCTCGCCCCAGATCCTTACCGATTTGTCCCATGAGGCGCTCGCGAGGTGCTCGCCGTCCGGAGAAAACGCGAGCGCGACGACTGCATCGCGATGCCCCCGAAGGACGGCGTTCACGTCGGTCTGCATGTCGTGGATGCGAACGACCTTGTCCCATCCGCTCGACGCGAGGTAACGGCCGCCGGCAGAGAACGCGAGTGCGGCGACGCGTTCGGCGTGTTCGCCGACGACGCGGCTCGTTCGCGACGCGGCGTCCCACGCGACGACCTTTCCGTTCATGCCGGCCCAGGCCAGGAAGGAGCCGCCGGGCGAAAACGCGACGTTCTGCACCGTCGATTCGTCCGAGCCGAGCACCGTGAAGCTGCCGTCAGCGGCCGACCAGAGCCGCACGGTGCCGTCCTCGCCCCCGGATACGATCGACTTTCCATCGGGAGAAAACGCCGCGCTGCGCACCGGCCCGCGATGGCCGACGAACGACCGCTCGGCGCCGGTGGCGAGCGACCAGAGCACGAGCGCGCCGGCGTGACTGCCCGAGAGCAGCGTGCCGTCGTCGGGCGAAAAAGCGCAGTACAAGTCGCGATCGAAGCGATGCGACCGAGTTTGAAACGCGCCGCTCTTCGGATCCCAGACGCGCACCTCGCCATCGCTCGCGATCGAACAGAGCCGGCTCCCGTCGTGCGAGAACGCGATGAACTTCACCGGCGCCTTGTGCCCGGTGAGAACGCGCACGAGCTTTCCGTCGAGAGCGTAGAGGCGGACGGTGCCGTCGTAGCTGGCCGAGCCGAGGAGGCCGTCGTCCTTGTTCGGCGAGAACGCGACTTTCGTCACGCGATCGGCGTGGCCGGCGAGCTCCGTCGCCGCGCCGGTCTTTTGATTCCAGAGCATCACGCGCTTGTCGTCGCCACCGGTGGCGACGAGGTCACCGTTCGGCGAGTAGGCGACCGTGCTCACCTGGCTCGAGTGCCCGACGAGGACTTGCTCGGCGACGCCACGCTCCTCGGCCCAGGCGGCGATGGTCGCGGCGCCGCTCGGAATCGTGTGCGGTCGCATGAGCCAAGCGACGCTCAAGGTCGGATCGCGATCGAGGAGCGCCCGGGCTTTCTCGACGGTGAGCTCGTCGACGCGGCGATCGGCCACCGCCGCAGCCGCGATGGCGTTGGCGGCGTTGGTGTTCGCGCGATCGCGTTCCATCGCGAAGCTCCGGACGCTGATGCCGCCGAACAGGAAGAGCGCGGAGAGCGCGAGCGCGACGGTCACGACCAGCGCACGCTGGCGCTCGAAAAAGCGCGCGAACAGCTCGAGAAGTCCATAGCGATAGGCCCCCACCAAGCCGCCCGTGGCGTACCGAGTGAGCTCCTCGGTCATCTCGCGGCACGTGGGGTAGCGATCCTTGGGCGACCGGGCCATCGCTTTTTCGACGATGGCGACCAGGTCCTTGGGCGCGTCGGGTGACAGCAGGATGAGATCGGTCGGCGGCTCGGTGCGGACGCGCTCGAGGACGCTGGTCTCGTCTTGTTCGTGATACGGCGCGACGCCCGCGATCAGGTGGTAGAGCATCGCGCCGAGCGCATAGACGTCGCAGGTGGCGTCGACGCCGAGGCCGCTCGCTTGTTCGGGTGGCATGTAGGCCGGAGTCCCGACGACGGTGCCGGCCGTCGTCTCGTACGCCGAGGTGACCTCCGACGACGGCGCTGGAAGCACGAGCTCGGGCTCGTCGAGGTGCTTGGCGAGCCCCCAGTCGATGACGACCGTTTCGCCGAAGGGTCCGACCAGCACGTTTGCCGGTTTCAGATCGCGATGAATGATCGACTGGCTGTGGGAGTACGCGATGGCTTCCGCGACGTCGACGAGCACCGGAAGGAGCGCGAGGCGTTCGGCGAACCCCGCCGCTTGCTCGAGCGCTTTCTTGAAGGTGCGGCCTTCGACGAACTTCATCGCGTAGAAGAGCTGCCCGTTCGGCCACCGGCCCGCTTCGTGGAGCGGGATGATGTTCGGATGCTGCAGCGCGGCGGTGATCCGGATCTCCCTCTTGAAGCGGAGGACCGCGACCGGATGAGCGAGCCTGAGCTCCTTCAGTGCGACGATGCGATCGAGATGCAGGTCCCGGGCGCGCAGGATTCGTCCGATGCCGCCGCGGGCGATCTCGCCGCCGAGCTCGTACCGCTCGGGGAGCACGGTGCGGCCGTCGAGCGGCGGCACCGAGAGCCGATCGTCGGCGAGCGGTTCGGGGTCCGGTGAGAGCGGTGTCGCATCATCGACGACCGTGGACCCCGGCGCCACGATCGGAGCCTCGGGGCTCGGGGGCTGGTCGTCGCCGCGCACGCTGCATGGTCTAACGCGCCGTTCCGTCCAAGCCAAATGGCGTCTGAATGCGGTCGATGTCGCGCCGATTCATGCCCGCATCTTTGAGGTTCGCTTTTGCTCGCGCTATGAATGCAGGGTGACATTCCCCCGCTCCGATGCCTCCGGTGCGTCGCCCGGCGGGGATGCCGAGGACCCGGCGCGTGCCGAAGCAGGCGGTCCCGCGGCGCGAAGCGACTCCGACGCGACGCCCCTCGACGGTGTTCAGACGCCGCGTAAGCGCCCGAAACGGCGCGACTCCGAGCCGCCGTCGTTTCGCAAGCTCACCCCGTATCACGCGCGGCTCGACGTCGAAATGGACGACACCGCCGTCAGCAAGGTGCGCGATCCTTCGGCGTCGCTCCGCCTCGGTCCCTCGCGAAACCGGAGGCGCGCGGTGGGCTCGCGCGACGCCATCCTCGCGACGGCGTTCGGCGCCCTACTCGGCGTGCTCCTGGTGACCGCGGTCGCGCTCGTCGCACATGCGTGCGCGGGCGGTGCGTCGCCTCCGACGGCCCCGAGTCACGACGCCCGCTAGCGGCGGCGGGGGTTCCACTCAGCCGGCTTCCTTCGGCGTCACCGTGACGTCGACGAGCCGTCCATTACGGAGCAGCCGAACGGGCACCGTTTGTCCTACCCGCTCCTGCGTGAGAGCACGATGAATGTCGTCGATGCCGCGCACCGGAGCGCCGTCGAACTCGACGACCACGTCGCCGTCGCGAATGCCCGCGGTTCGCGCCGGACTGTCGTCGGTGAGCGCGGTCACGAACACGCCGGTCTCCGCCGGGAGCCCGAAGTGGCGCACGTAGCGGCGGTGAATCGGCACGGTCTGGCCCGCGACGCCGATGACGCTGCGGCGGACTCGTCCCGTGTGCATCAATTGCTCGAGCACGAACTTCGCGGTGTTGATCCCGATCGCGAAGCAGATGCCTTGCGCGGACGGGATGATCGCGGTGTTCACGCCGACGATGTTCCCCGACGACGTGACGAGTGGGCCGCCGGAGTTGCCGGGGTTCAGCGCCGCGTCGGTTTGAATGACGTCGTCGACGAGCCGGCCCGAACGGGTGCGGAGCGAGCGGCCGAGCGCGCTCACCACGCCGGCGGTGACGGTCGATTGGAACCCGAGCGGGTTTCCGATCGCCACGACGAGCTGCCCGACCTCGAGCGCGCTCGAGTCGCCGAGCGTCGCGGTCGGCAGATCGCTGCTTCCGTGGGCCCGGATGACGGCCAGATCCGTCCCGGGGTCGTCGCCGACGACGCTCGCCGTGAGCGATTGCCCGTCGGGAAGCGTCACGAGGAGCTGCTTGGCGTCGTGCACCACGTGGCTATTCGTGATGACGAAGCCATCCGGCGTGAACACGAACCCGGAGCCGCTGCCGGAGGCGCGCGGCCCTTCGGGGCCCTGAACCGACACGTGCACGACGGCTGGGCCGACCGAGCGCACGGCATGCACGACGGCACGAGAATAGGCGTCAAAGAGCTCTGCGTCGCGCGGGGGAGCCTCTTCGCGGGGCGCGGGGCTTTCTGCGGCCTTTGCGCCGTTAACCAGTCTGAGGGCGGGACTTGCCACGATGGGAACAAGGTTGGGTCGGCGGCGGGCCCAGTCAACCCGATACCCTCGCTCTCAAAACCATCCTACTCTGTAACGGATGGGCTCTCCCTCCGGCGCGGCCAGGTTGCCCGAGCGGTTCGGGCCCTTCGTGCTCGAGCGTCGGCTCGCGGTGGGAGGGGCGGCGGAGGTGTTTCTCGCGCGCCCGTCCGTCGGTGTTCGCCCCGCGGCACGATTCGTCATCAAGCGCCCACTTCCGAGCGCGAGTCAGGAGCGCGACTTCGAGCTCTTGACGCGAGAAGCGGAGCTTCATCAATCCGTGAAGCACCCGAACGTCGTCGAAGTCTACGGCGCGGGGATGGTCGATGGGCGCCCGTACCTGGCGATGGAATACGTCGAGGGCGTGGACGCATTCCGGCTCCTTCGCGCGTTCGACGGCGAGCAGCGCGGCGTTCCGGTCGGCGTCGCGGTTTACATTGCGCGACGCACCGCGGAGGCTCTCGCCAGCGTACACACGGCGATCGGCCCCGACGGGCCGCTCTTTCTCGTCCACGCGGACGTGTCGCCGTCGAACATTTATCTGTCGATCACCGGCGACGTGAAGCTCGGCGATTTCGGGATTGCGCGAATCGCCGAGCGACCCGACGCGGTCGACCCGCTGTCGAGCGAGGTAAAGGGGAAGTGGGGGTACGTGGCGCCGGAGGTGCTCGAGAGCGGCCCCTACGACCAGCGCGCAGACCTGTTTTCGCTCGGCGCCGTCCTCGGCGAGCTCTTGATCGGCGAGAGCATTTTCCCGGGCTCGAGTCAGCTCGCCGTGCTCCTTTCGATCCGCGACGCGAACATCCAACCCCTCCGTCGTCGCGCCGACGACCTGCCTTTCGGGCTCTACGACGTCCTGTCCAACGCGCTCGAACGCGATCCGTCGAGGCGTCCGTCGACCGCCGCCCACTTCGCGGCCTTGCTCGCGCCGTACGAGGTGCCTTCGGTCGAAGAGCTCCGGGCGACGCTCGGCCAGTACGTCAAGTGGGCGGCCGATCCGACGCGCATCGCTCAGCGCATCGAGCTCAGGGTCCGCGATTCGGTGGCGCGTCTCGAGGCCACGCGGAAGGTCGTGGTCTCGGAAGAAGACACGCCGACCCCGATGCCGTCGCAAGACCTTGCGCGAATCGGACCGACGTCGAACAAAACGAACGTCTCGAACGTGCGGCGCGCGAACGGTGAATCGTTCGAGGGCCTCCCCTTCGCGAAGCTGATCGAAATGGTCGCGACCGGAGACCTGTCGGGGAACGACGAGGTCGCGCTCCTCGGCGCGCCGTTCCGTCGGATCGACGACATCGTCGAGCTCGCGCGCCATCTCCTCCCGTCGACCATGACCACGACCGGAGTGCTCTTCGGGCCCGGCATTCCCGACTACGCCGCCCAGCTCGACGCGACGTCCATGCTCGAGATCCTCGCGCTCCTCCGCGCGAAATCGGAGACGGGCGCGCTCTTCGTGGAACAGAGCACGACGAGTGGGCCGTCATCGGTTCGAAAAGAGATCTACCTGCTCGGGGGCCGCCTTCATCACGTCGCGTCCTCGGCTCGCGAGGAACTCCTCGGCGAGTACCTCGTGCGGCGCGGCAAGATCACGCGCGCTCAGCTCGACGAGGCGCTGGCCGAGCTCGGTGCCCACCAAGGACGGCTGGGTGACACCCTCGTGGCCATGAAGCTGGTCGATGTCATGGATTTGTTTCGAGCGATCCGCGATCAAGGACGCGACCGCGTCGGCCAGCTCTGTGCCTGGAGACAGGGAAAGGCCGCGTTTTACCGGGGTTCTCAACCAGGCGCCGTGCAGTTCCCGCTCGATCTCGACCTCGCCAGCGCGATGATGTCGGGCGCCATTCTCGCGAGCGACGGGCGGCCCGAACAAATGTTGCCGGCGGAATCGGTGCGTCTCCTCCCCGGACTGCGCGCCGCGTTGGCCGCCGACCGCCGCGAACGCGGCACCGCGCCGAGCTCGCTCCAACTCGTTCCGTCGCTTCTCGCCAGCGCATCGACGATCGGCGAAGCCGTGCAGAAGCTCGTCGCGGCAAGGGGGATGGGCAGAAGCATCGGCGAGCGCGAGGCGCGGACGGCCCTCGTCGTGGCCCGGGCCCTCGGCTGGGTGGCATTCGAAGGTTACTGAACGGTACGGTGATTTCGGAACCGTGATAGCCTCGCTCGGCCTCAGGTTTTTGGGGCATCAGGAGGATCTTTAGGATGCGTAGGGAACGAAGCCGTTTCGTGAACGGGGCGCTGACGACCGTCATCGTGCTCGCAGCAATGCCGGGATTGATCGAATGCAAGCAATTGCCGGGTGGCGGAGCCATGCCGAGCATGCCGGGTGGCGGCGGGTCTTGCCCGTCGAGCGCCGACGACATCGCCAAGGCGAGCTGGGGTCTCGACGCGAAGGTCGAGGGCAAGGTGCGCGCCGGACTCGACGCTGCGCTGACCATGAAAGACCTCGCCGCGAAGCTCGAGGGCGACGTGACGACCGCGTGCACGACGCTCGCGAAGGATCTCGGCGCCACCGACGCCGACCTTGCGCCGAAGAACGGCCAGCAAGCGTCCGAAGCCGCCTGTGACGCGGCCGGGAAGCTCGTCATCGACATGAAGGCGAAGGCCAAGGCTCAGCTCACCGTCAAGGCCGAGCCGCCGCGGTGTGAAGCGTCGATGGACGCCATGGCCGATTGCGCCGCGCACTGCGACGCGACCGTGAAGCCCGGCTCCGTCAACGTGAAGTGCGAGGGCGGTAAGCTCAGCGGCGGATGCGACGCCGAGTGCAAGGGAACCTGTAGCGTCGAAGCCGGAGCGTCGTGCACCGGTTCGTGCTCGGGCGAGTGCAGCGGCTCGTGCGAAGCCGGTTTCTCCGGAAAGTGCGGCGGAAAATGCGACGGCAAATGCGACGGCAAGACGTCGAAGGGCGGCTCCTGCTCGGGCACCTGCGAAGGCAAGTGTTCGGCAAGCGCGTCCGGTTCCTGCACCGGCAAGTGCGAAGGCTCCTGCAGCGCGTCCTGCGACGTCGAAGCCAAGGGCAAGTGCTCCGGCACCTGCACGGGCGAGTGCAGCGTGCAGATGAAGGCCCCGAAGTGCACCGGCACCGTGCAACCGCCCGAGATGAGCGCGGAGTGCAAGGGCAGCTGCAACGCGAAGGTCTCGGCCAAGCTCGAGTGCCAGCCGGCCAAGGTCGAGGTCAACGTCACCGCGTCCGCCGATGCTTCGGCGGGAGCGAAGCTCAAGACCGTGCTCTCCAAGGATCTCCCTGAGATCTTCAAGATCACGCTCGGTCTGAAGTCGAGCGTCGACGGCGCCGTCGCCGGGGTGAAGGCGTCGGTCGAAGGCCTGCAATCGGTCGTCTCGAGCGGTGCCTCGGCGGCGCTCAAGGTCGGTCCCTGCGTGGCCGCCGCCGTGAAGGCGCAAGCCGAAGCGAGCGCGTCGATCAACGTCTCCGTCCACGCCAGCGTTTCGGCGTCGGCGAAGGCGTCCGGCAGCGCGGGCTGAGTCGTGATGTAGCCAGGTGCGGCGCGTGAAGGCGCCGCACCCGGATTTTCGTGATTCGCAGGAAGCGTTGCGCGGCTCCCGCGAGTTGGGAGCGACCCGCCAGGCGTTTTGGCTCGATTGGCGCGTGCTCGAGCCAAGCGGGCCGGAACGCTCAGAAGCCGATCCCCGCCTCCAACATGCCGCCGTCGACCACGAACACCTGCCCGGTGACGTAGTTCGAGGCGTCACTGCCGAGGAACAGCGCGAGGCCGGCGATGTCGTCGGGTTTGCCGACTCGGCGCACGGGGGCGCGTTCTTTCATCGCCTTGAGCAGGCTCTCGTTCTCGAGGAGCGCTCCGGCGAACTTGGTCTCGACGAGGCCCGGCGCGATCGCGTTGATGCGAATACCAGTGCCGCCGAGCTCGACGGCGAGCGTCTTGGTCATCGAAATGACGGCCGCTTTCGTCATGCCGTAAACGCCCTGGGCGATCGCGGCGGTCATGCCTGCGATGCTCGCGACGTTGACGATGGAGCCGGGTGCGTTGCGCGCGGAGAGGTGCCGGACCAAAGACCGCGTCGCCATGAAGTAGCCCTTGGTGTTCACGTCGAAGGTCTTGTCCCACGCGCCCCAATCGACGTTCATCATGGGACCGAAATACGGGTTCGCAGCGGCGTTGTTCACGAGCACGTCGACCTTGCCGTACCGCTCCACGGTCTTCGCGAAGAGCGCCTCGATATCGTCTTCTCGTCCCGCGTGACAGGCGATCGGCGTCGCGTCGCCGCCGGCGGCGACGATTTTCTTCGCAACGGCGTCGAGGCCGTCCATCTTGCGCGACGAAACGACCACCTTGGCGCCGCGGCGTGCGAACGTGGTCGCGATGGCTTCGCCGATGCCGCGGCTTCCGCCGGTGACGATGGCGACTTTGCCGTCGAGGGACATGTCTGGGTTCGATGCGGACGTTTCCAAGGGGGCTCTCCGTTCGTAGGTTCGGCTCCTCTTAGACCAACGGCGCACGCGCGCGAACCCGCCTCTGCCGATCGCGCGACGCTCCCTCGGGAGTGGATGCCCCACCCCGCCGCCGCTCCGCGGGATGATGCCCCTCCCCAGCGCGGCTTCGCCGCGCAGCCCTCCCCAAATCGGCCGCCCCGAGCGGCGTCCTCAGGGGAGGGAGCTCGACGCGGCCGCCGGGATCTCGGGGAGAACGAGCGGAGCGTCGCGGTTCAACCGTGCTTCGTCAGCTCCATCTTGGCGATGGTTTCCAAGTGGACCTCGTCCGGTCCGTCGGCGAGGCGCAAGGTCCGCACGTTGGCCCACGCCGCGGCGAGCTCGAAGTCGCCCGAGACGCCGGCCGCCCCATGGACTTGAATCGCACGATCGATCACGCGAAGGGCCATGGTCGGCGCGACGACCTTGATGGCCGCGATCTCCGTTCGCGCCACCTTGTTGCCGGCGGTGTCCATCATGCTTGCCGCATGCATCGTCAAGAGCCGCGCCTGGTCGATCTCGATGCGCGACCAGGCGATGTCTTGTCGCACCGAGCCCATGTCGGCGAGGCGGCTCCCGAACGCGACGCGTGACAGGGCCCGCTTGCAGAGGGCGCCGAGCGCGCGTTCCGCGACACCGATCGTGCGCATGCAGTGGTGGATGCGGCCCGGGCCGAGCCGGCCTTGCGCGATTTCGAACCCGCGTCCTTCCCCGAGGAGCATGTTCGTCGCCGGCACGCGGACGTTCGAAAATTCGATCTCGGCGTGGCCGTGCGGCGCGTGGTCATAGCCGAACACCGAAAGCATTCGCTTCACGTCGACGCCGGGCGCGTCCTTCGGGACGAGGATCATCGACTGCTGACGGTGCTTCGGCGCCGCGGGGTCGGTCTTCCCCATGAAGATGAGGATTTTGCACCGCGGATCGCCGGCGCCCGACGACCACCACTTACGACCGTTGATCACGTAGTCGCTGCCGTCGCGACGGATGCTCGACTCGATGTTCGTCGCGTCGGACGACGCGACCGCCGGCTCCGTCATGCAAAACGCCGATCGAATCTCGCCGGCGAGCAACGGCTCGAGCCATCGCTTTTTCTGCTCCGGGGTGCCGTAGCGCGCGAGCACCTCCATGTTGCCCGTGTCGGGAGCGGAACAGTTGAACACCTCTGGGGCGAACGGGACCCTCCCCATGATCTCGCAGAGCGGCGCGTACTCGTAGTTGGAGAGGCCCGCACCGAGCTCGCTCTCGGGAAGGAAGAGATTCCAAAGACCTGCAGCCTTCGCTCTGACCTTGAGCTCCTCAATCACGGGGACTGGGCTCCAACGCTGCTTCGCGTCACGGAGCTCGTCGTAAAAGCGCCGTTCCGACGGATAAATTTCGGCTTCCATGAAGGATTTCAGTCGATTCTGGAAGTCGATCGCCTTGCTGGAAAATTCTTGCACGAGTGCCTCCTTGTTCCCGAAAACGGCCTCGTTAACAGGACGCGACGGCGCGACCTTGAGCGCCAGAGTTAGGAATTGGTGTTCCGATTGAGCACGCTAGTCGAGTATGGTGTGTTTCGGCGACGGACAAAACTGAGGCCGGTGTTCTCATGCGTGCTCTAGGTGTCCTGCTCATCGCAGTAGCAGGGGTATTCGTATTCGAGGGGTGCGGTTCCGATAGCGGGAGCTCCACCAGCGGAATCCAGAAAGTGACGGACGCAGGTGCGTCCGGTAACTCGTGCAACTTGCCGTACTGCCCGTCTCTCGGGATGGGGAAAGCGTGTTGTGCGGGGAGTCAATGCGGGCTCGACTACGGCTTCGGTTGCACGGCAACCCGCCGTCTCGACGCTGGCCAGTGACGCCCGTGGTCTGAACCTCTCCGATTCGTGACGTCCGAAGCGCACTCACCGGCGCGCGAGCTTCGTCATCACGTTTCGGAGCAGTTCGAGACCTACGTTTGCGTCCAGCGTCAGCAGCGATTCAGGGTGAAACTGAACCGCGCCCAACGGAAGTGCCCGATGCTCGACGGCCATGATGACGCCGTCGTCGCTCTCTGCCGTCACTTCGAGGACTTCGGGCAAGAAGTCGCGAAGCGCATAGAGCGAGTGGTAGCGGCCCGCGCGAAACGTCTGCGGTAGCCCCTCGAACAGAGCGCCGCCGAGCACCCGGATCTGCGACGGCTTCCCGTGAACCGGGTAGTCGAGCACGCCGAGTTTACCGCCGAAGTGCTCCACCATTCCCTGGAGCCCCAAGCAAACCCCGAAGACCGGAAGCTTTCGCTCGAGCGCGGAGGCGATGGTCTTCGATACGCCGAAGTCCGACGGCGAGCCCGGTCCCGGCGAAAGCACGACGAGGTCCGGCGATGTCTCGTCGAATGCGCTCGGCGCGAAGCCGGAACGCAACGTCACGACCTGGGCTCCCGTCTGACGGAAGTAGTTCGCGAGCGTGTGCACGAACGAGTCTTCGTGATCGACGAGGAGCACGCGCTTGCCCGAGCCTGGCCCTGCGATCACCGTGGCCGCCGCCGCGGCGTCGCGACGGGGATCCAGCGGGCTTCGCACGGCGTCGATGAACGCCGACGCTTTGACGCGCGTTTCGCGCTCTTCCGCTTCGGGCTCCGAATCATAGAGGAGCGTCGCGCCGGCGCGGACCTCGGCGACGCCGTGAAGGAGTCGCACCGTGCGGAGCGTGAGCCCGGTGTTCAAATTCCCGTCGAACCCGAGAACGCCGATCGCGCCGCCATACCAGGCACGCGGCGACTTCTCGTGTTCCTCGATGAACCGCATGGCCCACGCCTTCGGCGCGCCTGTCACCGTCACGGCCCACGTGTGCGTCAAGAAGGCGTCGAGCGCGTCGAACTCGGGGCGCAGGCGGCCTTCGATGTGGTCCACCGTGTGGATGAGCCTCGAGTAAAGCTCGATCTGACGGCGACCGATGATGCGTACCGAACCGGGCTCGCAGATCCGGCTCTTGTCGTTGCGATCGACGTCGGTGCACATCGTGAGCTCCGACTCCTCCTTGTCGGACGAGAGCAGCTCGCGAATGCGTTCCGCGTCCTCGACCGCGTCGCGCCCTCTCCGGACCGTTCCGGCGATCGGACACGTCTCGACGCGGGTTCCCTCGACGCGGACGTACATCTCGGGGGATGCCCCGACGAGATACTCGTGCTCGCCGAGGTTCAAGAACAGCGCGTACGGGGCGGGGTTACGCTCGCGAAGCCTGCGGAAGATGGTCGACGGGTTCGGCGCGCGCGGCTCGCGGAAGGTCTGGCTGAGCACGACCTCGAACAGATCGCCGCGCTTGAACGCGTCGCGCGCTTTCTCGACCCCGGCGGCGTATTCGCCGGGAACATGGTCCGAGCCCTCTGCGACGCCGTCGCTCGCTACGAAGGGGACGTCCGCCCCTTCGCGCGGAAGCGATCTCGTCGACGTCTTCTCGAAGTCGAAGTCGTACGAAAAGCGCACCGCGCGCTCTTTTCGATGGTCGACGACGACCAGCTCGTCCGGCAAATAGAGCACGAGATCCCGCTGTTCCGGCGGTCGCTCGAGCTTCGGGGACAGGGGCTCGAATTGAAACGCGAGGTCGTAGCCGAACGCGCCGTAGAGCCCGAGGTGAACGTCGTCCGGACTCCGGAACACGTCGATGATCGCGCGGAGCACCGAGAAGACGCTGGGCTGCTTGCTGCGCTCCTCTTCGGGCGCGCGCACGGCGCTCGCGCGCACCACGGCCGTGAACGAATCCACCGCCGCGGTCGACTCCTCGACGGCGTCGAGCGCTTCGACCGCCGCCCGAATCGGCTCGAGGAGCACACGGCCGCGCGCGTTCAGCGCGGACACCGTGACCTCGCGTCCGCGAGACGCGAGCGCGAGCGGCGGATTGACGAACCCTAGATCCCAACGCGTGTAGCGTCCTGGATAGTCGTAGTTCGACGACAGGAGCACGCCGCGGCGACGGTCGAGCGCGTCGATCAGATTTTCTACCGCGGCGGTGCGGTCGACCTCCTCGGCGCTCCGATTGACGATGACGCCGCCTCGCGTCGTGTACCGTTCATAGGCGGATCTCGGGTCGATGATGTCTTTCACGGCTGTCTCCTTCAGGGTCGAATCGCCGTCCCGAGCGAGGCAGCGTGCACAAAACGAAAGAGCCGCCTCGTAGGGGCGGCTCAGAGGGCAATCGAGTCTCTCGGGCCGCCGTTACCGGGGCCACCACCAAGAACGCTGCGCGAGCGGGGTCGAACCGGGCTCTGTCGAACGCAAACGCGAAGCGAACTCCTGCACGCCCGCGATGATGCCACGACGGTTCTCCGAGTCAAGCCCTCGACTTCTTCACCGCGAGCGCCGGATGCGTTACTAGTTATGGTCGCATAGTCATGTCTACGCAGGGGGTGTTGACCGTCGTCGTTCCGATCGTTCCCGATCGCGTCGATGCGCTCACTGGCTTGCTCGACGGGCTGCAAGGAGCCCTCGACGGCACGAGCACGGGGCCGCCGTTGATCGATTTTCCCGCGCTCGAGAGCGTGCATTTTGCGCGGTTCGTGGTGCTCCCCGCGAGCGCCGACGGGGCGCGCGACCTCGTCTTTTCGACGGCGTTCGACGGCCCCGAGGAGCGCCACTTGGCCGAGCTCTGCGCCCGCGCGAGGACCGGCCTCACCGCCGTGTTCGAGCACTGCGTCGGGTTTTCGGCCGAAGCCAGCACCACCAACGCGGCGTTGCTCCAGTATCTCGTGCGACATCGGCTGCGCCACGGCGCACTGCACGTCGGTTACGTCGGGCGCGCCGTCGGTGACATCGAGGACGAGGAGCGGGTTCGTCGCTTCATCGAACAGAAGCTCGACGCCGAACAGGGCACCGTAGCGATTCCCAAGTCGAGCGTCGCGATTCGACGGAAAATCATCGACTGGGTGCAGAACGACGCGCTCCGCGTCGCGCTCGAGCCCCGCGATGCCCCCATCGGTCCGACGCGGGTCGACGGATGGAAGCGGAGCGCCGTCGGCGGCATCGCCATCGCTCTGGGCTTGCTCGGCGGCGCCGTCGCCGCGGCGCTCCTCGACGGGATCGTCGGAGTGGCGCTGTACGTGACTGCGCTCGCCATAGCGGCGGGGATTCTTCTGCTCGTCCTTCGCCATCACGAGGAGACCGACCCGGCCAAGACCGACACTGACTACGCGAGTGGTCAGAGCCTCGCCGAAGACGAGGACTTCGGGATTCGAAATCAGCTCACTCACCTCGTCGACGTCAAACCAGGTCGATTCCGCCTCGTCTTGCTTCGCGCCGTCCTGTTCGCGATCGAGCTCCGCGCGCGCTTCCAGTTCTACAAGGGCGACCTCGGCGGGCTCGAGACGATTCACTGCGCGCACTGGGTGATCTTGCCGGGTACGAAGCCACGTCTGCTCTTCATCTCGAACTACGACGGAAGCTTCGAGCGATACCTCGGAGACTTCATCGAGGAAGCGGGGAAGGGGATGACCGCCGTGTGGAGCAATACCGTGAATTTTCCGCGTTCGCGCTATCTGCTCCTCGACGGGGCTACGAACGAACGCGTGTTCAAGGCGTGGACTCGAGAAAACCAGGTGCGCACCCAGGTCTGGTACGCGGCGCTTCCGGAGATCTCGATCCGCAACGTGAACGACAACTCCACGCTCCGCGACGGACTCCGCGGTTACATGACGGAAGAGAGCGCCGACACATGGCTCAGGCTTCTATGAGCGACGCGCCGCAGCCGACGGCGCCCGTGGAGTGGGACGAGGTGCAACGCATTCTCTTGCGCGGCTATCGCCGGCACCCGTACGCGCACTTCTCGCTGCTTCGAGTGACACGCCGAGCGGACGCGGCGCGGTGGCTCGGCCGGTTGCTCGACGAACGCGTCGTCGAATTCGGATGGGATCCGAGCGGCGCGCTCCCTGCGGGGAGCATCGCTCTGTCTTCTGAAGGGCTCGACGCGTTCGGGCTATCGCCGGCGACCATCGCCGGATTTGCTCCGGAGTTCGTCGAGGGCATGACGAACACGGCGCGCTCGCGAATCCTCGCGGACGTCGGCTCGAGCGCGCCCGAACGCTGGCTCTGGGGTTACGACGACAATCGCGTTCACCTGGTGCTTTCGCTGTACGCGACGTCGGAGAGCGCGCTCGCCGAGGCCGTGGCCCGGCATCGCGCCGAGCTCGACGCCTCGGGGCTCGTCGAGGTCGTGGGTGCCGACGGAAGCCCGCTCGGAGCGTGCGCGGTGCTCGAGAAGCGCCGCGAGCACTTCGGTTTCGCGGACGGGATTTCGCAGCCGCGGTTCGCCGCCGAGCCGGCGGGTGTGGTCCATCGACCGCCCCGCGACGCCGACCGAATCGCGACGGGTGAACTGCTCCTCGGCTACGCGAACGAAGCCGGCATTTTCCCCAGGAGCCCGACGCTTTCCGCCACCGATCGCTCCAAGGGTCCCTTCGCGCGACCCGACGGCGATTTCGGGAAAAACGGGAGTTACCTCGTTTTCCGGCAGCTCGCGCAGGACGTTCGCGCGTTCTGGCAGGCGACGCGGATGGCGAAATCCGGAGCCACGGTCGACGATCGGATCGAGTTCGCGTCGAAGATGGTCGGGCGACGGCCCGACGGGACGCCGCTGGTCGATCGGGGAAGATCGACGCCTGGCGACCCCGAGACGTTCGACTTCGCTCACGACGACCCCTATGGGCGAGCCTGCCCACTCAGCGCGCACATCCGGCGAGCCAATCCGCGGGCAACCTTGTCGAACGACCCCATCGAAGGTCTCGCCAAATCGAAAAAGCACCGGATTTTACGCCGCGGCCGCTCCTACGGCGCGCCGCTCGCCGACCCGCTCTCCCCCGAAGCGCTGATCCGCGCGGCGGATTCGGAGCTTCCCGTGCCGGGTGCTCGCGGGCTTCATTTTCTGGGCTTCAACGCGGACATCGCGAACCAGTTCGAATTCGTTCAACAGACGTGGGTCAACGGCGCCGTGTTCCAAGGGCTTCACGGCGAAGTCGACGCGTTGCTCGGTGACCCGTCGGCGACCGGCGGTCTCTTCAGCATTCCAGCCGACCCGCTGCGCTGCCGATTTCACGGCTTGCCGCGCTTCGTCGACGTTCGAGGCGGGGCATACTTCTTCGCCCCGAGTCGCGCAGCGTTGCGTTTTCTCTCCCTGCTCGCTTGATTGCCGCGGAGGGACTCGAAGTTCGGACGTGGTTTTCGTTCACACTTCGGAGGGGTCGCGTTAGGCTGATGTAAGGGCCGGCTCGCGGCTCCAGCAAAAATGGCGGACGATCGCTCGAAGAAGGCGACGAGGCGAAGTCGAACCGCTGGTGCGACGATGAAATCCCGGCCGGAGTTGCCGCGTCGCACGCCCACGGAGTCGGGGCATCGCACCCGGGTCGAAGGAAGTGGACAGAAAGTGCCGCCGGAGCCCCCGTCGCTCGAAACGTCGTCGGGGCAACGCTTGCGCGATCTCGGCGAGATCGCCCGCGGCGGCATGAGCGCGATTCGCCGCGTGTACGACACCGTGCTCCGGCGCGAGGTCGCCATGAAAACCGGCGATCCGTCGAGCCCGTCCTATGCGAAGGCGGCGCTCCGTTTCGTCGAGGAGGCGCAGGTCACGGGCCAGCTCGATCACCCGAACATCGTTCCCGTGCACGACCTCGGGACGAGTCCGGACATCCGCGGCGTCTTCTTCACGATGAAGCTCGTGCAGGGCGAAACTCTGACGGACATCATCGACCGCCTGCACCGCTCCGCGTACGATCATCGCGCCGTCGAGAGCACGCTCCAGGTCTTTCTGAAGATCTGCGATGCGATTTCCTTCGCGCACAGCCGCGGGGTCATCCATCGCGATCTCAAACCCGACAACGTCATGGTCGGAAGCTACGGGCAGGTCTACGTGATGGACTGGGGCATCGCGCTCCTGCTCGGGCGACGGGGGCCGCCTCCGCCGGGCGCGCCGCCGTTCGTCAGCGTCTCGGACGATCTGACGCTCGACGAGCGCGAGGAACGCGGAGCGATCGTCGGCACGTTCGAATACATGGCCGCCGAGCAGGCGTGGGGCAAGAACGACGAGGTCGACGAACGCACCGACGTCTTCGGGCTCGGCGGGATCCTCTATCAATTGCTCACCGGTCGCGGCCCGAACGCCGCGGCGACCGCGTTCGAGACGCTGCAACGAGCGCAGCGCGGCATGCACGAGCCTCCGCAGGGCAGCGCGTGGAGCAACTTACCGCCGGGACTTTGCCGCATCGCGATGAAGGCACTCGCAAAGGAGCCGCGCCACCGTTACGCCTCCGTCGCCGAGCTGAAGGTCGACGTCGAGGACTTCCTGCGCGGTGGCGGCTGGTTTCAGACGGAGATCTTCGAGCCCGGCGAGACGATCGTCGAGCAGGGCGCCAAGGCGGAGACCGCTTACATCATCGTCGCAGGCCATTGCAGCGTCGTGCAGACCAACGAAGGCCGAGTCTCTACCTTGCGCCAGCTCGGTCCCGCCGACGTGTTCGGCGAAACGGCGCTGCTCACCGGAGAACCGAGGTCCGCCAGCGTCATCGCCTTGGATCGCGTGACGGTGAAGGTCGTCACCGCGGAAGCTCTCGAGCGCGAGCTCGGCAGTCGTTCCTGGGCCGGCGCGTTCGTCAAAGCGCTTGCCGAACGATTCCGCGAAGCGGACGCCGAGCTCGCGAAGCTGCGCTGAACGCCTACTTCATCGCCGGAGCAGCGGGTGCCGGTGCGGGCGTCGCGACCGGCGCCATCGCCGGAGCTGCCGGCGCAGCGGGAGCTACAGGAGCAGGTGCGGCGGGCATCGACGCCTTCGGCGCCGCCGTGGGCGCTGCCGGCAGCGGGACCGCGGACGTCATCGCCGGCGCGGGCATTCCCGGGATCGTTTGCAGCACGACCGCGTCGAGCTGCATCTGTGGAATGAGGAGCACGTTGCGCTTCGTGTCGTAGCCGATGTCCGCCGGCGACTTCACGCCGGTGACCGTCGCTTCCCAGGCGCCGCCCGGCGTTCCCTTGTACACCGTCCCGGTCGTCCAGCTCGAAACCAGGAGCGTACCGTCCGGAAGCTTCACGACGCCGTCGAGCATCCCTTCGGGAAGCTTCTGTCCGGGGTCCAGCTTGCCGTCTTTCCCGACGTGATAAATCTCGCCGCTGCCGAACGTGACGACCCAAACGCCGGTGTCGTCCGCGAGGACGCCGTTCGGCCCCCCCAGCTTGTCCTTGTCGGCGATGATCTTCTTCGCACTGCCGCTCTTGCCGATCGCGTAGATCGCGGCGGTGCCCGTCGGTTCGACGCCGTCCTTGCCGAACTTGATGCCGGTGTCGGAGACGTAAATCGTGCCGTCGGGAGCCGCCGAAATGTCGTTCAAGAAGGTGGCACCCGGCGTGGCGATCTTGCCCTTGGGAGCGCCGGTCTTCGCATCGAACAGGCGCACGAACGAGATATCCGCGACGTAGAGCGTTCCCTTCGCGATCGCGAGGCCCTTCGGCGCGTTCAACGTCGAGCCCTTCTTCGTGCCATCGATCCACTTGAGCGCGAGGACTTTGCCCTCGGGGCTCACCTTGGAAATGAATCCCTTGCCGTCCGCTTCCGACGGGTTCCCCTCGATGTTGCTCACGAGGTACGCGTCCTCGGCGGCGTCGTAGAGCGCCGATTCGGGCTCCATGAACCCCACGTCCTTCACGACGGTCGCCGGAGCAAGCGTCGGTGCCGCGGGCGCAGCGGGGGCGGGCGGCGGCGGGGGCGGCGTCACGGTTGCGACCGGCGGCGGCGCCATCATCGGGGGAGGGGGCGGCGGCATCGGCGGCGGCGCGCTCTCTTGTTCGGCGCATCCGAAGAGCGCTGCGACCCCGACGAATGCAGAAATGAAGAGCGGCTTGCGCGACGAGCGGAACGGAACGGGCACCATTGAGTAAACTCCTCCTCGGACACCCGAGCAGGTTGCCCGAGTAGCGCGGACGGTAACTGAAGTGTCGTTCATCTATCAAGCGAAAGCCGAGGAACGCCGCGCCCGAGCGCGCACCGGTATCGCTCGCCACGGTTCGAAAGCGGCGCTCGCCGCGAGATGATTTTCTGGGCCTCGAAATCGCCAACATCTGGGACATCTGGCCGAAGCTCGCGAGCGCCGTGCCGTTCGTCCGTTTAGGTGATTGGCCGACACCCGTTCAGTCGATCGTCGAACTCGGCCGAGCGCTGTCGCTCGCGGGCGATCTCTACGTGAAACGTGACGATCGTTCGTCGCCGGTATGCGGGGGCAACAAGGTGCGACCGCTCGAAGTGCTGTTCGGAATCGCGCGGCGGCGCGGCGCGACGAAGATTTTCGCGACCGGGGCATTCGGGTCGAACCACGCGGTCGCGACCGTGCTTCACGCTCCGCGGGCCGGGCTCGAGGCGGGGGCCGTGCTTTTCCCCCAGCCGGTCTCGCCGTCTGCCGTCGAAAATGTGCGGGTCACGGTGTCGCGCGCCGGGCGGTTCGTCGCGCTCCCGCACTTGTCCGCGCTCCCGTTCGGCGTGGCGTGGACACGACGTTCGGAGCAGGCGCGCGGCGCGCGACCGTTCTTCATGGTGCCCGGCGGGGCGACGCCGATTGGCGCGCTCGGTTACGTCGGTGCGGCGCTCGAACTCGCCCAGCAGGTGGCTCGTCACGAGCTGCCGCCCCCGTCGACGATCGTCGTGCCCGCCGGTTCGACGTGCACGGCCGCCGGATTTCTCGTGGGGTTCGCGCTGGCGGCGCGCCTCGGAATCGGGTTCGTCGAAGGGTCGCCCACGGCGCCGATGCCCGAGCTCGTCGCAGTGAGCGTCACGCCGCGCATCGTCACCAACAAGACGCGCATCGTCGGGCTCGCGCGGCGCACGGCGCGCGTCATGGCGTCACTCGCGGGAGACGACTCGCTCGACGTGGAGCGTGCGACTCTCGCGCGGCGGCTCACGGTGGACGGCCGTTTTCTCGGGCGCGGATACGGCTACGACACTCCCGAAGGGCTCCGCGCCGTGACCGCTTTTCGCGATACGACGGGGCTCGCGCTCGACCCGATCTACAGCGGGAAGGCGGCGGCCGCGTTCATCGATCGCGCGCGCCGCCATCCCGGCGTGACGTTATTTTGGGCGACGAAGTCGAGCGCGCCGCTTCCGGCGGTGACCTTGCCGGAGCAGTTGCCGCGCTCCGTCGCCCATTTCGTGGAACGTCTCAGCCGTAGATGAGCCGCACCAGCGTTTCGGCGACGCAACCCGGCTTGGCCTCGCCCTCGATCTCGACGGTGACCTTTTGCTTCAATTGAATCGTGTTCGGCGAGACCAGCTCCGCGGAGATGAGTTCGCGGCGCGAGCGCACCTTGGAGTTCACTTTCACGGGGCTCGGGAAGCGCACCTTGTCGAGCCCGTAGTTGATCCCCATCATCAGCCCTTCGTACATCGCGAGATCGACCGGCTTGATGCTCGACCCGAGGTACGGGATCAACGACAAGGTCAAAAACCCATGCGCAATGGTGACCTTGTACGGCGACACCTTCGCGGCCATCTCGGGGTCGACGTGGATGAACTGGCGATCGAGCGTCGCATCGGCGAACAGGTTGATCTGCGTCTGATCGATCGTGTGCCAGTCGCTCGTGCCCTCCTCCTTGCCTTCGAACTTCTTCAGGACTTCGAGCGCCTTCTCCGCATTGCTGGACATGGATGGATTCCTCCGAAAAAAGGGGTCCGGGAGGCATACTCGAGGGCAGGGGCCCGGTAAATCCGAGAGACGCGGGTCAGCGCGTTTCGAAGCCGAGCTCGTTCAGGTAGATTTTTTCGAGGCGGGAACGGCTGCGCGAAAAGCGGCTGCGCGCGTAGAGTCCGAGCCCGAGCGCAATGGCTTGCGCACGTTTTGCCGGGCCCGGACGCGTGAGCGGCACGAAGCCCACTCGCCGCCCTTGTTCCTCGGCGTGACGGCGAACGTGCTCCACGAAGCCGTCCAAATGCGACAAGACCGGGTGACCCGCGGCTTGCTTTCTGAGGACCTTCACGAGAAGCGGCAAGGTCGCCATTTCGAGCTCGAAGAGTCCATAGAACGGCGTTTTCAAGAAGGGCTTCTCTTCCAAGATCCGCGTCGTCTCGCGCTCACCCCAGGCGACGTGCTCCGTTTCGTCGTTGCACACGACGCGGAGCTTCTTCTTGATCGCCAGGACGCGTGGATCGGAGTCCGGCAACGTCTCGAGCAAGAGGTCCTTGAACACGTCGAGCACCATGCCTTCACCGACGGCGTGCTCGAGAAAGACTTTGAGTGGGTAGTAGTCGTTGTGTGACGACAGGAGGCGAATGACCCAATGAGCCGGCAGTGGCGTCATGTCGAGCGCGCGAAAAATGTCGGCGAAGAGCCGCAGGTGCGCGAGCTCCTGGCGGGCTTGGCGCACGTAGAACTCCGCCGCTTCGAGCGACCTCGCGGCGTACAGCGAGCGACCGCAATAGACGCCGGTCGCTTCGCCGAACAAGGCCTGCGACAGCACGAAACGGACGATCTCGCGGTCTCGCGGCGCGGCGAGATCGAACACCGCACCGCCAAAGTCGTATCCGGTACCGCGCCCTTCGGACATCAGAGCCTTACTATCCCCGAGACCCTCGCCGCGCGAGCGACTGCAAGGGGACCCCTCAAAAAATCAATGATAACAGGGGTGTTCCTGCGGTCCCTTTCCCTCGCCGAGATTCCGTAGTCTGTAAGTGCTGGGCGGCGATCAGCCTACATTTCGTGGGGGGTCGCCCGTTGTCGTCATGGCGATGTACCAGCCGATCTCGGACGAACCACTGCCGGCCGCCGATCCATTGATCGGGCGCGTGCTCGCCGGCCGTTACGAGATCCGCCGTTTGATCGGCGAGGGCGGAATGGGACGCGTCTACGAGGGACGACAGCGCGCCCTCGATCGCCCCGTCGCCGTGAAGTGCATTCATCCGCGGCTGCTCTCGAGCGAGCAGATTGTTCAGCGCTTCATGGACGAAGCGCGCGTCGCGAGCCATCTCCTGCATCCCAACGTCGTCAAGATCTACGATTTCGGTCGGACCGAACCGCGCGACGGCGGGACGCTCTTTCTCGTGATGGAGCTCCTCACCGGGCGCGACCTCGGCCGGGTGATCGGCGAAGAGGCGCCGTTTCAGGTAGCCCGCGCCTACCCGATCTTGAAACAGGTCCTCGGCGCGCTCGGTGAAGCGCACGCGCGCGGGGTCACGCATCGCGACGCGAAACCGGAGAACGTCATTTTGGAGCCGACCGTCGGCGGTGGCGAGCGGGTGAAGATCATCGACTTCGGGATCGCGCGGGTGCACGGCGCGCGCGGCGTGACCTCGCTCGGCACGTTCATCGGGACGCCGCACTACATGCCGCCGGAGCAGATCCGCGGCGAAAAAGCGGAGGTCAGCTCGGACCTCTACGCGGTCGGCGTCATGATGTACCAGATGCTCACCGGCGAGCTCCCGTTCGACGCGGGAACGGTGACGGCGGTGCTCGAGCTTCAGCTCTACGGCGCCCGCGTCGATCCCCGCGAGACGCCACGGGGCCGCGACTGTCCGCCGGCGCTCGCGCGCCTCTGTCTGCGCGCGCTCGACGTCGATCTTCGTGCTCGACACCCGACGGCGGACGCCTTCGCCGAAGCGCTCGAGCTCGCGGTCGCCGAGTCGATTCCGTCGCGCGCTCGCCGCAGCTCGAATCCGCCGCCGCATCCGGGCGCCGCGCTGGACGTTCGACTCTCGGACTCCGTCGCGCGCCGGATGATGCGGAGCTCGGCGCCACCCGTCTCCGGTGACCGGCCGATCGATCTGGCGGCCGTCGATCGCATCGAACGCGACGCCGACGTCGCGATCGCCGAAGGCCGCTTCGACGACGCGCTCGGGGCGCTCAATCGCGGAGTGTCGCTCGGCCTGCACTGGTACGACGCCGGCGAGAACGAGGTCGGCGGAGCGGTACTGACGGCGTTCGGCCGGCGCATGGGCGTCGTGCTCCGCGATCTCGGCCGGCTCGAAGAATCGCTTCGCGCGCTCAAGGGCGCCCTCACGTATTCGCTCCCCGAAGAGCTGTCGCGCGCGCGGATTCTCACCGAGCTGGTGGCGACGCACGCCGACCTCGGTCGTCCCGCCGACGCCGAGGTGTGCCGCGTCGAAGCGCTCCGGATCGCGAACGCCGAGGGCGATCGCGACCTCATCTTGCGGCTCCGCCGGTTCGCTCAGGAGCTGTCGATCTCCATCTCGGGGATGAGCGCGGCGGAGTCCGAAGCCGTCAACAAGCGCACGGCACCCCCCGATCCACCGGAGCTCGGAAGTCGTCCCCAAGCCTCCGCGCAGCGGGTGCTCTTCGCCCCAAAAGGTGCCCCGACCCGGCGTTAATTGCGCCGCAAAAGTCGACGGGGGAAGCTGTCGCGCCTCCGTCACTGCGATGTCACAAATCACCGATACACGGGGGCCACGCATGGCACGGATCCTGGTGGTCGAGGACGAGCAGGACCTGCAGAAGGTGCTCGAGTACAACCTGAAGCAGGCGGGTCACGAGCCGATCGCGGCGGTTCGTGGACGCGACGCTCTCGAGCTCGCGCGAGCACGGCGTCCGGACGTCGTGCTCCTCGACTTGATGCTCCCCGACATTCCGGGGACGGAGATCTGCAGGACACTGAAGTCGGATCCCGTCACGCGGACGATTCCCGTCATCATGCTCACCGCGAAGGGGGAGGAGATCGACCGCGTCGTCGGGTTCGAGCTCGGCGCCGACGACTACGTCGTCAAACCGTTCAGCGTGCGCGAGCTCTTGCTCCGCATCCAGGCAGTGCTGCGCCGCGGCGGTGAAGAGCGCGGCGATGAACCCGAGGGGCGCGTCGAGTTCGGGTGCCTCGCGCTCGACCGCGCCGCGCACCGCGTGTGGGTGGAGCGCGAAGAGGTGGAGCTGACGGCCCTCGAGTTCAAGCTGCTGGTCACGCTCTACGACCGGCGCGACCGTGTTCAGAGCCGCGCCACCCTGCTCGACGACGTGTGGGGCATCAGTGCGGACATCACGACGCGTACCGTCGATACTCACGTAAAAAGGCTTCGCGAAAAGCTCGCAGGAGCCCGCGATTACATCGAGACCGTGCGAGGAGTAGGATACCGGTTCGTGGCTGCCCCGCCGGAAACCCCCCCGTGAAACTCGACTTTCGCGCCAAGCTCTTCGCGATCTCGACCACGATTCTCGTTCCGCTTCTCGCCCTCGCGTACGGTCGAGTTCATGCCGATGTCGTCGATCGCCTCAATCTGACGCCGGCCGATCAGGAGTCCGTCCTCGCGCTTCTGAACCGGAGCGTCGCGTCCATCGCGGTCCTCGGCATCTTCGGCGCGTTCAGCCTGGCGTCGGTCGGTGCCGGCATCGCGTCGCGAACGGCGCGGGCGCTGGCCGCTGCGGCTCGAAAAATGGCCGACGGTGACGTCGAGTCGATCGGCGTCGTCCACGGCGAGGACGAATTCGGCGAGCTCGGCGCTGCGCTCGACCAGCTCGCGCGGAGCTACTCGACGGCGCTCGGTGACTTCCGTCGCGAGCGCGATCGCATGCGCGGCATCTTGAGTGGAATGCGCGAAGGGCTCCTCATGCTCGACCGCGGGCGCCGCGTCGCCCTCGTCAACCCGGCGTTGCGCGAAATGCTCCTCGTCGGCGCCGACGTCGAAGGGAAGTCGCCGCTCGAGATCATCCGGCACGCCGAGCTCGTGCATTTGCTGGACGAAGTCGAAGAACTGGACGAGCCGGCGTCGGGCGAGATCGAGATCGGCGGGCTCAAGCCGCGCCGCTTGTTCGTACAAGTCGTGCGCATTCCCGGCGAAGAAGGCGGCCTCCTCGCGGTGTTCGTCGACGTGACGCACCTCCGACGCCTCGAGACGTTGCGCAAAGACTTCGTCGCGAACGCCTCGCACGAGCTGCGGACGCCCGTGGCCGCGATTCTCTCCGCCGCCGAGACGCTGGACACCGCGATCACTCGCGACCCTCCGGCCGCGAAGGATTTCGTCGCGCTCATTTCTCGGAACGCGACGCGCTTGAAGAACCTGGTCGACGATTTGCTCGATCTGTCTCGCATCGAATCGCAGGACTTCGAGGTGCGACTCGAACCCCTGGACGTCGACGAGCTGTCCGGCGCGGTGCTCGACCTGTTTCGAGAGCGCGCCAGCAAAAAGGGCATCCGGCTACTCGGAGCCGGCGACCTCTCCCACACCGTGCTCGCGGATCGCCGCGGGCTCGAGCATGTCCTCACGAACCTCATCGACAACGCCGTGAAGTACTGCGGGCCGGGGAGCACCGTGTCCGTGCACTCCGAAGACGCCGAGGCCGGCATCGTCCGCATCTTCGTCGAAGACGACGGGCCGGGCATCGAGAAGCAACACCTCCCGCGGATCTTCGAGCGGTTCTATCGCGTCGACCCAGGCCGTTCGCGACAGCTCGGGGGCACCGGGCTCGGGCTCTCGATCGTGAAGCACCTCGTCGAGGCGATGGGGGGCCATATCGAGGTCGAGAGCGAACCACAGAACGGCACGCGCTTCCGGATCACGCTCGGCCGAGCCGACCCCGTCGAGCAACTGCCGCCGCGCATGACGAACGCGCCCCCAGCCGCCTAGAACGACGGGCGTCGGCTTCGGTGCATGCCGGAAACTCGCGCGCCGTCGCGCACGATTGTCGAGTGATTCCGCGAGCTCTTGTGCGGGCGCTGAATCCTTCTCCCGGGTGCCCTCGTTTCGTCATGAAACTGTAACAAAGGTGTTGCGACCACGCCGCGCAGCGCGGTGCCCGAGTTGTTACACAGGCGCCGATGACGCCGATTCGTTTGATCTCGTGGGCCTTGGGGCTGGTCGCTTTTTCGCTCGTCGGATGCCAGGGGAGCGGCGACAAGGCGCCCCCCGCTGGAGATCAGAGTGGCGCCGCAGCGCCGGCTCCGCCGAAACCCGGACCCGTGAGCTTGAACGGCGCCGGCGCGACGTTCCCGTACCCGCTCTATTCGAAGTGGATGAGCGAGTACAACACGCTCCACCCGGACATCATGATCAACTACCAGTCGATCGGTTCGGGCGGCGGTATCCGGCAGATCACCGCGAAGACCGTCGACTTCGGCGCGACCGACGCCCCGATGAACGCCGACGAAGAGTCGAAGGCGCCTGCGAAGCTCATCCACATTCCGACCACGATCGGCGCGGTCGCGGTGGTGTTCAACGTTCCCGGCGTCACCGAGCTCGAGCTCGCTCCCGAGGCGCTCGTCGGTATCTACCAGGGCACGATCACCAAGTGGAACGACAAGAAGATCACCGAGACGAACGCCGCCGCGAAGCTCCCGGCGACGCCCATCGTCGTCGCGTACCGCAGCGACGGCAGCGGCACGACCGCGGTGTTCACGGATTATCTCGCGAAGGTGAGCCCGGACTGGAAAGACAAGGTCGGCGTCGGCAAGAGCATCAAGTGGCCGGTCGGCCTCGGCGCCAAGGGCAACGAAGGCGTGACCGAGCAAGTGAAGCGCACTCCGGGCGCGATCGGCTACGTCGAGCTCGCGTATGCGATCACCAACTCGCTCACGACTGCCGCGCTCAAGAACGCGAGCGGCAAATTCGTGAAGCCGGACATCGCGGCCGTCACGGCTGCGGCTTCCGGCGTGGAAATGCCCGACACGCTCACCGTGTCGATCACGAACGCGACGGGCGACGGCGTCTACCCGATCTCGTCGTTCACGTACCTCCTCGTCTACCAGGACGCGCCCGACGCGACCAAAGGCAAGGCGCTCGCGAACTTCGTCTGGTGGGCGGTCCACGACGGTCAGAAGCTGTCGGAGCCGCTCCACTACGCGCCGCTTCCGGCGCCGGTCGTCGCCAAGGTCGAAGCCAAGCTGAAGACGCTCAGCTCCGGGGGCAAACCTCTCCTGTCAGAGACTTGAGCCTGAATGGGCCCTACCTCGGATCTTTCCCTCATCCGCCGACAACCGCGGATCCTCCGTCGCCTGGGTCGCGAAGTGAACCCAGGCGACTTGGTATTTCGCGCCCTGACGAGCCTCTTTGCCGCCACGGTCATCCTCGTGCTCGGCGCCATGGCCGTGCAGATGTGGCGGGCGTCGGGGAAGAGCCTCGCGCACTTCGGTCCCGGGTTCATCATCGGAACGGATTGGGATCCCGTTCGTGATTCGTATGGCGCGTTGCCCTTCATCTTCGGCACGGTCGTCTCGTCGCTCCTCGCGCTCCTGATCGCCGTGCCCGTCGCGTTCGGCGTCGCCATCGCGCTCACCGAGCTCGCTCCCGTGAAGCTCCGCGCACCGCTCGGCTTCTTGATCGAGCTGCTCGCTGCGGTGCCGAGCGTCGTGTACGGCCTCTGGGGGATCTTCGCGCTGGCGCCGTTCATGCGCGATCACGTCGAGCCGTTCCTCGCGGCGACGCTCGGCTTCCTGCCGTTCTTTCGAGGGCCGTACCAGGGTTACGGCATGCTCGCCGGTGCGACCGTCCTCGCCATCATGATCTTGCCGACCATCGCCTCGGTGAGCCGTGAAGTCTTGCGCGCCGTGCCCGACGTGCTCCGCGAAGGGGCGATGGGGCTCGGCGCGACGCGCTGGGAAGCGCTGCGCGACGTGGTGTTGCCCTTCGCTCGAACCGGGCTTCTCGGCGCGGTGATTCTCGGGCTCGGCCGCGCGCTGGGCGAAACGATGGCCGTCACCATGATCATCGGCAATCGCTCCGAGATCAGTGCGTCGCTCTTCGCGCCGTCGTACACGATGGCCAGCGTCATCGCGAACGAGTTCACGGAAGCGACCGGCGACCTGTACCTCTCGGCGCTCGCCGAGATCGGCCTCTTGTTGTTCTTCGTGACGCTCCTCTTGAACGTCATCGCGCGCCTCATGGTCTGGCGCGTCGCGCGCCCCACAGGAGCCCGATGATCGGCGAGCCCGCGATGAACGGCGACGCCGGCTACCGCCGTCGCAAGATCACCGACGCCATCTTTCGATGGCTCTGCGGCGGCGCGGTACTCCTCGCGCTGGTTCCGCTCGCGAGCGTGCTCTACTACGTCACGTACCGCGGCATCGGCGGCGTCGACCTCGACTTTTTCACGTCGTTGCCGAAGCCGGTCGGCGAGACCGGGGGCGGAATGGGAAACGCGCTGAGCGGCACCTTGGTGCTCGTCGGTATGGCGTGTCTCATCGGCATTCCGATCGGCGTGCTCGCCGGAGTGTTTCTGGCGGAATTCCCCGGCTCGCGCTTTTCGACGGTCGTTCGCTTCTCGGCCGACGTCATGTCCGGCATTCCCTCCATCACCGTCGGCATTTTCGCCTACGCCGTGGTCGTCCTCCCGATGGGGCGCTTCAGCGCCATCGCGGGCAGCCTCGCCCTGGCCGTCATCATGCTTCCGACCGTGACGCGCACCACCGAAGAGCTCCTGCGCCTGGTGCCGGGTACGCTCCGCGAGGCCGCGCTCGGGCTCGGCGTGTCGAAATGGCGCGCCACGCTCTGGATCGTGCTGCGGACCGCCGCGCCGGGCATCATCACCGGCGTGATGCTGGCGATTGCCCGAGTGGGCGGCGAGAGCGCGCCGCTGCTCTTCACGGCGTTCAACAATCGCTTCTGGTCGCAGGGTATCGATCAGCCGATCGCATCCCTGCCGGTCCAGATCTACACTTACGCGGTCTCGCCGTTCGAAGACTGGCACCGCCAGGCATGGGCTGCGGCGTTCGTGCTCGTGGCGCTCGTGCTCCTGCTCAACGTGACGGCGAAGGTTCTCGTCAGAAACCCGGTGAGAGGAAAATGACTGCCAAAGCCGATGTCTCGATGTCGCCCCCTCTGCTCGGCGTCTCTAGCTCCGAGGACGAGCCCGCGACGCGGGTCGCCGGAGAGACGCGCGCGACGGGCCGCACCGCGACGACGAAGGACGAGAGCATCAAGATCCGCGTCGAGGAACTCCGCGCCAGCTACGGCGATGCGGAGGTCCTGAAAGGGATCACCCTGCCGATACAGTCCCACAAGGTGACGGCGATCATCGGTCCCTCCGGTTGCGGCAAGTCGACGTTCATTCGGTGCTTGAACCGCATGCACGAGGTCACTCCGGGGGCCCGCGCCGCGGGTCGCGTGCTCCTCGACGGGCTCGACATCAACCGCGAGGACGTCGATCCGGTGCGCGTGCGACGGCGCGTCGGCATGGTGTTTCAGAAGCCGAACCCGTTTCCGACCATGTCGATTCGCGACAACGTGCTCGCCGGTCTGCGGTTGAACGGCCTGCGCATCAAGAACCCCGATGCGCTGGTCGAGCGCGCGCTCCGGCATGTCGCCCTCTGGGACGAAGTCAAAGACGTCCTCTCGCGCGCTGGCACGAGCCTTTCCGGCGGTCAGCAGCAGCGCCTTTGCATCGCTCGCACGCTCGCTCTCGAGCCCGAGGTCGTGCTCATGGACGAGCCGTGTTCGGCGCTGGACCCCGTCGCCACGGCCCACGTCGAGGAACTGATCCACGAGCTCCGCGAGTCCTACACGATCGTGATCGTGACCCACAACATGCAGCAAGCCGCTAGAGTCGCGGATTTTACGGCTTTTTTCTACATGGGCCTGCTCGTGGAGTATGATTTGACCGACGTCATTTTCACGCGCCCCAAAGAGCGACGGACCGAAGACTACATCACCGGGCGGTTCGGGTGACGGACACGCGAGCAGCGATGCGGCACACGGATCGAGAATACGAACAAGAGCTCCAGCAGCTCCGCGACGCGGTGCTGCTCATGGGGGCACGAGTCGAGCAGATGACGTCGGGCGCGCTCTCCGCGTTCGAGCGACTCGACCTCGAGCTCGCGAAGGCGACGATCGCTCTCGACGAGGAGATCGATCGTCTCGAAATGGACATCGATGAGCGCTGCGTCCGTGTGCTCGCTCGGCGCCAACCGGTCGCCTCCGATCTCCGATTCATCACCACGACCCTGAAGATCGTCACCGACCTCGAGCGCGTCGGCGATCTCGCAGTGAACCTGTGCGAGCGCGTGCTCGAGCTCGACGCGGAAACCTTGAAGCCGGTGCGGGTCTCGCTCGTGCAGATGGGCGACGTCGTGTCCGACATGCTCCACGAAGCGCTCGACGCTTTCATCCAAGCCGACGCCGCGCGCGCCGAGCGGGTGATCCTCAGGGACAACGTCGTCGACGCGACGTACGCGAAGATTTTCCCCGAGCTCCTCGGCTACATGATCCAGGACACCAAGAGCGTCGCGGTCGCGCAGAAGCTCCAGTCGATCGCCAAGTACCTCGAGCGCATGGCCGACCACGCCACGAACCTCGGCGAGATGGTCGTCTACATGGTGCGCGGCGAAGACAAGCGCCACGCGAACAAGCTCGGCCGTAGCTGAGCCGTCAGTCTCGGTCGTCGCTCCACGCCTCGCCGCCGAGCGCCGTCGACACGCCGTTGAGCACGTCGCTCACGTCTGCGTCGAGCTTCAACGTGGCGAGCTCGTCGCCGCGCGTCGGGCCGATGGATACGATGGCGACCGGGATGCCTCGGGCGCTCGCGGCGCGCACGAAGCGAAAACCCGAGTACACGGCGAGCGACGAGCCGACCACAACGAGCGACCGGGCCGCTCCTAGCATGTCGTAAGCGCGTTCGACGCGTTCCTTGGGGACCGATTCGCCGAAGAAGACGACGTGCGGCTTCAAGGTGCCGCGGCACGCCGGACAATCGACGAGCACGAAGTCGTGGAGCAGCGCTCCTTCGACGTCCGCGTCGCCGTCGGGCGCGGCGCTCACGCGCTCGAGAACCGCGGGTCCGTTCTTCGCCGAGAGCTCGCGCTGAAGCCAGTCACGCGATGCGACGGCAGAGCAGTCGAGACAGATGACCTCGCGAATGGTCCCGTGCAGCTCGACGTGATCGGGATGTTCGGCGCGCGCATGCAAGCCGTCGACGTTCTGCGTGACGAGCCCGCTGAGCCGCCCTCGCTCGGCCAGCCGAGACAGCACGCGATGGGCCGCGTTCGGCCTCGCGCCGCGGATCTTCGGGAACCCGACGAAGCTTCGCGCCCAGTAGCGCCGCCGCGCGTCGACGCTGCGACGAAATTCGCGATATTGCACCGGGTTCCGCGCCCGCTCGCGCGTCCCGGGGCCGCGGTAGTCCGGAATGCCGGACCGCGTGCTCACTCCCGCGCCCGTGAGCACCAGCACCTCGCCACGCTCGAACCACGACGCGAGCTCGGCGATCCGTCCCGGCGCCATTTCCGACATCGCCGAACCGTATCACCAGGGTCCGCGCCGCGCCCCCTCAAGCCGGCCCCGTGGCGAAGCGACGCACCACACTAGTGCACGCGCCGCCGCCGCGAGGCAGCGCCCTCTTTCCCTTTCCCTTCCCCCTTTAGCCTTAGCTCTAGCTCTAGCGCTCTGCCGCGCATCACGCCCAGCTCGTGTGCACCGCGTAGTTCGCGGCGCGCGTGTCGAGGCT
>CAZDNG010000065.1:0-11856 GCA_964506835.1 uncultured Polyangiaceae bacterium
GGATGCGCCGCCGAACGCGGTCATTTCCCTCACCTGGGGTGAGCCCGTCGATCTCGATCTGCAGGTGCTCACGCCGAGTGGTCGTCTGATCGAGCCGAAGCATCCGCTCATCACCCAGCCGAACGACGCCGGCGTTTTGCCGAAAAAAGTCGACGGCATCGACCGCGATTCGGACGCGAGCTGCAACATCGACGGGATCAACACCGAGAACCTGGTCTTCAACGCGACGGTTCCGCACGGAAGCTACGGCATTTACGTGAACATGTACTCGGCGTGCGGGCAGCCCGTCGTTCACTTCAAGGTGTCCGTCTACTCGGTAGTCGGCAGCACGAACAAGCACCTCGCGCTCTTCTATCAACAGGGCGGGGTGATGCTCGCCCAGTCGGCGAACGGCGGCACCGCTCGCGGGCTCTACATCAGCCAATTCGTTTTCAAGTGAAAGGGACTTCCACGTGTTGATCGAAAAGCTCCTGAAGGTCGCCCTCCTCGGCTCGACCTGGGTGATGTACCTGCTGCTCGGGCTCTCGGTCTTTTCGATCGGCGCGATGATCGAACGAGGGCTGTTCTTCCTGAAGCGTCGCGACGACGTGGACGAGCTCTCGGAGAAGCTCATGGCGTTCCTCGAGCACGGCGATCGGGCCAGCGCCGATTCGCTGCTCAAGAAGAGCCCGTCGATCGAGGCGAGCGTGCTGCAACCGGCGATGCGCTACCTGGACGGCGGCGCGGACGCCGTCGCGGACGTCATCGAGGGACAGCTCATTCGCACCCGGCTCGAGCTCGAGCGCGGCTCGACGCTCCTCGGCACGCTGGGGAACAACGCGCCGTTCATCGGCCTCTTCGGCACGATCGTCGGCGTCATCATCGCCTTCCATCGACTGGGCGAGAGCCAGTCCGGCGCGTCGATGAACGCCGTGATGGGCGGCATCGCCGAGGCGCTCGTCGCGACCGGCGTGGGCCTCTTCGTCGCGATCCCGGCCGTCGTCGCCTACAACGTCATTCAAAAGCGCATCGGCGACATCGAGAGCAACGTCCTGGCGATGGCCAAGGACATCACGGCGCTCTTGAAGGCCGAGCACGAGCACCCCGGAAGCGTCGCGCCGCTCACCGAGACACCTCCGGTGTCGATCGCCGGCCCCGCCGCGGGTGGCGCGCAAGTCGCCGCCGGCCCGAACTGAGTTTCACGAATCGCTCCAGAAAGGAATCGAACCATGGCAGGAGGATCGCTCGGAGCGCGCGGCGGAAGACGCGCCCCCATCGTGGGGATCAACGTCACCCCGATGGTCGACGTCGTGCTCGTGCTGCTCGTCATCATGATGGTCTCGGCCATCTACATCGTCTCGCAGGCGTTGAAGGTCGAGCTCCCGAAGACCGCGACGTCGGACGGCGCCGCCAACACGCCGCTCGTCGTCACCGTCACCAAGACCGGAAATCTGCTCTTCAACGAGAAGCCGATCACCGAAGAAGCGCTCCGCGACGAGTTCCGGCGCGCGCACTCCTCGAACAAGGACGCGAGCCTCGTGCTCACGGCCGACCGCGAGGCGATGCACGGCGACGTCGTGCACGTCATCGACTTGGCCAAGGTCGAGGGGATCACCAAGTTCGCGATCACCGTCGATCGCTCGGGGTGACGTCATCGTGGCCCGACGCAAGAAGCGCTCTCCCGTCTTCATCATCAGCGTGGTCGCTCACCTCGCTGCAGGTGCAGCGCTTGCGTTGGTCCCGCAACAGAAGCTGCGCGAGGTCGTGGCGATTGCGCTGAACGAGACGAAGAAAGACGAGAAAAAGCCGGAGCCGCCGAAGCCGCCGGAGCACCACGACGACCACCGTTCCCACGCGAGCGCGCACAACTATCGCCCGGTGGCGGCTCGCTCCGAAGCGGCCGCCGACAGTCAAGCCCACGCCTTCACCGACATCGGGCTCGCGCTCGATTCGTCGTCGGCCGACGGCATCGCCGTCAACATCGCGCAGCCGGTCGTCGCGGCGCCGATCGCCGTCTCGGTGACCAAGCCGAAGATCCTCGTCGCGCGCCACAAGGAAGAGGAGTGCACCGAGGACATCGTCAAGGCGCGCCCGTCGTCGATGGTGCGTCCCTCGTACACCGACGACGCTCGGCGCGCGCGCGTCGAGGGGCGCGTCCGCATCGAGCTCTCGATCGACGAAGCCGGCAACGTCACCGACGCGCGCATCTTGCAGGGCCTGGGGCACGGCCTCGATGAAGCGGCGCTCGAAGCCGCTCGTCACATGCACTTCACCCCGGCGACGCGCTGCAATCGCCCCGTTGCAGCGCCGTTCGTCATCGCGATGCGTTTCGTCCTTGGCTCATGAACTTACGCCTCCGCATCGCCGCGTTCGCCGCGGCCACGCTCACGACCTGGGGCGCGGCAATTGCTGCACCCAATGCCCCTGCATCGACTCCCGCGTCGGAAGAGGCGGGGCCTAGCAAGGTGACGAAGCCGCCGAAGCTCGTGCATTTCGTGCAGGCGCCGTATCCGGAGTCGGAGCTCGCGAACGGACAGAAGGCGTCCGTCGTGCTCGACGTGGAGATCGGCGCCGACGGCAACGTCGCGGGCGCGACCGTCGCGCAGTCGGCGGGCCCGGCGTTCGACGCCGCGGCGCTTGCCGCCGTGCAAGGGTTCGTCTTCGAGCCCGCGGAGATCAACGGCGTACCGAGCCCGGTTCGCGTGCAGTATCGCTATGACTTCTCACCGACGGCCGCGACGCCGAAGGCGCCCAAAACAACAGCCGATTTCACCGGCGTGGTGCGCAACCGAAAAACGGGCGCGCCGCTCGCGGGCGTCATCGTCGGGCTCGACGAACGGACGGCGGCGACCGACGCGAACGGGCGCTTCTCGTTCGAGGACGCGACGCCCGGCTCGCACCAGGTGACGCTCTCGGGCTCCGGCTTCACGCCGGTCGGCACCGAAGAAACGCTCGTCGCCGGACACAAGTACGACGCGACGTACGACGTCGAAGAGCAGACCGAGGAGCTCCCCCCCGAACAGCGCGTCGACTTCGAGCTCGTCGTCGTCGACACGCAGCTCGAAAAATCGATCGCGTCGACGACGGTGAGCGCCGAGCAAGGCGCGCGCGTCGCGGGCACCGGCGGCGACGTCATCAAGGTCGTCGAAAACCTGCCGGGTGTCGCGCGGTCGAGCGTCGGCTCCGGCGCGCTCGTCGTATGGGGCGCCGCCGCGACCGACACCCGCATCTACGTCGACGACGTGCACATTCCGGTGCTCTATCACGAGGGCGGCTATCGGTCGGTCATCCACTCCGACCTCGTGAAGAACGTCGAGCTCCAACCGGGCGGCTACGGCGCGCCCTACGGACGCGGTCTCGGCGGCCTGGTCACCGTCGGGATGAAGCCGCTCGAAGCGGACGGCTACCACGGAAGCGCTTCCATCGACGCCATCGACGCCGCGGCGAGCGTGCGCGGCTCCATCGGCGACAAGGTCCGATTCCAGGCCGCCGTGCGCCGGAGCCATCTCGACTGGGTCCTTCAGCGCGTGAGCAACGAAGACGTCGGCGAGTTCGTCCCGATCCCCAAATATTGGGACAGCCAGGTTCGGCTGGCTTGGGTCCCGCGAGACGGCGAAAGCGTCGAGGTGGGGACCTTGCTCTCCTCGGACCAGATCAGTCAAACCTTGGTCGGCGCGGATCCGAACGACACCAAGGTCGAAAACAAGACCACGAATTTTCAGCGCGTGTACGCGCGCTACGAGCGGCACCTCGACGACGGGAGCACGATCACCGCGACGCCGTTCTTCGGCTTCGATCACACCGCGATCTCGAACCAGTTCGGCACGATCCCCGCGACGCTCTCCGAAGACGCGACGCTCTTCGGGCTTCGCGCGGTGTGGACCGGAAATCCGGTGCATTTTCTGCTGCTCTCGACCGGCATCGACGCCGAAGTGCAGCGCACGTCGCTGAGCCGCTTCGGGTCGGTGAACGAGCCGCCACGGGAAGGCGACGAGCGCGTGTTCGGGCAAGCGCCGATCAACGCCGTGAACCAGGACACCTGGCAAACCACGGTCGCCGGGCTCGCGCCGTTCGTCCAGGGCGACATCGGGCTCGCCGACGGCAAGGTGCACGTCATTCCCGGCGCGCGGCTCGAGCCGTCGGTGGTCACGACGAGCCGGCGCCTCCCGACGCCGCCGAACATCCCGTCGACCGGCGTCGCGCGCGAAGACACCCAGGTCGAACCGCGTCTCGCGGTCCGCTGGGACGCGACGAGCCGCATCACGCTCCACGGCGCGCTCGGGATCTATCACCAGGAACCACTCCCCGAAGATCTTTCGGCGCAGTTCGGCAATCCGCTTCTCCAGCCGTCGAAGGCCGTCCACTACGTGCTCGGCGCGGCGTTCCATCTCTCGAAGCCGGTCACCATCGAGATGACCGGCTTTTACGCGAAGCAAACCGGGCTCGCGACGCGCAACCAGTCGCCCACGCCGGAAGCGGGCCTCTCGCTCGTGCAAGACGGCCTCGGCCGCGCGTACGGCACGCAGTTTCTCCTGCGCCACGAGCTCGTCGGGAAATTCTTCGGCTGGATCAGCTACAGCATTCTCCGGAGCGAGCGCACCGACGGGGCCGGCACCGACTACCGCCCGTTCGACTTCGACCAGACGCACGTGTTCACGGCGCTCGCGTCGTACGACCTCGGCAAGGGGTTCGAGGTCGGCGCGCGCTTCCGGTACTCGACGGGCTACCCGCGTACGCCGGTCGCCAGCGTCACCTACGACAACGCGACGGACACCTATCAGCCGGTGTTCGGCGCCCACAACTCGATCCGCATTCCGGCGTTCTATCAGGGCGACGTTCGCCTCTCGAAGCAGTTCAAATTCGGCGAGAACACCTCGCTCGAGGTCTACCTCGACGTGCAGAACGTCACGAACCACAAGAACCCCGAAGAGATCATCTACAACAACAACTACTCCCAAAAAGCTTACATCACCGGGCTCCCCCTCCTTCCCGTCGCCGGAGCGAAGCTCGTATGGTGACGCGGAATCGGCCTTTATTTTTGGGGGTTCCTTGCGCGGCCCTCGCCGTCCTGGGTTCGTCGTTGAGCACGAGTTGCAAGCCCGATCTCGTCGGGCGCGCCTCGCTCATCCAGGAAGATACGCTCCTCGCCGTTTCGGCATCGCCGGCCGAAACCGAGGAGAACGCGGACGTGACGTACACGTCCTTGTACGTCGGGCCCAAAGGTCCGGTCGACGCCGCTTCGCTCGATTGGGCCTTCTGCGACGAACGAAAGCCGCTCGCCGTGACCGGGTCGATCGCGCCGGCGTGTCTCGTCTCGCACGGCAAGGTGCTGACGCCGATCGGCGTCGGCGGCACGGTCACGGGGCACATCGCCGCCGACACGCCGTGCAAGACGTTCGGCCCCTTCGCGACGGATCCGGTCGCCGGCCAGCCGACGCCGCGGCCCGCCGATCCGGACACGACGGGCGGGTTCTATCAGCCGCTCCGTGTGCGCATCCCGCTCGCGAGCGGCGACGACTACACCGTCGTCACGACGCGGCTCGATTGTGGGCTCACGAACGCGACGCAAGAACAGTCGATCGCGTACGCCAGGTCGTATCGCCCGAACGAAAATCCCAACCTCGACGCGCTCACGTTGACGCGAAGCGGGGCGCACGCCGAGGCGGTGCCGCCCGACGAAACGGCGCCGTCGATCACCCTGAAACCAGGCGAGCACGTCGACTTCGACGCGAGCTGGGCCGATTGCTCGGCGAAAGTCGTCTGCACGCCGTGCGATGTGCAGGCCGGCGCGGATGGGGGCGCCGATGCCGGCGCAGGCGGAGGGACGTGCTCGTCGTCGTGCGCTGCGAGCGCCAACGCCGGGTGCACGGGGTCCGAGTCGTACCCATATCTCGACCCGGTCTCGCACGAGCTCGTCCCGCGACGCGAAGCGATCCGCGTCTCCTGGTACGCGACGGACGGTGACTTCGATCACGACCGCACCGGTCGAACGGAACAAGAGGCGGAGGCGAAATTGCACACGACGGACAACGACTGGACGGCGCCGAGCACTGCCGGCGTGGTGCACCTGTGGGTGGTCATTCGCGACGACCGCGGCGGCGTCGCGTGGAGCTCGTATTTGCTGAATGTCGCACCGTGAACGCATCCAGCACTCGCCATCCCAACCTCCGAGTCCGTCGGGGCTCGGGGCAGGCGACGGTGTCGGCGCCGACGAATCGAACCGGATCCTCGTCGTCACGAGCGATCCGTCCATCGGCCCGGTCTTGTCCGGTCCGCTCGCCGACGCGGGCTACGACGCGACCCTGGTCGGCGAAGGCCGCGCCGCGCTCGACCGCCTGAAGGCCGAACCGAAGCCGGATCTCGTCCTCGCCGATCTCGCGCTGCCCGACATGCGCGGCACCGAGCTCTGCCGCACGATCCGCGCGGACCCCACGACGCGCACCATCCCGCTGATCATCGTCACGTCGCTCGACAGCGAGACCGACCGCATCGTCGCGTTCGAGCTCGGCGTGGACGACTTCGTCGGCGCGCCGTTCAGCGTCCGCGAGGTGCTCTTGCGCATCCGCGTCCAGCTCCGGAGGCCCGTCGGTGCCGCCGCACGCGGGGGCGTGATCGAAATCGGCGCGCTCCGTCTCGATCGCGACGCCCACCGCACGTGGGTCAAAGACGACGAAGTCTCCCTCAGCGCGCGCGAATTTCGTCTCCTCGAGGCGCTCATGGAGCGCACCGAGCGCGTCCTATCGCGCCAAGCCTTGCTCGATCTCGTCTGGGGCGCCGCCGCCAACGTCGGCGTGCGCGCCGTCGACGCCTACGTCACCCGCCTCCGCCGCAAACTCGGCGCCGCGCGCGAATACGTCGAAACGGTGTCGAGCGTCGGCTATCGGTTGAAGCGGCCGACGGGGTGAGCGCTTTAGAAATACAACGCCGCGCCGGCCGTGAAGTTCACCGCGTATTTCCACTCGGTGTTGTACGTCGCGCCGTTGGCGCCGATTTGCACTCGATCGGCGAATTTGCTCGATACGCCGGGATTGAACGACGCGCGAAGACCCACGGGGATACGGAGGTCGATGACCGGAAGCGGGAGCTTGATCTCGACGCCGAGGCCGCCGGTGATCATGACGTAGTTGCCAGCGGTCGCGTTCGTGTTGAACGAGATGGTGCCGAGCGCGGTCGAAGGCCCTTCCACCGAGGACGTCGGTGACGAGGGAAACACGAACTCGGGCCCGAGAAAAAACTGCGGTGCGATGAGCGGCGACGGGATGGTGATCTTCGCGAGTACCGGGACGTGCCACGAGCCCTGACCGATGGTCTGTTTGAAGTCGACCGAGTTGAACGTGACGGTTCCCTTGCCCTTGTCGCTCGAACGAATGATGTCGACCTCGAGCCCGAGGAGCTCCTTCAAGACGCGGCCGTCGAGCATCAAGCCGCCGCCACCGGTGAAGCCGCCGTAGCCCGGATAAATGTCGGGCTCGCCCGCAGTGCGGTCGGGCTTGTCGAGAAAGTTCCCGCCGACGATGCCGATGAGGCCCGCGCCGACGTGCGCTTCGGCGTGCGCCGAAGACGCGACGAAGATCGAAGCGACGGCGCCGAGCGACGCCGCGATGAGTGGCAAATACGAAGCGATATTTTTCGAGAGCATGACGCCCCCCTGTTCAGTCCGACGCCGCATGGCGGCGACCCTACGCCAGTGCGCGGCCGTCGGAAAGCGTGCATCGGACGGGCAAACGGCGGCGCCGCGCGCTACCATCCCGACGCTTCGCGTAAAGACCACCCGCATGGACGCCCTCTACAAAAGCCCGCTGAACTGCGACGTCGCGCTGGCCCGCGAAGGAGAATTCGCGCCGCTGGTCGTAGGGCCGCTCCGCGTGTGGCCGCCGGTCGTGCTCGCTCCGATGGCTGGAGTGACGAATTACCCTTTTCGGAAGCTCTGCCGTCGCTTCGGGGCGGGTCTTTACGTGAGCGAAATGATCACCGCGCGGCCGCTCGTCGAGGGACGCGAAAAAACACTCAAGCTATCCGATTTCGGCGACGACGAATCGCCGCGCAGCTTGCAGCTCTACGGCGTCGACCCGTTTTACGTCGGCGAAGCGGTGAAGCGCCTGGTAGGCGAAGGGCGCGTCGATCACGTCGACATGAACTTCGGCTGTCCGGTGCGCAAGGTGACGCGTAAAGGGGGCGGCGCCGCCATTCCCGTGAAACCGAAGCTCCTCGCGAGCATCGTGCGCGCCGCGGTGAGCAATGCGGAGCGCGTCCCGGTGACGCTCAAGTTCCGGCTCGGCATCGACGACGATTGCCTCACCTTCCAATCCGCCGGTCGCATCGCGCAAGAAGAAGGGTGCGCCGCGGTCGGGCTCCACGCGCGCACCGCGGCGCAGCTTTACGACGGCGAGGCGCGCTGGGCGCACATCGCCGAACTGAAACGCGCGCTCCGCATCCCCGTGCTCGGCAACGGCGACATCTGGGAAGCCGGCGACGCGCTCCGTATGATGCGCGACACGGGCGCCGACGGCGTCATCGTCGGGCGCGGATGCCTGGGTCGTCCGTGGCTCTTCGCGGATCTCGCCGACGTCTTCGACGGCAGGGAGCCCCAAAACCCCCCGAACCTCGGCACGGTCACCGACGTGATGCTCGAACACGCCGCGCTCCTCGCCGAATGGATCGGCGAACGGCCAGCGATGCGCGCGTTTCGCCGCCACGCGACCTGGTACACGAAGGGCTTTCGCGGCAGCGGCCGGCTTCGCGCCGAGCTCATGCGCGTCGAGACCTTGGACGAGCTTCGCCGCGTGTGCGACGTGCTCGACCGCGACGAACCGTTTCCCGTCACCGCGATGCGCGTTCCGCGCGGCAAGAGCGGCGGGACCCAGCGCGTGAGCTTGCCCGACGGCTATCTCGACGACCTCGACGACGCCACGCCGCCCACCGAGGAGAATTTCGTCGAGGGGGGATGAGCGCGCGCCGGTGGCGTTTCGTCGTATCGGGCGCGGTTCGCGGCTCGCCCGGTCGGCTATTCGCCCTCGATGACGAAGGGCCCCTCGAAGACGAACGGGGTTCCCTAGCGTCGAGCCCAGGTACTGATGAGCATTGAATAGTTCGATGCATTGAATAGTTCGATGCATCGAAGCATCGCTCGCCGTCGCTCGAGACCCGCCTCACGAGCTCCGTCATAGTCGCCCGGAACGGCGTCCTCTCGCGTTGCGCCTTGGCTACGAACGATCGCCGGGCATCGGAATTCCCATCGCTTCGAAGGACTCGTCCAACTACTCGTCGACGCCTTTGAATTTTCGCAAGGCTCGCCGATCGGCCTTCGTCGGTCGACCGGTGCCCGCGTCGCGGCGAGGCATGAAGAGCTCGCGCGGGGGTGGCGGCGGCGAGTGGTCTTCGTAGAGTGCGCGCGCGAGCGGCGGTGAAAGCCGTTTGTCGGCGACGTCGAGTACCTTCAAGACGACGAGCCCGCGGGGCGCCGTGGCGCGAATTTCGTCACCCGTCGTGACGAGGTGGCTCGGCTTCACGGTTGCGTCGTTCACCTTCACGTGACCGCCGGCGCACGCCTCGCGAGCCGCGGTCCTCGATTTGAAGATCCGCGCGGCCGAGAGCCAAAGATCGATGCGCACCGCACCCATCGACGGCGATGGTACCATCTGTGCTCGCGATGTCCGCCTCTTCGCTTCGCCGGCGTCCGTTCCTCGACGTGGATCGGCCCGTTCTGTTCGCCCATCGCGGCGGCGCGAAGCTCTGGCCGGAAAATACGCTCGTCGCGTTCCGGGGTGCGCTCGACCTTGGTTTCATTTTTCTCGAGACCGACGTTCATGAAACCAAGGACGGCGTGCTCGTCGTGCACCACGACGAGCGCGTCGATCGTACGACCGACGGCTCGGGTCGCATCCGCGATTTGACGTACCCCGAGCTCGAGCGGTTCGACGCCGGGTATCGCTTCACGAAAGACGGCTCGTCCTTCCCGTATCGTGGCAAGGGGCTCCGCATCCCGACGCTCGTCGAAGCGTTCGCGCTGTCCGAGCGCGCGCGCTTCAACGTCGAGATCAAGCCTCGCGGCCGTCGCGTGGTGCGAAAGCTCTGGGAGTTCATCGACACGAACGGCTTTCACGATCGCATTCTCGTCGCCGCGAGCGAAGACGTGCAGGTGCGCCGGTTCCGCAAATTGTCCAACAATCGCGTCGCGACGAGCGCGAGCACGAGGGAAGCCCTTCGCTTCTGGCTCTCGGTGCACCTTCATATCGATCGCTTCGTGCCGGTCGCGTTCGACGCGCTTCAGGTGCCGACCACGTATTTCGGGCTCACCGTCGTCGATCGGGAGTTCGTGCGTGCAGCGCATCATCGCGGCGTGCAAGCCCACGTGTGGACCATCGACGAGCCGTCGGAAGTTCGCCGGCTCCTGAACCTCGGCGTCGACGGCATCATGTCCGATCGACCCGATCGCCTCGTCGCGCTGCCCCAGGTCCGAGCGCCGGACAGTTTGCGTCCGCTGCCGGGGTGACTCTGCACCCCTTCCCGGCGGCTCTTCCCTGCTCTACTTCGCTCCAATGAACTTTTTCGGGCACGCCGTCGTCGCCACGTGGCGCTCGCCTGAACCCGAGTTCGTGCTCGGCGCGATGCTGCCCGACTTCGCGTCGATGCTCGGGGTGCGCCCGCCCGCCGTTGTCGGCGATGCGCTCGTGCGCGGCGTCGAGTTTCATCACGCGACCGATCGCGTCTTTCACGAATCGCGCACGTTCCACGAGCTCGAACACCACGCGCGCCACGCCTTGCGCGAGCTCGGTCTCCCGCGGTCGAGCACGCTCGCGGTCGCGCACATCGGCGTCGAAATGCTGCTCGACGGCGCGCTCGTCTCCGACGCTCGCGGCGTCGCGGGCTATCTCAGCGCCTTGAACGGCGCAGCTTCCGTCCTCAAATCCGCACCAACAATCCTCTGGAACGATGACGGACTCGCCAAGCGATTCCGTCGGCTCACCGAGACGCTCGCGGCGCGCGGCATCTCGTCGAAGATGGCCGAACCGGAGAGCGTCGCGTTCCGCGTCGAACGCGCCCTCGCTTCACGGCCGAGGCTACGGCTCCCCGCGGGCGGCGAAGCGCTGGTCCGGGTATGGGCGGCCGGTGCCGCCGCCGGGGTCGAGGGTGCGAGTGCCGCCGTTCTCGGCGAGGTCGCCCGCGGTCTCGGACTGCCCCCGGTCGGCGCGTCGGCCCCCGAACGGCCCTGAATCGCGAACCCCTGCGTGCGCCGGCACCGCAAAAAAACGCGGGCCGCCTGGCTATTTCCATTGGAGTACCCTCGCCTGGCCCGCGGCCCCGTCGATGCTAGGATTGGTTAAACCAGTGGCTTCGATAGGTCCCTCACGAACTCCGGAGCCAACCCATGCATAACGAGATTCGTAACGCGAACATCGCCGACACTATCTTCGCCGAGCTGCGCCGGAAGATCCTCGGCGGCGAGCTCAAGGCGGGCGAGCGACTCTCCGGCGAGCGCGAGCTCGCGACGAAATACGGGACGAACCGGAACACCTTGCGCGAAGCGGTCCGGAAGCTCGAGCAGGCGCGGCTCGTCACCGTGCGACACGGCCAGGGCGTCACGGTCGCCGATTTTCGCAAATCGGGCACGCTCGATCTGCTCTCGCCATTTCTGCAAGCGAGCTCCGACCCTGGCGAAGTGGCCCACGTCATCGACGACATCCTCGAGCCGCGCGTTCTCCTTCTCGAATACGCGACGCGGCTCGCGGTGCGACGCGCCGACAAGAACGACATCGATCGCCTGACCGGCATCAACGACCTCCTCATCGCCGCGTTCGATCGCGGCGACACGATGGTCGTCGCGCGCGGGTTCCAGCAATGGCTCGACGCGCTCATCGACGCGGGCCACTCGCTCAC
>CAZDNG010000065.1:11956-40441 GCA_964506835.1 uncultured Polyangiaceae bacterium
AGAAGGAAGAAGGCGCCCGGATGACGATGCGGCCGGTTCGAGATGCGACAAAGTTAGACAAGTACCGACTTGCCGCTCTCCCGGCCCGCACAGCGCCACTCGAACGCCACCCCAAAGACGGATGGCGTCTCGCCGATCCGTATCCGCTCGGACCGCACGCTCGCAAAGTCTTCATCGCGCTCATCGACGCGATCTGTCCGTCGCTCCCGGCGCTCGCGTCGACGGACATCCGTGAACGCGTCGAAGTCGGGGCCCGCACGCTCCTCCGCTACATGCACCCGGTCGTCGCGCGCGGACTTTGGTTCGGCTTGTTCATTTTGGATTGGCTCCCTTTGTTGACGTTCGGGAGCACCGGCAGATTGCATCGATTGAAGCCCGAGGTCCGAGGCAAGTTCATCGCACGCTACGCGAAGAGCCGCGTGAAGGCGCTGCGGCTCATCGTCACCGGGGTCCGGAGCCTCGTGCTTTCGGTGTATTTCGATCAGAGCGACGTGCATCGCGAGATGCGTTACGCGCCCACCGAGTTCATGCGCGAACGCACGGCCCTCCGCAGGTCCTTGCTCGAACCCGTCATCGTGGCGGCGGAGTAACGGCGCCCGTGGCCAACTCCAAGCCCCCGCCGAACCCGATCCTCTCGCACTCCGACTACGACCGCACCCACACGTTCGACGCGGACGTCGTCGTGGTCGGCACCGGCGCGGGCGGCGCCGTGGTCGGCGCGGAGCTCGCCGAGGCGGGCCGTCGCGTGCTGTTCGTCGAGGAAGGAAGCCACCACGCGACGTCGAGTTTCAATCCGTACCTCTCGGAGTCGGTTCCGCGGCTCTATCGCGACGCCGGCGCGACGATGATTCTCGGAACTCCGTCGATCCCGTTCGCCGAAGGGCGATGCGTCGGCGGCAGCACCGTGATCAACGGCGGCATGGCTTATCGCGCCCCCGACCGCGTCCTCGAGATCTGGGCGAAGGAAACCGGTCTCCCCGAGCTCGGCCCGAACGGGATGCATGCGCTCTACGATCGCGTCGAGGAACGGGTGCAAGCGGGCTCGCAGCTCGACGTCAGCATCGGCGGAGACAATCGCCTGATGGTGCAGGGCGCCGAGAAAATGGGCTGGAAATATACGGTCAACCGGAGAAACCAGCGGGCGTGCGTCGGGGCGAACAATTGCGCCTTCGGGTGCCCGACCGGCGCGAAGCAGTCGACCCTGGTGAGCTACTTGCCGCGCGCGTTCGCCGCGGGCGCGTCGTGCCTCACTGACGTTCGCGTCGAACGCGTCCTCATCGAAGGCGGCCGCGCCGTGGGCGTCGAAGGGCGAGCGATCGATCCCGTCACGCGCCGGCCCGGACGAAAAGTCGTGGTGCGCGCTCGCGCGGTCGTGCTCGCGTGCGGGGCCGTGCAAACGCCCTATCTCCTGCTCCGCCACGGAGTGGGTCGTCCGAGCGGCGAGCTCGGTAAGAATTTTCTCTGCCACCCCAACGCGAAGGTGCTCGCGGTGTACCCCTTCGACGTCGAGGGTTGGAAGGGCGTGAGCCAGTACGCTCAGATCCGCGAATTCATCGACGACGGCATTTTGATGGCCGAAAATTTCGTCCCAGCCGGCGCGCTCGCGGCGCATCTTCCGATGCACGGCGAGGCGGCGTGGGAGCTCATGGAGCGTTACAACCAGATGGTCGTCTCCGGCGTGCTCGTCGAAGACTCGACCACCGGCACCGTATCGCGCAGCATCCTGGGCATGCCCGTCGTTCGGTACGACGTCACCAAGCTCGATCATCGTCGTTTTCTCCGCGGCGTTCGCTTGCTCGCGGAAATGCACTTCGCGCTCGGTGCCGAAAGGGTGCTCTTGCCGTTCCATGGCTTCCCGGAGGCGCGGTCCGTGGACGACCTCCGGGCGATCGACGAGCACCGGGTCCCACGCGAATCGCTCGAGCTGTTCACGGTGCACTTGATGGGGACCGCGCGCATGGGGAGCAGCCCGAAGCGCTCCGTCGTCGGTCCGACCGGCGAGGTCTGGGATCTTCCTGGTTGCTACGTCGCGGACGCGAGTCTCTTTCCGACGGCGATCGGCGTGAACCCCCAGATCACGATCATGGCGCTCGCGACCCGCGTCGCGTGGCGACTCGAACTCGCGCGCGCGGCCGCGTGACGCTATCGTGGGCGCCATGACGGTGCCCGAGTACACGCGCACGATCTGGGGCAACCCCGAACCGGGCTTTCTCATCGGCCCCGGTCACCCCGCGGGCGATTTCCTGAGCGGCCCCGACTGGCGCATCGTCGAGGAAGCCGAGGGCCGCTTCGTCGTCGACGTACCGCTCGTGTCGCACGTTCGAAACTATCGCGGGCACCTCTTCGGCGGCTTTGCGCCGACGTACATCGATCTCATCGCGCTACGAACGATGAGCGCCGGCCGCTCGCTCGAGGTGAAGCACGGCTGGCTCCTCACCTTGAACCTCCACGTCGACTATTTCGAACCAGTGGAAGGCCCGCGGTTCGTCATCGAGAGTCAGATCTTGCATCGTCGCGCTCGGACGATCTTCCTGGAAGTTAAATTTCGAGACTCGAACGGCAAGCTCCTCCTGTTTTCGACGGTCACGTTGCTCGAGCAGCCTAGGACGTAAAGCCCTGCGCTCGACTCGCAAGGCGCGCGATCGCGGGCCGTCGGTGCGAACGATTCGAACACGCCTGGTATCGGCGCGCGCTGGCCCCATATCCGTCTAGGGCGGATTGCCCCAATGCAGGTGCCGACGACGTAACCCGTCGGCGGCGTGGACCGTAACCCACCAGATGACCGCATTTTGCCGTCGCTGGACACAAAGCGCGACCCGATGACCACTAGAGTCACGCATCCGGAGTGACCGATGACGACCCCGTTCGACGGCGATATTCCCCTCCCCACGCGCGCGCGAGACGGCGCCCGGACCTCGACGGAGCCGCGCGACGTGCGCCCGCTCGTGCTCGGCGCGTTTTCGACGGCGCGACCGCCTCACCGAGTCGACCAGGCCCGCGCTCTCGATTGGATCGCCCGGGTGCACGCGGGGTCCGAGGCCACCCTAGCCGGTCTCGGCGCCGATGAACGCCGCGCCTTCGAAGAGCGACTGCGTAAGGTGATCGACCGCTGCGCGTGCAGTCCAACGCAAATCGGGTCGCGCGGCCACGTCGTCGACGACGTCGGGCGCGACGACTTCGGCGAAATGACGATCTACGACGTGCAGAAGAGCCCGCGCGGCGTGGGTGCGGAGGCGCGGACGCGGCTCTTCTCGGAGCTCGTGTCGAAATACTTCGTCGATGCGTACGCGGACGAACGGGTCGCCCCCTCGGATTTGCTCCACGTGACCTGCACCGGCTACGTCTCGCCGAGCGGCGCGCAGCGCCTGGTCGCGGCAAGGGGCTGGGGCGAGCTCACCCGCGTCACTCACGCTTACCACATGGGTTGCTATGCGGCCTTTCCGGCCATGCGCCTTGCCGCAGGCGCGCTGTCGTATCGGTCACCGGGCGGACGCGGCGCCGGCGTCGACGAGCGGGCGCGCGTCGACATCGTCCACACCGAGCTCTGTTCGCTTCACATGGACCCGAGTGACCACTCTCTGGAACAGCTGGTCGTTCAGAGCCTCTTCGCCGACGGATTCATCCGCTACGCGATGCAAGGGCCCGGCGTCGGACCCGGGCTCCGTGTGCTGTCGCAACACGAAGCCATTTTGCCGGACTCCGCGGAGTCCATGAGCTGGGTCGGCACCGACGCCGGCATGAAAATGACCTTGGCGCGCGACGTCCCCGATCGCATCGCCGGCGCGCTCCGTCGCTTCGTCGACAAGTTGTACACCGCGGCGAATCTTCGACCCGAAGAGCAAATTGCCCGATCGGTGTTCGCGGTTCACCCGGGTGGGCCGAAGATCATCGATCGAGTGCGCGACGTGCTCGAGCTCGGCGACCCGCAACTGCGGGCGAGTCGCGACGTACTGTTCGCCTACGGCAACATGTCGTCGGCCACGTTGCCTCACGTCTGGAAGAACGTGCTCGAGGACGAGCAGATCTCGAATGGCACGCTCGTTCTCAGCTTGGCGTTCGGTCCGGGTCTCACCGTTTGTGGTGCGCTATTTCGGAAAGAGTAGACGGGAGGCCTCTTGGCAACTTTTCTATCGGAGCATTCTTTGGAAACAGGGCGATTCTTTTCGAGGCCGGTCAACAACGACCTGTACGCAACGCTCGGCGAGCGCTGGTACGAGGCGCAAGACGATCCGGTCGCGCTCCTTCGAGCGGAGGCGCGCCTCCGCAATCCGTGGGTGGCCCGTCACATCGCCGACACGTTCGGCGAGCAACCCTGCGACGTGCTCGACATCGGGTGCGGCGGCGGATTTCTGACCAATGAGCTGGCCGCCCTCGGACATCGAGTGACCGGGCTCGACGCCGACGAGGACTCGCTGCGCATCGCAGCCGGCCACGACGCGACGGGCACCGTTCGCTACGACTTGGGGGACGCGCTGTCCTTGCCGTACGGCGCCGAGACCTTCGACGTCGCGTGCGGGATGGATTTTCTCGAACATGTGGAAGATCCGCGACGCGTCATCCAGGAAGTCGCGCGCGTCCTCAAGCCGTCGGGGTTGTTCTTCTTCCACACCTTCAACCGGAACCCGCTCGCGTGGCTCGTCGTCATCAAGGGCGTCGAGTGGTTCGTTCGCAACACGCCACGCGACTTGCACGTGCTCCGGCTCTTCCTGAAACCCGAGGAAGTCGAGGCAATGTGCCGCGCCAACGGACTCGCGCCCGTAGAGCTCGTCGGGTCGCGGCCGCGCTTCGGAAAGGCGTTCTTCGAGATGCTGCGGACGCGCGTCGTACCCGCCGACTTCGAGTTCGCTTTCACGGGCTCGACGACCATCGCGTACACGGGGTTTGCGAGGAAAACCAAAGTTGGCTAAGCCCGGAGAATGCCGTACGGGGCCGATGCCATCGATCGGCGAGACCCACGGACGATCGCGATGGCGCTCCCGATCCTCGAATGGATGGCGACTCGCTACCAGAGACTGACGTGCGACGGCGACGACAACATTCCGATCGGCAAACCGGTGATGTTCGTCGGAAATCACAACGGCGGCATCCTCGGGCCGGACCTCGTGTGCACCTTGACGGTGCTCTGGCGAAGCCTCGGCGTCGAGAGCCCGCTCTACCCGCTCGCGCACGACTTCGTGATGCGGCAGGTCCCCACCGTCGGACGCGTGCTGCAGCGCTTCGGAGCAGTCGCCGCGAGTCGCGAAAACGCCGCGCGCGTGCTCGCATCCGGCGGTCAAGTGCTCGTGTACCCGGGCGGCGATCTCGACGCCTATCGTCATTTCCGCCGTAGAAACGAGATCGTGATCTTGCCGCGCACCGGGTTCGTCGAGGTCGCCCAAGCCGCGCGCGTGCCGATCGTTCCGATCGTGTCGTACGGCGCACACCGGAGCGCGTACATCTTTCACGAGGGCGAGCGCATCGCCGATTTTCTGCGCATGAGAAACTGGGCGCGCCTCGAGCGCTTTCCGATGGCGCTGGCGCTTCCCTGGGGATTGACGCTCGGCCCGTGGCTGCCGTACCTGCCGCTCCCGTTTCCGGTGAGCCTCCGGATCTTGCCGCCGATCACCCCGGCTCCGGACGAAGCTCCTCTCGACGTCGCGGCGCGCATCCAGCGCGAAATGCAGATCCACCTGGACGACATGGCAACATGAAATCGGCGACCGATTTCGGCGTCGCGACGCTCCCGGACGGCGCGCGCCTCCACTACTCGACGTCGGGCGCGCCCGACGCACCATTGCTGATCCTGAATCGTCCTCTCGGCGGCTCGATGGACCTGTGGGGCGAGTTCGAAGACAAGCTCGCCGAATCGTTTCGCGTGCTCGCGTTCGACCCGCGCGGCGTCGGTCGTTCGAGCGACCTTCCCTTGACGTTCGGAACACGTGACATGGCGCGAGACGTCGTCACGTTGATGGACGCGCTCTCGCTCCGTCGCGCGCACGTGTTCGGCTTGTCGCTCGGCGGGATGGTCGCGTCGTGGCTCGCCGCGGATGCGGGCGAGCGGATCGAACGCCTCGTCTTGGCGTCGACCTTGCCGAACATCGGCACCGTGTCGAGCCACGTCGTCCTCAGCGCGCTGCCGCTCCTCGGTTCGTTCACGTCGCCCGGGGTGGACGCCGAAGTCAGGCTCGTCAGGAACATCCTCTCGTCCGATTTTCGGAAGCATCATCCCGAGCGGCTTCAGGCCATCGAGCGTTCGGTGCGAGAGCAGCCCGCGACCCGTCGCAATCTGCTGCTGTTCGCCCTCGCCGCCGCACGGCATCGCACGAGCCCGTCGCTCATCGCCAAGCATCCACCGGCGCTGCTCCTCTTCGGCGAGTGGGATCGGATCGCGCGCGAACGCTCCGAGGCCGAGCTCCTCAGAGATTTGCCGAACGCCGAGCTCGAGATCATCCCACGCTCGGGACACGATCTTTCCCTCGAGCAACCGGTGATCACCGCCGAACGCGTCGTCGCCTTTTTGAACAAGTGACGCGCGCGGCTCCGCGAGCGCGGTACAATGCGACCGATGATGCTTATTCGGGGACACGTTGCGCTTTCCGTCGCCGTCACGGCGCTGGCTTCGACTTTTTTGTGCTGCAAGGCCGGCGCGGCCACGACGCTGTCGTGGAAGGGACTCGAGTGGAACGTCACGAGCGGCGGCATGGCCGGCGTTGCCGAAGGCAATCCGGACAACGTCTCGATCGACGACAACGGGTACCTGCATCTGAAGATCACGCAGAACGGCGGGACGTGGACCGCTTCGGAATTGTTCACGACCACGCTGCTCGGATTCGGCACGTACCAATGGCAGGTCGACGCCGCGATCGACACGTTCGACAAGAACGTCGTGCTCGGTCTCTTCCCCTACGGGCCCGCCGCCGGCATCGGAAAGGACGGCACGAACGAGATCGACATCGAGTACTCGCGTTGGGGAGTCGCGAACGGTCCCAACGCGGACTGGACGGATTATCCGGCGGCCGGCGACACCGTCGGCGAGCTCGACTACACGTTTTCGCTCGGCGGAACGACCCAATCGACGTCGCGATTCGAGTGGGCCACCGATCACATCACGAGCTCGCTCTTCAAAGGCTTCGACCGCGTCTTCGACACGACCAACCAGCTGAAGACCTGGACGTACGCGCCCGACAACCCGACGATCAACATCCCGCAACAGCCCTTGCCGCTCGGGATGAACCTGTGGTGCTTCAAAGCGCCTCCGTCCGACGGCAAAAACGTCGAGGTCGTCATTCGCGACTTCGAGTACGTCTCCGCCGCGGCGATCGTACCCGACGCGGGCACCGCCACTCCGGGCGACGCTTCCACGGGCGATGGCGCGGCGGGCAGCGGCGGCACGACGGGCGCGGCTGACAGCGGCGCGTCCGGCAAGGGCGGGACCGCAACGTCGAGCGGCGGCGCTTCGAACGGCGGCGGGAGCGCGAACGGCGGCGCGTCCAGCGTCGGAGGCACCGCGACGTCGAACGGAGGCAACGCCTCTGCATCGGGCGGCGCGAACGGCGGCGGACCATCGGGCACGAGCGACGCGGGGGTCGCGAGCGGCGGAGGGAGCAGCAGTGGATGCGGCTGCTCGGTTCCTCGCGGCGAAACGAACGAGCGCTCACGCGACGTGGGCGCGCTGGGGGTGGGTGGTCTCTTCCTGGCAGGGCTGCGTCGGCGAACGCGAACCCGGTCCCTCGCGCTCGCGTCGGCGGCGCGCCCGCGAATGCAGTAGAACCGGGTCGTGAGCCGGCGAAAGAACGCTGCCCTGCGTTGCCCGCGCTGCCGCATGCACGGCAGCCTCTGCGTGTGTGCGCTCACGCCGCGCCTCGAAACGCGAACGCGCGTGGTGCTCGTGATTCATCGGTTCGAAGATCGGAAACCGACGAACACGGGACGGCTCGCCACCTTGTGCCTCACGAACAGCGAAGTCGTCGTGCGCGGCACTCCGGCGGAGCCGAGCGCGCCGCTCGCGTTGCCCCCGGGTTCGCGTCCGCTCCTGCTCTTCCCGGATCCGGACGCGCGTCCGCTCCACGAGCTCGCCAACTCCAACGACACGTTCACGTTGATCGTCCCCGACGGAAATTGGCGACAAGCGTCCAAGGTACGAAAGCGCGTGCCCGGCATGAGCGACGTGCCGTGCGTCTCCCTGCCACCGGGACCAGCGTCGATCTACCGGCTCCGTACCGAGACGCGCGAAGAGGGGCTGTCGACGCTGGAAGCCATCGCAAGGGCGCTCGGGGTACTCGAGGGGACCCAAACCCAAGAGGCGCTCGAACGCATCTTCCGGACGATCGTCGAACGGACGCTCTGGGCGCGCGGCCTTCTCGACGCGCGCGACCTCGAGGCCGGCGTTCCCGACGGCGTGAAACGACACGACCCGACGAGCGGCGTCGCGCGAGGAATTTCGTGAACGAGCGGCGTCGCGCGACGGATCGCGTGAGCGAACGGCGAGCCGCGATGTCGTGCGCGACGGCGCCGGTCCGTCTGCGGCATCTCGGAGTCCTCGGCGTCCTCGGTGCCCTCGGTGGCCTAGCGCTCACGACGTCGCTGGCCTGCGCGCCGGCGACGCGATCGGCAGGGGGAACCCCATCGCGGCCGGCGAATGCGACGACGATCGACGACTGGGCGATCGCAAGCTGGGAAGACCGGCACGACACGATGACGTTCGCCGTCCTGCCCACGATGTCGCGGCTCTTCCAGCACTTCGACGGCGCGCCGTATCCGGACATGACGTGCCGCACCTGTCATGGCCGGGACGCCGAGGCCGTTCACTACGCCATGCCGCACGGCCTTCCGGCGCTCGATCCCGCGCATTTGCCGGCAGACAGCGACGCCGATCCGAAAATGGCACGCATCGCGAAGTTCATGCGCGACGACGTGACGCCCACGATGGTCGATCTCCTCGGCACGCCGCCCTACGACCCAAGAACCAAGACCGGCTTCTCGTGCTTCACTTGTCACCCGAGCGTCGGTTCGAGCGCTCCCGGAAGCCGCGCGAGCGTGCAATGACCGAACGGCATTCTCCTTCTCTGTCGCGTCGCGAGCTCCTCGGCGCAGCGCTCGGACTCGCCCTCGGCCCCACGCTCGCGAATCCTGCGCGCGCGACGAACGCATCGAGCCCGGTGCTCTACGTCAGCCACGGCTCGCCGCTGTTCTTGCCGGGCAACGAGCAGCGGATTTCGGAGTTTCGCGCCTGGGGTCGGACGCTCGCGAAACCGCGCGCCATCGTCGTGATGACGCCGCACTACGCGTCGCGGAAGATGACGCTCGGGCGAACGGCAACTGGGTTTGCCATGTACGATCTGCCGCGCGCGTTCAAGCGGCTCCTCCCCCAGAACCTCGACTACGCGACGCCGCCGAGCGAAGCCGTCGCTGCTCGGGTCGAGTCGCTCCTCGAACCTGCCTACGCCGTGACCCGCGACGAGTACCGCCGCGGCTTCGACCACACGACGTGGATGCCGCTCTCGTGCCTGTTTCCGGCGGCCGACGTCCCGGTGCTCGAAGTGTCGTATCCGTACGTCGACGACGCGAATCTGCTTCGTTTGGGGGCGCGTCTATCGCCGCTCCGGGCGGAGGGCGTCACGTTCGTCGCGAGCGGGGGCATGACGCACAACCTCGCGTCCTTCGACGGCGTCGGGTCGCCGATCGCCCCGACGGTGCCGCCGTGGGCTGTCGAGTTCGACGCCTGGGCAACGGAACACATCGCCCGGCTCGACGTCGACGCCCTCGTCGATTGGCGTGACAAAGCGCCCGCCACCGATCTGGCGCATCCCGACGATGGCGCGCATTTTCGCGTTGTTCTGGTGGCGCTCGGTCTGGCCCTGGGCGGCGCAGACACGGCCCGAACCGCACGTTTTCCGATCACCGGGTTCGAGGGAGCGCTCTCCAAGCGCTCGGTCGAGCTCCGCTGAACGCGTCGAGCCGCGCGGCGCAGGATCGCTACGAGAAGCGCGAGATGATGGCGCTGGCGAACTCACGCGTGCCGAGCGTTCCGCCGAGATCGCGCGTTTTCTGTCCTTCTTCGAGCGCACGGTCGTAGGCGCCCTTGATCTTCACGGCGACCTTCCGACACTCGGGGTCGTCGCGCTCGTCGGAGATGTAGTTCAGCATCATGACGGCGCTCATGAGAAGCGCGAGCGGGTTGGCGATGTTCTGCCCCGCGATGTTCGGCGCCGAGCCGTGGACGGCCTCGAAGACCGCGTCGGTGTCGCCGATGTTCGCGCCCGGCGTCACGCCGAGCCCGCCGACGAAGCCGGCGCAGAGATCGGACACGATGTCGCCGTACAGGTTCTCGCAGAGCAATATGTCGAACTGCTTCGGATCCTGGACGAGCCGCATCGTCCCCGCGTCGATGATCGTCTCTTCGTACTCGATGTTCGGGTAGTCGCGCGCGTGCACCTTGCGCGACTCCTCGATGAACATGCCGTCGGTGAGCTTCATGATGTTCGCCTTGTGGAGCACCGTGACCTTCTTTCGCTTCCGGTGCGTCGCATAACGAAATGTCCAGAGCGCGATCCGGTGGCACGCGGGCCGCGTCGCCACCTTCATGGACGCGACCACGCCGTCGGTGATCTGGTTCTCGATCCCGCTGTAGAGGCCTTCGGTGTTTTCGCGCACGATGACGAGATCCACGTCGTCGAAGCGCGTGACCACGCCGGGCATCGTGCGGACCGGTCGCACGGCGGCGTACAGGTTCAGGGTCTTTCTGAGCGCGACGTTGACCGAACGAAAGCCGGTCCCGATGGGCGTCGTACAAGGGCCTTTGAGCGCTACGTGGTGGTGCCGGATCGCGTCCAGCGTGCTCTCGGGGAGCACGTCTTTTTCTCCGCGCTCGAGCGCCGTCACGCCGGCGTGGTGCTCGACGAAACGCACCGGGGCGCCCGCGGCTTCGAAAATGGACCGGACCGCCTCCGACACTTCGGGTCCGATGCCGTCACCGGGAACGAGAACGACCGTGTGGATCATGATGGGCCACCAGCTTACACGAGCGCGGGTGGCGTGATGTTTCGTCGAACGCGCGGCGTCATTTCACGCCTGGACCAGGTTCCCCCCCGGCCCCTGAACGGAAATTCGAGCGCCGCGCACACTCCCGGAACACACAAGTGAGCACCGGGAGTGGAGCCCACGGCTTTGGGCTCGACCTGCGATCGGACGGTTGGATGGCCCTGCGCTGGTGAGAAAGTCACCGACGGTCTCGCGAAGCAGGCAGGAAATGAATCGGCGCCGGCCTACCGGAATGCCACAGCCAGAATGAACTCGACGGCCAGGGCGATGACCAGGAAGGCGACCCATTTCGTGAGCTTGGCTCGGCGAGCCAGAACGGCCTCGGCACGGCTTTCTGGCGACGTTTCGTCGTCGATCTGGTTTCGCGGTTTGGACGGGGGTTTCGAATCGGCCGGCCCGCCTTCGTAGGTGCCGTCGTCCCCTGCCCGAAAAAAACTATCTGCGTCCAGATCCGTCAGCTGGCTCACTCGCTCGTCACTCCTGCAGAGTCGTGGCCATATCCGACAGGGATAGTCACGCGAGCAGGCAAGCGCCAGGCACGACCCTGTCCGATCTTGCTGTTATTGCGAAGCACCGTCGGAAAGAACGAGACGACGCGCTTCGTCCTTTGCGAAACCTTCCGGATACGCCGCGAGGTAGCGACGCGCTTCGTGTGCGGCTTCGTCGAGCCGTCCGCTTCGCGCCAGAGCCCGCATGCGCTCGACTCGGGCTTCGCCGGCGAGCGGCGAGCTCGGGTACCGCGACAGGAGCTCGCCGAATCGATCCGCCGCTTCGTGCGCGTCTCCACGATTTCGCGCGTCGGCCGCTTGCTGGAACAACGCGTTTTGAACGGCGAGCGCGCCGGCGGCATTGCCGGACGTCGCTCGCGACGAAAACCCGCGCAAGCCGGTGCTTCGGTCTGGCCCCACGGCGGACGTGTCGACGACGGCGTCGGACGGTCGCACGAACGGCGGCGCGGCCGCCGAGCTCCACGTCTCTCCGGCGCGAACCGCGGCGTTGTCGGCGCCGGGGCGTTGAATGACGACGCGTCCCTTGGCGACCGAAACCAGCGTCTCGGAATTGCCCGCTTCGTCGCGCCCCACGTCGACCCGGAAGATCGTGCCAGTGACGACGACCGTCGCGTCCGGCGTTTCCACGACGAGCTTCGGTACGCTGCTCACGCGGTCATCGACGTGCGCGTCGAGTGAGCCGCGGTCGAGCCGAACGTGGTGGTAGGCGTTTCCCGCGGCGCCGATGGCGAGCGCACTCGAATCGCCGAGGCTCGCGACCACGAGGTCCGAGAGTCGGAGCTCCGCCTTACCGTCGAGCCCGGTCGTCACGGCGTCGCCGATGGCGAGCACCGAGCTGTCCACGGTTGCAGACCGCCCCGCGTGCTCGACCGTCATCACCCCCGAAAAAGCCCGCGCCGAGCCGGCCGCGGGAGCGGCGTGGATCGCGACGGAAACGGCTGACCGCGTCAACGCCGGATGAGCACCGCGGGTCATTCCGAATGCGAGGGCGGCGACTGCGGCCGCCGCGGCCACCGAAACACCGAACCAGGCGCGACGTGTCCGACGACGACGATCGCGCTGCGCCCGAGCGCGGACGATGGCGGCGGCGACAACGGGGACCACGCGATCTCGACGAACGGTCGCATCCGCTTCGTCTTCGACCGAGACGACCGAGGCCTGCCAGAGCTGGCTGAGCTCCTTCGCGCGCTCCTGATCGTCGGGGCCGCTCATGGCTCGTCCGCCCTACCGGAGCTCTTCGCTTCCTTGTCGAGCCGCTTGAAGAGCTCTTTTCTGCCGCGAACGAGCCGCGACTGAGTGGCCGCGACCGAAGCGCCGGTCATCAGCGCGATCTCGGCGAGGTCGTGCCCGAGCGCGTCGTGCAAAAACAGTGTCTCGGCCTGGTCGGGTTTCATCGCGCAGAGGTGCTGCCGGACCCGCTCGAGTCGTGCTCGCGCTTCGAGCACTCGCTCCGAATCTTGGTAGGACGCCCGGTGCTTCGACGCGAGCGCGACGTCGGTCCGTTGATCGAGCCAGCGGCGTTCACGGCGACGCGTCCGGAGGGCGTTCAATCCGACGTGGCCGGCAACCCGGGACGCCCAGGTCTCCAAGCTGCACGCTCGAGCGAACTGCTGCTTCGCGAGCGTCTCGACGACCTGTTCGAACGCCATCTGAACGATGTCGTCGTGGTCGATTTCTCGGCGTCCGAAGATCTTGTAGAGCGTGCGATCGACGACCGACGCGAGGCGCCGATAGAGCTCGTCGGCCACTCGGCTGTCGCCGCGCTGAACGGCGTCGATGAGCTGTTCGTCGCTCACGCGGCCTTCGCGCGGCGCGCCGCCTCCTTCGACGGCGCGGAGATGAGCCCTGTTTTGACGAGCGCGATTCTCCGACACGGGTGCTCCCGGAATAGTCACCCCGCCCGGACGCCGCCAGGCAGGTTTTCGCGGAGCTCCCGAGTGACCCCGAAAAACCCGGAGTTTTTCGAGCCTTCGGCGCTCTTTCATACCTTGGCCAGGGCGAGAAGGAATTGCGTCTTCGACGCCGAAGTCTGACTCGCGATGACCTTGTCGTGAGCTCTTCGGCGTGGCAAGGGACTTGGACGTTGCGGATCGTGTGTGGAACGGGGCGCGCGGGAACGACGCGAATCTGGGGCCCGGCGCTGGCCGCGCTCCTCGTCGTCGCGGGCTGTGGGCGCAAGGTGCTCGACTTTTCGACGACCGCGACGCGCGCGCACGACGACGCGGGGAGCGGCGGGAGCGGCGTCATCTCCGCAGACGGGGGGCGGGACGGAAACGGCAGCGGCGGAACGACGGGAACTGGCGCAAGCGGCGGAACCGTCGCGAGCGGCGGCACGACGCCGAACGACACCGGAGGGCGCCCGACGATGGAGTCGAGTGGCGGACGCGGCGGTGGCGTGACTCGAGGCACCGGAGGGCTGCGCGCGTTCGACGACGCGGGGGTTCACCCCTTCGACGGGGGATTGCTCTTCGGCCCGTGCACGAGCGACAAGCAATGCCCGCCGTTTCTCCCTCAGTGCGATACGGACACGGGTCGCTGCGTGCAGTGCAACGTCGACACCGCATGTCCCTCCGGATGGGTCTGCGATGAGGTGTTCAAGCAATGCGCCTTCGGGTGCAACAAGACGACCGCCCCCTGTCAGACCGGCCTCAAATGTTCGGACACGCGGCGGATCTGCGTAGAATGCGACAATGACGTCGACTGTTCGACCATACCAGTGGCCGGATCGACGTCGACCGGGGTTCAGTATTGCGTGCTCGGCGTGTGCGTCCAGTGCTCGGTGGACACGCAGTGTCCGTCAGGTCTTCATTGCGATCAAAAGGGCTCTTGCGTCGAGTGTCGAACCGACATGGATTGCGCCACCGGAAGCGAATGCGTGCCGTTCGCCGAGCGATGTGAACCGGCGAAGTGACGTCGCAGCGCTGCCCCGACCGCCGAAATCGAGGCTAGCGAAGCCCGACCGACACGCCGGCGCGGAACGAGTACCCCAGCGCGGAAGCCGACCCGATCGAACGTCCGTCGATCGAGAGATCGGTCGTGCCGGCCACCGCGTCTCCGGCGGCAGCGACGAAGACGCCGAACGACGGCAACGTCCAGTACGTCGCCTCGGCGCCGAGCCTCGCGCCGCCTAGCCAGCGACCTTCGCTGCTCGGCAGACCGGCGCCCGCGTGGTCGAACGACGCCCCGAATCGACGCGCGACCGCGTCCGCGTGAACGACGAAGCCGAACGGACGCACTTCGTGCAAGACGGCGAGCCCCGCGAACGCTTCGGCGAACGTCGAATGGATCCCGTCGACCGAGCCCGCGCCAACGGAATACCCGAAGCCCAGCGTGCCATAAAAAAAAGGAGCAACGAGGCGCGCGCGAGCGTCGAGCTCGACGCCCAACCGTGGCGGTCCCCGATCGAGCGCAGAACCGACGAGCGCGCCGGCCTCCAAGAGTCCGAGCGGTCCGCGCGCTCGGGACGGCAACGCCTCGTCGGGTTCGAACTCGGCGCGTTTGGGCGTGCTTTCCAGCGGAGGAGGCGGAAGCGGCGGTACGACCACTTCGGTGGTCGACGCTGGAGGCGCGTTGACGTCCGCGCTCGACGCCGCGCCGCTCGGGGTCGGCGCAGGCGCCGGGCCGGCCGGCACTGGAGGCGCGGTTCCCGTCGCGGGCGCGGTTCCCGTCGCGGGAACGACCGCGGATTTCGCGCCGGGCGCCGCGTGTTGCGCAACGACGCCCGCGAGCGTCCCGATCACGAGCCCGACGGTCTTCCAGCGCTCGATCTCCGCGTCGGCAGGGACGAAATCGATATCGCGCGCCACCCATTGTCGTTCGACCCGAAGCGCGACGTCGACGTGCGCGTGCGCCGCGTCCCGCCACGAGACGATGGCGACGACGCCCGGCGTGCCAGCGCCGTAAACGTCGGATTCCTCGACGCACTCGGCGTCGTGAACCGCGCGATTGCACGCCGCGATGAGCGCTTGTCGAAGCGGGGCCGGCGACGTCGCCGGCGCGATCTCCACGACGACCGGCGCTGGAGGCACGGCTTCGGATATCCTGAAAGCGCGCGCGAAGGAAGGCCGGAGCCTCACGCGGGGTTGCCCGTGCGCCAAAATCCGCACCCGTCGCGCGGCCGTATCCATCGCACCCATCACTTCGCACCATGCGCTTCTCGTCGAACCTCGCGTTGCTGGTCGTTTCGCAGTCTCTCGGCCTCAGCGCGGCGTGCACGCGGCCGCCCGCGAGCCCGAATACTGCTCCCGCGCCCGGTCCTGCACCTGTCGCATCCGTTGCGCTCGTCGCGCCCATCGCGACCGGAGCCCCGTCGCTTCCACCCGCGATGGCTCCGAACGACGACGCCACGAGCGGCACCGACGGCCCTGACGTCGCGCATGCTCGAGAGACCGCGCCCGAGCAGCTCTTCAACTGGGAGACGTTCGACAAGGCGACGTTCGACCGCGCGCGCCGCGAGCATCGTTTCATCCTGCTTCATTGCGCAGCCGCGTGGTGCCACTTCTGTCACGTGATGGAGGAGGTGACGTATCGAAATCCGGAGGTCGGCAAATTGCTCCGCGATCGGTTCATCGCCGTGAAGGTCGACATCGACGCGCGTCCGGACATCGAAGAGCGCTACGGCGATTGGGGTTGGCCCGCGACGATCGTGTTTTCACCCGACGGCGACGAAGTCGGAAAAATGCGCGGCTTCATTCCACCCGACGCGATGCTCGAGACGCTCATGGCGGTCAATCGAGCCGCTCGCGTCGAAACGTCGAACGATGGCGAACCCGGCGCGGCCTCCGCGCCGGTCGACGCGCTCCCGTGGCTTTTCCTGCGCGGCACGCGCGATCTCGCGTCGTACTACGACAGGGCCCTCGGCGGCTGGGGCATGCGCCAGAAGACGCCGCTCGGCGAGGACATCGAGTTCGAAGTGCGCGCCTCGACGACCGATCCCGACGCGCTCGGACGCGCCTCCTTCTCGATCGAACGGCAGCGCGCGCTCATCGATCCGGTATGGGGCGGCATCTATCAGTACTCGGTCGGCGGAACCTGGGCGAAGCCGCACTTCGAGAAACTGATGACGATGCAGGCCGCGAACCTCGACGCTTACGCGAGCGCGTACGAAAAAACGAAACGGCCCGACGTGCTCACCGACGCGCACGACATCGTGCGCTACGTCGATCGATTCCTCACGAGCCCCGACGGCACGTTCTACACGAACCAGGACGCCGACGTCGGCGCTCACGACGAACACGCGCGCTTCGTAACCGGTCACGCTTACTACGCGATGGACGAGAAGGGCCGGCTAGCCGCCGGAGTGCCGTGGGTCGACACTCACGTGTACGCCTACGAGAACGGCCTCATGATCGCCGCGCTCGTCGACCTGGCGCGGGTCGCCGGTGACGACGCGGCGCTCGCGCGCGCCCGCCGCGCGGGCGATTCGCTCCTCGCCACTCACGTCGACGGAACCGGCGCCGTCGCTCACGATCCGCAAAATGGCCACGTCCGTTTTCTCGCGGACGCCGCGAGCCTCGGCCGCGCGTGCGCCGTTCTCTACGAAGCGACGCACGACGCCCACTATCGCGACGCGGCCGTCCACATCGAAGCGCGCATGGTCGAAACCCTGCTCGACCCTGCGCCGGGCGCCTTCTTCGAACACACCGTCGATCCGGACGCCGAGGGCGCCTTCCAACGAAGGCAGCACCCCTTCCGTCCCAACGTGCTCGCCGCGCGCTTTCTCGCCGCGCTCGAGTCCATCACCGGCAAGAAAACCTACGGCGATATCGGCCGCCGCGCTCTCGCAGCCGTTTCGACTCCCGTCGCCCTCGACGATCAAGGACGCATCCTCGGCGGCTACTTGCTCGCCTTGGACGAGCTCGGCGCCGCGCGTGCCGCGGCGCCCGACGGCAAGTCGATCCCCGTCGCGAAACCGGCGCCTGTCGCGAAATGACTTCCGCCGGGTCGCGCTCGCGAGCAATCTGACGTCGTCGGTGGCGAACCTTCGACGCGCCAGGGGTTCGAGCGCGCGGTGCAGGCAAATTGCGGCGGTGTGACGCGGCACGCGGCGTGCAATGAAACGCCCCTGTGGTGATGAGCGCAGGAAAAATCCAGGGGGTTCCGCTCGGGCTCGCGGCGGCCCATTCGAGCACGCTGGTCGGGCTCGAAGCGCGGCCGATTCGCGTCGAAGTGTGCTGCACGCGCGGCCCCGCCTTCTTTCAAATGGTCGGGCTCGCACAAGCGGCCGTGCGCGAATCGCGGGTCCGCGTCGCCAGCGCGCTCGCGCGTCTCGGCGTGCTCCTCGACGAGTACGCCATCACGGTCAATCTCGCTCCCGCGGATCTGAAAAAGAGCGCGGCAGCTTTGGATTTGGCGCTCGCAGCGGCGGCGCTCGACGCGGTGGGGAAGCTGCGCGAGGGCGCGCTCGACGGCGTGCTGCTCCTCGGAGAGCTCTCGCTCGACGGCGCGCTCCGCCCGATCCGCGGCGTGCTCCCGCAGCTCGACGGCGCGCGCGGGCGCGGCTTCACGAGCGCGATCGTCCCGGACGGAAATCGCGCCGAGGCCGGCCTGGTCTCGGATTTGACCATCCACGTTGCCGCTTCTCTCGCCGACGTGGTGGCACACCTCGAAGGCACCCGTCCGCTGGCCGTCGTTCCGCGCACCCGATTTTCGCCGGAAGCGGCCGCGTCCGCGCCGGATCTCGCCGAGGTCCGCGGCCAGGAAACGGCGCGGCGCGCCCTCGAAATCGTCGCGTCGGGCGGGCACAACTTGCTCATGCTCGGACCGCCGGGCAGCGGAAAAACCCTGCTCGCGCGCTCGCTCCCGACCATTTTGCCGCCGCTCAGCTACGAAGAGGCGATCGAGGCGACGGCGATCCACAGCGTCGCCGGGCTGGTCGAGCCGGAGCGGGGCATCGTCGCGCGGCGTCCCTTTCGCGCGCCCCACCACTCGGTGAGCGACGCGGGCCTGGTCGGCGGCGGTGACTTCCCTCGCCCCGGCGAAGTGAGCCTCGCCCACCACGGCGTGCTCTTTCTCGACGAGCTCCCCGAGTTCCGGCGAAGCGCGCTCGAGTCGCTGCGCCAGCCGCTCGAAGACGGCGCGGTGTGCATCGTGCGCGCGCGGGCGCGAGCGTGGTTTCCGGCGCGTCCCGTCCTGGTCGCGGCGATGAATCGATGCCCTTGTGGCAACCTCGGGCATCCGTCGCGGCCCTGTCGCTGCACACAGAAGGCGCGGCGCGGCTATCTCGCGCGCCTCTCGGGTCCACTGCTCGATCGCATCGACGTGCACGTCGGCTTGCCGCCCGTCGAGGTCGACGCCTTGGTGCGGGGCAAGCCCGGCGAGTGCTCGGAATCGGTGCGCGCGCGCGTGCTCGTCGCCCGCGAACGACAGCACGCGCGCGTCGCGAGCGGCCTCGTCGGCGCGACGTCGAACGCGACGCTCTCGTCGTCGGAGCTCGCACGAGTGGCGCCGCTCGATTCCGAGAGCGAACGGCTCGTCGCGGGAGCCGTCGACCGGCTCGGTCTCTCGGCGCGAGCGTTCACGAAGGTCGTCCGCGTGGCTCGAACCATCGCCGACCTCGAGGGAAGCCACGCGGTACGAGCGCCGCACATCGCGGAAGCCATCCAGTCGCGCATCGTCGATCGCGATCTGTCGGGGTAGTGCCTCGATTCACTAGAATCGAGGCACCACGAGAGAACCAGTGGACGAGTCAAATGTGTACCTTGCAGGGGAATTTCGATGCCCTCTCCAATGCGGGGGCGTCGGAATTCCCATCACTTCGATGGACTCGTCCTCGTCGTTACGCCCCAGCAAGTGCCAGCGCGGTGGAACATTCTGCACAGATCGAAGTCGGGCGTGTCGGCGACGGGACGTCGTGAAAAGCGAGCGCGCTCAGGTCGTGGATCGCGACAGTTTGATGTAAGCTGGCGTGCGAAGGGATTGGACGAATGGTTCGGCGTCGCCAGACCGCTAGTGAAGTTCCCGGGGCCCACACGACTAGGGCGATGCGTCGAGGGACGTCGCTCGGAGCCGTCGCGCTCGCCAGTCTGATCGGCCTGATCCCGCTCGGCTGTGGCTCGAGCTCTTCGGGCGGCGGCGGAACCGGAACCGGCGGCGCGGGTGGCGCCCTCGGATCGGGAGGCAGCGTCGATTCCGGGCCGACCAGCAATAGCGGCGGAGCGAGCGGCACGGGCGGTGCGACGGCGCTTCCACCCGCTTCACCGGAATGCATGAACCTCGTCGCCCACGAAACCGATGTGTGCGGCACGTTTTCCCAGCAGACGAATCTGCAGAGCTGCATCGACGCGACGACGCTCTACACCCCACAAGGGTGTGGGACGGAGTGGAACGCCTACGTCACGTGCGCGACCACCGCGACCATCGACTGCACCAAGGGCCCGATGGGCTGCGACACCCAGAAGAGCGCCTACTTCGCGTGCCAGCAGAAGTTCACCTCGATGACGGGGTGTAACCGGAGCGCGGGCAACGACAGCCAATGCCTCGGCCAAACGCCGTACGGCTTTTTCTGCAATCCGCTCCCGTCCAACTGCTTCCCACTCACCACCGCTCCCGCGAATGCAGCGTGCTGTAGCGCGTTCCCACCCCTATAACGCGCTATTCCCGGGGTTGCGCGGCACCCGGGGGCGACGGCGAGCGCGGGTTCCGATGTCGCAGGTTCTCCGACTTGGCTGAGCATCCTGCAACACTCTTCACTCAATGATTGCGGCGAACAGTCGTTCATCTCCACGTGGCACCTCGTTCATTGGCCGATTCCGCTTCGCGGATTTCGTCGATGATGGGTGATTTCGGGACTGCCAGCGACCGGCCCGGCGAAGAACGGCGTGCTCGCGTCCTGGCGCTCGTAGCGGAAGAGGAACGGCGCGGGGCACTCGAACGGCTCCTCGAAGGCGAGGGCCACGAGATCCTCTGTCTCTGCGATTCGGACGAGGTGATGCGCCTCGTCGACGAGTTCGAGCCGGATCTCGTGCTCATCGAAATGGACCTCCCAGATGGCAGCGGGCTCGAGCTCTGCGGCGAGCTCAAGGCAAGCGATCCCCGTCAGCCGTTTCCGGTGGTCCTCGTCGGCCACCAGGCGTGCAGCGAGGCGGTCGTCGCGGCAGGGCTCCTCGCCGGCGCCGACGACTTCGTGTTCGCGCACGAACGCCAGATCGAGCTCAAAGCCCGGCTCCGGGTGCAGCTCCGAAACAAGCGACACCTCGACGCGCTGGTCCGGCTCCGCGGTGAGCGCGACAGTTTGAAACGCGACGCCGAGCTCGATCCGCTCACCGGCCTGTTGAATCGTCGTGCCCTCGTCCGTGCGGTGAACAAGGGGTGCAGCGCCAGTCGGCGATTCGGAACCCTGTTCGTCGACGTCGACCACTTCAAGGCGATCAACGACCGCCTCGGCCACGACGTCGGGGATCGCGTGCTCGTCGGTCTCGCCGACCTCCTGAAAGCGTGCCTGCGTCCCGGCGACGTGGTCGGGCGCTACGGCGGCGAAGAGTTCGTCGCGGTCATCGCCGGCGCCGGTCCGGAATCGCTCAAGCTGGTCGCGGAACGGCTCCGAAGCACCGTCGCGGGGACGACCCTCGATGAGCCGCTCGCCTTGTCGGTGACGGTCAGCGTGGGCGCCGCTTTGTTCGATCCGCGCCGCGCGGAAACGCCCGACGCCTTGCTGCGTCGCGCCGATCTCGCGCTCTACGAAGCCAAGCGGCTCGGACGCAATCGCGTCGTCTTCGACAGCGGGCAGAAACCCGAACCCACCGCGGTGGTAGCCGCGACCCACGTCGTCGAGTTCGACACCACTCAAAGGATCCCCCCGGGATGAACGCCCTCGACGTCATCGAAGCGCAGACGGCGGACCTTGCGCCCGAGCTGACCGAGAAACCTCGTTCGGAGCTCGAGCTCGCGCTCGTCAGAAAGATGGAGACGGGTCGAGCCGCCCTCCCCGTGCTTCCCCGCGTCGCCACGCATGCATTGAAACTCGCGGGCAATCCCGAAGCGAGCGTGTCCGAGCTCGGACGATTGATCGACGGCGATCCGCCCATCGCGGCGCGATTTCTATCGGTCGCCAACAGCGTCATTTATTTCCGCGGGCTCCGCACTTCGTCGACGCAAGCCGCCATCGTGCGGCTCGGCTTGCAGCACACGCGCGACCTCTTGTTTCAAGTCGTCTACGCCGCGTCGATGACCGGGCTGAAGCGGTTTCACGAACCAGTGCGCCGCTCGTTCGATCGCAGCGTCGTGTGCGCCCTCGCCGCTCGGCAAGCCGCCGAGATGCTCTCCATGGACCTCGACTCGGCGTACATGTGCGGTCTGCTTCACGACATCGGCGAGGCGCGCATCTACCGCATCCTCGAGGAACTGCGGCCACCGCCCGGCGGCGACCAAGAAATTGCCGAACTCGTCGCCGCGTACCATTGCCGCGCCGGAGCCGAAGTCGCCAAGGCGTGGCAGCTCCCGGCGGAGATCGTGGACGCTTGCTCCTTTCACCACGAATCGGGCGAGTGCACGCCGCACGTGAGAATCGTGAAGATCTCCGACGCCGTCGCCGACGCCGTCGAAGGCAGCTTCGATCCCGAGCGCTTTCTCGTGCTCGGGCTCCAAGAAGATACTGCACGGGAGCTCGTGAACGGCGCGCTACCTCCGGGCAAGCGCTTGCCACCGTCGAGCCGTCCGCGCGGAGTCTCGATGAGATCGCCGGACGGCCCGATTTCACGCTTTCCGCGCTAGGTCAACCGCCGGTCGCGACCGCCGACGATCGTCCGAGCGGACGTCCGAAGCGATCCGTCGCGACGATTTCGACGAACTTCGGCGTCTTCTTCACGGCGATCGACGTGTCGAGGCCGTTCCAGTCGGTCACCGCGATCGGAACGAGCGCGCTGGCCCGGTCACCGCCGAGCACGAACCAGTGCGCGACCTCGGTGGCGCCGTTCCAGATCGCGTGCACGGTCGCCGTGCCGTCCGCGTTCGCCTGAACCGTCGCGCTCGGCGCCGTCGCGGGAAGCCCGACCCACTCGAAGCGATACGACCGATACGTGTCGTACCCAGTCGGGACGCTCGCGTCGAAGAGAAGATGATTCCACGCGTCGAACTCCGAGACGCGCCCCGTCGCGCCCCAACCGACGAACGTGTCCTCGTTGTCGAGCGCCTGCGAGTTGCCTTGAGACCCCGCGGAGAGCGCGTCGGGATGCTCGAAGGAGCGGAGCAGAGATGCCGTGCCGGCGCGCCGATCGTGGTGCACCCAGATGACGCGCGACGGACCGATCGTCGATTCGTTGTCGAAGATGCGAACCGTGTCGAGTCCGGCAGCGGTAGGATTGTGCTGATAAGCGAATGTCGCGCCGGGCCCCTGGGCAAAGTCGCTCTTCTTGCCGCCGAGCCGCCAGATCACGTCGCCGGTGTGCCGGTCGACCTTGTACGCGGCCCAGGCATTGCGCGCCGAAATGATGAGGTTGCCGTCATAGTCGATGTTCACGCCGTTGACGTGGAAGTAGTCGTACGCCGTCGCGGACGTGGTCGGCGCGGCGACTTCACTTTCGTCGAGCGCGATGTGATCGAGGCTGTGCCACTCGAAGAGCACCTTGCCCGTCGCGACGTCGATCTCCTGAACGATGCCGTCGAACACCTGCCCGTCGGCGGGGCCGCCGACCGACGACAGATCGTAGGGCTCCTGGTGATACACCGTGATGAGCGCCGTGCCTTCGGGCGTGAGGTGGAACTCGTGCGAATCGGCGCTGTAGCCGTTACCGGCGTTCACCGTCGCGACCACGCGATACGATCGATCGAGGATGGTGTCGGTGCCTTCGCCGTGACCGGCGCCGGTGTGGCTCGAGCCCGTCCAATACGTGAGCACGGGCTCGCCGCGGTAGCGTTGAACCCGAAAATCGGTGACCTGCTCGTCCGCCGACGCGACGGGTTGAAACCAGATCGGTCGGCCCTGATCGTCGATGATCTCCGGACCCTGCGGACCGGTGACGCCCGGCGCGGTGATCTTCGGAGCGAGGAAGACCAACCCTTTGGCGACGCGGGGGCTCGACTTGAGGATCGTAATGACCGGCGGCGCGACGGGCGTCGCGGTTTGCGCGAGCGCGGCGCTCGGGTCGGCCGTGATGCCGATGCCCGCGACGAGCGCGGGAAGGAACGCGAGCCCGGCGAGACGCAGCGGCTCCCGGATGGAGCTCGAGCCCAAGGAACGAAAGGAACGGATCATGATCTCTCCTGATGCTGAGGAACGCCGTTTTTCTGCCGAATTTGACGAGAAACAACGACATTCGGTGAGCCGCTAACGCGGCTTCGGACAGCGCCGGGACGAGCTGTGTTCCACGAAAAGAGACATACTTTCCGTTTTGCGAGACGTCAAGCGGGGTCGCGCGGCCTCCTCTCGGGCGACGCGCCGACGAAGGTTTTCATCGAAGCGAGAGCCAGAGCGCTCCGAGCGCGACGGATACGACGGCGCTCGGAGCTCCGACCTTCAAGAAGTCGCCGAACGTGATCTTCGTTCGTTCCTGCGCGCGCTCGACGACGATGATCGTCGCCAGCGAGCCGGAGAGCGTCAGGTTGCCCGCGAGCGTCGACGCCATGGCCAAGGTGAGCCACGCCGTTTCGGGGTCGGGCAAATGCGGCACCGCGGTCTTCAGCACCATCACCGCAGGCACGTTGCTCACCAGGTTCGACAAGAGCGCGGTCAGGGCGCTCAGTCCGAACACGGTATCTGCTCGAAGCACGGTGAACGCGCTCGCGAGCTCGGCGGCGAGGCCGATGTGCTCGATGCCGGCGACGACCACGAACAAGCTCGCGAAGAGGGCGAGCAGCGTCCAATCCGTGCGAGCGTAGAGCTCTTTCGGCTCGGTCGCACGCGTGAGCAGCATCGACGATCCGCCGACGAGCGCGGCGAGCGCCGGGGGTACGCCGACCATGAACGCGACGAGGACGCCGGCGCCGACGAGCACCGCCTTGACGAGATCCGCTCGCTGGACGTGCGGTGGCGCGCTTCTCGCGGGGTGGCTGAAGGGTTTTGTCAGCTCGGATTTGTAGACGACGCGGATGATGACGACGTTCAGCGCGAGCGCGACGACGGTCACCGGCAAGAGCGCGAGCGCGAAGCGTCCGTACGAGATGTGCGAGAGCGACGCGATCAGGATATTTTGCGGATTGCCGGTGATCGTCGCGACACTCCCGATGTTCGACGACGTCGCGAGCGCGATCAGATACGGCTTTGGTTCGCACTCGAGCGCGTCGCAGATGTGCAAGACCAGCGGCGTGAACGCGAGACAGATCACGTCGTTGATCATCATCGCCGACAGCACCGCGGCGGCGGTCGACACCGCGATGAGCAAGGTCATCGGGTTCTTTGCCCGGCGCATCACGTAAAACCCCGTGAGCGCGAAGACGCCCGACACGTCGAGCGCCGCGGAGATGATCATCATGCCGAAGAGGAGCGAAAGCGTCCCGCCGTCGACAGCGCGTTCGGCCTCCTCGAACGTCAACACCCGGAAGACCACCATGGCCGCGGCCCCGACGATGGTCGCCGCGACGCGGTCGGACTTCAGGCCCGGAATGCGACCGAGGGCCAGGGCGACGTACGTCACGATGAAGATCGGGATTGCAGCCATGTGAACCGGACCCGATACCGGACGACCGAGGCGGCGTCACGAACCGTCCCTTCGCCAAATGACGGATTTGCGTCTTGCCGTCACTTTCGAGAAACATTGCCGCAAGGGGCCTTGCTCAGGCTCAAGGGAAACGATGAAAGGTGCGTCCGCTCGGTCGGTGCCGAGTTTCGCCGGACCCACCGGGGCCCCCGCTCCGGCCCCCGAGGTACTCATTGCGGTCGCCGAGGTGGGCCGCGAGCTTGCCGCGACCGGCGACAATGCTCCGCGCCTCGCAGCGGCGCTGCGCGTCCTCGAGCGCCGTCTCGGGGCGGCCCGCTCGGTCCTCTACGTCGTCGACTCGGACGAGCGGACGCTCGCCATCGAGGCCACGCACGGTGTCTCTCGCGAGCACTTTCGCGCCAGGTACGGAAGCGGTGTCGCCGGGCGCGTCGCATCGACCGGTCAACCGGTGATCGTTCCGGTCGTGCGCCACGACGCGATGGCGCTGTCCGATCTGGTCGACGTGTCGCGCTGGAGCGAGGTCGGGTGGAACCTCGTTGCGGTCCCCGTCGTCGTCGCGGGGCGTTGTCGCGGCGCGCTCTGCGCGTACTTCCGTCACCGCGATCCGTCCGGGTTTCGCGAACGCGTCGGCGTGCTCGACGTGGTCGCGTCGCTCTTCGGCAAGACCCTCGACGCGCCCGCGGGTGCGGCGGCAAAGTCCGCCCGCGCGAGTCCGAGCGACGACGCGCACGAGAGCCGGCCCGACGCGCAGTTCGAATACGCGAACATGATCGGCTCCACGCCGGTCATGCGGCAGGTCTACGAGCAAGTGAGCCAGGTCGCGCGGACCAACGCGACGGCGCTCCTCCGGGGAGAGTCGGGCACCGGTAAGGAGCTCGTGGCGCGAGCCATCCACCACAACTCGCCGCGCGCCGGCATGCCGTTCATCAAGGTGAACTGCGCCGCGCTTCCCGAGTCGCTATTCGAATCGGAGCTCTTCGGCCACGAACGCGGGGCGTTCACCGGCGCTCACTCGCGGAAAAAAGGGCGCTTCGAGCTCGCCCAGGGCGGCACCCTGTTTCTCGACGAAATCGGAGAGCTACCACTCACGACGCAGGCCAAGCTCCTTCGCGTGCTCCAGTTCCGCGAGTTCGAACGGCTCGGCGGCACGCAGACGTTGCGGACCGACGTACGCATCATCACGGCGACCAACGCCGACATGGAGCAGACGATGCGGAACGGGACGTTCCGCGAGGACCTCTATTACCGGATCAACATCTTCACGATCACGGTGCCCCCGCTCCGAGAACGCTCGGCAGACATTCCGACGCTCGCCGAATATTTTCTGGCGAAGTTCGGCCGAGAGCACCACCGCAAAGTGGGCCGCATCTCGAGTGGGGCGCTCGACGTCCTGACGCAACACTCGTGGCCCGGCAACGTGCGCGAGCTCGAGAACGTGATCGAGCGCGCCGTCGTGGTGTGCGACGGCGCGGTGCTGCAACCCGCGCATCTCCCCGAGTCGTTGCGCGGCGCGTGGACCGTCCCCGAACGACTGACCTTGGCGCAGGCCGTCGAGCGCCTCGAACGACAATTGGTGGAAGATGCGCTCCGCGCCGAGAAAGGCAACGCCGCCGCTGCGGCTCGCGCGCTCGGCACCACCGAACGCATCGTTCGCTACAAAGCGCAGAAGCTCGGAATCGATCCTTCGGTGTTCCGCGACGACTGAGCGGAGAGCTCGAGCGAGCGACTCCGGTCGCCTCGGGACCGCGCGGGACCGCGCGAGGGCACCCGACGAAAATGTCGTTTCGTGCCGGTAACCACGTCGAGTCGCGCCGCGACGGACATGCAATGCCGCGGATTTCGTTGGTTTTCCTGGCACCGAGAAACGGCAACGAAACGGCGAAAACGACCGACATTTTTGTCGGACGCAGGGTCGAGCAAGCGACAACTTTGTCGGGCAGCGAAGCGGGATCTGATTTCGTCTCAGTTTCCGAGCGGACTGCGATCGACGTTTTCAACGGACGATCACGCGTGGCACGCATGTTGCGTTTAGCCGATTCGATGACGATGAACTCCGCTCGCGTGCTCCGCAAAGAGTCGAGCCGTCCGGTGATCGCGCTCCTCGAAACGCGCATGAAGAGCGAGCTCGCGCGGCTCGTCGAGAAGCACGGGGGTTCGCCGGTGTGTGTGCCCGCGGTGCGAGAAGCCTCCAATCTCGATCCGAAAGACGTGATCGGCGTACTCGACGAGCTCGCGAGCGACGCGCACGAGGTCGTCATCTTCATGACCGGCGTCGCGGTGTCGCTCCTGTTCGAGCTCGCCGAGCAGCTCGGCCGGCGCGCGGAGCTCGTCACGTCGCTCACGCGGGTGACCACGATCTGCCGCGGACCGAAGCCGACCGCTGCCCTTCGAGGATTCGGCGTGGCGCCGACGTTGATGGCGCGCGAACCGTTCACCGCGGCCGAGATCATCGACACCTTATCGGAGCTCGAGGTGACCGGCCGACGCGTGCTGCTCTTCAACTACGGCGAGCGAAGCGACACCTTGTCGGAGACGCTCCTCGCGCGAAACGCCGAGCTCCGTGAATTCTGGCTCTACCGCTGGCAGATGCCGGCCGACACGAGTGCACTCGAAGACCTCGTGCGTCGGATCATCGACCGCAAGGTGGATGCGCTCGCCGTCACTTGCCAGATCCAGTTCCGAAATCTGTATCAAGTCGCCGAGCGCATCGATCTGCAGCGCGAGCTGATCGATGCGCTGACCGACGGCGTGATCGTCGCCGCCGTCGGCCCGACGTGTCGCGCGATCCTCGAAGCTTACGGCGTGCGCCCGCACGTCATGCCCGAACACCCGAAAATGGGCCCTCTCGTCATCGCGTTGATGCGGCATCTCGACGGCCGCACCGACTCCGTCAAGCCGGCGCTCGTGGAGCGACGCGCACGCCGCTGAATGCTCGACTCGACGACCTTCTCGTCTCGATAGTTCCCCACTCCCCTCGAAAGAACATCATGCACCGACCCTGGGTGCAACGCGTGATCTCCACGCCGTTGCGACTGCGAAGCTTCGTCCTTTTGTCGGCCGTCGTCGTTACCTTCGCGACCGGTCGGCGCGCGTTCGCGCAGGACGACGGCGCGCAGACGCTGCCCGCTTCCACCGACACGAGCTCGGCCACGCCTGCCGCCGCGACGGCAACGCCGCCAGCTCCCGACGCGACTACGTCCGAGCCGCTCGAAGCGCCGCCTCCGCCGAAGAAGGCGCCCTACTCACTCCCTTTCAGCCTCCGACCGGCGGCTGCGGCGACCGTGCTTCGCCTCGATTCGCCGTTCGCGTTCTACAAGGATCCGACCAGCGACAAGAGCGGCTCGACGATCGCGCCGGTGCTCACG
>CAZDNG010000065.1:40541-50722 GCA_964506835.1 uncultured Polyangiaceae bacterium
ACGTACGTGTTCGATTTGACGCCGGAGTTTCGCCTCGGCCTCTTTCTCGGACTCACCGTGCCCGTCGGCACGGGCGGCGGCGATCATCCGGACGCCGGTCAGAAGCTGGCGCTCGCCGCCGGCATTCGCGCGCGCTCTGCGATGGATAACGCGATGTTCGCGGTGAACGACTTCGTCGTGTTTCCGGGCGTGGACGTCGCGTACGTCTCGCACGGGTTCACGGCGCAGGCCGAAGCGACGCTCTTCCAGCTCACGCGCGTCCGCGGTTCGGAGGATCCGACGACCGACTCGTCGCGCACCAATTTCACGACTGGCCTCCACGTCGGCTACTTCTTCATCCCGGCGTTCTCGTTCGGCGCCGAGCTTCGCCATCAACGCTGGCTCTCGACGCCGAAGGCCGTGGCCGCCGACAAGACGGGCGCCGCGCGAGACACCACGACCATCGCATTCGGGCCGCGCTTTCACATCAAGGTCGGCAAGGACGAGTGGCTGCGCCCCGGCGTGGCGTTCGCGCTGCCGCTCGACGATCCGATGAGCAAGGCCAGCTACAAAACCGTCCAGGTCGACGTGCCGTTCGCATTTTGAACGCCGTTCTGCGCGGCCGAAAACCCCCGAAACACGGGGAACCAATCGAAGAAACCATCTCAGGATCATGTTCAGAAAGGACCGACCGATGACCGAGGGAAAGAAGTACTGGATCGCGCGCTGGCAGCCCGACGATCCGGAGTTTTGGGAGCGCGAGGGAAAGAAGATCGCGTGGCGGAACCTCGGGTGGTCGATCTTGGCCGAGAACGTCGGGTTCTCCGTCTGGCTCGTGTGGAGCGTCGTGGCCGCTCGACTGAAGGGCCTCGGGTTCCATTACACGACCGACCAGCTCTTCACGCTCGTCGCGGTGCCGGGCCTCGTCGGCGCGCTCCTCCGCTTCCCGTACACGTTCGCAGTGCCGAAGTTCGGTGGCCGGAACTGGACGATCGTGAGCGCGCTCTTGCTCCTCGTGCCGACGCTCGCGCTCGTCGCGCTCGTCAATGATCCGACGACGCCCTTCTGGCTCATGACGCTCGCCGCAGCGACGGCAGGGTTCGGCGGAGGGAATTTCTCGTCGAGCATGGCGAACATTTCCTTCTTCTTCCCCGACAAGGAAAAAGGATTCGCGCTCGGTCTGAACGCGGCCGGCGGCAACATCGGCGTGAGCACCGTCCAGCTCTTGGTGCCCCTGCTCGTCGGCTACGCGATCCTTCCGGGCGCGGCCGAACGAAAGGGTCCGCACCTCGAGAACGCGGGCTTGATGTGGCTCCCGCTCATCGTGATCGCCGCCGTGGGCGCGTCGTTGTTCATGAACAACCTGACGCAAGCGCGGTCGAACTTCAAAGACCAGCTCGCGGTCGCGCAGCGCCGGCACACGTGGATCATGGCGTGGCTCTACATCGGCACGTTCGGGTCCTTCGTGGGATTTTCAGCGGCGTTTCCGCTGCTGATGAAGACGCAGTTCCCCGACGTCACGGCGAACCTCGCGTTCCTCGGCGCACTCGTGGGATCCGTCGCGCGGCCGCTCGGCGGGAAGCTCGCGGATCGAATCGGCGGCGCGAAGGTGACGTTCTGGAACTTCGTCGCCATGACGATGGCGACCGTTGGGCTCCTCATCGCGATCGAACAGAGGAGTTTCCCGCTGTTCCTCACGACGTTTCTGGTCCTGTTCATCACGACCGGCGTCGGCAACGGGTCGACCTTCCGCATGATCCCGGTCATCTTCCGAACCTATCACCTCTCCCGCGTGAGCGGCGCGGGCGCAGAAGCGGCGGAGCGAGCGCTCGCGGTGGCGCGACGTGAAACGGCCGCGGTCATCGGCGTCGTCGCGGCGACCGGCGCGCTCGGCGGCTACTTCATCCCGCGTGCGCTCGGCGCGTCGATCAAAGCGACGGGCGGCGTGAGCCTCGCCGTCTCGTACTTCGTCGCGTTCTACGCCACCTGCGTCGCGACGACGTGGTGGTGCTATCTGCGGCGATCGTTCTTGACCGAGCGGCTGCCGAGCCTCGCGGGCGCCGGAGCGTGACGTCGCGCATTGGATCCAGGAGCACGCCCATGACTCGAACAGCAGCCCGCGTCGCGCAGCGACCTCGCCTCCTCGTGATCGGCAACGGGATGGTCGGGCACCGCTTCCTGGAAGCCGCCGCCGAAAAAGGACTCACCTCGGCCGTCGAAATCACCGTCGTCGCCGAAGAAAATCGGCTCGCCTACGATCGCGTCAATCTTTCGAAGTGGTTCGAAGGCAAGAGCGGCGAAGACCTGTCCTTGGTCCGCGAAGGCGACTACGCCCGATTCGGCGTCGACGTGATCCAAGGCGACGCAGTCGTCGCGCTCGACCGCGAGCGCCGGCAAGTTCGCCTCACGTCGGGTCGCGAGCTCGCCTACGACAAGCTCGTCATCGCCACCGGGTCGTTCCCCTTCGTCCCGCCGATCCCGGGCAAGGATCTTCCAGGGTGCTTCGTGTATCGCACCCTCGATGACCTCGAGAAGATCCGCGACGCGGCGGCGAGCGCGTCGCGGGCCGCGGTCATCGGCGGCGGGCTCCTCGGTCTCGAAGCGGCCAAGGCGCTCGTGTCGCTCGGCCTCGATACCCACGTCGTCGAGTTCGCACCACGACTGATGCCGCTGCAAGTCGACGACGCGGGCGGTGCCGTGCTGAGGGCTCGCATCGAGGAGCTCGGCGTACACGTGCACGTAGGCACCCAGACCCGCGCGATCGTCGGCGACGGATCCGGGCGAGTGGGTGCGCTCGAGTTCGCGAGCGGCGTTTCGGTGACGGTCGACATGGTGGTGTTTTCCGCAGGAATTCGCCCTCGCGACGAGCTCGCCCGCGCCTCGGGGCTCGCGGTCGGCCCGCGCGGGGGCGTGTCGGTCGATGCGTCGTGTCGCACCAGCGATCCCGCCGTGTTCGCGATCGGCGAATGCGCGGCGTTCGACGGCAAGACCTACGGGCTCGTCGCGCCGGGGTATCGCATGGCCGAGGTCGTCGTCGCCGCTCTCGTCGAAGAGGAGCTCGCGTTCGACGGCTTCGACATGAGCACGAAGTTGAAGCTGCTCGGCGTCGACGTGGGCAGTTTCGGCGACGCGTTCGGAGCCACGCCCGACGCCAAGGTCGTGAGCCTCTTCGACGGCACGAACGGGGTGTACAAGAAGCTCGTCGTCAGCGCCGACAAGAAGCGACTGCTCGGCGGCATCCTCGTCGGCGACGCGTCCGCTTACAGTCAGCTCCTTGCCTACGTCCAGAACGACATCCCGCTTCCCCCGCATCCCGAAGACTTGATCTCGCCGCCTCGCGAGGGCGCGCCGCGCGGGCTCGGGATCGACTCACTCCCCGACGCCGCGACCATCTGCTCGTGTCACAACGTCGACAAGGGCAACATCGCCTGCGCGATTCGAGAGAAGAAGCTCGGGAGCGTCGCCGAGATCAAGTCGTGCACGAAGGCCGGTTCGGGGTGCGGTTCCTGCGTCACACTCGTCGACCAGCTCTTGAAGGCCGAGATGAAGCGGGCCGGCGTTGTCGTGAGGAATTACCTCTGCGAGCACTTCGACAAGAGCCGGCAAGAGCTCTTCCACCTCGTTCGCGTCCAGAAGATCCGTTCGTTCGACGACCTCATCGCGCGTCACGGGCGCGGCGACGGCTGCGAGATCTGCAAGCCCGCGGTCGCGTCGATCCTCGCGTCGACGTGGAACGACTACATCCTCAAGAAGGAGCACGCGGGCCTTCAGGACACGAACGATCGCTTCCTGGCGAACATCCAGAAGGACGGCACGTACTCGGTCGTTCCCCGTGTCGCAGCCGGGGAAATCACGCCCGATCAGCTCATCGCGCTCGGCGTGGTCGCCAAGAAATACGGCCTTTATTCGAAGATCACCGGAGGCCAGCGGGTCGATCTGTTCGGCGCGCGCCTCGACCAGTTGCCGGCAATCTGGGGCGAGCTCATTCAGGCCGGGTTCGAATCGGGCCACGCGTACGGCAAGGCGCTTCGCACCGTGAAGTCGTGCGTCGGGAGCACGTGGTGCCGCTACGGAGTCCAGGACTCGGTGGGCCTCGCGGTCCGCGTCGAGAATCGATACAAGGGGCTCAGAAGCCCCCACAAGCTGAAGGGCGCGGTGTCGGGCTGTGCGCGCGAATGCGCCGAAGCGCAGAGCAAGGACTTCGGCGTGATCGCGACGGAGAAGGGTTACAACCTCTACGTCTGCGGCAACGGGGGCATGAAGCCGCAGCACGCCGTCGTCCTCGCGGGCGACGTCGACGAAGAGACCGTGATTCGGTACCTCGACCGGTTCTTGATGTTCTACGTCAGGACCGCGGACCGATTGCAGCGAACCGCTTCTTGGCTGAACAACCTCGAGGGCGGGCTCGACTACCTGAAGAGCGTCGTCGTCGACGACTCGCTCGGCATCGCGGCGGAGCTCGAGGAAGAGATGGCTCACGTCGTCGATACCTACCAATGCGAATGGAAGACGACGATCGAAGACCCCGACAAGCTGAAGATGTTCCGCCCCTTCCTCAACTCCGACGTGCCCGATCCGAGCGTGGTGTTCGTCAAGGAGCGCGCGCAACACCGGCCAGCGACGTGGTCGGAAAAGCACCCGCTGCTCGAACCGGGGCGCGTGCGTCTCACCGTGCTTCCGGCCTGAACGACCCAAGGAATTCAACGATGGCGCTGCAGGCGAATCACGAATGGCTCGGAGCTCTCCACGACGGCGAGTGGGTCGACGTGTGCGGGCTCGACGACGTTCCGAAGGGTACCGGCGCGGCCGCGCTCATCCGCGGCGAGCAAGTCGCGATCGTCCGCGCGGCGGACGGGAGGGTGTACGCGCTCTCGAACTTCGACCCCTTCAGCAACGCCTTCGTGATCGCGCGCGGTATCGTCGGGGACCGCGCCGGCACGCCGAAGATCGCGTCGCCGATCTACAAGCAGTCGTTCTCCCTCGAGACCGGGGAGTGCCTCGACGACCCCGCGGTGCGGCTCCGCACGTATCGCGTGCGGCTGATCGGGGCGCGCATCCACATCGACGCTGCGTCGGTGAAAATCGGCGCGTGACGTGCCTCCGTCGAGACGCGGCTTTTGAGACGGACGCGGGGTACGGGGAAACTAGCTGAGTTGCTTGGCGGCGCGTAGCCGCGTGCGATGCTCGAGTGGCGAGGCACCCGTCCAGCGACGAAACGCGGTTCCGAACGAACTTTGCGTCGAGAATCCGAGCAAGAACGCGATCTCGCCGATCGCGACGCGCGGCTCCGAGACGTACCTGAGCGCGAGCTCGCGGCGGAGCTCGTCGACCAATGCCCGAAACGTCGTTCCTTCGTCGTCGAGACGACGACGCAGCGTCGCGGCGCTCATGTGGAGCTCCGCGGCCACCTCATCGATGCCGATGGCGTCCTGCCCGATGCGATTCATCAAGAGGCGCTGCACCCTCACCGACGCGGAGTCGACCCGGTCCAGGGCGCGGAGCAAGCGATCCGATCGGAGGTCGAATGCCGAAAACGCGTCGGGGTTCGCCGACGGAACCGGCATGTCGAGCAACCTCCGCTCGATGACGATGCCGTTGTGCGGCATTCCGAGGCGCACCGGCGCTCGGAAGACGCGCGCGTACTCGCTCGCGTTGGTCGGGGTTTGGTGACGCAGGTGCACTTCGAGCGGCGCCTCTGGACGACCAAGCCGGCGGGCCATGTTCATCACCGCAACCGTGACTTGAAAGTCGTTCGTCGCTCGGAGAACGATCGGCGTCGCGTTCCGGATCTCGATCACCGCGCGATCTCCATCTTCGATCAAGCGCGGCTCGACGTTGTCGTCTTGCAAGCGGGAGTACCGCGCGATGCAGCGAAGCGCCTGGCGAATGTCGGGGCAAGCCCGCACGGCGTGGTCCATCACGCCGAAATCCGCGGACTCCGCGCATTCGCCGGCGTGCACGCCGAGCGCGACGTCCCCGGTGATCTGGATCGAGGTCCAGACGATCTCACCGGCCAGCCGGCGGGGAATGCGGGCGTCGGGATCGGCCAACGTCGCTTCGTCGACTCCGGCCGCGCGCAGCGCGCTCATCTGAGGACCAAACTCGTGCAGCGCCCTCATGAAGGGCCAGAGCATCCGCACGGAAACGGTACTCGTCATCATGCGTCGGACCGACCCGAAGAACCTTAGCACTAGCTCTCCCAACCCGTCACCAGGCGGCCGAATGGCGCACTCGGCTAGGACCCCGAGGACGCGCCGCTAGCCCCCGCTGTGCCAGATCGTGCCGACCGAGCTCGGCCCACACGATCCCCGAATGCCAGCAGCGCGCACGATCCCCAGAAAAATCGCGCAGCTTGGAGGTGGGTACGGTCTTTGTATAGCGTCGAGGCATGCAGTCTCGACCCCGGATCGCAGCGCTCGGATCGTTGTTGCTTGCGGTGGCGTGCAGCTCATCATCCGCTGGCGACGGCAGATCGACGCACCCGTCCGACGGTAAAAAGTCGGGCGCACTAGATAGCGGCGTGACTCCGCCCGTGGCACCGGCGAAGCAACCGGACGGCGGCGCCGTACCCGTACGAGACGGCGGCTCACCGACGACATCGCCCGACGGCGGCACGGTCGTGAGCGCCGAGTCGACGCTCACGCGAGATCCCGCGGCGTCGATTCCGGCGACTTCGCTCGCCGGCGCGGTGACGGCGAACAACGCCTTCGCCGTCGACCTGTTCGCGCAGGTTCGTAAGACCGCGCCGCCCGGCAATCTCCTGACGTCGCCGATCAGCGCGTCGCTCGCCCTCACGATGACGTACGCCGGAGCCGCGGGAGAAACGGCAACCCAAATGGCCACTGCGCTCCACTACGGGTCCGCCGCGTCGTCGATCTTCGACGGACAGAACGCGCTGAGCGCGGCGCTGGCGTCGCGCGCCGCTTCGGCGCTCGCTGCCGACCAAGACATCGCCACGAGAGGCGGCGCAGCCGCGCCGTCTCCGAGCGACTACCAGCTCCAGGTCGTGAACTCGGTGTGGGGCGAGAAGACGTACCCGTGGGCGAAGCCGTACCTCGACGTGCTCGCGAAGAGCTATGGCACCGGAGTCTTTCTGGAGGACTTCGAGCATCAGTGGGAGCCCGCGCGACTCGCGATCAACGCTTGGGTCAGCGACGAAACGGCCGACAAGATCCAGGATTTGCTCCCGCCGATGTCACTGGACGACACGACGCGGCTCGTCTTGGTGAACGCGATTCACCTGAAACTCCCGTGGGCGAATGCATTCTCGCCGCTCCAGACGGCGCCGGCAACGTTCACGACGACGGCGGGCACGACGGTGTCGCCGGACTTCATGCACCTGCAAAGCACGTTCGCTTACGTCGACGACGGCCAAGCGCAGATCGTCGCGCTCCCGCTCGCCGGCGGCGCTCTGACGGTGCTCGTCGCGCTGCCCCACGGAGACCTCGCGACCTACGAGGCGGCGCTCGCGGCGGGTTCGGGCGCGCTCACCGTTCCGGCGAAATCGTCGCAAGTGGCGCTATCGCTGCCCAAGTTCAACTTCACGTCGCCGTCGTTTTCCCTGAGCGACGCGCTCAAGGCGATGAACATGACGGACGCCTTCGACAAGTCGCTCGCCGATTTCACGCCGATGTGCCCGAACCCTCCCGACCGGGCGCGGCTTTACGTCTCGGACGTCCTCCAGAAAGCGATGCTCGCCGTTCAGGAAACCGGAGTGGAAGCAGCCGCGGCCACGGCCGTGATCATCGCGGGGACGGACTTCGTGGAAGCGCCCCCGATCCCGATGGTCGTGAATCGTCCGTTCGTCGTTTCGATCGTCGACGCGCCGACCGGCGCGCTCTTGTTCCTCGGACACATCGAAGACCCCTCGGTCGCCGGATCGCCCTAGTCTCGCGCTCGGCGGCTTACGCAGGGTCGTGAAATACCGCTTCGATGTCGTGTCCGTCGGGATCGAGCACGAAGGCGCCGTAGTAGTTCGCGTGGTACTCGGGACGGAGGCCCGGCGCGCCGAAATCCTTGCCGCCCGCGGCCATCGCGGCTCGATGAAACGCGTCCACCTCGGCTCGATTTTTTGCCGTGAACGCGACGTGCATCGGCGTGATGATCTTCAGCTGTTCCGGCGTGTGAAATGATGCCGGTCCCACTCCAATCCAAAAGACTGGCTTGCCTCTGAAGCCGAATCCGCACCCTGGCCCGAACTCCATGATCGGAACGATGCCGAGAGGAGCCAGGGCCTTTTCGTAGAAGGCCTTCGAGCGTGCGTAGTCGCTCACGACGAGCGTGATGTGATCGAGGACGGCCATGCGCGAAACTATACTGCGCTCGCGCCTTCGGTAAAGTAATGCTTCCCCCTCATCCTTCGGAGCATCTGAGTGACGAAAAGCTCGATCCTCGCCATCGTCGGTGGAACCTTCGCCGTGCTCGTCACGGTCGGCGCGTTCGTCGCGATGCCGTACTTGACGATTTACGGCATGTACAACTCGGTGAAAAATCACGACGCCGCCGCACTGTCGTCCCACGTCGATTTTCCGGCGCTCCGCGAGAGCGTCAAGACCAACCTCAACGCGACCGTCGCCAGTACGCTCTCTCGCGTCAACGCGGGTCCACTCGGCCAGCTCGGCAACCTGTTCGCTTCGTCGCTGGCATCGCCGCTCGTCGACGCCATGGTTTCGCCGGAAGGCGTGTCGATGTTGATGATCGGGCAAAAACCCAACGCCCTCACGCCCGCCGCTTCAGCCGCGACTGACCCCGACCTGTCGATGGGCTACGAAGATTTCGGTACCTTCGTCGTCACGGCGAAGCCGAAGGGAGCGACGACGGGAATCGATCTCGTGTTTACGAGATCGGGGCTGGGATGGGTGCTGTCAGGGGTGAGGTTTGGGGCTTAGGCGCCCGGTCGAAATAATCGATCCCGGAATGGAAATAGATTGATGGGGTGGGTGGTTCGTCGTCCAGCATGCATGACGTGTCTGGAATTCGGACGAAGTACGAGCAGCTCCGAGGCGTGATGGACGAGCGCGTCACGCGCCTTTGGGCCGCGAGCGAGGCTCAAGCGCTGGGGCGTGGCGGTATCGCCGCTGTCGTGGTCGCGACTGGTATCAGCAAATCGCGAATTCGTGCGGGGATCGCCGACCTTGAAGAGCATCGTATCGCGCCGTCGACGTCGCCGGCTCGTTCGCAGCGTGTGCGTCGACCTGGAGCAGGTCGACCACCGCTGCTCGAAAAGGATCCGACGCTTCTCGATGATCTCGACCACCTGATCGAGCCCGTGACTCGCGGCGATCCGGAATCGCCGTTGCGCTGGACGTGCAAAAGCAAGGACAAGCTCGCCGCGGAGCTCAACGCGCTCGGGCACAAGGTCAGCGCATCGAAGGTGGGGCGCCTGCTGCACGACCTCGGCTACAGCCTCCAGGTCGTTCGCAAGACGCGCGAAGGTGACCAGTCTCCCGATCGGAACGCGCAGTTCGAGCACATCAACCGGACAGCGAAAAAGTTCATCGCGAAAGGTCAGCCCGTCGTTTCCGTCGACACGAAAAAGAAGGAACTTGTCGGGGATTTCAAGAATGGCGGCAGTGAGTGGCAGCCGAAGGGTGCACCCGAGCCCGTCCGTGTTCACGACTTCATCGACCAGGATCTCGGTAAGGTGATCCCGTATGGCGTGTACGACACCGTGCGGAACGAAGCGTGGGTCAGCGTTGGTGTCGATCACGATACCGCGGAGTTCGCCGTCGCGACTCTCGAGCGCTGGTGGCGAGAGATGGGCAAGAAGGCGTACCCGGATGCAACCGAGCTCCTCGTCACAGCGGACGGCGGTGGTAGCAACTCGCCGCGAACGAAACTGTGGCGTGTCGAGTTGCAACGTTTCGCGGACGCCTCCGGTCTCGACGTGAGCGTCTGTCACTTTCCGCCGGGAACGAGCAAGTGGAACAAGATCGAGCACCGACTCTTCTCTCAGATCACTCAGAACTGGCGCGGACGTCCGCTCGTGAGTCGAGAGACGGTCGTCGAACTCATCCGCGCAACAACGACGAAGGCAGGCCTACGTGTCCGCGCGAAGCTCGATGCGCGCAACTATGAGACCAAGAAAACCGTCTCGAAGGAGCAACTCGACGGCGTTCGTATACGCCGCGGGCACTTTCATGGTGACTGGAACTACACCGTACGAAGTGCGAATCGGGAGCGATAATTTCGATCGGGCTCCT
>CAZDNG010000066.1:0-8591 GCA_964506835.1 uncultured Polyangiaceae bacterium
TTCGAGATTCGCGACTGGCAGACCCTCAAAGGTTCCCTGTTCGGGGAGACCGACGATCAGACCGGTTCAAAGCTCATCGTGTTGGGGGCCACGGTGGCCGGTCGACTGTTCGGGCCCGGCTCGGATCCGGTGGGTCGGACGATCCGGATTCGCGCGGTGCCGTTCGTGGTTCTGGGCATCCTCGAGCGAAAGGGACAATCTCCCATGGGGAGCGACTACGACGACGTCGCTTACATCCCCATGCGCACGTTTCAGAACCAGATCCAGGGCGGACTTCAGAAGTTCATCGCCGGAATCATCATGGTGAGCGCTCTCACGAGCGTGGACACCAAGCGGGCGCAGACCGAGATCACCGGGATCCTCCGGGACCGTCATCACCTGGGGACCATGGACGATGACGATTTCAATATTCGAAACTTGACGGAAATCGCCAACGCTCAACAGCAGGGCACGAAAGCGCTGACGTCGCTACTCGCCGCGATCGCGATCGTGTCGCTGGTCGTCGGGGGGATCGGCATCATGAACATCATGCTCGTCAGCGTGACGGAACGGACCCGAGAAATCGGGGTGCGCATGGCCGTCGGAGCGAAACCCTGGCACGTCCTCGCGCAATTCATGGCCGAGGCGCTCACGCTCTCGATGATCGGTGGCATGATCGGAGTGGTGCTCGGGTCGAGCCTGGCGAAGCTCGCCGCGTCGAAGCTCGGTTGGTCCTATGTCCCTCGGCTGGACACGGCGGTACTCGCGTTCGCGTTCAGTGCGATGGTCGGCTTCGTGTTCGGGCTCTACCCGGCGAGAAAAGCGGCGCGCCTCGACCCGATCGACGCGCTACGCTTCGAATGAGCACTCGCTCGGAGTCTCGCAGTGCCTTCATTGAAGACCGATCTGAGTCGCGCGTACGGCGAGCCCATCGAAACCCACACGTCGTGGGTGTTCCTGGACGGTGAGCGCGTCTGGAAGATCAAGAAGCCGGTCAATTTCGGATTTCTGGATCACACGACTGCGGAAAAGCGGCGGGTGTCCTGTGAAGCCGAGGTTCGGCTCAACGCGCGGCTCGCCCCCCGCGTCTATCGGGGCGTCGTTCCGGTCACGAGGGACGCCACGGGGCGCCACGCCGTCGGAGGCGACGGAGAGATCGTCGATTGGGCGGTCGAGATGGTGCGCCTCGACGAGAGCACGCGCGGCGACGTTCTCCTGGAACGCGGGCTTCTCACCCGTGCCGACGTGAGCAGGATCGCCGAGCACATCGCGGCATTTCACGCGCGCATGGCGTCCGGTCCCGAAATTGCGGCGTACGGAATGCCGGACTCCGTCCTCGCCAACGTGCGCGAAAACTTCACTCAGACGCGCGATGCGGTTCGCTCTCACGTGGGCGAAGCGGCAGCGGTGGAGATCGAAGCCAAGCAAGTCGGTTTCGTCGAGGCCCACCGCGACGTTTTTCTTTCGCGCATTCAGAGCGGACGGATTCGCGACGGACACGGCGATCTTCGTCTCGAGCACGTGTACCTCTCGCCCGACGAACCTCCGACCATCATCGACTGCATCGAATTCAACGACCGGTTCCGCTACGCGGACGTCTGCGCGGACGTCGCGTTTCTATCCATGGATCTCGAGCGACTCGGTCGAGCCGACTTTGCCGAGCAGTTTCTCGCGGCCTACGCGCGCGCCTCGAACGACTACGGCCTCTATGCACTCGCCGATTTCTACGAGGGATACCGCGCTCACGTTCGCGCGAAAGTGGCGTCGATTCTGGCGCGGGACGAAGGTGCATCGTTCGAGACCCGAGAGAGCGCCGAGAGCGCCGCCCGGCTCGCCTTCCTGCTCACGCTGGCGACCGGCAGAAAATCCCTCATGGAACCCACCGTGGTCGCCGTGGGGGGCATCATCGCCTCGGGCAAGAGCACCGTGTCCGAGCGTCTGTCGGAGCTTCTTTCGGCGCCGATCGTCGACGCCGACCGCACACGAAAAGACATGCTCCGAACGACTCCGACCGCGCGCCTCGACGACGCCGCGTGGGCCGGCGCTTACTCCGAAGCGTTCACCGAGCGCGTGTACGCCGAGGTCGTTCGTCGCGCTTCGGACGTCCTGTCTTCGGGGCGGCCCGTCATCCTCGACGCGAGCTTTCGTTCGCGGAAGTTCCGAGCGCTGGCGAAGGAGCTCGCGGCGAGCCACGGCGTTCCGTTTTGCTTCGTCGAGTGCCGGGTGGCACTGGAGGAATGCAAGCGCCGTTTGATTCGGCGTCGCGAGGCTCCGAGCATCAGCGACGGACGCCTCGAAATTCTGGACGCGTTCATGGCCCGCTGGGAGCCGGTCGACGAGCTCGACGCGGCCGAGCACATCGTGATGGACACCGGTGAATCGCTCGAGAAAGGGCTCGCTGAGCTTGCTCCACGCCTTCCGGTTTGGCCTCGGGGGCTCAACCGATGAAGGCGGGTCCTGGTGACGACCTCGCTGCCCGCGGCGAGACGGTGATCTTGAAGGACGGTGGCTCGATCGGTGTCCGTGCGCTCGGCCCGACCGATCACGTCGAAGTGAGCGCCTTCTTCGACGGCCTGAGCCCGAGTTCGCGCCGCCTCCGGTTTTGCGGTTCGCGAAAACGATTTTTGGATTCGGAGATCGACGCAATGACGCGCCGTGATCCTGCTGAACGCTTTGCGCTGGCAGCGGTCGAACGCCGCGGCGGTGCCGAACGGATCGCCGGAATCGCGGAATTCGCCCGCCTTCCCGAGACGACTCGAGCGGAGTTCGCCGTCGCGATCGCCGACGATCATCAAGGCCGCGGCCTCGGGACGGTGCTGCTCGAACGGATTGCCGCCGCTGCGCGAAGAGCCGGTGTCCTCGAGCTGGAAGCGCTCGTCCTTCGCGACAACTCGGGCATGCTCGACGTGTTCGCTCAGAGCGGCTTCGCGCTCACGCAGACAGCGGACGGCGATACGATGCGAGTGTCGTTCCCGATCGCCGAAACGGCGGCGTTTTTGGCAGCGAGCTTCGAACGAGAGCGAATCGCTGCGCGCGAGAGCATTCGGGTTTTTTTCGAGCCCCAGTCCATCGCGATCGTCGGTGCTTCTCGTCGCGAAGGCACCATCGGACGGGCCATCGTTTCCAATCTCGTCGCCGCAGGATTCCGTGGGCCGATCTATCCCATCAATCCGAACGCGAAGGAAATCCTCGGACTTCCGTGCTTTCCGTCGTTGACGTCCATCGGACGGCCCGTCGATCTGATCGTGGTCGCGGCTCCCGCGTCCGAAGTGTCCCGGATCGTGGGCGATGCGGCCGCGGTTCACGCGCGCGGCGTGGTCGTCATTTCATCCGGGTTCGCCGAGGTCTCGGCGGAGGGGCGCATCGCGGAAGAAAAACTTCGCACGCAGGTGCGCGACCTCGGCATGCGCCTCGTCGGTCCCAATTGCATGGGGGTATTGAACGCGACGCCCAGCATTTCGATGAACGCGACGTTCGCGCCCGCGTGGCCTCCGTCCGGCAACGTCTCCATGATGTCGCAAAGCGGTGCGCTCGGCATCGCCATGCTCGACTACGCGAGACAGCTGAACGTGGGTCTCGCGGGTTTCGTCTCGGTGGGGAACAAGGCCGACGTTTCGAGCAACGACCTGCTCGCGTATTGGGCGGATGACCCGAATACGAAGGTCATCGTCCTCTATCTCGAAAGCTTCGGCAACGCGCGAAAGTTTGCTCGACTCGCGCCGAGCATCGCGAGGAAAAAGCCGATCGTCGCCGTCAAATCCGGTCGATCGGCGGCGGGTACCCGCGCTGCGGCGAGCCACTCGGCGGCTCTCGCCAGTCTCGACGTGGGTATCGACGCGGTGTTCGAGCAAGCCGGCGTGATCCGAACGAACACGCTCGAAGAGCTCTTCGACGTCGTGTCGCTTCTCTCGACGGAGCCCGCGCCGAACGGACCGCGGGTGGGTGTCGTGACCAACGCTGGTGGACCGGGCATCCTGTTGGCCGACGCTTGCGAGGCCCACGGGCTGTCACTTCCGTCGCTTTCGCCGTCGACGCTCGACGCCTTGAGGACCTTTCTTCCGGCCCAAGCCGGCCTCGCGAATCCCATCGACATGATCGCTTCGGCGACCGCCGAGCAGTACGAGCGGACGATCGAGCTCGTGGGAAACGATCCGCTCGTCGATTCGGTCGTCGTCATCTACATCCCGCCGTTCGTGACCGAGCCCGAGCAGATCGCGCGGGCCATCGCGAACGGCGCGGGGAGAATTCCGAAGGACAAACCCATCGCGACGGTTTTCATGTCCTCTAAAGGCACTCCTGCGGTTCTCGCCGACGGTCCGCGCGGCAAGATCCCGTCGTACGCTTTTCCCGAGAACGTAGCGCTCGCGCTCGCCGCCGCCCTCCGGCACGCCCGATTTCGTGCGCGCGACATCGGTAAAGCGTGGTCCGCCTCGCGAGAGCAGGAACGGGCGATCCGCGACGTCGTCGAGCGCGAGATCGGCAAGGCAGGCGCGCCCAAGTTCTGGCTCTCGTCGGACGCGGTGTTTTCCGTTCTGGAGCTCTTGGGCGTTGCGGTCGCCGCTTCGACGACGACCGTGGCCGAGCCGGACGCGGTCGCCGATGCCGCGACCGGTATCGGATTTCCGGTCGTCCTCAAGGCCGTTGCGAAGAACCTCGTGCACAAGAGCGACGCCGGAGGGGTCGTGCTCGACCTCGATTCGCGCGAGGCCGTTCGAAGTGCGGCCGTCGAGATGACGAGAAAGGTCGGCGGCGCCGGCTACCCACTCGAAGGCTTTTTCATTCAGCGGCAGATCGCGGGAGGCCACGAGTTTCTCGTCGGCGTGACGACCGATCCGAGCCTCGGGCCGATCGTCGTCGCGGGCCTCGGAGGCGTCCAGGTCGAGCTCATCGGAGACGCCGCGTTCCGCTTGCCCCCGGTCACGGATTTGGACGCGCGCGATATGCTCGACTCCTTGAAAGCAAGGAAACTCTTCGAAGGCTTTCGCGGCGCCCAGCCGGCGGACCGCGATGCCTTTTCTGAAGTGATATGCAAGATCTCTACGTTGGTCGAGATCGTCCCAGAGATCACGGAGCTCGACTTGAATCCGCTGAAGGTAATGGCGCGCGGGGGCGGCGCCGTCGTCGTCGATGGTCGAATCCGCATCGCGTACGAGAGGTGACGGCCGGCTACCTTTCGTACGGGCACGCAATTGGGTTGGGGTGCACGGGGCGGCGCCGGACGTTGCGGAGACGGCGTTACCTACGAGACGACAGAGTAAGCTCCATGAGATTCACTCGCGGATGGTCGGGACGCGGGCCGATGTCTCGCCATCCGTTCTTCGCGTAGTAGCGGAGCGCGCGGACGTTGGTCGGCGAAACCGAGAGCCGCGCGCTCGGCAACCAATGACGCTCGAAAAGCGCGACGACGTACGCGTGAATGTCGTCGCCTTCGCCGTAGCTGCAAAAGTACGAATCGCGTCGGAAGCTGAGGCAGAGGTCCGAGTGCCGGTTCAGGTCGATGGGCTGGAAGCGGAGAGGCATTTGGAAACGCGAGGCGGTGCCCTCTGGGCGCCGCTCCTGTACAAGCCCTATCGCTGTCGCGACTTCTCGAGAATAGTCACGAGGTCGAGGTGGGACACGCCGAGCCTGCGACGGGCGGAGGTTCCGCCAGCGGCACAGGCTGGCACAAGGAACGCGAATCCCACGACTTTCTTCCGCGTGTTGGGGAAGGTACGATCATTGCTCGGCTCGGCACCGAGGAAGAAGATGAGGGGCATCCGATGAAGACGAATCGAGGCTTGTTTCAGGTCATCGTGCTCGGCGGAATGGGATTGATCGGCGCGGACGCCTGCGGAGGGACCACGAGGAGAGGCAGTACGGGATCCGGCGGAATTCCGGTGCAAAGCGGCGGCGGAGGGAACACCTAGCGGTGGGAGCATTTTGCGAGCTCGCCCTCGAGCTCGCAAACACGGGCTGCGACACCGTAGTGCTCGCGCTGGTGACCCGCGCCGCATCGGACGAGGTACGCCATCGGGAACTCTGCCGCCGGCTGGCATCGGAATTCCTCAGCGAGTCGCTCACGGGCCAGCTCCGCGGCGTGCCGACGATCCCTCCTCATGTTGGAGTGTCCGCGGAGGACAAGGCGCTTCTGCATCTCGTCGAGATGGGGTGCCTCAGCGAAACGCTCACCGGCGCCTATCTCACCCAGATGCTGGCGCGTGCAGAGAACGGCTGGGCCCACCTCGCTGCGCGCGCGGCCTATGGTCGCATCGCGCTTTGCGACGCGAAAACGCTGTTCGCCGAGACCTTGCGAGACGTCATCCCCCGTCAGCAATGACTGCTCCGACCTTGGCACTCCTCTTCGTCGGAGCCGTCGCTGCCGCCGCCATCTCCGGCGCGGTGGGCTTCGGGGGCGCGCTGCTGTTGCTTCCATTGCTCACGAGGACCGTCGGTGTGGACGTCGGAGTTCCGCTCCTGACCGTCGCTCAGCTCGTTGGGAACGTGTCACGAGCGATCTTCGGATTTCGTGTGATCGCGTGGAAGCCCGCCCTCGTGTTCCTTCTCGCCGCGATTCCGGCAGCGGTCCTCGGGTCGTGGTGCTTCCTTGCGCTGCCGAAGTCGCTCCTCGTTCGGATCATCGGCGTCACGGTGCTCGTGCTCGTGACGTTGAAGTGGCGCGGTCTCCTCGAATTCGAGATGAATCTGCCCCGGCTCGGTGGAGCGGGCGCCGTCGTCGGCTTCATCTCCGGGCTCGTCGGAAGTGCTGGGCCACTGGGCGCTGCGGCGTTCCTCGCGCTCGACCTCGACCCCGTTGCCTACATCGCAACGGAAGCAACCACCGCCGTGGCGATGCACGCTTGCAAACTCATCGTCTATGGCCACTTCGTGCCGTTCGATCGTGAAGCTTGGAGGCTCGCGCTGCTGCTCTCCGTCGCGATGATCGTGGGTACGTGGATTGGAAAGAAGACGGTCGAACGACTTTCCGTCGCGCGGTTCCGCGTCGTCGTTGGCGTGCTGCTGATCGCCCTTGCTTTACAGATGATCGTGTTCGGATAGCCGCAGCTCTTCTCCCCGGAGTCGCCCGCGCAGGCGATGCAACTGCGGTTCGCTCTCACGTGGACGACGCGGCTGCGGCGAAGCTCGAACGCGAGACTTCAGGTGCCTCCCAGGAACGCCCGCAGGAGGAGGCCCCGCAACGGTGATCACGACGGGCCCCGGCGTGATCATGGCGACCGCGACCGCCACGAGGAACTGCCTGTATGTCATAGTGAATCATGAGCAATCTGCGGATGATTCAGGTGCTACTGACACGCTGTGCGGTCGTCACGGCGCTTGCGTGGGGTCGCTCGTCCTCCGGCGCGGCACCGAACGGCGCGCATCTTCCGCTTTTGCTCGTCGCCGACGTGGCGCTTCCCGGTGGCGCGACGCGATTCGACTACCAGGACGTGGACACGGGCCGCGGTCATCTCGTCGTGACCCACATGAACGACGGCTCCGTACTGATCCTCGACCTGAAGGATGGCGCGGTGCTCAAGCAGCTCAGGGGGATCCCGGTCGCGCGCGGCGTCGTCGTCGCCGACGACGTCGGCCTCACGTTCGTGACCAGCTCGCCGAGCACACTCGTGATCCTCGACAGCGCGTCCATGACGGAAAAGAGCCGGGTTCGAACGGGCAGTGGGCCCGACGGCGTCGGCTGGGACTCGGTGGACAAAGTGGTGGGCGTCTCCGATCAAAACGACGGTGCGCTCTCGCTGATCCCGAACTCCGGAGGTGGCACCCGAAAGCAAGTGAAGCTCGGCATCGAAACGGGCAACGTCGTCTTCGATCGACGGCGCGGATGGTTCTGGATCACCGTCGTTGGCGCGAAGCCTCCGGATCGCCTGGTCGCGGTAGATCCGCTCGCGGCCCAGACCAAGACGACAATCGGGCTACCGGGGTGCCGCGGCGCGCACGGTTTACGGTTGCATCCGGACGGCAAGAGCGCGTTCGTGGCGTGCGAAGGGAACAGCGTGCTCGTTCGCGTCGATCTCGACGGCGCTCGGGTCCTCGGAGCTGCGAGCACAGGGACGATTCCGGACGTCCTGAGCATCGATCCCGGCCTGGGCTGGCTCTACATGGCGGCGGAGAGCGGCGATCTCACGGTGTTCGACATCGCGGAGTCAGGCGTCGCGCTCATCGGCCACGACCGGCCGGGAGCCAACTCCCACTCGGTCTCGGTCGATCCAGCGACACACCGGGTGTTCTTTCCCCTGAAGGCTGGCCCGAAAGGAACGCCGGTGCTTCGGATCATGCGACCGGCGGGAACGTAGCGCCGTGATCCGCAAGGCGACGTCTCACGGACGCAACATGATCCGCGAGTCGCGTGTTGGCACAGGCCGTCACGTCGAATGTCGGCGTTCATACATGTTTCGCGCGGTTAGCGTCCGGTACGCAATGTGCTCGAATGAGGCACATGAGACACCTTGGGGTTTGGGGGTTTGCCCTTCTGCACGCGCTCGTCGCGTGTTCGAATAGCTCGTCGTCGACGCCTGCCGACGGCGGCACGGGCGCGAGCAGCGGTACCGGCGGAGCCGCGACGGGTGGAGCGTCCGGTGCGTCGAGCGGTGGAGCGTCCGGTGCGTCGAGCGGTGGAG
>CAZDNG010000066.1:8691-47320 GCA_964506835.1 uncultured Polyangiaceae bacterium
GAGCGTCCGGTGCGTCGAGCGGTGGAGCGTCCGGTGCGTCGAGCGGTGGAGCGTCCGGTGCGTCGAGCGGTGGAGCGTCGGGAAGCAGCACGGGCGGATCGTCGGGCGCCGCGACGGGCGGGCGATCTTCGGGCGGATCGACCAGCACCGGCGGCACCACCGATGCCGGCGTGAAAGACGCAATGGGCGAACCCGGGGATGCCCACACCGATTCGTGTTCGGCGTGCAAGCGCGGCGAACTCTGCGTCGAGCACATCACCGAAGGCGGCGCGTTCATTCCCGTCGACGCGGGACGCTGTCCGAAAGGACGCATCCCGGAATCACTCGGCCCGGGGCGTCCGTCCGACTGCGTATACGCCCCGAGCTACGAGTGCCGCAGTCTGCCAGCCGAGTGCAGCACGGCGCCCGGGTCGACCGCCGTCGCGCACTGCACGTGCGCTCGGTCGTTCTGCGACACGAGTGACCAGTGCACGGACGTGTCGCCGACGCTCATGAAGTGCGCGTTGCTCGCGCCGTGAGCGCGCGCTTCACGGCTTCAACTCGAGCGACGCCGCGAGCGTCTTCAGGTCGAACGGCACCGAGTGGTGCTCGTGCGCGATGCGCCAGACGCCGTCGATGCGACGGAATCCCGTCGTGGCGCGGAGCCAAAAATCGACGCGCTCACGGGCGTCTTTTTTCGTTCCGCGGAGACGATTGAGGCTCGTAGAAAATCCGACGTCGCCCGACGCCTCGACGTGCCGATCGCGTAGCTCAACGTCGATTGGCCCTTCCCAGCTCGAAAACCATTCGGCGAACGCGGCCCGCCGTTCGCCTCCGGTGGCGCCGGCTGCGAGCGGCGGTGCGAACCCGAACGACGACGCGTCTTCCGTGAACAACAGCGCGGCGCGCGCCGCGTCCTTGTCGTGCAGGGCTCGCAGCCATTCGTCCATCAGCGCGACGATGCCGTCGTGTTCGCCTTTACGAGGTCCGCTCAGGTCGCGGCCGAAATACACGTCCACGTCGCGGACCTGATCGTTTTCGACGCGGTGCACCTCGACGTTGCGAAAGCGCACGCCGTCCGATTTTCGCGTCGCGGTGTACATGACGTAAGCGTGATCGTTGGCCACGACGATTTCGTTGATTTCGAAACCGGAAAATTTGTCCCCGTTCGGCCAACACCGTTCGAAGAATTTCGCCCGATCGATGCGATCGTCGTACGGACTGCTGAACCGAAAATCCTCGGAGAGCAGGCGCTCTTCGGCCGTTCGATCCCGACGAACGAACGCATCGAAGTGATCGGCAACCAATTTCGTGATGGCATTCATGACGCACCTCCGTGAACCTGTCGACCGGCGAGTGTCCGGAGTTTTCCGAGCAAGCGGCGTACCGCGACCACCCGTCCGGCCCACGAAGCGAGGCAATTCAGCGCCGACAGCGCCGAGCGTGGGCGCGGACGTTCCCGCGTACATCGAGGTCCGTTCGGAGTTTTTGGGCGAGTCCCGGCGCTGTTCGCCGTGCGCTCGTGCGTGTCAGTGAACCCCCGGCGTAGCAGCGCTCTCTGCCGGCGCGCCGAGCTCGGAAGCGCAGGCCGCGGCGACACGAGGGGCGAGCGGCGCGCGCGGATAGTTCGCGAGGAACGCTCGAGCGCGTGTCCCGGCAGCGCTCGAGCGCGTTTCACAGAGCGCGATCGCCCGCACGCCCTCGCGCTCCTGGACGAAGGTGCCATGTGGCCAGCGACGCGCATGCTCCGCGCAGAGGGCGAGAGCGCCTAGTGGGTTTTCGCTCTGCATCGCGAGGTGGATACGTCTGACGAGCGCGAGCTCGGCTCGTGAATCATCGAGCTCTGCGGTGCGCGTCGGATCGGGCGACGGCGCGGTCGCGCGATCGGTCGGCTCGGCCGGCGGCGTCCGAGCTTCCGCGACGGATTGGTTTCTCGAGGTGTCTGCAATGGACGCCTGCGGATCGGAGCGCGGAGGAGCGTCGCTTGCCGATGTCGCCCTTTTTGGACCCCCCGAACGCAGCGCGGCGCGCGAGGGCGCCGCGTTCGTCGCGGCCACCGACGGTACGCTTTCGTCTGGCGCCGGCGACTTCGTCGTCCCTCGTTGGACGATCGGCTCGCGCGGCTCGTCGCTCGAGGTCGGCTGTGCCGACGCGACCGAGGTCGTCGCAACCGATCGCGCGGGATGCCGGCGATCTCCGGTGAACACCAAGGCGCCCGCGGCGACGCACGCGACGCCCAGGGCGACCAGTAGACCTTTGCCGAGCGAGGCGGCCTGAAAGCTCCTTCGTGCGGCCGCTCGCGCACCCGCGCCAGCGGTGAGCGCCGCTCCACCGGCGAGCCGCCGCGCGAGCGCGCGACGCACGCGCGCGCGGTCGGCCGAGGTCGCATCATGGTCCGTTCGCGATGCTCGAAAGAGCGACTCCGAGGCGTGGCTCCAGTCGCGATTGTCCGGCTCGCCGCTCACGGTGCGCCTCCCTCGTCGATGAGCCATTGCGCATAGACCTTGTCGAAGGCTCGCTTGGCCGCGCGCAGCCGCGAATGAATCGTATTCGTGTTCGAGCCCATCATTTCCGCGATCTCACGAAGGGTGCACTGCTCGAGCTCGGCGAGGATGAGCAACGTGCGCTTGTCGTCGTCGAGTTGCTCGAGCAGTGAGTCGAGGAGGCGCACGCGCTCGGCGCGTTCCGCCAGTTCGCTCGGCGTGGGTTCTTGCGCTGCAGCGACGTCGCCGTGCGACGCCTCATCGAGCGGGACGCAGCGTCCGCCCTTTCGTCGATAGCTTCGACGATGATCGCGCGCCACACGGACGAGGATGCCGAAAATCCAGGCTTTCCACGACGTCCGGCCGTCGAAGTCCACCATGCGCCGCTGGACGATCACGAAGACGTCCTGCACGACGTCGTCGGCGCTGGCCTCCGGGATGCCGAGCCGGCGCGCGTTCCGCCACGCGAAGTCGAAGTACGCCTGATAAATTTCGTCGAGGGATCCGAACACGGGGTCCGGCGCCGCGTCTTTCGCGTCGTCCCGCGTCGGCAGACGCATCGGCAATCCCTCGTAAATCGCCTTCAAAATCGCACCTCGGGTGCCACGAGCAGCTCGAGCGCGACGGCGGAGGGGCGATAGAGCTCGCCGACGTCCGAGAATACGAAGCGTCTCCGGGTGAGCGGCGCGACGCCGTCGAGCGCGACATAGACGGCGAACGCTTTGGCCACATGCATTCGTCCGAATAGTCCGATGGCGGGTCCCCACCAGCTCGCGTCCTGGTGCCGCGAAACGGCACCCCCGAAACCGGTGGCCGTCACCAGGTAGCCCTCCGCACCGACGCACGGGGCGACGTCTGCGGCGCCGAAGCTCCAGAGCCGACACGCACGCGCGCCGAACGTGACGAGCCCGAACCGCGCGCCCAGCGTGTCGCCGTCGAAGGTCGCTGATTGGCGAGCGTAGTACGCGCCACGGAGCTCGAACCGAAGAGACGCGAGCCCTTCGACCGCGACCGCTCCGCCCGCGCCGACCGCGGGGTGCGGCAGCGCACCGAACAGGACGCTGCCCTCTGCCGAAGCGGCCAGCGCGACCCGGTCCGTATCTCTGGATCGAGCATCGTCGGGTTCCGACTCTGCCGGCGGCGATGCACTCAACGCGATCACGAGCGCGACGCTGTCCGCCAACAGGTCGCACTGTTCGTTCTCGAGCACACGCTCGCCGGAGCCATCGGCGCTGACCACCTTGAGTCGCGCGCGGTAGACGCCTTCCGTGTGGATCACGTCTGCTTCGGCCGTCAGCTTCGACTTCACGGCGCCTCCGAGGAGACGAGTGACTCGCGACATGAGCTCCGCACGATCCGGACATTCATCCGGCGCGCTCCACGCCAATTCGAAATCGGAAGGAGCGACGCCGTGCACGGCCGAAACCCCGGCGAGGGCGAGGGCCAAGTGCAAGGGCCCTGCTCCGAGCGGGGCCGTCATCGAGCACCACTATGGCATAGCGTCGAGCACGGCAAACGATACTGAGACGTCGGGATCGAACCGAAAAGCGAGCACTAGTTTCCGCGGCCACTCGGCTACGTATTGGCCGCGTTCTCGGGTTTTTTTGAACTGAACGGTTCGTACTCGACTCAAAAACGCGACGCGTTGCGAGCGATGGTTCGAGTCATCGCACCGAGATCAAAAAAAAGCGCGAGTCCGGCCAATAGAGGGTATCCGACGAGAAATCATGGCGGTTCTTTCGGCACTGATCGGCGTGGCCTGTTCTTCGGGCAACGTCGATCTGGGCGAGCGCGGCACCTCGTTCGCGAGCGGCGGCGCGGGCGGCGCGCTCGAGGGCGGTGGTCGCGCGAACGCTGGCGGCAAGAGCGACGGAGCCGCCGGCGGCTCTTCGACCCTTCCGTCGTCGGGGGGCACGAGCGTCGTGCCGGCATCCGGTGGCGCAGCACCCACCGACGCCGGCTCAGCGGCGTCGATCGATTCGGGGAGTGCCTCGCACGCGACGGCGGGATGCGGCGTCGCGCCGCTCTCGTCGGACACGAGCATTCCGGTCAACGGCATGACCGGCAGCTACATCCTCGATCTTCCGACGGGCTACGACAATCGCCGCGCCTATCCGCTGGTCATGGTGTTCCGCGGAGCGAACGTCACCGTGGCTGCTTTTCGCAGCTATTTGAATCTCGAACCCGTCGTCGGCCCGGACGCCATCATCGTCACGCCGGATTGCTTGAACGGAGGGACCACCTGGGACGTCCAACGCGACACGCCGCTCGTCGACGCCCTGCTGACGCACCTCGAAACGGCATACTGCGTGGACGCGTCTCGCGTCTTTGCGGTCGGTCACAGCGCCGGGGGTTTCTTCGTGAGCACGCTCGGGTGCATGCGAGGCACCGAACTGCGCGGCATCGCGCCGCTCTCGGCCGGGCCGCCTACGGGACCGTGCACAGGCGAGTTCGCCGTCTGGATCTCGCAGGGAAATCAGGACACGGCGTTCGGTCTGATGAACGGACGGGCCGATCGCGACTTCTGGGTCCAGCGCAACGCCTGCGACGCGAGCGCGTCCACGCCTGTCGATCCGTCGCCATGCGTCGAGTACTCGGGTTGCACTCCAGGGTTCGCGGTTCGCTATTGCGAGTACAACGGCGACCTCGGTCTTCCGAGCTTCGCCGCTTCGGGCCTTTGGGAGTTCTTCAAGGGATTGTGAATCGTCCCTCTCGCGTCGCGATCGCCGCCCACCTCAAAAAAACGAGCGACGCCGGCCAATACCACGGGTGCGACAAGCATTTTCGACCCCTATCTCGAAGCCTCGCCGCGTGAGCGCTGCAGGAAGCACGGTGATCACGGCGTCCGTCCTCGCCGCGATCGCTGCATGTTCCGGAAATTCGCAGGACGGTTCGACTTTTGAAACTGGCGGCGCGTCAGGAGAGAGTGCGTCGGGAGGCCTTCGAAACTCGAGCAGTGGCGGAGTGTCGACTTCTTCTGGGGGCTCCCTTTCCGTCGGAAGCGGCGGCGGTTCGACAGGAGGCGGCTTCGGTTCGGGCGGCACCGCCGGCGGCGGGGGAGGGCTCTCGGCGTCAGGCGGCGGCACGAGCGCATCGGGCGGCACCAACGCAGCCGGCGGCAGCAACGCAGCGGGCGGCACCAACGCAGCGGGCGGTGCGCCGAACGACTCCGGCGCGGGCGGCTCGACCGCCGTTGCATGCCCGACCACGTCCGAGTTGAAGGCTGGCGAGACCAACGAGACCATCAGCGTCGGGGGGACGACCCGCTCGTATCTGTTGCACGTGCCGGCGTCGTACACCGGCTCGGCGCCGGTGCCGCTCGTGCTCGACTTCCATTCACTCGGCTCGACGGGCGCGGGTCAGCGCGGCATTTCAGGTTACGCGACGCTCTCCGACCAAAACGGTTTCGTCGTCGCGTACCCGAACGGCATCGACAACGCCTGGAACATCGGGCCGTGCTGCACCACGTCGCGCACCGTCGACGATCTCGGCTTTGCCAAAGCCCTCGTCGCGAAGCTCGAGGGCCAGGGCTGCATCGATCCGAAGCGCGTCTATGCGACCGGGTATTCGATGGGCGGCGGCATGTCGCACTATCTCGCCTGCAACGCCGCCGACGTCTTCGCCGCGGTCGCGCCCGCGGCGTTCGATCTTCTGGAAGACAGCGAGGAGCCCTGTCATCCCGCTCGCCCCATCACGGAGATCTCGTTCCGCGGCACCTCTGACCCGCTCGTTCCCTACGCGGGCGGCGCCTCGAGCCCGCCCAATGGGTTGAACGTGACGATTCATTTCTTGGGAGCCGTCGGAACCTTCCAGAGGTGGGCGATGCTGGACCAGTGCACCGGAACGCCGAGCGCCGCGGACGCCAGCGGATGCCAAGCCTATTCGCAATGCGCGGGAGGCACCGAAGTGACCTTGTGTACCAAGCAAGGCGGTAGCCACGACCCCGGCGATCCCAATCTCGGTTGGGCCATGCTCGAGTCACATCCCATGCCTTGAGCGACATGCGGGCGACCTCAAGAAATGGCTCGGCGTCGGCCAATAAACGGAGTGCAACGGAGAACGCCTGCTCTCGTACCGTTCTGGGGTACATTTGTACTGTCCCTGGGTAACGCTTGCTCCAGCAGCCCGAACTCTACCCAGCCCTTGGCTGGCTCGGGCGGGCTGTACTCCGCGACGGGCGGCGCAGGCGGCAGCACCTCGCCGCTCGGCGGAAACGGCGGCGTTCCGTCCGCTGGTGGAGCCGGCGGGGCCGCTGCTTCCGGGAATCCCTCAACGAGCGGAGGGGGTGGGATCGCATCCGGCGGGGCTGGCGGTTTGCCCTCCATGGGCGGAAGCGGAGGGGTGCCTCCGGTTGGCGGCAGTGGAAACTCCCCCGACGCCGGGGGAGTCGATTGTCCGCCCCTGCCGAGCGGGATGGACAACGGCCCCGCGCGCACGGTGATCGTGGACGCTCAACGCGTCGTCGGAACCATCCGTTCGTTGCAAGGTGCCCACTGGGACCCGGGACCGAAGGGACAGGCACTCAGCCTCAACTACGTCGCCATGGGGGTCGATATGATCCGCACTCACGACGCTGGCGGCATCAACGGATCCGGAGTGGGTGACATCGACGGGGTTGGGGGCAGCAGGATGTTCCCCAACCTGAATGCCGACCCAACCCTGGCCGCGAGTTACAACTTTGGCCCCAGCGACGCTATGATCAGGGACATCCTGGATACCGGATCCGACGTGTACTTCCGCGTTGGCCGAAGCAACATCCAGGGAACGGGACAGAACACGCCGCCCCCGGACTTCGCCAAATATGCTCAGATCGTCGAGCACGTGGTGATGCACTACAATCAAGGGTGGGACAACGGATTTTCCTACGGAATCAAGTATTTCGAGATCTGGAACGAGCCCGATTTTCTCCCCTTCTGGACCGGAACCGGGGACCAGTATCACGAGCTCTACAAGGCGATCGCGCAGGGCATCAAATCCGTCGATCCCTCCGCGCTCGTAGGAGGTCCGGCCAACAGCACGTTCAATGACAAGACCGGCCTCCGAGCGTCGTTTTTTCAATATCTCAAAGACAACCAGCTTCCACTCGACTTTTACAGCTTCCACAAATACACGAACAAATCACAGGACCCGATGGACTTCGCGCGCATGGCGCAGAGCTATCGGGACGAGATGGACACGTACGGTTTCACGAAGACTCGAATCGTGAACTCCGAATACGAGAGCTCCCTCCAAGGTGACGTCATGCTCGGCGGCGACGCAGGACATGCGGCGTTCGCGGCCGAGGCCCTCATCTACATGCAGAACGGGCCGGTGGACGAGGCGACCAGCTACATGACGATCGGTTCGACGCTGACGAAGGAGAGCGCGGCGTTCGGAGTGATCGGCCAGTTGAACGCCACTCCGCTCCGGCTCTGCGCGCAAGGCGGTGACGACGACGGATTTGCGGTGCTAGCCGGGCTGAGCAAGGCCAGCGCGGAGCTCCAGGTCGTCGTCGCGAACTACCAGATCTCTACCTCGTTGATGGGACCTATCCCCGGGGGCAACGAAGAATCGATCGACGTCCCGGGACTCGGGCACCTCGCCGACATGACCTACCTCGATCGCAGGACGTTCACTTATCCGGACAAGGAGGGATATGCGTTGACGATCACGGACGTCCCCCCAGCGTGGGGCGACGTCACCGTCAAGCAGTACCGGATCGACGCAAACAACAGTCTCACCCTCGTCGGCACGACGACGACCCAGACTGCGGATCGTCCGCAAGGCAGCCTTACCGTCTCCGGCAGTTGGGTCCATGCACCCGCGAACCCTCCGAACGATCCCAAGGGTGCTGCACAAGGGCTCGATCTCATCGTCGTCACGGGAACGGCATCGGGCCAATGAACGCCCGCTGGCCGTGGCTCGCGGCGTGGGCATGCCTCGTGGCGTGGGCATGCTCGTCGAATTCGGCGAGCCGAGTGCCGTTTGCCGAGCAGGGCGGCGGCATCACTGGCGCAGGCGCCACAGGTCCCGCCGCTGGGGGTACGTCGTCCGGCGGTTCGACGCCTTCTACGGGGGGCTTCAACGGATTCTTCGACGTCGGCGGAGCCGGGGGAGCGGCGTCGGTTCCGCCGAGCGGTGATGGCGGCCCCCCAACGCGTACGTCGGTCGCGCTCGATGACTGCGGCGCGCAGAATCCCGCGAAGCTGAGCGTTGCCGACATTCAAAAACTGGAAGCGAGTTCGGGAAATTCGAACGGCCTTCGTTATCTCTATCCCTATGACGGAACCGTCTTTCCCCGTGGCCTTACCGCGCCGCTGTTGATGTGGGACGGCACGAACGCCGACGCCGTTTACGTTCACGTTCACGCTTCGCTGTTCGACTACAAAGGTTGTCTCGTTCCGACGGCCCCAGGCCAGATGGCCTTGCCGCAAAAGGTTTGGGACACCGCCGGCGCGCAGACACTGGGCCCGGGCGACCCGTTCATCATCGACTTCAGCACGATCGCGAGCGGCGTAGTTGCTGGGCCGGTCACGGAACGGATCGTGATCGCGCAGGCGACGCTCAAGGGCTCCGTTTTCTACGGTAGCTACAATTCGCCGCTCGCAGCCGGGATGACCGGCATGATCGGCGGCGGCATGGGGGGAGGCGCGATCCTTCGGTTGATCCCGGGGCAGCAAGCGCAATATTTCCTCCGCCAGAACACATGCACCGGTTGCCATGCCCTTTCCGGCAACGGCGCTCGCCTCATCGCTCGAGAGATCGGCGGGACCGCCGACGGCGAAGTCTACGGGCTCACTCCGACCACGGCGGCGAATCCGACGCCCGCGCGAACCGCGACCGGTACCGCGTTCGTGGGACTCTATCCGGACGGCTCGGTTTATCTCAGCACGGCCGTGGTGAACGGCGTTGGACCGCGCATCAACGGCGCCCTCCCCATGCTTGGCAATGCGTCGGCGGCTCTCTACGAGACGGACACTGGCAACGTCGTCAACGGCACCGGCATTCCGACGACCGCCGAAATGCCGACCTTCTCGCCCGACGGGACCTTGGTGGTCTTCACGGACTACGCGATCGGAAACGCTCACGGCCTGGCGACGATGAGCTATGACTCCACACAGCGAAAAGCGTCGAGCTACAAGGAAATCTACTACGATACCCAGATCTATCCGGGGTGGCCTTTTCTGTTACCGGATAACGGCGGAGTCATCTTTGCGGCAGGTGCTTCCAACGACTTCAGTGGCGGCGGCGCCGGGATAGACCAGGGCGTCACCGGACCGGTGAGCGACCTCGCGGTCGTCGATCTGGCGAGCGACACCACGACGCCTTTGTATCAGGCAATGGGGTTTCTCTCTAGCCAAGCCGTATCAGCGAATCAAACCGACTTGCCGTACGGGCAAGAGGAGCTCCATCACTCGTACTACCCAACCGTGTCTCCCGTGGCTGCGGGCGGCTACTTCTGGGTTTTTTTCGATTCGGTGCGCCACTACGGGAACAAGGGCGTCGCGCGCCAACTCTGGGGCACGGCGATCACCGTTTCCGCGAATGGCAAATACGCAGCGGACCCGAGCCATCCTGCGTTTTACTTACCGGGTCAGGAGTTCGCGAGCGCGAATCATCGCGCGTTCACCGCGCTCGATCCTTGCCGAGCGGACGGCAGTTCATGCACGAGCGGCATCGATTGTTGCAGCGGATTCTGCACGAACGGCGTGTGCGGCATTCCCCAACAACCCCGGTGCTCGTCGACGGGCGAAGCTTGTAAGAAATCCGCGGACTGCTGCGATCCCACGGACTCGTGCATCGGCGGCTTCTGTTCCTTCGTGATCCAATAGTCGAACCGAGGCATGACGACCCGCTTCGGCGTTGCGATTCGTCGCTCAGGTCGCTTCAAAAAAATATACGAGGTCGGCCAATAGGCAGTGTGCGACACGAAACCACACACTCGGTACCTTCACAGCAACCTCGACTCATCGACCATGCCCGTTGGTTGGGTGTCCTGATGCCCCTCGCGTTGTCGTGGGCGTGCAGTAGCAGCAACGGGTCGAGCACCGTGCCGGGGACCGGCGGAGAGTTCTCGTCTACGGGTGGCAGCGGCGCTGGAGGCCTCGTCGGAGCGACGGGCGGATTGGGGACGACGGCCGGCGGCGCGACCGGTGGCGGAGGCTTTCCCGTCGGTAGCGGCGGGACGCTCGGAAACGGCGGCCTCACGAACGCCGGAGGCGTTCCATCCGGTTTCGGCGGGACGCCTGTTGGTAGTGGAGGCAATACTGGTTCAATGACCAGCGGCGGCACCACCGGAGTGGGCGGCCCTGACGGCGCTGCGGGATCGGGCGCAACCACTGGCAGCGGCGGCCCGCCGCAAAAAAGTGCCGGCTGTGGAATGGCACCTCCGGCGTCCGACACGAGCGTGACGGTGAGCGGCGGCACGGGGACCTACATCCTCGATTTGCCCACGAACTACGACAACACCAAGGCCTACCCGCTGATCTTCGTATGGCACGGCGCCGGGGTCACGAACACCGCGTTTCACGGCTACCTGGACATCCATTCGCAGGTCGGCAACGACGGTATCGTCGTCACGCCGGAGACGATCAACAACAGCGGCACCTGGCCCAATGACGCGTCGTACTTCGATGCCCTGCTTGCTCACTTCTCGTCGAGCTATTGTATCGACCAGGGCCGAGTGTTCACGACGGGGCACAGCCTGGGCGGGTTGCACACCGGCTTGCTCGGGTGTTTGCGCGCCGACAAATTGCGCGGCGACGCGGTACTCGCGGCGCCTCATCCCACCGGGCAATGCGTCCCAGGGGACATGGCGGCGATGATGTCCGTCGGCATGTCGGACTTCGTCGCAAACGGTCCCACCGAGTTCCAGTGGTGGGCTCAAAAGAACGGCTGCGACTACACCATGACGACGCCGGTCGATCCGTCGACCTTCACGACGGGCGCGCCGGCGGAGTCTGGCACGTGCGTCGAATACGGCGGCTGCGCCCCGGGCACACCGGTTCGAACGTGCACCTTCAACGGCGGCCACGAGATCCCGGATTGGGTGGCGGGCGCGGTCTGGAGCTTCTTCAAGAAGCTGTGAATCAAGGACGTGCCGAGCTCAGCGCGCCGCGAGCGACGCCACCTTCGCTACGGTCGCGCCGAGCCACTTGTCGACCATCTTTTCGAGGCGATCGGGCACGACGGGTTTCGTCAGATAGTCGCTCATGCCGGCGGCCAGGCACACTTCGCGATCGCCCTCCATCGCGTTCGCGGTCATCGCGATGATCGGAACGTTCGCGCCGGACCCGCCGGAGGCACGAATGAGCCGGGTCGCTCGGTAGCCGTCCATCTCCGGCATCTGGCAGTCCATGAGCACGATGTCGTACGGCCTCTCGCGGTGTTTTTCGACGGCCGCGCGTCCGTTGTCCACGAGTTCCGCCGAGTAGCCGAGCTTGGAGAGGATGCGCATCGCGACGCGTTGGTTCACGACGTTGTCTTCGGCGACGAGCACGCGCGTGGCTTTTCTCGCTCGCGTGTCCGAACGCTGACGTCGTAGGGACGAGTGCGGCGGAAGCACCGCTTCGGCCGCGGGCAAGAATGTTTCCATCCAGAACAGCGAGCCCTTCCCCTCGTTGCTCGTGACTCCGACTCGTCCGCCCATGAGCTCGACGAGCTCGCGACTGATGGCCAGCCCGAGCCCGGTGCCTCCGAAGCGCCGCGTCGTGGAGTTGTCGGCCTGGTTGAACTTCTGAAATAGGTTGGGAAGCACGTCTTCGGCGATGCCGACGCCGGTATCTTCCACCTCGACGCGGAAACCGACCAGTCCACTGGTCGAGCTCGGCACGCGCAGCCCGCGAATGGTGACTTTTCCTTCGGAGGTGAATTTGATCGCGTTACCGACCAGGTTCAAGACGATCTGGCCCAAGCGAGTCGGGTCTCCCATGAAGGCGGCCGGTAGGTCGTCGGCCGACGACGACTCGAGCGCGATCCCTTTGGCGCGAGCACGCGTCCCGAAGAGCGTGGCGGCATCGCCCAAGAGGGTGCGAGGATCGAAGGGACGGACCTCGAGCGTCACCTTTCCGGCTTCGAGCTTCGACAGGTCGAGGATGTCGTTCAAGATGGTGAGGAGGGTTTCGCTCGAGTCCTTGATCGCCCGGACCATGTCACGCTGTTCGACGTCGAGCTCGGTATCCAGGAGCAAGTGAACCATCCCGATGACGCCGCCCATCGGCGTGCGCACTTCGTGGCTCATGTTGGCGAGGAACTCGCTCTTCGTTCGATTCGCGACGTCCGCTCGTTGAGCGAGGTCTTTGGCGCGGGCAATCTCGGTCTGCAGCTCGTGCGTGCGGGCGTCGACGCGTGCCTCGAGCGTCCGGTTGAGTCGTTCTACTTCCAGCTGTTTCTCTTCGACCAGCTGATTCTTGGAGGCGAGGCGTCCGAGCGCGACGCGCACGGCGCTCGTTTCGCGTCGAAGTCTGAACCCCACCACCGCGACCAGCGCGAGAAGGAAGGCGCTCAGGACCGCGAGACCGAGGCGAAACGCCGTCGCGCGGGCGAGCGCCCGCTCGTTGTGTCGGCGAAGCGTCGCGTAAAGGGATTCGAGAACGCTGTCGTCGAACCGCACGACCTGCTCGAGCGTTTCGCGTGAACGCGGTGCGTAGTCGCGATAAGTCGTCGTGTGGCGCGAGAGCACCTCGATGGCGTTCACCAGGGAAGCCGGTGCACCCGTGCAGGCCCGCGCGAGCTGGGCGGTACTGCCATCGAACGTTGCCAGATGACTCGGATCGCCGTCCGTTCGGTAGCGCGCGATGGCGCCGAGCAAGGTGCTTACCCCGATCTCGACGAAGGAACCGTGATTTTCATCGCGTGCGGCGGCGAGGACCGCTTCGGCGGCGGTCGGCAAGTACGCCTCGGTATTCCTGAGAACGGAGTGAAACGACTTGAAGTCCTCCAGAAGGCTCTCCTTCTTTTGCAAGACCACCCGTGCGCGTTCGAGCAAGCTGCGGATCTCGGGCTCTCTCACCAGACGCTGATTGTTCCCGAGCTCCAGCTCCTGCATCTCCACGCCGCGTTCGATGTCGAGGACCTCGTCGTAGTGGTAGACGGTGTCCGCTTCGATCGCGAGTGCGGCGCTATCGAGGCTGTTGCTCAATTCCGCGAGGTGGCGGGCAGCGTCGACGCCGTGGTCGAACGAGGCGACGTCTGCCATTTCTTCCGCCGTCCCGAACCCGAGGAGCGCGAGGAACGCCACTCCCACGGCGGCGACGTATTTACTTCGTCGCATGGGTATCCTCGGCGTCCAACTCGCCCGCCAGGGACGACAAGAACTTCGCGATGTTCGCCCGGTCATCGTCGGGGATCTCGCGGCCGAGCTGATAGCGGCCCATGATCAGGATGGCCTGATCGAGCGTCGCGATGTCGCCGTCGTGGAAGTACGGCGCGGTGCGCGACACGAGCCGTAGGCTCGGAACGCGAAACACGAACCGATCCGCCTCGCGCCCGGTCACCGCGAAGCGGCCGAGATCGCGGTCCTCCTCATCGACATCAGGCGCGCCGAGGTAATCTCGCACGACGCCCAGCTTCTGGAACATGTTGCCGCCGACGTTGCGCCCCTGGTGACAGCTCACGCAGCCGTAGTTCTTGAACGCCCGATAGCCGGCGACCTCGCTCGCCGACAGCGCCGACGTATCGCCTTCCAGGTAGCGGTCGAATCGCGAGTGGACCGCGCGGAGCGACCGCTCGAACGTGGCGATCGCGTCCGTGACGCTCGCTCGCTCGATCTTTCCGTCGTAGAGCCGAGCGAATGCCCGCGAGTAGTCGCCGTCTCGGTGCATCAGAGCGAGCACCGCCGCCCAGCTCCCTGCCATTTCATCATGACCGAGGAGCGGCATGTCGATCTGAGCTTCGAGCGTGTCCATGCGGCCGTCCCAGGTCTGCTTTTCGTTCAGATCGACGTTGAACACCGTCGGCGTATTGCGGCGACCGATCGCGTGACCGATCCCCATCGCGGTCTTCCTGCCGTCCATGCCGCCGCCGGGCAGCACGTGACACGACGCGCACGCGACGGTTCCGTCGCTCGAAAGACGTTTATCGGCGAAGAGTTTGCGCCCTAGGGCGACCTTGTCGGGGTCGAGTCCTGGGGCTCGCGGGATGGGCTGAATGGGTTCCAGCGAAAACGAGGTGCCCCGCACGTCCGCGTTCAGAACGGGGGCTACGTCGGGCGGCTCGGAACTGCACGCCGCGGCCGTCAGCGCGAAGAGCGCGGCGAGCGCCGATGATACAACGCGACACCACGCGGTTTCCGGCATGGCGCGCGCCGACCCTCGACGCGATGCCCGTCCGTCAGACGCCGCCATCGCAGGGGTGCCCTTCGACGCCGGCCGTCCGATGCAAGTCGGCGATCGCGCCGGCAAGCTCGACGATAGCCGCCACCGACTCGTCGATGGCCGCCCGGTCGCCGGCCCTCGAGTGAACCTCGAGATCCTTGAAGTGGGCAGCGAGCGTAGGCAAGCCCACGCTCAGGGTCGCTCCCTTCAGCGAATGGGCTTCCTGCTGAAGCGCGAGCAGGTCGTTCCGCGATGCGAATTGTCGTAACTGCGCGGCGCCGGTCGTGAGCATCGCGACGTACTCGCCGAAGAGTTCCGCGGCGAATTCTTCGTCGCCATCCCCGACTTCGAGCAAATGGGCGCGTGCCGCCGCGACGAGAGCGGAAGGAGCGTCCGGCGGCTCCGCAGAGCACTGTCGAGCCGAATCGTTGTCGTCGACCAGCCGTTGCATGGGTGCACTCGATGGAACGGCGCTCCCGGCGCGCTCTTGAGTGCTCCCGCGACGAACGCAAATTGTGCGTTCGCGCAGCTTTTGCGCGAGCGGCTGGCGTCGGGTGCGCTACTCGACGATCTCCAGCAGGTACCCGTCGAGGTCCTTGGCGACGACGAGGAGTCGATTGTCGTAAACGGGGGTGCGCGCCGCCGGCGTGACGATCGTGCCGCCCGCGGCGACGACCTTGTCGGCCATGGCTTTTGCGTCGGGAACCATGAGGACGAGCTTCACGGGGTTGTTCGTTGCATTGCGCATCGGAGTCCACGCCTGAAGCACGGCTCCCATGCCGTCCGTGTACTTCACGGTGTACTCCGCCACGGTGCCGGCCCCCGTTGCATCCGTGACGCCGAACGACCCGAGACTCGATTGGGTCATGCCGAGTGCAGTATAGAAGGTGAGCGACGCAGGTTGGTTGCTCACGGCAAACCCGATGGCGATGGAATAGGGAACGGTGATGGCGCTCCCCCCGGAGTCGAAGATGCCTCCCACTTCCTGGATGTACGTCTCGGGGCCGTCGAACTGCACGATGCCGAAATTCAAGCGGCTCACGTAGCTCGGGTATGTCGATGCCGCCGTGTTCACGGCTACCGCGTTCTGCGACTGCCAGACGAGCTTGGCCGTGATCTTCTCCGTGTTGCGCATGTCGTCGTACTTCATCAGCACCAGGCGCGCGCCGCGCATCGCTTGCGTGCCGTACAGAGTGGTCTCCGTCCTATCGTCGCGTTTGACGGAATCTTTCTCGACGGTCATGTCCATGACGCCCGTGTAGAACGTCACGGCCGCGGGCACGTCGGTAATGCCGATCCCGTAGCCCCAGATCAACGGCGCGGTCACCGGCGTTGGTATCGTCCCGGAGGGCGCACCCGCATCGCTGCCTGCATCCACCGCGGCGGTGCCGCCCGTAGCGACGCTGCCTCCGGTGCTGACCGCGCCGCTGCCGCCGCTGCCCGTCGCCGAGTTGGTGCTTCCGCCCGCAGCGCCGGTCCCAGCAGTGCCGCCACTCAAGCTCGATGGGGAACCCGAAGCGCCTGCGCTCCCGCCGGCGGACGCGCTCCCAGCGCCGATTGACGAGGGTGTTCCACCCACGCCAGTCGTCTGAGTGCCCGCCCCTCCGCTGGATGTGCTCGTCCGTATGATTGGACCTTCGCTGTTGCTGCAGCCCGATTGCATCGCGGCGAGCCAGAGGGTCGCCAAAACGTGTGCTCTCTTCATCGCTCGACCGTCGCTTCTGTCTGTTGCGCGGCGCCGCAGACCCGCGTGCACCAGTCGTGCGTTTATGGCCCGGCGGCTAAGTGTTCGGCAGACCGCGTTTGGGCCTCTGACCCCGTGTGCTAGCGTTTGTGGCCCGTGACGCAGGTGTCCATGATCGGAGTGCGTGCGCTCGTCGCGGGCGTGGAGAGCATGGGCGTGGAGCGAGCGCGGCTCCTCGCCGAGGCGGGGTTCGACGTCACCCTGCTCGATTCCGGGCCCGCGAGCATGCCGGGAGAGGACTACATTCTTCCCGAGGAAGACGCGACGATCATCGCCGAAGCGACGGCCGCACCGGTTCCGCAATAGCGGGGGGGCTTCTCGTCGCGTTTCGAACCCCTCTCAGATCTGGCACTAGAACCGGGTCGAGTTCGGGGACATGGTGATCGTCGAGGAAGGCGATTGCACCCGCAGCTTTTGATTCATTCCGTCATCGAGGAGACGATGATCCTCGTCGCGCACCTGGCGACGGCCGGCGGCGTTCGGGCCCCGCTGGCGCAGGTGGCCAATCAAGTCTTCGCTGACTTGAGCGAGCAGCTCGCTGCGCAGGGCGTCAAGAAGACGGTCATCGCCGACATGTTCGGGATGGCGCTGAGCACTTATCACCGGCGCGTTCGAGCTGCGGCGGAGTCCAAGAGCGAAGCGGGCCGGAGCGTGTGGGAAGCGGTGATCGATTTCATCCGCGCGAACGAGCCGGCGCCCGGCGCGGTCGTGTTCGGCCGATTCTCGCGAGACGACGCCGCAGTCGTCGCGAGCGTGCTCAAGGATCTGACGGACTCCGGCCTCGTGTACCGGTCGGGCAAGGGCGGCAGCGCCGTCTACCGCGCTGCGAATCCCGACGACTTTGCCGCCGTGGCCGGTGACGGTCGCGCGCTCGCCGTGCGGAATCTCGTGTGGCTCGCCATCGTTCGCCGCGGTCCCATGGATCTCGCGGCCATCGCCCGCGAGACGAGGGAACCCGCGGAAGCGTGCCGCGAGCACGTCGACGCACTCATCGCCTCGGGCATGATCGAAGCACGCAGCTCGGGACAAGAAACGCAATACGACAGCAGGCGCTTCGACGTCCCCGTCGGCCAAACCGAGGGCTGGGAGGCGGCCGTGCTCGATCACTTTCAGGCCGTCGTCACCGCGATCTGCGTGAAGCTCCGGCTCGGCGAGTCACGCTCGTCGGAGAGCGACGCCGTCGGCGGCAGCACCTACACGCTCGATGTCTGGCAGGGGCACCCGTTCGAGAACGAAGCGCGCCGCACGCTCGCCGAGCTTCGAAAAACCGTGAGCGCCCTCCGGACCCGCATCGACGACTACAACGCCGCTCACGCACGGCCGAAAGAAGACCTGGACCGCGAAGTGACCGTGTACCTCGGTCAATTCGTGAAGACGAACGACGACGATTCGATGGATGGGGACGATGATGAATAAGCGACGAATAGCTTGGCTCTCGGTTTTCGTGGCACTTACCGCTCCGGCCTGCGCGGCGACCGTGGAACGAAAATCCACGGGCACGAACTGGCTCGATTGCCAGACGAACGCCGATTGCGCAGCCCTCGAAGGCAGCGTGTGCGGGGCTCAGGGCATCTGCGTAGACGGGGCCGGACACCCGATTCCGAAAACGCAGGTTTCTCAGCCCAGCCCCGATGGCTCGACGGCGGGACTCGATGCCTCCATCACGAGCCACGATGGCTCGACGACGGGAGCGGTATGGGCAAGAACCGATCTCTCACCCGCGACTTCGGCGCTTTTCAATTCTACGGCGGTAGACGTTACGGGCAACGTGTACGCGGCCGGCGACCTCTCGGGGCCCGGCACTCTGGATTTTGGCAATCGAGTCACCGCCACGGGAACCTTCAGCGGAGACAACGCGCTGCTCGTAAAATACGATTCCTCGGGGACTGCGCAATGGCAACGGACCATCGGAACGGACTCAATCGGGGCTGACTTTGGGTCCGTCGCACTAGACTCCACAGGAAACGTCTATGTAGCAGGTCATCTATTAGGTAGTTCTGGGGCTTTGACTCTCGGCAACGGCATCTTCGTCTCGAAGCCTGCCACCTCCAACTATGTCTTCCTGGTAAAATATGATTCGTCTGGGACGGCCCAGTGGGCACAGACCGTCACCCTAGGGGATGGTGACTCGAGTTTCTATTCTGTGACCCTAGATTCCTCAGGCGCCGTTCGTGTGGCTGGAGAAATCGATGGTCCAAGCACTTACGATTTCGGAAATGGCGTCACCGCGACGGGTGTATTCACCGGCGCTGAGAGTCAACTCCCCACCCCAAGTGCCCTGCTCGTAGAGTATGACTCTTCGGGAACGGCGCAATGGGCACACGCCGTCACCGCAGGGTATCCGAGCTCGACGTTCAGTTCCGTGGCGGTCGACACCGAAGGAAACTCGTACGCCGCGGGTTCGATTGCCGGCACGGACACCTACGATTTCGGCAACGGAGTTGCGATCACCGGTACCGGCGGCAACGGTCCCATTGCGGGAGAGTCGGTGGGCAGTTTCGCGCTCGTGAAGTACGACTCCTCGGGAATCGCTCAGTGGGCGCGAACCAGCACCGCGGGCCCCACGGCCGCGGGTTTCAATTCCGTCGCGGTAGATCCATCGGGCAATGTGTTTGCCGCGGGCTACATCCAGGAAGGAACGTTCGACTTTGGTAACGGCGTTACCGCCGCCGGCACCACCGTTGGCGGAGATTTCACGGGCACCGCCGGCTCAGAATACGTCCTCTTGGTAAAATACGACTCCACTGGGACCGCCCAGTGGGCGCGAACCGTAAACCCAGGCGGATCCAACTCATATCTCAATTCCGTAGCAGTGGACTTGTCCGGCAACGCCTACGTAGCCGGGGCCGTCCATAGCACCGGCATCTACGATTTTGGCACCGGAGCTACCCTCTCGACCGACGACCGCGACGTCGGCTACTACTCGGCCCTCGTCAAGTATGACCCCTCGGGAGTCGCCCAATGGGTTCATTCATCGAGCGTAATGGGTTCCACCGCGGATGTCTTTACCGCGATCACCGTGGATGCCGCGGGTACGGTGTACGCCGCAGGCTATCTCGGCGAAACGGGCGTCGTCGATTTCGGAAGTGGGGTTACGGCCGCCGGAACACACGTAGCCACGGGGTCGGGGTGGAGTCCGCTATTGGTGAAGTACTAGGGAACGCGGTTGCGTCCTCTCGGTATTCGCGTGAACGCGGCGCGCGGCGCTCTTTGGATGGTGGCGAATTGTAACGACGCGACACTGAGCGCGCCGCTCGCGTAAGGCCTTGTTCGATTGAGTAGTGGACGCGCATACTTCGTCAATGCGGTGGGAAAAGCGGGAATTCGCCTGGCTCGTGCTCGTGGCCTGCGCGGATCTGATTGCTGGCTGTTCGAGCGACGATCCCGGCGGTGGCAATTCCGACGGGGGAACGTCCGGGGGCAGCGCGGGGACAGGCGCGACATCGAGCGGCGGTACCGCGACGTCGAGCGGCGGCACCGCGACCGTCACCGGTGGCGCCGGCGGCTCGACCGCAAGCGGCGGCTCGACGGCGGAGCGGGCGGCGGCACGTCAAGCGGGCCGGCTGGTTCGGTCGGCGGCGATTGGACGAACGCTGTAGAGTCGGTCGGCTTGCCTTCCGCGGCCTACTACGGCGTGTGGGGCTTCGCCGCCAACGACATCTGGGTGGGTGGGTTCGAGCACCGTGATCGCTCACTCCAACGGCTTGCAGTGGACGCAGGACGTCGTCCCCCGAGGACGCGACCTTCTATGCGGTGTGGGGAGCGAACTCAAACGATGCCTGGGCCGTGGGCCAGGACGACCAAGCCGGAGTTCCGATCGTGCTGCACCGTACCGGCGGTGCTTGGAACAAGGTGACCGCGGCGGGCGTCACCGATCAGCAGGGCGCTTCGTTCCATGGCGTCTGGGGCTCCGACGCAGCGCACCTCTCCTTCGCCGGCAAGCAGGTCGGCGCGTTGTACACGTCGGGAACGTTCGCGAGCGCGCCGACTCCCGGCAACGCAATCTGGGTTTCTCCGACGGGAACTCCGTGGATTGCGAATGGAGGCCTTCAACGGGATCTGGGGTACCGGTAGCCAGATCTGGCGCGCGGGTAGCCAGGGCGTGCAGACGCGGACCAACTAGCGCTCTTCGGGGGGTTCATGCGCGTCGTCCCTCGCTCACTGGTCGAAGTAGTAGACCCACATGAAGCACATCTCGTCCGTCGTCGCCGTGCCGAAGTTCACGGTCTGAGCGGTCGTATTGTCGTAGGTGCAGGTGAGCCGCAGGCCGTCGTTCCCGGTGAAATCGAGCGGGGGCGAAAATTGGGTGAGGGGCGGGTCATCCCAGCTGGTCGAGACGTGAATAGGCGACGCCGGCGGCGCGTCGGCGCTCGGCACGCGTTCGATCGTCGCGCGAATCCCCAAGTGATGCATGTGCGAGGTAAGCGCGAAGACGTGGCGCGTCGCGGTGGCGGGCTCGACCGTGTAGAAGCTGTCGACCGACGTCGTCGTGTCCGGCGGTAGGTCGATCGAGAAGGAACCCGTGAGGATCGAATTCGCCTGCACGGGCGCGGTCGCCGTCGGGGGCGCTCGCGTCAGTTCCACCGTTCCCACGATGTCCCTCACCTGCGTTCCGACGTTTGCATAGTGGAGCTGCATGTAGAGCGGCTGATGCGGCGCGAGCAAGAATGCGACCCCCGAAGGCAATGCGACAACCGTGTCCGCTTGCTGCGCGAGTATGAGGCGCGTCTGATCGGATGCCAGGGTGGGAGGACACGGCGAGGGATCGAGCTGAGTCGGCGTGCCCGGGGCCTGCCGATCCACGAGCATATGGTGACTTCCGGAGCCAAGCGTCGCGTGAATTTCGTCGACCCAAGTCGCGTCCGTGTTCGGCAGTTCGACGATCACGCAGACGTGTTGCTCGTCGCCAGGCTGGACCTGTCGCGCGATGATGCTCGCCGAGAGGTGCGTTCCGTCGGAAGCGACGCTGCTGCCGTGCGGCCCCGCGTCGCCATTGTTCCGATCTCCACCGTCGGTCGAAGCGGCGACGGCTCCCGAACCCTCTTCCGCAGACGTGGCGCCGCGCGCAGCGGGATGACGGTGCGAGCCAGATGCTCCGTCGTCGGAGCAAGCGGCAAACAGAAGACAAAAAGCTCCCAGACTCATGAGTGCGTTTGATCGATTCATGTTCCTCACCTAAACCACCTCCGCCACTCTACCATCTACCACACTACAACTCCGAAATATTCGAACGAGACTCTCGAACTCGATGGCCCATCCCGGCGTGTCGCGTCCTCTTCCTAAGAGAGATCGAACCACTGTCCGAGGTTCCCATAAGTGGAGAGTGAATCAGTCTGTCAGGCCGATCACATCTCAGCGGCGCCTTCACGACTGACGGCGTTCGCCAGTGTCACGAATGGCCGATCGTGCCGAAACTGGCGTCGTGGAGTGCCACGAATGGCACTTCGCTTTCGCGGGGGACATAAACAATCCGTGAACATCACGATGAGACGAGCACTCGAAAGCGGTTTTGAAGCATGAGCGCGCACGCGCATTATTTTCTGTGCAATGCGTTGCCGAAGGCATGTATGTTGCTAACTACAAACGAGGTGGTGAGGTAGAGGCGGTGATCGGCAAATGATTGTTTGCCGCGAATGCGAACGAGCATCGAATCGAGCATAACGTGGACGACGCGATTGCCAGGGCCGCGCATCTGAGTATCGGCCGTTTGGGCGTAAAACAAGCGCAAGTGGCCTTGCGGATCGAGATGTTCCGAGAGGCGCTGCGACGTTCCAACGGCAATCGACAGGCGGCTGCACGCCTCCTCGGGGTGGACCGCCGCTACGTACTCAAGATGCTCAAAGAGCACCCCGGCATCGCGCTGTAGGCGCGGCGGGAACGCATCACAGGCTGTCAGGGGCACGAGTTGGTTACCCGCGAACAGGTCTCTGCTCCGCGCATTTACGGCCTCCTCTTCAGGGACGCCGAGTGGATCGAAATCGCAAGACGGGCGGAAACCGCCGGCTACGGATTCGAGCATTGGGATCATGTCCCCCGCGCCGAAGAGATTCTCGGAGCCTCACCCGAGGCTTGGTTGGTGGGGCACGAGCGCGTCGGAGGGCCTTCATCAGTCGTAAGGAGGCTGCGTGAGGCGAGTTCCCAGGTGCCGATCGTTACCGTGGTCGACGATACGTCTACCCTGGCGGAGACGCTGATCGCGGGCGCCACGGACGCGGTGCTCCGCCCCGTCTGCCATGAGGAGCTTCTCGCGAGGTTGTTCGGACGTATTCCGCCGACCAGAGTCCTCGATGCTCCACGACTTCATGGTCTGCTCCGTAGGGCCGAGCTGGCAGTATTGGAATACATCGTCGTGAACGCGCCGCGCGTGGTCTCCGTACAGGAGATCCTGACGAACGTCCTACGTTCGAGTGGAGACGGTGGCTCGGTTCGCAATCATGTTTGGGAGATCCGTAGGAAGTTGAGCGCGGCTGGTATTCCTGCTCCGTTGCGCACGGTGCGGGGCGTAGGCTACTGCGCTGTTCAAAGTCAACGCGACGGCGAAGCCGTGCTCGGGGAGGATCTGACGAAGATCTGACACGTGTGAGCGCTCGCGATCGGATATATCGTGTACGCCCAAAGCGGGGTTAAGGGTAGAAATGTGCTGGGAATCGCGTCATTTCATACAACGAACAATCTGATGTAGATCTGACGAATTCGAGGGAATCAAGCTGATAGGGAGATACGCGAGACGCGAGATTTCGATGCGTCTCAAAAGGAGACTGAAGCAAATGTTGAATATTCTCAGTGCAAGGTCCGCGCGTTGGTTGGTTGCAGGGGGTATCGCGATGGCGGCGTGCATCTCGCCGTTTCGAGATGCGCAAGCTCGGCGCGGCGTCGCCGCGACTATCTCGAATCCGAACAATTGTCAGGCGCCGTCCGGCGTTCCGTGGCAATCGGGAGTTTGGGGGCACCAGGGCGCGAGCGGAGCGGCGATTTGCGAGGTCTATGCGACCGGCGCTACGGCATGGACTCCTTGCCCCAGCAACGCGAACGAATTCGATATCGCCGTGACCGATGTCGGGGGCAGCAACTATTCGAAGACCCCGTATGGAGCGACCGTCGTGGCGAGCCTCGCCAATGGGTGGTCCAATAGTGTCCATTCGGCGGGGCCGTACACCGCCAGTGGCTGCGGAAGCGTGACGGCCTACGGTTGGGCCACGTTCTAGAGGGGAACCGCACCCGAAAGGGTCGCGGAGCATCTGCGGTTCGACCGGAACCGGTGCAACCGGTTCCGGTCATCGCTCGAAAGACGAAAATTCTCGGAAGGAAAGAGAACCATGTTGAACATACTCAATACTAAGCGATGGCTGTTTGCCGGAGGCCTCGCCTTGGTGGCTTGCGTCGCTTCAACCCGAAACGCCGAAGCCCGACGGGGGATCGCCGCGACGATCTCGAATCCGAACGGGTGTAATGCACCGTCGGGCGTCCCGTGGCAGGCCGGCGTCTGGGGTTACGGTCCAGGCATCAGCGGCGCCGTTCGTTGCGAAATCTACGCGGCGGGAGGCACGGCCTGGACCCCATGTAGCTCGAGCGCAGACCACTTCGACGTGACGGTCACGGACGTCGGAGGCAGTAGCTATTCCGGGACTCCGTACGGGCATACGGTCGTGCTGAGCGAAGAAATTCCGTGGACCAACAGTGTGCAACGGACCGGCACCTACACTAGCGGAAGTTGTGGCAGCGTTATTGGATACGGTTGGGCCACGTTCTGAGCAATCCGACGGGAACTCGAGGAATAGACACCGGCGCCTGCTAGCTAGGCGCCGGCGGTCGCGCGGAGGAGTTGGGAGATGCGAATCGATTTTTCATGGAAGGCACGGCGAGAAAAGCCGTGGTCTGAACGGTGCTTTCCCGCTGGCTGGGTGCTCTTGGCCGGGCTCTGCGCGGGCCTACCTGGCTGTTCGCACGAGCAACCCAAGGACACCGCGCCGAAGTCGGCCACGGCCGACACGGCACTCGTGGCGCCCTACCCGCGAGGAAATTGGAGACTCGTTGAGCTAGAGGAGCTCAACCGCACCATCGTCTGGGTATCGCACATCGTGATTGGCTATGCGGACTCGAAGCCGATGGACACGAAGCTGCGCCGCGCCACGTGGGCTCCCGATCCTACGCCGGTGTCCAAGCGCAGCCGAAGCGAGGCCCTTACGCTGGCCATGAAGGTTGCGAAGGAGGCGGTCGCATCGCCGGACAAGTTCGAGGAATTGGCGAAAACCTATTCGGACGACGTGGTCACGAAGGCTCAGGGAGGCTCGTTGGGCGGCGTGGCCGCGGGGCAGCTCCCTCCGCAGTTCTTGGACGGTCTCGCCGTCATGAAGCCAGGCGAAGTGTCGCGCATCATCGAAACCCCATTCGGCTACCACATTCTCAAGCGAGGTGCGGTTCCGCCCGACGTTCCGGTGTCCGGAAGGCGCTTCGTCATCGGTTATACAAAGAGCACCACGCCGTCGAGCCGTAGCCGTGACGACGCGGCGTCGCTAGCCGCCGATCTCTCCCGGCGCGCGCTGGCGGGGCCGAACGCGTTCGGCGACATGATCGCGAAGTACTCCGAAGCGCCGGATCGACAGCAGGGCGGAGACATCGGTCTCTATTCGCTCCGCGCACCGGAATTTCGTGGCGCCGAGGTCGAGCGCCTGGGAGCGCTCGCGGACGGAGCCGTCGCCGAGCCCCTGGAAACGCTGGAAGGTTTCGTCGTGCTGCAGCGCACCCAGGCGACACCGAGAATGAGCTACGCCATGGTCGCATTGAAATTCTCGTTCGATCGCGCCGCACCCACCGGCGAGCGTTCGAGGGCGGCGGCCGGTCACGAGGCCGCGCTCTTCGCCAAGGAAATTGCGGGATCGATCGCCGCGTTTCAGACGGCCCTTGCGGAGCATTGCTGCCGGGAACCCATCAAGTGGCGTGAAGGGCGTGGACCCGTCGGCGTCACGCCGGCGCTCGCCCAGCTCGCGATTGGGAGCGTTGCCACCCAAGCGGTCGAGTCGTTCACCGACGACGCGTTCCTCATCGTCGAGCGACTCGATCCGAAGGATGTTCCTGACCCGCAACCTACCGTCTACGAGATCCCGAATTCGAAGGGACCAGACATCGAGGATCTCGTCGGCAGTACCGACGGGGCGACGCTTGCGTCGAATGCTCGAACTCTCGGAGACGAGCTGCCCGGAACTCTGGATTTGCCCGACGGGCAACGCGACGCGCTCAAGCAAATCATCGTCAAGATGTCGAACGGGTTCGCGGGAGCGCCCGACGTGCAGCAGTCGAAGCTTGCCGTGTGGCGCGCGTCCATCGCCGATGCCGAGAAGTTGTTGGGTAGCGCACGCTTCCTGCAATTTCGATCGGCACTGGACGCCTGGGTTCTCCGGCGGATGCTCGAGGGTCGCCCCTAGCGGACGCTGGCTTTCACGACTGAAGAAGGACGCGAAATGCAATGGGTAGATGAGGCGGTGACCTTGGACGCTCTCGTCGGCGTCGCGAAGGTCTTCTGCTTCCGCGCAGTTCCGGTGAGTGTTTGGGTGACGCTGCGCAGCGGCACTCTTTGGCGCGTCCGGGTCGGAGCGGGCCTCGTCACGGCCGCCATCGTCGCCGCTTCCGTCCGCTGGCAGCTCGTACCGATCACCTCGATTGCATTCGCCTATGGATATTTCGGTTTGTCTTCGTGCTGCCTATTGCCGCTCGTGTCGATGCTCAGGGAATGGCGCGCATCGTCCGGCGCCGTGTTTGCCATCTGCGCAGCGGTTTTTCTCGTCGCACCCGGACTCTACGCATCGCCTGTGGCGAAGGTGCCGATCGCTCTGCTCGGGTGGGATTTGATGTTGTCTGGATACAGTTACTGCATCGAGCGGAGCAAGGCGCTCGCGCCGGTGAAACTGTCCGAGCTCGAGGAATACTTGTTCTTCATGCTCGTGAACCCGGTTCTCGTTTACACGAATCGCGGGTGCCGCAGTGCTGAACGGTTGCCGAACGTTCGGGCCTTCGGACGCACGGCGGTCGGGTTTCTAGAAGTTTTTTTGGCTAGCGCCGTCTTCGTGCCGCTCGGAGCGTTCCTCCTGCGACGGATTGGCCCAACGTGGGGCGGAATCCATCGGGGCGGCGAGCTGGCCGGCATCGCGTTCGCCGGTTTCTTTGCGGAGTACTTGCGGCAGACCGGCGTCGCAGATTTTCAGACCGGCCTCCTCAGGCAGGTTGGATATCGCGTTCCCGAACGATTCGCCCGACCGCTCTCGGCTTCCGGACCGCTCGAGTTTTGGCGGCGGTGGAACATCTACGTCGGTGAATGGATCCAGCGCTACGTGTTCTGGCCGACGTCTCTTCGCGCTGGAAGGATGAGAAGCGAACATTCGACCCACTGGGCCATGGTCTTCGGGGTGATCGTCGCGTTCGTGGCGATTGGCGCGCTGCACGACGCCTATCCCTACCTCTTGGGTCAGCGCGCCGGACGCGGGTTGGTCGCGTTCACGGCCGCTGGCCTCGTCGCGATCGCGTGGGCCGGCGTCCAACGGTGGATGGAGACTCGAGATTCGGTCGCGCTCTCGAGGCGAGGTCTGGCTTGGGTCGCGCCCGTCGCGTCTCGTGGACTGTTTTGGGCTTCCACGCTCGCCTTGTTCTTTTGGTGGCGTCAATGACACTCGCCCAGCCTGGAATCGAGGTCCTGCCAAAGGGGGCGTGTGCGTCCGCCAAGGTCGAAGCACAGCAAGGTCGCCTCCATCGTCGCGTGATGGGCGCCCTTCTTGGGACTCACTTTGGTTTTTTGGTCGTCGATCCGCCACCGCTCGTCGTCGCTTCTTCGAGCGTGGTCCGCGTCGTCGCGTTCCTCGCCTTGGTCGCTGGCCTGATGCTCGCCACCGAATGGTGGCCAGCCGTTTTCGCGTGGATGCTGTTTTGTGCTTCCGTGACGGTTTACTGGCTCGAGCTTCCGTTCGCGACGCTCGACGATTACTTTGCGAGCGTCTTCGCTCTCGTGGTTGCGCTGCTACTCGAGTCGAAAGGGCCGCGCCGTGCGCGGGTGGGCGAGTTGGTGGAGTTGCGGAACCCGACCGTCGCCTTGGCGGTGCTGCTCGTGCTCGGCCTGTACGTTGCTGGGGGTCCGGTACGCTTCGAAGACGCGGAACTCCTGCCGAAGCGCCACGAATTGTGGGAGAGCGCGTTCCGGTTCGCTGCCGTGCTGCTGGCGATCCCGAGCACCGTAGCGCTCGCGGCGGGAATCGGGTTGGCGTTCTGTTTGCACGCCTACACCGCGGTCGTGATGGGCGCCTGGTTCACCAATGCGGCGATCGCTGCGACCGCGGCGCTCGCTTGGGGAGAGACGCGGCGTTCGGCGCCGTTCCGCTTCCGGCTCGAACTCGGGACGGTCGTCGGCGTCGCGGTGACGTGCGTGGCGGCGGCTGGCTACGTTGCTCTGCCCAACATGCAAACGTCTCGCGATGCGAGCCGGCGCTTGCTCGCAGACGTCGGACTCTGGCCCATGCACCGAGAGATCCCGCGTGTTCCCGAGGGTTCCGTCGAGGTCGAGCTCCACGGTCACGGCACGACCGAGTTCGAGGCCTTGTCTGCGACCGGCGACGCGCGCATCAGGCTCGCGGCTTCGCGACTACTGGCCCTCGACCCTCACGATCCGATGGCGACGATCTTGGCGAGCGCCGTCGCACAGCACTTTTGTGGTGCTGGCGCAGGAGCGAATCAGATCAGCAAGCGGATGGACGAAGGGATCGGAGGGCGCATCGTGATGGGCGTCGCCTGTGAGTCGCCGCGCAAACGAACGCCCGAACGACCCGATTCCCTGCATGAAGAGCGCAAACCATGAGAAGCCAAATGGAGATGTTCGAGATGCTGCGCGCCTTGCTCGCCGGAATCGCGCGCGGCATGGGGCTGGCGGAAATCACCCCGGAAACGTCCATCGTCGAGGAGCTCGGGCTCGATTCGTTGAAGCTCCTCGAGCTGACCTTGGCAATCGAGACGAACCTGGCCCTCACCGATTTTCCGATGCAGGACTGGTACGACGCGGAAGCTGCGAAGGACGGAGCCCGCTTCACGGTCGAGTCGCTCGCGGGGGCATGCGAGCGGTTTCGAATCAATTGGAGCCGCGAAGCGTCATGACCGGAGTCGGCCTGGAGGGCCTTCCCGATCCCGATGCGATCTTTCCCGACGTATTCCGCAGGCGGGCTGCGCTGGATCCGGACGGCTCGTTGCTCCGATATGTGCGCTTTCACCGCGCGCGACCGGAAGCGACGCCTGTCACCAATCGCGAACTCCTCTGCGGCGCCGAGAGAGCGGCGGCGTTGCTCAGGACGCTCGGGACGGCTCCGGGAGATCGCGTCATTCTTTCCTTGGCAAACGTCGTCGACTTTTTTCAGTTCTTTCTCGCCGCGCAGTGCCTCCGAGCAATTCCGGTCCCCGTTCCGGCGTTGTCGGAGCTGCCGAGGCGCTCGTACGTCGATCGCATCCTCGCGGTGGTGGACGACGCGAAGCCCCGCGCCACCGTCGTTGACGACGAGATGGCATCGCTGGCCCTCTTCGGAGACGGGCGGCCGGCGTTCGCAGTGGTTGCGGCCGAGCGCGCTCGAGGCCTGGCGGCGGAAGGGCTCGGAACGTCGGATGGACCAGGAAGCCCGGCCTTCTTGCAGTACACGTCGGGGAGCACTGGGATGCCGAAAGGGGTCGTCGTCCTCCAGGGAAACGTCACGGCGAACCTGAGAGGGATCATCCTCGGGGCAGGCATGGGCCCGAGCGACGTGACGTACTCCTGGTTGCCTCTCTTTCACGACATGGGCTTGGTCGCGGGGTTGCTCTTGGGTTTGTACCTCGGCATTCCATGCTACGTCGCGTCGCCGAAATCCTTCGTTGCGCGCCCAGAGAGCTGGCTCCACGCGATCTCCGCGTTCCGAGCGACCTTCAGTGCCGGCCCGAACTTCGCTTACGACGTGCTCGCGCGAAGAAGGTCGGCGCTTTCGTCCGACGAGATCGATCTACGCTCGTGGCGATTCGCCTTCGATGGGGCAGAGCCAGTCGATCCCTCCACGGTCCGGGCCTTCGTCGAGCGCTACGGCGCATTCGGATTCGACGAAGGAGCGTTGCTGCCCGCATACGGCTTGGCCGAGTGCACACTCGCGGCGTCGTTCGGAAAACCGGGCGTGCCGGCTCGCTTCGATCGAGTCTCGCGAACGGCTCTCGCGGAGAGTGGCACCGCCGTGGTCGACCCATCGAACGGACCGGCTTCGGTGGTTCACAGTAGCGTCGGGCTACCGCTTCCGTCTCACGATATCGACATCGTCGAGATAGACGGCGTCGCACGGCTACCCGAACGAAGGGTGGGCGAGATCGTCATTCGGGGTCCGTCCGTGACGCCCGGCTATTACCGCGAGCTCGCCGCAGGCGTTCGGCCTCGCACCGAGCTGCATACCGGCGACCTCGGCTACATCGCCGACGGGGAGCTTTACGTCGTGGACCGGCTCAAAGACGTCATCATCGTCGCTGGACGAAAGTACGCTCCGGCGGACATCGAGCGCGTCGTCGCTCGGCTTCAAGGGGTGCGTCGGAACTCCGTCATCGCCTTCGCCACGCGAGACGGGGCCGGCACCGACAGCGCCAACGTCGTTGCCGCCGCGATCCCTTCCGCCGCGCTCAAACGGTCGGAGCTCGCGCTGGCGATTCGTCGCACGATCCACGAGCACTTCGGGCTCGCGCTGGCCGGCGTGTTTCTCGTGCGTCCCGGGGTCTTGCCTCGAACTTCCAGCGGCAAGGTCATGCGCGCCGAGTGCTCGCGCTTGGTCGAGCGCGGCGCGTTCGACGAATCCGCGCTTGAAGTGTGCGCTACCGGCGCCGAATGACCGGCCCGCTGCTTACTGCGTGGGTTCCAGACTCGCTTTCGTGATGTAGGCGGTCAGGAGGGGCCCCGTGCCGTCGTCGTCGGTGCGAAATAGTGGTTGGGCTGCACCGGTCGCCAGTGCGCGTAGACGCAGCAGAGTTGCCGGCTCGTCGGTGTGGAGTTGGAGTCGACAAAGGGACGAGCCGCACTTCGCTTCGAATCGCGTGGTCGCGCCTCCGTCGATCCCGTCGAGGAGACTCGCGATGCGCTGAGACATGGTTTGTGTCGACGCTCCGTCTTCGCCGTCGCCGCGCCAGGCCTGCTCGGCTTCCTCGAAGGTCTGAACCGGTTCGTAGATCGCGGAACGTCGTTCGATCGCCTTCTGCACCACTGGCGCGGCAGGAGGCGGCGTTGCTCGACTTGGCGCCGGCAGAGACACGGCAGGCGCTGGTGCAGCCATCGATCGGGCGCTCGATTCCACCGCCTCGTTCGACGGCACCGCCAATGCGGCCGTCGGCGGAACTCGGGTTCGTCCGCCCAGCCCGATCTCGCAGACCACGCCTAGGGGCAACACCATCAGCCACGCAGCCATTTTCGTCACATCCGCCCGTGCTCTTGCCGCGTTTTTCCCTCGTTCGTCCTTCATGCGCTTACCGTCCATGCTCGCCCGACGAGGGTAGCTGCTCGTCGCTGAGCGCAATAGACGGGACCATTGTCTCGGTCGCGTCGCGCGACCGCTCTCGCGCACGTCCTCATGCGAGCGAGTCGGGGCACTTGTTCTATCTCACTACGTTCGCCGGTAGCTGCCACGGGTGTCTTGGGCCGAGCCGTGGCAGCGCCAGCATCGTGGAAAATAGTGCTTCGGAAAAATTCCGTTCGACGGTCTGCCGGCAGATGTCGAAGTTGTCCACTGGCCTTCGTAGCGATGTCGGCCCCGTGCCGTTGGTGAGGCCGATCTCGTATCCGAATTTTTGTAGTGCTGCGCGGATCGGAGAATCGCTTCCCAGAGGCTGACCGACCGGATACGCCAACGCTCGAACGGGGTCGCCGAGTTCGCGTCGCAGATCGTCCCGCGATCCGATGAGCTCGTCTGCGAGCTCGTCGCGCGTCAGCGTCTGGAGCACACGGTGGGTTCGCGTGTGCGATTGGACGTCCATGCCCGCCTTCTTGAGCGCCCGGATATGATCCCACGTCATGAGAAGTCGATCGGCAAACCTCCGGTCCTCCGGGGCGGACCATGGAACTTTGGCAACGGCGCTGAGGTGGTTCAAAAATCGCTCGATGTCGAGCGACCGATGCGTCTTTATGATCCTGAGAATGTGACGAATCGCGGCATCTCGTGGACCCGTGAGATCGAGCCGGACGAAAAACGGATACTCGAGCACGATCTCGCGACGCGGTGACGTTTTCATCACGTAGGCGACGCGATCCCACCAGTAAACACGTCGTTCGGTGATGAAGGAGGTCGAAACGAAAAAGATTGCCCTGCAATCGTGCCGCTTCAAAATGGGAAGCGCCTCTTCGTAATTTCCGAGGTATCCGTCGTCGAACGCGATCGCCACTGGGTTTCGGGGGAGCTTCGCGCCCGCGGCGAATGCGCAGAGCTCGTCTACCCCGACGACGGTGCAGTGCTTCTTCACATAGGCTATCTGGCGCTCGAACTCGCCTCGAGTGGTGTCGATGACGCCATCGTCGAAGGGTTCGTCTCCGTCCCGTTCTGGAAATCGGTGATAGGTGAGGATGGTCAGCCAGGGCACGCCCATCCGCAAAACGGCACGCAACGACCCGGACCGATCGAGCATCCCTGCAAGGCGTTCGCGCTTGGATATTCTCATTGCGCGGTGGCTTCGTTGATCTGGATGAGTGAGTGACCCACGGCGCTTCCCATCAGCACTGCACCCGTCGTGCCACTGATTCGCAGGCGCCTCGCAACGCCGCGCCGACAGGCAGAGGGTTTCGCCGACTCCGCGCGCCGCCCCACGCGGCATTTCGCCTCACCGTGGTGGTTGTGCGTCCACGGCTCGACCGTCCCCAACCCGACCGCCGCACGAAAGCAATGATGGAATGCGCCTTGCGTCGAGGGGCACTGCGACCCTGAAAAAACTCGATCATCGATGAACGATCCCGCGCCCCAGCAAGGTTCTGCGATTCCCAGCTTCCTCGACGCGGTATGCGAGGGGCGTCGGCGATCGTCTCCGCCGGATATGCCGCACGAACGCTTCGAGGGCTACGCGGCCCGAACGCCGTCCGCGACCGCCGTCCGATATCGGGATCAGAGCCTCACTTACGGTGAGCTGAACCGATGCGCGAATCGGCTCTCGCGCTACCTGACGTCGCGCGGCATAGGCAGAGAGAGTCGTGTGGTCGTCTGCGTCCAGCCGAGCTTCGACGCTCTCATCGCACTCCTCGGGATCCTGAAGGCGGGGGCTGCGTACGTTCCTCTCGACCCGACGCATCCCGCCGCGCACGTGCAGAGCATCGTGGACGATACACACCCGGCCCTGGTGCTCGTGAACGGCGCACCCAACCCGGTGTTCGCCGACGCGAACGTCCTCGCGCTCGACGTATCCAGCGGGCTCTTGTCCGAGTGTTCGAGCGAGGACCCCGAGCGCCCGGTCGATCGTGAAGCGACGGCGTACGTCTATTACACGTCGGGCACCACGGGCAAACCCAAGGGGGTCATGGCGAGCTACGCCAACTTGGCGAGCTACGTGGCGGTTGCGCGCGAGCGCTATGGCTTTTCGGCGACCGACGTGATGCCGGCCCTTGCTCGCTTCAGCTTCAGCATCAGCATGTTCGAGCTCCTCACTCCGCTCTCGGCGGGAGGCAGACTGCTCGTCCTCGATCGCGAACACGTCGTCAGTCCGGAGCGCATGATGGAGACGCTGCGCGGAGTGACGCTCTTCCACGCCGGACCGAGCCTCTTGCGTCCCATCGTCGACCACATCAAGAGCCACCATTCCGACTTCGCGGCATTCTCGCGCGTCCGCCATGCCTCATCCGGCGGAGACATGATCGCCCCGGAGGTGCTCGAATCCGCGAAAGAGGTCTTTCCGAATGCGGAAGTATTCGTCATCTATGGTTGCAGCGAGATCGCGTGCATGGGGTGCACCTACGAAGTCCCGCGGGATCGCCGTATCACGAAGACGTTCGTCGGCCGCCCCTTCGACGACATGGCGGTGCGAGTCGTCGACGACGCCCTGGAGAGGGTCCCTATCGGTGAAGTGGGTGAGATTTGCTTCTCCGGAAACGGCGTCGTGAAGGGATATCTCAATCGTCCTGATCTGACGGCGTCCAAGTTCGTCGACATCGAAGGCCGGCGTTTCTACCGGACCGGCGACATGGGGCGCGTCACGGAGGAAGGCTGGCTGGAAATCCTCGGACGCGTCGACTTTCAAGCGAAGATCCGGGGAATGCGCGTCGAGCTCGGCGAGGTCGAGTATCACCTCCGCCGCGCGCCGAACGTCAAGGACGCCGTGGTGATGGCCCGCGAGGGTGCAGGCGGCGAGAAGGTCCTCGTCGCGTACGTCGTGTCGAGCGCCGGCGACGAAATTCGCGAAGGGCGGGCGGATCCGACCCGAGCCGCGGCGCTTCGCCGGCACATGGTGGAACACGTGCCGGACTACATGGTCCCCGCGATCTACCTGGAGATCCCGAAGCTACCCCTCAATCACAACATGAAGCTCGACCGGCGAGCCCTGCCGGCGCCTGCTTCCGTACCTTCGTCGCGGGCCCACCGGCCGCCGGAGACGCGAACGGAGATTCAACTGGCCTCGCTGTGGAAGGATCTCCTTCGTGTCGACGGCGTGCAGCTCCACGACAACTTCTTCGAGCTCGGAGGCGACTCGCTCCTCGCGGTCCGATTCACCGTCGACGTGGAGCGCCAGCTCGGCGTTGCCCTCGGCGGCATGGACGTCTTGCGCGAGTCCCTCGAAGTTCTCGCGCGTATCTGCGACGCGGGGCTCGGCCGTCCCTCCTACAAGGCGCGAGAGGCCGCGTCCCCTATATCCGTTGCAGACCACACCGAGCTGTTCCACTTCGGCGCCGACGACGCGCTCTATGGCGTGCTGACCCGCCCCAACACGCCACGTCATCAGACGGCGGTACTCGTGTGCGCGCCGGTCGGGCAGGAGAAGGCGCGAGCCCACTTCGTTCTCCAGAGTCTGGTGAGGCGCCTTTCAGTCGAGGGCGTCCCCGCGCTGCAATTCGACTACTACGGATGCGGCGACTCCCTCGGCGATGGGATCGGTGCGACCTGCACGCGGTGGCGGCGCGACGTCGCGGACGCCCTTGCGGAGCTAGCGCGACGAACCGGCGCGACGCGCGTGACGGCGGTTGGCGTGCGACTCGGCGCAACCCTCTTGTGGAACGCGGCCGAGGGGCTCGAGGTCGAGCGGTTCGTCCTCTGGGACCCCGTGGTCAGCGGTTCGGAATACGTCGCCGCCCTCACCGCCATGCACCGTCGCTGTCTCGAAGCCAGAGAGCATTTTTCGTTCCGAAAGCGACCTGAATCCAAGCTGAAGGCGGAAGGAGTTCAGCTCCTCGGTTCGACGTATTCCGCCGCGGCACTCGCCGAACTGCGGGCTCTGTCCATCGCAGTGACGGCGCGGTCGCTCGTTCCCACGCTGTGCCTCGCGACGTCGCGGCCCGCGGGGCACGCAGTCGCGCTCGATGGCGTCCGAACGACCGGTGACGAGTCGCACGTCACGACCCTCGACACGGATTGCTTCTGGGAAGATCCGAGCCGAATCGAAGACATTTTGCCCGACGCTCACATCTCCGCCGCGCTCACTCGGATGATCCTAGAGCCATGACGAGAGAGTGGTGCTGTCAGTTCGGCGAGAACCTCCACTTGGCGGGCATCGTCACCGAGCCGTCGTCCTCGGTCGTCCCGCCGCGCGGTGTTCTCGTGCTCGTCAACGCGGGCTTGGTTCCCAAATTCGGACCCTTTCGCCTATACGGCGAGCTCGCGCGGAGGCTTTCGCAAGAAGGCTTCGTGACTTTACGGTTCGACCTCGGTGGGATCGGTGATAGCCGCCAAGAGTACACGGGTCTGCCGCTCCGGGAGCGCACCGAGCTCGAGGTCCGAGCGGCCCTCGACTTTCTTGCCGAGCGCTATCGTCCGAACGGTATCGTCCTCGGGGGTCTCTGCTCGGGCGCTGAAGACTCCTTTCGCGCAGCCGAGCGGGATCCGCGTGTGACTGGCGTCGTCATGATCGATCCCTTCGCCTATCGAACGGCCGGGTTCTTTGCGCGGCACTTGTTGAACCGAATCAACCGCCGCATTCGACGCGCCCTCGGCCGCTATCGGCCGTTGAATCGTCAGAAGGCGGATCCCATGGGCAGCGGCGGGCGACGTCTCGTGAGCTACGCGTACATGGACCGCGTCGAATCGAGCCGCATTTTACGGAGGCTCATCGGTCGTCGCGCTCACGTGCACTTCCTTTACACCGGAGGGGCGCGTGAGACGTTCAACCACGAACGTCAGCTGCGTGCGATGTTCAGGGGAGTCGATTTCGATGGACTCGTGACGGTCGACCATCTCCCCGAGTTGGAACATACACAGATGCTCGCGGAGGACCGGCATTGCCTCACCGAAGCCATTGCGGAGCGCCTGCGATGGAGTGCGTGAGCGTGCATCCTCCCTGCCCGGTTTGCCTCAGCGCCTCGGATGCGCGGCCCGAGACGGACAAGACGTGGGCCTGCGGCCTCCAAGGGTTCGGGCACCTCGTTCGCTGCGTCGACTGCTCGCTCGTCTATCTGCGCGACTACAAATCCGAGCTCACGGACATCCACGGCGACGAGTACGTTCGAGCAAAGGTCGTCCAATCGGGACACGAGCCATCTCGAGATCGCGAGCAACTCTTTGCACGGCGGTTGGCCTGGGCGGCGACACAGGTTCGGGGACGGCGGATCCTCGACATCGGCTGTGGCAACGGAGCCTTCCTACTGGCGGCCAGGGCCTCGGGATGGATTCCGCTCGGCCTCGACAACTCGAAGGTTCCTCGAGAACTGCTCGCGCCTCGGGGGATCGAAGTGATCGTCGGTGATTCCGTCGAGGTCTTGCTGGAACATCCGGCTGCCTTCGACGTCATTCACATGAACCACACCTTGGAGCACATTCCCGCGGCCGCTGAGACCGTTCTTGCCGCCAAGAGGGCGCTTTTGCCCGGCGGTCTTCTTTACGTAGAAGTTCCGAACGAGTTCGACAACCTCGTGTATCGATCCCTGGAGGTTCTGGGTCGAAAACGAAAACGGGGGTCAATCATGGGGCGTAGCAAGCCTTCGTCGGTCCCCTCGCCGCATCTCTACTTCTTCAACAAGAAATCATTGGCTGAGTTGGCAAGCAGGGCGGGATTCGCCTCGTTCAAAGTGCATGCCCAGCGTCGGGAAGCATTCGAACTCAGCGCCGCCGAAGTGGCTTGTTCCATCGCTGCCCTGTTTGGTGTTGGGGGCCTTCTCACCTTCACGGCGAAAGTGGCCGACACGTAGACGCAGGGAGAGGAAACGGGCGAGGTGGCGGAACAACGCGACCCGAACCGTTCAGATCGGCCGCGGAGTTCGAGCTCAACCCGCCGAATGCGATCTGTTCTCCATGGCGCACCCGCAGCTTTGATTCATTCCGTCATCGACCTTATACTTTGGCGATGGAGCTAGCATCCCAACAATCGATTTCGGGAACGGTGTAACCACTGCCAGAACGTGTCTAGACACGGTCTCGTCCGGAGCAGGGGACGATTCATCAGGTGCTGCATGCTGTCGCGCCAGCACTCATGCGTTCAGCGGAGGTACACCCGGCTGTAGTCGACCTCGTACGTGATCTGGAACCCCGAGGCGGGGAGCGAGATGTTCACGTCCGAGATCTGCGTGTGACCCCATCCGAAGTCGAAGAGGAACCACATGTCGATGCTCTGGCCTCCGGCGGTGCCGCCGTCCGTCCAATGGATCGAGCCCTTCTGGACGACGTAGCCGTCGTAGTAAACGATGTACGAGTCGTCGGTTTTGTAGAGCCAGGTGTACGTGTGATACGTCGCGGGGTCGCGCTCGGCGCCGCTCGGAACGCCCGCGCTGTCCAGACCCTGGGGCCAGCTCGAGTAGTTGATGCTATCGCTTCCGCCGACGGAGTCGACGTGAAACGCAGTCCCGAGCGGGCTGACGTTCGGCGTGCCGAAGGATTCGAGCACGTCCATCTCGGCGCCGTTGTTCCACTGCTTGCCGGCGGTCCACATGGCGAGCCAGAACGCCTTCTGCACTTGCGGCATGCGCAGGCGCGCTTCCCACAAGAGGTCCTTGCCGAGGATCTTGCCGCCGGAGGGGAGCGACCACTTCGCGGTGATGCTGCCGTTGCCTGCGTCGTGGGAACTCACGGTGACGGTGCTTTGCGACGCAGACAGCGGCCGCACGTAGGCCTTCATCGAATCCGACGTGAACTCGCGGTAGGGACGTGAAGGATCTTCGACGGGCTGCCCGCTGATGGCGGTGCTTTGATTCGGCGCCACGGTGACGGCGCCGTAGTTGCCGCCGTTGTCCGTCGTGCCCCAGTGATCGTGATATTGGAACTCGGAGCTCAAGGTGCCGATGTCCCCGATGGTGCCGTTGGTGCCGAAGTCCCAGTTCTTGACGAGCTTGAACGGAGCGCCGCCTATCGTCCCCGCTTCCGTCGGCGCGGGGCCCTGGGCCGGCGCGTTGATGTCGCCCGAGCCGATCGTCTCACTTCCGCCGGTGGTCGTGCTGCCGCCGGTGCTCGTCGTGCCGCCGGTGCTCGTCGTGCCGCCGGTGCCCGTCGTGCCGCCGCTGCCCGTGGTAGCGGTGCCGATCGTCAACGCGATATCCTGATTTGCATCCTGGGTCGGCGTCTGCCCCGGCGGCGTGTCCCACGCCCAGATCGTCCACGTCGTCGAGCCCTGAGCGAGGCTCGACACGTCGACGGTGAACGAGAACGCGCCGTTCGTCGCGGGCGTCCCTCAACCAAGCGGAGGATTCTGGTGCGTCGGGTCCCACGCCTCGACGTTCTTGAATCCCGGTGCCCATCCACTGACGACGACGGTGCCCGATACGGTCGACCCCGCCCCCGGTGTGTCGACTTGCAGCGTGAAGTCGGGGACGGGAGAGGTTCCGGTCTGTCCCCCGGTCGCGGTGCCACCCGAGCCCGTCGAAACACCGCCGGTTCCGACGCTGCCGCCCGAACTCGGAACGCCGCCGGATGCACTGCCGCCGGCTGACGCGGTGCCACCGGTTGACGCGCTGCCGCCGCTGCTCGGAAAGCCGCCTGTGCTCGGGGACGCGTCGCCGC
>CAZDNG010000066.1:47420-49243 GCA_964506835.1 uncultured Polyangiaceae bacterium
CGCGTCGCCGCCAGCGCTGCAACCGGAGACGGTCAGGAAGTAGCCGAGCGCCGGGAGAGCGAAGAAGAGACGGAGCGAGCGTGTGGAATGGATAGCCATCGAGAACGGGTAGGCGCGACCACCTTCGCCAGTGGCTCAAGAAGAAGTCGGCGTCGCAGGGCGCGTTGGCGAGCGACGATTTCTGAGCCACGCCCGACGCTCGGTGCGCCGTTACTCTCGATGCGCCAGTCGACTCGACGAATTCCGCACTCTCCACGTAAGGGTTCAGTGGCGTTGCTTGGCGCGGGTTTGCTGCTGCTCGCCTGCGCGAGCGAGAGCAACCCACAAGTGAACGGTGCCGGGGGCACGACGTTCGGCGGCACTGGTGGCGAGGGAGTTACCGGGACCGGTGGAATCGCGGGCGTCGGTGGAACGATCGTCGGGGGAACCGGCGGTGAGACGACTGGCACGGGCGGTGCGATGTCTGGAGGGACGACAGGCGCGGGCGGCGCGATGTCGGGAGGGACGACAGATGCGGGCGGCGCATCGTCTGGAGGGACGACAGGCGCGAGCGGCGGAGTCATGAACACCGGCGGCGTCGCGTCGATACCGACGTACACGCTGCGTGTCGATGCCCCGCAGAGCGGCGCGACGGTGAGCGGTGTCGTGACCGTCCGGGGGCTCGCGCCCGGTTTCTTGAACGTCGAGGTCTGGGATCCCACCCACCAATCGCCGCCACTCGCGCGGGTCGCGCCGGCGACGGACGGGACCTTCACGACGACCGTGGACACGACGGCTCTCGCGAGCGGATCGACGACATGGACGGTCTGGGCCTGGGATTCCGCTCCCGGCCAGACCCCCTCGCATAGCGCGAACATCGACGTCCCGCTCACGATCGATCAATCGTCCGGCAGTGGCGGCACGACCGGTAGCGGTGGCACGACGAGCACCGGCGGGACCACCAGTACCGGCGGCGGAGCGCCCACCGGGAACGGGCGAAATTTTCTGCTCGGCATGTTCAGCAGCGGAAGCACGATTTCGAGCTACCTCACGTATCTCGGTTATCACCCCGAGGTTACCTACAACAGCAGCTACCAGGACGATCACCACGCGACGTGCGGCCAGCCGATCTCGGGGCTGAACGACATCAACGATTACCCGGTCATCATCTCCGTCTTCACGTACAACAAGGACTACTCGGGGACCGCGGCGGGACAGCACGACGATTGCTACGAGACGCTGTTTTCGGGCCTCGAGTCGAAAGCGAGCACCATCTACGGAGTTCGCATCGACGTCGAATTCTATCCCCAACCCCCGGCGGCCGACTTCAAGGGCTCGTTCGACCGCATCGTGTCGATCGCGAAGAAGCACCTACCTGCTCGCGTGAAGTACATCTTCAATCCAAACGGCGGTTCCGGGCTCGGCGCGGACTACGTACCGGACAGCGCAGACGTCGTCGGTCCGGATTTCTACAACAACCCGATGTGGTGCACGGGCGGCTCGACGAAGTGCACCGGGGACAAGTTCAACTCCGACAATGGCGGTTCGATCGGCTACTGGACCAAGATCGCGCAGCAGCTCGGCAAGACCATGGCGCTGCCCGAGTTCGGTGACGACTATGGCGACGGCGTCTTCATCAGCGCCGTCGCCGACTGGGCCTTCGACAAGGTGCTCGTCACGCCGGGCAAGTCCAACGCCGTCGTCTACCTCGGCTACTGGGACTCGAACCTGAACGAGGACGCGCACCTGCGTGGAGATGCTCAGACCATCTTCCAGCAGCGCTTCGGCAACATTCCCTACTCGGGCAACTACTGGGGTCCGCTGATCCCGACGACGAGCTTCGG
>CAZDNG010000067.1:0-25429 GCA_964506835.1 uncultured Polyangiaceae bacterium
TTCGTCGAGAACGACGCCTCCTTGCCGGCAAGCCTCCCTCCGTTTGGCGCGAACGATCGGCGCTTGCCCGCAAGGCCCGTTCTGTTCACCGGCAACGAGTCCTCCTTCGTGGCTGTCTCCCGCCGTTGTCGGACAACGACGAGTCCTCGCCGGCAAGGACGAACCGTTCGCGGCAGACGATCCGTCCTTGCCGGCAAGGCTTTTCCGTTCGCGTTGAAAAACGGAAGCAACTCTGGAGAACGGTGACCGATGTAGGCGAACAACGACCACATTGCCGCGACCGCGCTGCCGGGTGCCCACCTCAGAGAGGAGGCTTCACGATTGCAGGGTCACCACTAGGCCGCTCGAAGGTTTCGCGCAGAGCACGTCTTGGATCTCTTTGAACAGCGGTCGAAGAAACGCCGGTTCGTGCTCGAGCAACCATTCAACTACCCGTACGGGAACGCTCGGCTTCGAAAACGCGACGCGCGTTTCGCTTAGCGTCGTGAACACCTGTGACAGAATCTTCGATGCGTCAACTTTCTCCATGTAGTTCGCGTCATCGATGAACCCCGCATTCGCAAGTTCTTCGTTGACTCGCTCCGGAGAAACCGGCTCTCCCAGATCCTCCGAGAGCACATGTGCGATCGCATTCGAATGTAGGAGATAACACTCGGTCATCCTCCGCTTAAGGAAGCAAAGCGACGGAATCAAACTTCGTAGTTTTTCGATTTCCGTTTCGCTCCGTCTCTCCCGATCAAGAAGAAATCCGACGGCAGGTGGGATCAGCGCAGCGCCGTGGCCCAAGCGTTCATAAAGCTTCGCGCTCACTTCTGCATGCCTGGCCTCGAACCTGCCTGTGTCATCGACGCGAAGGATCCGAACTCCGCGAAGATCTTGCGGAGCGAAGTGGTGCACGATTTTCGGAAATGCTTCCTCCTCCGTATGTCCTTCGACCCAGAGAATTTTGTCGGCGCCGAAAACGGACGAGAGTCGGGCGCCGACGTCGAGCAGGATTCGCCGCTGATCAGCGAGGCTCTTTGGATCTAGAGACTCAACGCGCGTCTCCCCATTCTCCAGCTCCAACCGCTGAATGATCTCGGGATCGAACGCGGCGATGACCTCCGGCGAATGCGTAGCGATGACGTATTGGTGCTCGGGGTGCTCGCGAAAGATATCGATGAGCTCGAAGACAGCACTTGGGTGAAGGAAGCTGTTCGGCTCGTCGATGAGCAGTGTGCGCGGCTCGTCGGACGCCAGCACTGCGAACAACATGGCGAGCACTTGGCTGATGCCGGTCCCGCAGGCCTTTAGAGAAATGGCGAGGTCATCTCTCCTTGCGCTTGTAGGATTCGGCCAGATCCGAATTTCGATGCGACCCCCTGCGACGACCGGTACCTGAACGTTGTGAACGCCTGGCAGGATTCGAGAGACGGTGGCGCAATAGTCGTCGAACGCAGCCCGATTTCGACTTTGAAGCTCATGGAGTACGGTCGGCAGGTTCGAAGCGTCGCTCGACAGAACCCGTTGCAGTTGAACGTCGCCTTCACCGATGTTCATCCGTTCTGCGCGGAAGCGGAAAATCGATGTTCCAATAAAGTTCTGGGCGAAGGCTTCGCGAATGTCCGTCGCACCTGTCGCCCGGTAAAAATGAGGAGAAGTTGTCCCCAAGGCGAAAGCCCACCCGTTGTTCTGTGGCGAATACACGAGGCCAAAAGCAGGCTGTTCCCAAGTGCCGCCTGTGCGTTGAATTCGAATCTCCCCGGCTGCGAGCACGGCTTTGAGCTCCTCCGCCACGCCGGTTGGATTCGCCTGGTTGGAGGGAAAGAGGACCGCACTCGTCGCGCGACGCATCCATCGGGACAAATCAAGTCCGGTTCCGCTCAGGCCGTAGTCTAACCTCGTTGGCAATGGTTGTACCCCTCGGAGGTCCACCGTCTTCGGACTTCGATGCGGATCGTTCATGCCGTCGGAGAGAGTGAGTGCCTCCAGCAGCGCGCTCTTCCCTGCGTTGTTCTTCCCGACGATCACCGTTCTGTTCGGCGCGATCGGGATCCGGGGACTCTCCCGGAACGACCGAAAGCTCTCGATTCGGACCCACTCAATCCGCATGACTCAATCCCCCCTCATTGATTAAGGATGCCCAGCATGCCTTCGCTCCGTGTGACCGGCAGTCGGGCACTCCGCTCGTACTAAGACCACGCGAATACCAACCTGGAAGGATTTGGTTAGTCGCCGTCACGGCGCGAATCTTAGCCGCATCGTTCGCACCGCGTACGTGCCCGCCTTGCGCCCGGCCGGTGGGTTGATTGCACTGACCTTGCCCTCTCGCTCGAGAGGCGCGAGGATCTGCTTCTTGTAGTGGGTTTCGCGATACGGTGTCTCCGCGAGCACGAAATTCTCCACCTCTGCAATGGAGGCCTGCTTGCCAGAGAAGTTTGAGAGGAGCGTCCGACGAAGCGCTTCGAAGTCTGGCTTAGGGCCGAAGAGCAACTCCTGGGCTGGGTTGGTTGCGTCGGAGAACCGGAACTCGCCCGACTGGTCCACCTTCCACATCGCCTCCTTCATCTTAGCCATGCCCTTGGGGTTGTTGGTGGCGAAGAAAAGAAAGTAGTCCGTCACGTCTTTGTCGTTACGCATCTCGAACGAACGCACGTATTTCGCCCTCGCTGCGACCCGAAGCTGACGAAGATAGAGCCCGTGAAGGAACTCCCGACGGGCTGTCTTGTGGGCGATTCCGCTCATCTGCCGCCACTCGTTGGTCCCAAAGAGCGCGTCGAAGTTCTCGGTCTGGTCCTGATGCTCGATGAATCGGTTGATCTCCTCGAACATGAAGTTGATCAGGACCTCGCAGCTCTGGCCAGCGAGAATTTCCTTGACCAGTGTGAAGGGTGCTCCAGTCCATCCGAATGGATCGATGAATACGAACGTCGGAGGAATTGGCTTCTGTCGCTTGCCAAAGAAGTCGAGAAAGCTTTCACGGAAGCCCTCCTCGAACGCCTTCCCGCACACGACGCGTACCTGGAAATTCGCGGGCAAGCCCAGGCCTGACACGATCTCTTCGAGCTTCTCGGCTCGAGCTTTCTCCTTCTCAACGAAGACAAAGAGGAGGGTCGCTTTGACACTATCCTTGTATTGGAGTGCGGCCTTTAGCGCGATGATAGGCGAGCCATCCTCGCCGTTGGAGTACACGCCGGGCCCAGCAAAGCCGTCCACGTACGCGATGGTCGGGAATCCGGCAAGGCCCAAGATCGGGGTCCACGCTTCGAGGTAGCGACGAAGGATCTCGTGCTTGGCTCTCGTGTGCGGGTCCAGTTCCCACGTCGTTGTCTTCGGTGCCCCCATTCACTCAGCCCTTCTTATCCGTTGACGACCGCGAGCCCTCGATTCGGCGCAGCTGTGTGTTTCGGCATTTCGTCCCACGTTCTGCCGTCGAGAATACGCCCAGTCGTGTGCTTTCGAACACCGCCCCATTGCTTGAAGAAGAACGGAACCTGGGCGTCCACGCACCAGTCGCGCAGCGCACGAACCCACTCGGCCTGCATGGGGCGGGCGCGCGGTCCGCTCTCCCCGCCGACGATGACCCAGTGGATTCCTCCCAGGTTTGGGGCCGAGATGGGACCGAGAAGCGGCTCGACGCTCAGGAATCGAACCTTTGCTTTGACCTTGCGGAGCTCATCGATCCGCGCCGTGTACTTGAAGTTCTCGACGCTCACGCCCATCCACACATTGTCCGGGATCCTCATCGAAGACGTGAGCGTTGCCATCCGCGCGGCTCGCTTGGTGAGGAGTTGGAACGTGTGCTGTGAGGCTCGGCGCATCACGTCGAAGACCCGCTCGACGAATTCGTCTGGCACGTCGTCGTGAAAGAGATCGGACATGCTGTTGACGAAAATGCGCCGGCTCGCTCTCCATCGGAGCGGGAGCTCGAGCGCGCCCGGAACAAGTCGGAGATCGAAGCCCTGCTCGAAGGGGTGATTGGGCACACCACGGAACCGTTCTGCGAAGGTCTCTGCGTAGCAGTGCTTGCAGCCGGGAGAGATCTTCGTGCAGCCGCGGACTGGGTTCCACGTCGCATCCGTCCACTCGATCGCGCTCCCGTCAGACATCTGCTATTGGGCTGAACAAAGTTACAGTACATTGTTTTCTGTACTAACGCAACTGCTTGAATTTCATTCGCCGACCGGCAATGCGTCGGAGATTCTCGACGAGGACGGAACGGCGCCAAGCGCGCAGGGAGTTGGGGTTGTCGAGGGCTGCCGCGCGAGCTTCCTCCTGATGGGAGCGGACCTGGTGCTCACCTGTGTCAAGGACGGCTACGTCAGCTCGCTGCGCCCCATCGAGACCGCGGCCACCGACATGGACAACTCCGGGGCGCCCCTCGTCACGGCAAAGTCAGGTAGTCCGCGGCCCGACCTCGGGATCGCGTACGACGACGCCAACGGCGCGGTGTCGTTCTTCACCTTGCTCTCCGAGGACGACGGCGGCCTGGTGCTTCCACTCGGCGTGACGGTGTCGCTCTCGCCGAGTAGCGGCGACGGGCCGTTCTTCACGAACGCCGAGAACCTGTTCGAGCGCAGCGCGACCAGCACCGTGGGCGGCCTCGGATTTTTTTTCAATCTCGCTCCCGGCGACTACGAGCTCACGTTCGACGACCCGCGCGCCGATTGCGCGCCGATCTCGTTTCCCTTCGGAGCGTTCGGTTACCCGGCGCCTCCGACCAGCGTGAAGTTCCCGATCCGCGCCGGGTTCGTCACCGATCAGGTGGGCGTCTTGTGCACGCCGAAGTCCGATCTGAGCGGTCTCGACGCCGGCGCGCGCGATCGCTGAGCGATGGCAGCGCGCCCCGGCTCTATTCGCGGTGCGCTCAATCTCCGGCGAGCGCGGCTTTCGCCTGCTGATCCACGGCGCTGATCAGGTCTTCGAGCTCGATGCTGTAGTCGAAGATGTGCATGCCGAAGCCGATCGCTTCGCTCGCCGTGTTGCGGTACCCGGTGACGGTCCGCTTGTCGTCAGCGGTCTGGTCGACGGCGATCTGAAGATACGTGAAGCCGCCCGCGCTCACGCAAGTGCCGCGGAACAGGTCTCGGTCCATGACGAACGGTGTGGGCTCGAGCGGGGGTTTCGCCGGCGGCTGGTCGGGCGCGAAGATAGGGTCGTAGAATTTCTCCGGCGTGTAGCTGCCGAGGTAGTTGCCCGTGTTGCCCGACAGCGTCGCGGGGTTCGTGCAAGCGTTCACCATCCCGGTCGCCGCGCGCCCGAAGAGGCTGTTCGCGGGCGGAGGCGCGTCCTTGGCGAAACTGTTGTACGCGATCACGCATCCGACCTGGCCGGGCGCCGTGCAGAGCGGGATGTTCGCGAACGTTCCGCCGACGCTCTTGCCCGTGGGGACCGCAATGTTGCCGCCGATGAGGAGCGCGCTGATGAGCTTCGCCCGGAGCGTCGCGTCCTTGTCGAACTCGTCGGTCATGAGCTGGGTCAGCATGGCCGTGCCCTGCGAGTGACCCATGAGCACGAATTTACGGCCCCCGTTGAAGTGATCCATGTAGTACTGGAACGCCGCTTTCACGTCGCCGTACGCGAGCTTGGGGTCGCCGGTGATGTCGACGCCGCCATCGCCGAGCTTTCCGGCGTCGGCGGGCGGCGTTCCGCTGAGGCTGAGCGAGACCTGACGGTACAAGGGGGCGTACACCCGGCAGAGCCGCGTGAAGCGGGCCGCTTGCGCGAGAAGCGGGTCGAGGATGAGGCTGATGTCGGAAAAGTCCGTCATGTTGCCGTTCCCGCCCAGAGCGACGGTCGGATAGACGTAGAAGCAGTCGTACCCGGGGTCCTTCGCGCGGACGTGCTTGTCGAGCTGCGTCGTGTTGTCTTTGAGGAACTCGGTGGTGTCGAGGTTCGTGAAGCACTCGTCGGGGTTGATGCCCGGACGGCAGAGCCATAGCGCGGGATCACTGAAGTCGAGCGGCGCAGTCGTGCCGGTGTCCTTCAAGTGGCTGCGATCGATCTGCGTCGGCGCGCTCCCGTCGATGCCGTTGTCCGACGCGTCGACCATCGGGAAGGTCGGACCGCTTCCGCCGGTGCCGCTCGCGGGCCCCCCGTCTTTGCCGCCGGTCGAAGCTGCGCTTCCGCCGGTGCCACTGCTTCCGCCGGTGTTGGCGCCGCCGCTGCCGCTACTTCCACCCGTGCTCGCGCCGCCGCTGCCGGCGTCGGTCGATTTCGTCGGATGCGAGTCGGAGCTGCAACCGGCGACGACGAGCATCGCCGCAATCAAGTAAGGAGAAGTTTTCATGATCGTCCCTCGCGTGCTGAAAACGTGTCGACGAGCCGCGCTCGACGCCGTTCGTTGTGAGCACTTTTACCAACGCGCTTCGCTCTTGCAAACCCGAGCGCACGCGCCTGCTCGCGTCCCCAATTGCTAGTCGTCGATGCTCACTCGCGAGCTTCCGTCGCGGTCGGAGTTTCGTTTTCTCAGCGCAATCCTCGCGGTCGAGGCTGCGCGCGCTCTCGCGTCGACGACGTCAGTCCACGCAGCGGTGGCCGTCGAGGTGACAATGGCCGCCGGGGCAATCCGCGTCGTTGAGGCATTGAAAGCAGGTGCCGAGCGCAACGTCGCAGCGTGACAAGAGCCCACCCGAGCAATCGCTGTCGCCCTGACACTCTACGCACACGCCGCTCGCTACCGGACAGATCGAGCGATCACTTCCCGCGCAATCGGCGGCCGTCTGACAGCGCGCCGCGCAGGCGTGCGCGGCAGCGACGCATACCTGAGGCGTCGGGCACGGCGCGGCCGGCGTGCACTCGGCGCAGACGCCTTCGTCGACGTCGCAATAGGGTGTGTTCCCGGGGCAGTCGCGGTCGTAGTAACAAGACTTGCAGGTGTGGAGCGTGACGTTGCAGAGGTGCGTCGGGCAATCGGAGTTGCTGAGACACGCAACGCACGTATGGGTCGTTACGTCGCACAGCGGAGTCGGCACCGCGCAGTCGCCGGCCCATCCGCAGCGCCCGCCGCCGTCGAACGAGCCATCCCCGACGCAGGCGTCGCCGCCGTCGTAATCGTCGTCGTCATCGCCGTCGCGATCGTCGTCTTTCTTGCCGGCGTCCTTGACGATCACGCTCGGCCGCGAGCCCCCGCCCGAGCTACCACCCGAGGAGAGCGAGGCGTCGCGCATCGGGACGGACCCTCCGCTCCCGCCTGCGGGCAACACCGACGTCGTGCCGCCTCCGGCTTCGTCCGACTCACTCGGCAAGAGCGAAATCTTGTTCGGGGTGACGCTGCACGCGGCGAACAGGGCGAGCGTCGCGACCGTGATCGCAGAACGGCTCATTTCGTGACGCGCTCGGGGCGTGCAGCGGGTCATGCTTTACGGGGGCGAGGCTTCGGAGCCGACGACGAGGCGTCGTGCTTCGTCCCCGGCCATCCCTTCGGGATGCTCCGCCAAGTATCGCCGCGCTGCTTCGCGCGCCGCCGCGTCGTTTCCCGCTCGCGCGAGGGAGCGGAATCGCTCGACCTGCGCGTTCTGTGCCAGCGGCGACTCCGGAAAGCGTCGCAGGAAGTCGTCGAGGTGCCCGACGGCGTTCGCTTCGTCGCCGCGCCGGCTCGCTACCATCGCGCGCACGAGCAATCGATTCTCTTCGGCGAGCGTGCTGGGCGATCCTGCTTCGCTCGTCGGGTTCCGTCGCGTCGCGCTCGCGACGGTCGTGTTCACTGCAGGGTGCGCGCGTTGCGGAAGCGCCGGTGCATCGGCGCCCGACGTCTGGGTCGTCGGGGTGGCCGCCGCTGACGAGACCGGGCCCGCGACGGGCTCGACGAGAGATCTTGCCTCGGACGCACGAGCGTGCGCCGCGTGCCAGGCCGGCGCGGCCGCCACCGTCTTGAAGATCGGTCCCTTCCGCGTCGCGGCGTTGGCGCCGAGCGTGCCGACGAGCCACGTTGCCGCGAGCGCGCCGGTCGGAATCAGGGCGACGAGCAGGACGAGCGCTTTCTTTCGATAGCGTCCGAGGATGTCGCGGGACGCGACCGAGCGCGCCTGCATGTCCTTGAGTCGCGAGATCGTCGCTTCGCGCCGGATGCGCATGCGTCGCGCCGACTCGACGGGAACTTCCTCGTCGCGGAGCTCGCGGAGCTCGCGGAGCAGCTCCTCTAGCGAGAACGCGTGGTGCGTCACGAGCCGTCCCCCGCGCTGAAGGACGAGCGCTCTTCGGATAGCCGGCGCTGGAGCTCCTTCCGAGCTCGCACCAGGCGTGACTGAGCGGCGGCCACGGACACGCTGGTGAGCACGGCGATCTCCGCGAGCTCGTGTCCCTCGACGTCATGGAGGAACAAAGTCATCGCGTGTTTGCGATCCATCGCGGCGAGGTGAAAGCGCACGCGATCGAGTGCTTCTCGCACCGTCGCTTCTCGCTCCACGTCGGCGTTCGAATGACGGATTCGTGCTTCGAACTCGCCGTCGCGGCCGCGGTCGACCACCTTGCGCTCCCGCGTGCGCGAGCGGAGCGAGTTGAACGCGACGTGCGTCGTGACCGTCGCCGCCCACGAGCGGAGACTGCACGCGCGGCTGAAGCGATTCTTCGACAACGTCAGGACGATCTGCTCGAACGCGGCCTGAACGAGGTCGTCGTGAGCTTCGTCGCGACGACCGAGCACGCGATAGAGCGACCCTTCGACGACCCCGACGAGCCGATCGTAGAGCTCGACGCACGCACGTCCTTCACCGCGCTCGAGCGCGTCGATGAGGTCCGCGTCCGACGGATCGGTGAGATCGGATTGTCGGCCGCCATCGACCACCCGAAGCAAATTCGGTTTTTCACCGACGCGCGAGGCTTCCCGAGTCATTCGAATACACAGTAACCAGAGGGTGAACGAGCAGGCATTTCAGTCGAAGTAGAAGCGCCCGCCCAGATGAGCTGACCATCCCGAAGCGGGAAGCGTTCCTGCGTCTCGATTTTGCACGAAGATATCGGTCGGTGCACGACTCCAGACCACATCCATCCCGCCGAGGACGCCGAATCGTCCCAGGTGTCCGACGACGTCCGCCCCGGCGCCGAGGGAAAAATCGATTTGGTCTCCTGAATCGCTACGGCCTGTGAGCCCGTCGGTTACCGAGGCATGGATCGATTGGATGCCTGCGGCGACGCGCGGCTCGAAGGAAACCACGTGATAAATGGGCAAAGAGACGCCGACGCCGACGGTCGCTGCGGTCCACTGAACGGAAACGCCCCGATCGTTCTCGGGCGCCACCGAGTAGGCGAGCTCGAAGCGACCGAAAATGGGCAACGAAAGTGGGCGCCAGCCCGCGTCGACCCAGGCCCCCCAAGCGAGGTTTCCGCCGTCGAATCCAGTTCTTCCAGCGGGTCCGACGCTCACCCAGAGCGTTCGATAGGCGTCGCTGGGGGTCGGATTGCCATTTTCTTGGGGCTCCCTGTCGGCGGTCGGCGTCGGCGGTTCGGTGGTGGCGGTGCGATCCGGCAACGGCGTTCCGGCTGGTGTTCCCGTCGGCACGACACGACCCGCGAAATCGCGCGGCGTGTCGTGAGCATCTTGTGTCAACGGCGCAACAGGCGGTGCCGGACCCTTGCTCGGAAGCGACGCGGTTGCCGCCGGCGCCGCGACGACCGCGTCGGCCAAGGTCGCGACGGTGAGCCCCGCCGCTTTCCATCGCTCCGCGCGGGCGTCGACGGGAAGGAACCGCAGCGAGCGGGCGCGCCACAGGGAAGCATCGCTCGCGCGCGACCCGACCCGGACTTGGACGCTCGCGTCTTTAGCGTCCCAGGACACGATCGCGACGAGGTTCGGGCTCTCTTCGCTCGCGCCGCCGGCGAGCTCGCATTGCCCGTCGTGGATCGCGGTCGAACAGGAATCGAGCAGCGCACGCGACAACGCGGCGGGGACGTCCGGCGGCGTGATTTCGACGAAGACGATCGGCATCGCGGAGCGAGCCTATCGTAGCGCCGGATTGGCGTGTCAGAGCCCGAGCGCCGCAGAAATGTTCAAGCTCAAGGCGACGCCCGACGTCGGGAAGAACACGCCGAGCCTCAGATCGGCGAGGAGCCCGAAGGCGCGCCCGAACGGAACGAACCCGCCCACACCGGCACCGACGAACCCGTTGCCGGTCTTCCGATAGACGTCGAGCGTTTGCTCGGGAGGGTTATCGATCTGAGTCGCCGGGGGCGGCACCGCGGTATTTTCCTGGACCGTCGTGGTTCGCTTGCCGTCCACTTCCTGGAGCCCCGCCGATGCTTCGACGAACACGCCGGGAGCGCTCGTCGCGAACGCTTCCGACGAGAGCCAGTACGCGGCTTGTGCCTCGGCTTGAACCGGAAGATACGAGCGCCCGCCGTCGGGGGTCGGCCCTTGTCCTGCGAAGGCGTAACCAAGTCGGAGCCCGGCACTGAGTTTCTTCGAGAGGGGCAGGTACGACGCGAGCGTCACGCGCGTACCGCCGAGAGCCGGCGAAAAGCCGATGCTGTCGCCGGCGCCGGCGACGGGCGTGCCGTGATATTGCGAGCCCGACGCGCGCAGGCAGGTGAACGACGAGAGCTGACTCTGCTCGGTGCACACGTCGCTGCCCGACACGAACGCGATGTCCTGGCTCAGGCCGACGGTGAGCCAGACGACGGGCGCCGTCCCGCCCGGCGACGCGGCGACGCAAGCGTCGTCCTTGCACGATTTCCCGGTGCCGCAATCGGCGTCGCTGCTGCACGCGGTTTTTTCCGTCGCGCTCGACGCGTCGTCGCTCGACGCTTCGTCCTTCGCGGGCACGGAGCCGTTCGACGTCTCGTCCTCGGCTTCTTTCGTCTTCGGCTTTGCCGGCTTCGCGGGTTTCTTCTTTTCGTCGTCGTCGCTCGAGTCGTCTTCGTCTTCGAGCACGACGGATTGCTCGACGCTCTCGGTGGTCGACGGCGTCGTCGCGTCCGCGGGCGGCGCCGCGCCGCGGTGCTTCGGCGCGGCGAGCGACAAGCGCGGGGAGCCGAACCCCAGCGCAAACAGCACGCCCGCCGACGCGACGCGACGCCAGGGAGCCCCCCCAAAAAATACCTTCGCGAAGGATCGCGTCGTTCGCTCGGTCATGACGCTCACCACGGGCCTCCCGGCGGCACGACGACCGAGCCGTCCGCGCACGCGGCTTGGAATTCCATCGACGTCATCGGCGCGCCGGAGACCCAGAGCACGATGCACGTGTCGGCGGCATCGCCGGGAACGAGGCGCTGGCCGCCTTTGTGAGCTTGCACGTTGCGTCCTTTGCCGAGGACCAGCCAATGCTCGGAGCCGGCGCCGTTCGCTTGGACGATTTGACTGAGCCGCTCGGGTTCGATCGACACGACCGACTCGTACGTCGCCTGATACTCCGCCTCGGTGGTGCCGAATTGTTGACTTGCCACGCTCTTCTGGTTCGGCACGTCGCGCGGATCGAGGCGGAGCCCGTCGATGCTGTAGATGCGCATGTTGCGGGCGATCGACCCGTGACAATCGAGCGTGCCGCAGTGTGCAGCGAACACGTCGCCGACCGAAACGCCGTTGAGGTTGCGGAAGGTGTCGTACGACGGCGCGGTCATGGTGAACGTGTCGTTCGGCGAGGGGCCGGCGCAGGCGCTGGTGACGAACAGCGCCAGGGCCGTGAGCGAGCGTCGTGCGATGAGCGTCGTCGGCGTCATGGGCAACCGCTCGGTGGAAAGGTGAGGCCCGGCGGCGCGAAGTAAACTTGGCCGACCGACGTCTGCCCCGGCGGGTTCGAATGGCACGTCGCGCAGGAATTGGCGCGGTAGACGGGCGAGCTCATCGGCGTCTCGAGCCCAGCGAACAAGACCTTGGTGAACACCGGCCACGTGGGCTCGAAGTCGTCGGGAACGACGAAGAAATTCCCGGCGCAATTCGTCGCGGACTTGAATTGGTGGCCCGCGCCATCCTCGAAGAACACCACGGCATCGACCAGCGGAGTGGCCGACGTGGGCGACTGGTACACCGTGCCGGCGAGCGAGAACTCGAGGCCGCCGGGGCCTTCGCCGCTGTGGCACGCGCCGCACGGTTGTCCGGGACGATGCAGCGGACCGCGCGGCACGCCCGGCTGTTCGCCGCCGAGCGCGTCGATGGCGTGCGAGCGCTGAGGGTCGCCGCAACCGACGACGCCCAGGACGCCCACGAGGAAGAACGCCGCGCGCATCAGAACTCCGTCTCCAGCTGGAGCACGCCGAGGAACCCTTCGCGATTCTGGATGAACAAGGTGTCGTTGAAGAGCGTCGTGAGCACATCCGCTTGAGCCACGATGCTCCATCCGGTGGGCTGCACTTCGGTCCCGACGTCGAAGCGCATGCCCGCACCGAACGTGCCCGCTTCGAGTGCGCTCTCTTCGCGGTCGCCGGTGCGCCACTTGGGGACGCTGATCGGGCCGTTCGTCGACACGTTGCCGGCGTAGGCGAGCTTCCAGAAGCTGATCGAGCTCTGAAAATGACCGCGGAGGTGCGTCCAGAGGAACACGCGACGGCTCACGTCGATGACGAAGCGCAGATCCGTCGTGGTCGCCTTCAATCCCCAATCGTCGGCGTACAGGCGCTCGCTCAGGATCAGCGTCGAGCCGTTGAGCCGCTGAGCGACGCGGCCCGAGAACGCGAATCGATTCCTCGTGCCCGGCAAGTGCTCGTCGATTCGACCGGGCAAGCGGCGTGCGTTCACCTCGTTGATCGACGCGCCGCGCGGGATGAGCGGCGCGACGTCGGGCGCGAAGAGAGGCAAGAACCGGTACGGCTTGGTCTGATCGCCGCTCTCGAGGATCGCGTCGGCGCTGAACGACACCAACGTCGACGGATCTAGAATGAGCTCGAGGCTGCCGGTGATCGTGTGGCGCGCGAGGGGTTGCGAAAACACGGAGAACGGCGTTCCGGTGCGGCCCGCGGTGTCGTGCGTGAACGCGTACGACAAGGACGGATTCGCGGTCTTGTTCGCGAGCTCGAGGTTCACCGTGCCGCCGGCCGAGAGCGACAAATAGTCGGGCTCGCTCGACACCGCGCCGGACACCGTTCCGCCGACGGTCCCCGGTTTGTAGGTTCCGCTCAACGTTCCGGCGTGCCTCACCTCGGTCCAGTGCTGACTCGCCGTGGAGACGATGTCGACCGACGCCGCCGACACCACGTCGACGAGGTAGCTTCCGTTCGCCGACCACCCACTCAGCGGATTTTCGATCGAAGCTTGGACTGCCGGAGTGAACACCGTGACCGAGTCCGTATCGGTGTACGCGGAAAATTCCGTCTTCGTCTTGACGACGGTGTCACTCGGCGAACTCGACGAGGACGACTTCTCCGCCGGCGCGGGTTCCGCCGGTTGCGGTTTGTCGGAACCCGAGTTCGCTTTCGGATTTTGCTGGGCGCGCGCGCCTCCGGCGGCGAGGAGCACGCCGAGCACGACGCGAACGAGGAGATTGTGGAAGGTCCGCACGATTCAGTTGCAACCGCACCCGCTCGCGGCGCCTTCAGTGCCGCCCATCGCTCCTTCTTGGACCCCGTACACGTGGTCCCGAGCGACACTCGAAGCGTCGCTTGGGCTCATCGTCGGATGAGCGAGCTTGCCCCGTTCGTAGGCGGCGACGTTCGCACATCCGGCGGTGAAATTAGCCAAGAATACGAACAAAGCGAGCACGCGTACGCTTTCGCCGACTTGCTTCATGAGAGCCACATGAGAGGTTTTTCGATTCCGAGTACCGCTTGGTAGGTAACGCCGTGTTCGTTCGAACCCGTGGCTCGAGCGACCGTGCGGAGTGTTCAACGCGCGCTCTGTCGCGGTGAGTTCATCGACCGCGCACTCTGACCAGATCTTTCTAATGAACTCCAACTTAGCGCACATGACTCGAACGCGTTGGTGGTAACCGGCACGCCGAAATATCAGGCGAACGAACATGAAAATAAAATCGCGGCGCGACGTGCGAGTTCCGGCGCGCGTCGTGTTGCGCGCGGTCGAACCATCGACAATGATGCCGATGCGATTCGGAAAGCGAGATGTTCTGTGCGAACCACCAATGACGCTCGCGCGATCGTCGCCTTCGCGGTGACGATCGTCGCGGGGTGTAGCGCGGGCGGCGGCGATCGCGAGTTCTGGGGCGCGACGCACGACCTCGAGGGCGCTCAATTCAACTTTCAAGGGCAGACGCCGCCGCCGAGCAGCGGCGGTGAGACGTATGCGTCGCCGCAATTGCCGCCGTCGAACGGCGGATTTCCCGAATCGGGCGGTGCTCCGGAGAGCGGCGGCTTCGGTGGCTCCGTCGGCAACGGCGGGTTCGTCAGTAACGGCGGCTTCGTGTCGAGCGGTGGCTTCGTCGGCAACGGTGGCTTCGAGTCGAGCGGCGGTTTCGTCGGCAACGGCGGCTTCGAAGCGAGCGGTGGTTTCGTCGGCAACGGGGGATCCAGTGGCTCGGCGGGCAACGGCGGAGTCGTCGGTAACGGCGGGACGACGAGCGGCGGCGGCACGACGAGCAGCGGCGGCACGACCGGGGCAGGGGGCACGACCGGCGTCGCGGGAAAATGTTCGTTCACGTTTGCGGTCACGACGGTCACCGCGAACGGTCGCTACGCTCCGCGCAACGTCGGCGCGATCTGGATCACCAACAGCGGCGGCACCTTCGTGAAGACGCTCGAGGTGTGGGGCACGCTCCGCCTCAGCAACGCCACCGCGTGGACCAGCGTATCGCGAAACAACACCACGGACGCCGTCACCGGCGCGACGCGCGGCTCGGAGGGCCCGCTCACCGCGCACTGGGATTGCACCGACACGACCGAGCAACCCGTCGCGCCCGGCAGTTACACCGTGTCCGTCACGTTTGCCGAAGACGACGCGTCGATCTTCTTCGGGCCCCCGGCTCACGAGGCATCGGTCCCGTTCACGGTCGGCTCGGGCCCGGTGAACCTCAGCCCCGCGAACCAGACCAACTTCACGAACATGCAGGTCACGCTGCAATAGCGAAGGGCGATCTGTTTTTTTGGGGCGCCCTGCACCCGCGCGCGCCATAAACGCCGTCGATGGTCGCCGCGCCGGTTCGCGCATTCATCGTCGCGTTCGGCACGGCGACCTTGGGCTCGGGGTGTTCGAGCGACGCCGTTCGACCGCGTCCGGCGAGCATTTCGGACGCAGCGGCCGAAGACGTCACGATCGCTCGAGACGCCGCGTCGATGCTCGACGGCGCTTCGCGACCGGACACATCCGCGTCGTGCGGCGGCGAGACGTGCGGCGGGTCGTGTCTCGACGGTCGCTGCCTCGTGACACTCGCGCTCGCGCCATCGCCGGGCAATCTCGTCGCCCGCGGCACGGACATTTTTTTCACGAGCTGTCCCCCGGGGATGGGCGAAATTGCGAAAACATCGCTCGACCCCGCGGCACCCGTCGAGGTCGCGACCGGTCGTCGGTGTCCGACTGGGCTCGCGGTGAACGGCCGGCGTGTCTACGTCGGCGGCTGGGATGGTTTCGTCGATGTCGACGGCTCCGGCGTCGATCTCGCCGCGCTGTCTCTCGACGTCGATGGCGACGCGGCGCCCTCGCTTCTCGTCCCCGGCACCGAACCGATCGTCGGAATCGCCGCGGACGGCGCGGACGTCTACTTCACGACGACCACCTCGCTGATGTGGGTCGCCTCGAGCGGTGGGTCGCCGCGCGCGCTCGTTTCGGGCCTGGGGAGCGCGACGCGTCCGCTGCTCGACGCGGCGAACGTCTACGTCGGCGATGCGTCGAGCGGGGACGTGCTCCGCGTCGCGCGAAACAGCGGGGTACAATCGACGCTCGCGACGGGGCTCCCCGCGATCCAGGCGATCGCCCTCGGCGCGACGGACGTGCTCGTCGGCGGCGCGTACCTGGTCAGAACCGTCGCGCTCGACGGCGGCGCGATCGGCGTCGTCGCGACCGCGGCGGGCGCGGAAGTGCAGAGTGTCGCTGCCGACGATGCCAACGCCTACTTCACGAGCTACGGCGTGGTCTGGAAAGCGCCGCTTCACGGCGGCGCCGAGCCGATCGCGCTCGCGTCGAACCAGAGCGACGCCGTGGCGATCGCCGTGGACGACGCGAGCGTCTACTGGATCAACGCTGCGAGCGTCGAGGCGACGCCCGGCGCGTGCTGCGGAAAAATCCTGAAGCTCACCCCGAAGTGACCGGCCCGGCGACGCCGCGCTCCACGAAGAGACGGGGCGTCACGGCCGGAGGGTCGCTCACTGGAACATCAGACTGACGAGGCCGGCATCCGAAGGCCAGTTCGAGACGCGCGCCGTCTCGTTGACGACGTTTGGGTCCTCGGTTCCGGCGATGAACGAGAAGTCGATGAAGGCCGGCGTCGTGGCTTGCTCGTAGATGTCGCTGAGCGCGATGAACGGCGCGGCGTCGAACAGTCCGAGGTCCGTCTTTGCGTTCTTGTTGTAGTCGCTTCCGAAAATCGCAACCACGCCGCCGTTGAGGCTCCCATTGGAGAACGCCTTCTCGCCTGCGTTGTCGCTCTCGAGCACTTCTGTTCCGTTGATCGTCAGCCGTGCGCCGAGGTCTTGGCGGAACGCGCCGCCGGCCCATTGCAGCACCAATCCGACCTGGTCCGGCGCTTTCACGAACTTGTCCGTCGTGAGCGACGAGACCGCGGTGATCCCGGAGGGCGTGAGGAGGCGGATGAGGCGGTTGGTCCGCTTGAACGGCGTGAAATACTGGTAGCCGACCACGCCGCCCTTGGAGTCGAAGCCCTTGAACTCGTACGCGACGTTGCGCTTGAGTTGGAGCGGCCCAAAGTGCCCGGTCGCGTCGCCGACCGCGCTGATGGCCGGAGCCTCGGTGCCGCGCGGAGACGTCCCTACTTCGCGCACTTCGATTTTTCCGGTCACCGGCGTGTTGTCGGCGAACGTCTCGGCAATGCCTTCGACGAACAGCGGATCTTCGCCGCATTGCACGGACGTGTACGTCGGTGCCTTGCCCGTCAGGTACTTGAACACTTCGACGAACGAGCCCGTCGACGCCGCGACGGCGAAGTGGTCTTGATCGGTGAACGTCACGGTCTTCACGTTCTTGCCGGTGGCGTGGTGAGGCGACCCACCGAGATCGTGCTGGGACGACAAGCTCAGCGTCTGCACGTCGCCGACGTCGGGGACGCCGGAGAAGTTGATGTAGTGCGCGACCTTCGCCGCCTGCGAGGGAACCGACAGATAGGCGCCGCAATGCGCGGTGCCCTGCGAATGGCCGGCGAGATCCACCTGGGTGAAGTCCGGGTTGTCGGCGAGCACCTTGTTGATGACGTCGTCGATCTTGCCGCAGCCTGGCTTGGCTCCGGCGTCGGTGCACACGTTGCCGGGGGAGTCGCCGAGCGAATCGTACTCGACGCCGACGATACGATCCGAACAGAAGCCGTTGCTCTCGAGGAGCTGCGCGACGTGCGCGAAGTTCTCGCCGGAGCCGTAGGTACCGTGAACGAACACGAACGGACGCTGCGTCTTGTCGCAATCGGCGTCCTTCACGACGACCGGACACGACTCGTCTTGGGTCGTCGTCCCGGTGGTCGCCGAGCTATTGCTCGAATTGTTCGAGTCCGAGCTCGAGCAAGCCGAGAGCAAAAGTAGCAAGGAACAAGAAAGCAAAGGCAGCGCTGTTCGCATGATGATCCGTCTCCCCGAGGTTCGAATTCGCGGGCGATCCGGAGAGGATTCGGAGTGCCCCTCGAGATTCGCCGGCCTGGTAAAATCGCTCGCGCGTCCTATCGCGAGTCGTCGCGGAACATACTCTTTTCTCGAATGCGAAATATGTCCTGTAGCTGCCGATTTCATTGCCCGGAAGCGACAGGACGAGAGGGGAATGCGCTCGGCGGTTGCAGCGTAAGAATTTTCGCTTCGTGCGAAAAAAGACTTGGTCAGTCGCTATTTGTATTCGGCATGACGACGCGTGTCAGCACGTCACGCCGCTCGAGGTCGCCCGTGCCCAGGCGTCCGTCGTCATTGGCGCCAGTGCACCAGATCGAGTCGTCGGCGCGAAGCGCGCACGTGTGGAATCGGCCCGTGGATACCTGCACCCAGTCGGCGTCGTGACCCACTTGAACCGGGCTCGGGCGATCGCTGGTGTCCCCGGTTCCGAGCTGGCCTTCGACGTTGCGGCCCCAGCACCACAAGGTGCCCGGTGCGCGGATGCCGCAACTGTGAAAGGTGTCGACGTCGATCGAGACCCAATCGGCGTCCGTGCCGACGCGGGTCGGCACACTTCGATTTTGTTGGTCGCCTTGCCCGAGTTGTCCGGCGAAGTTGGCGCCGAAGCAATACAGAGCGCCGCGCGTCAGCGCGCAGGTGTGGTTCTGGCCCGTCGCGACCGCGCTCCATCCGTCGGTGCCGTCGACGAGGGCGGGCGAGCGCAGCTCCTCGCTCGCGTCCGCCGGTAAGCCGAGCTCGCCGTCGGAGTCGCGCCCCCAGCACCAGAGCGCACCCGTCGCGGTCGCGCCGCAGGCGTGACCTTGCCCCACGTCGGCGACGCTAAAGTCGTGGTTTCCGCGGACGCTCACCGGGGCGAGCGCGTCTTCCCCCGGGTAGGTTCCGCCCTGGCCCAGCTCGCCTTCTTCGTCGTCACCCCAGCACTCGAGTGCGCCGCCGTCGAGCGTCGCGCAAAACGAGTCGAAGTGTCCGCGAACGCCCGTCGCGGAACCGGACAGCCGGACTCGTACCGGGGCGACGCGCGCCGTCCGGTCGCCTTGCCCGAGCTCGCCGTGGTCGTTGGTCCCCCAACACCAGATCGACCCGTCGACGCGTTCGGCGCAATGCGAGCTCGCTCCGCTCGTGATCCGAACGAAATCGGCGGCACCCGCGCCCGCCAGGGGCTCGGGCAAGCTTCGTGTGTGACCGTCCGGCGCGGCGCCCCAGCAATAAACCGCGCCCGAGATGGCCGCACAGGTTTCGTCGTACGACGCGACGACGAACGGCGGCAGCGCAGTGCCGCCGTCCGCGCGAGCGTCCGGGTGATCGGCGCTGCCCGCGTCGCGCGGTTCCGCGGCGGCGTCCACGGCTGCGTCGAGCGAAGCGTCGGGTTTGCGTGACGGGACGGCGGCGTCGCTCCGCGGCTCGACGTCGAGTACGTCGAGCCGCGTGTTGCACGCGACGCTGACGCCAAGGACGCCGATGGCACCCGCGATGCATCCGAGCCGACGGAGTAACCCGAGCCGACCGATCTTTCTGAGCCCCGTGACGAGACGTCGGCGCGAATCGTGCGCCACGACGCGCGAATTTCGATTGAGGCGCGCCATCAGAATGCCACCGCGGGTCCGAGCGAGACGAAGTAGCCAAAGGGCGAGGTGCCCGTCGCGGCGTAGCCCTGATTCGTCGCCGACACGCCGCGAAGGGTGACGCCGAAGCCGGTGCGTAGCGACACCAAGAACGTCCGCGAGATCGGCAAGCTGAGCCTGGCCCCGATGCGAGCTGCGGTGGCGAGGGCGCTCTCGTCGGCGCCGCGCGCGCCGGGCAGCGGCGAGCCGCGAAATCGTAACTCGGCGGCGAACACGCTGGCCTCTGCGTTGACCCGCAAGGGGCCGAACGTCGCCCTTCCGACGGCAAATGTCAGTGCGGCGTCGAATGCCTTCGTCGAGATGCTTCCGTTCCCTGTTTCGTGGTCGCCAGCCCAGCGCGCTCCGACGTCGAGCTCGACGCCGAGCGTCGGCGCGAACCAATGGCGTAACGTCACGTCGGCCCCGAAGAGCCCCAGAACGGCGAACCCGTCGTAGGCAAACGCCGCGCCGGCCTCGTTCGTCTTCGGGGGCGGTTTCAGCGACCGTTCGAGCGTGCGCTCCACGGCCTTCGGCGTGTCGCGTTGTTGCACGGGCGCGTCGCGGAGCGCGAGCTCGGCCCAGCTCGCGCGAAGGAGCTCGTCGGTTGCGACGCCGACGCCGAGGGCGCGTCCGTCTTCGGGGAGGGCCGACAGATCGACGTCGCGCGCGACGCGCTTTCGCGTCACGCCGTCTCGGACTTCGATGGTCACCACGACGCGTTCGCCGGGGTCTTGTCGCAGCTCGACCGTCGCGACCGGTTTCGTCGACGTCCCGGCGGTCCCGACGCACACGTCGAGTCCCGTCGGACGCAGTCCGGCGCGGAGCTGTGAGAGGACGCCTTGCTCGAGCGCGGCGTTCCAGGCGCCGCCGTTGAACGCGACCTGGACCACCGGAAGACTCGCATTACCGCACGGCCTCTCGCCGCGAGCGTCGTTCGCCAAGAAGCCGAACGACGCGAACGCGGCACAGACAGCTAAGGGGCAAAACGCGCGAAACGCGCCAAACGCGCTGGACGCGACGGTCAGCGCGCTCCCCCGCAGGCCTTCTTTACGGCTCCGACGTGGACGCCGCTCGGGTACGTCTCGAGGTAGGTCTTCTGTGCGCGCTCGCATCGGACGGGATCGCCCATCGTACTGTAGGCTTGAACGAGTCGCGCGAGGGCGTCTTCGCGAAAGCTCGAACCCGGAGCCAGGCCGACGGCGCGATGCAACGCATGAATCGCACCGTTCACGTCACCGAGGACGTCCATGTCGATGCGTCCGAGCTCGAACGCCGCGAGGCCGGCACGCGCGTCACTCGGATAACGGCGTAGGAGCGCCTCGTACGACGTCGCGGCACCCCGCGCATCGCCCCACTGCCGCGCGGCGTTGCCTCGCTCGAAGAGCTCTTGCGCGCTCGGTTCTTCGCCGGAACCCGCAGTATTGGCGGCAGGCGATCGCGTCGGGCTCGCGCTGCCGACCCGAGCGCTCACCGCTTCGGATGTGGCGCTGCTGGCCGGTTCGGGCGTTTGGCTCCGGGTCGCCGAATCCACGGACACGACCGGCGCCGAGTCCGCGGGCAGAGCCGGCGTCGTGCTGGGCTGCGCGGAGAGCGGCGGATTCACCGACACGGTCGACGAGGCTCGAGGTAGCGGACGAATCGTGCTCCACGTCTCCCCGGCGTGGATCCGCGTCGGCGTCTCGGAGGGGTCCACCTCGGCTTCGACGACGCCGCGCTCCACTGCGACCGTCACTCGCTCGCCGCCGTCGACCTTCGCCTCCGTCACCGAGAAGCGCGTCCCGACCACGCGCACACGGACGCCGCCGGCGACGACGTCGAAGGAGCGATTCGGGACGTGCACCACGTCGAAGCGCGCCGTCCCGTGCGGCACCTGGAGACGGACCTGACGCTCGGACGCCGCTTCGACCACGATGCGCGAGTGCGGGTCGAGGTCGATGCGCGAGCCGTCGCCGAGCGAGACCGAGACCTTCGCTTCGGCGCTCTCGAGCACCGCGCCGTCCCACGCCGACGCGGTGGGTCGTCGGAACGCCGCCCAGAGCAGCACGGCCGCTGCGGCCACCAGGGTTGCCAGAAATACGAGGGCCCTCGGGGGCCACGGCCGCCGCGTTCCGAGTCGAGCCTCGACGGCGCGCCATTGCTCGCCGAGCTCTCGCTCCGAGAACTCCACACCGACGTATCGCGACAGCTTCCGTTCTTCAGCCATCGTACCCTCCGAGGCGCTCGAACAACCGTGCCTCCGCCGACGCGAGCCGCCGCTTCACCGTGGCGACGGAGCGATCGAGCTGCTCGGCGATCTCCGCGATCGCCATGCCCTCGATCCGGCGCAAGACGAGCGCCATCCGATCTTCGGCGGGGAGTGTCTCGATGACGGCGTAGACCGCGCGAGCTTCCGCAGCCGCGTCCGGCGGCGCGATCCGCGACACGACGGTGTCGAGATCGACGGGCTCGGTGCGCAGGAGACCGAGACGCCGCATGAGCCGCTGCCGCCGGATTCGCTTGTGCGCCGTCCGGACGACGATCGCCGACAACCACGACGAAAGAGCGTCGCGATTTTTCAAGCGAGGCAGGCTTTGAAACGCTTGCACGAAGACGTCTTGCGCGAGGTCGCTCGCGTCCGCGCGGTTCGGCAACAGGCGAAACGCGAGCCCGTTCACGAGCCTCGCGTAGCGCCGGTAAAGCGCTTCCTGTGCCCAGCGTTCGCCCGCCATCGCCGAGACGACCAGCGCGGCGTCCGACGGACCGGCGCCGGATTGCGTCGAGCGGGCGGGATGGGCCACGTTTCCATGAGTACCCGAGCCTCGCCGAATTGGCTCAATCGACCCAAAGATCCCGGCAAATACGGCAGGGGCGAAAATCGCCGGGTGCCGGGGCGGTCATCGTCCGAGGATTCCGTAACTCGAACGCCGTACCGGGCGTAGCTTCGAACGGTTCCGTCGAGGCGTAACCCACAGAGGAGCATTCCCATGGTGAAGGTCGGTCTGGTCGTTCGGTTGGTAGCGAAAGCCGGGAAAGAAAGCGTGGTCGCGGAGTTCCTCGCCGGAGCGAGACCCACCGCGGTGGCGGAAGCGTTCACTCCCGTCTGGTTTGCACTTCGCAGTGGGCCCAACGTGTTCTACATCGTCGACGCGTTCGCGGACGACTCGGGGCGCGACCAGCATCTCGGTGGCGCCATCGCTGCGGCGCTCATGAAGAACGCACCGGAACTTCTCGCGGAACCTCCGGCGATCGAAAAAGTCGACGTCCTGGCCGCCAAACTGCCCGGCTGAACGAGACGCGGCGCAACGCGCGACGATGTTTCCGCCGTGCGTCGCCGAAACCTCGAGCAGGCATGCAGGAGCGGGCCCGCGGCAGTTTCTTCGGATAGCTTCGGACGATCCGAAACGCGGGTTCCTGTAGACTCGCGGCATGTCGTTCACTTCGTCGAGTTTGTCGCTCGTCCCTCGTCGGCTGCGTTCGCCGGCCGAGCGAGCGTTTCGCGCGATCGTGCGTCGCGTTCCGGCGCGAGTTCAGCGTTTGGCGATCGTCGCGGTCCAGCCTTTGATCGAAAAATGGCCGCTGCTCTCCCAGCTCGTCGGCGCGTCGCCCGCGGCGCCACGGAAGGGAACCCGCCCCGTCGTCGACACGACGGAGGCGCCGTCCGCCGCGGTGACGGCGGCTCACGTGGCCGCGCTTCGAGACCCGAGCGCGGAGGTTGCGGTGAAGGCGGCCGAATCCCTGCGCAGCCATCGCACCGACGAGGTGCGCCAGGCGCTCCGCGACGTGCTCGAAAATCGCGACGGCTTTTTCAACACCGCGACGCGCGCGGCTGCGGCGCGATCGCTCGGCGCCGTTCTGCCGCGCGGCGTGAGCAAGCCGCTCGTGGACGCGGTCGCCGACCTCCACGCCGAGGTGAGCCTCGCCGCGATCGCAGCGCTGGTGGAGCGGGACGAGCCCGCGAGCCAGCAAGCGCTCCTCGGCGTGCTCGAGAATCGGAGCGACTTCTATCTTCCCCTCACCCGGGGCGCGGCGGCACGCGGGCTCCTTCGGCTCGCCCCTCCGGACGCGGGACGCGTCCGCAAGCTGCTCGACCGCGAACACGATCCCGACGTGCGGCGAGCCCTCATGTCGCTCCTCACCGCTCGTCACACCACGAACGGTTCATCCTGACTCGTCTTCGCCCGAGGTCGCTTCTCGACGCACCCCGGAAACCCTCCTGAGCGGCGCCCGAGGGGACCTTCGACGGCTCGGGCGTAACGCATTTCGGGCTCCCGCGTAGAAGCACACGCGGGTCGCCTGGGTGCTATCCGAAAGACCCCTCTCAGAAAGACAGGATCATGAACGTTTCCAACTCGTTGATCGCTGCCGCCGTGGGCGGCATCCTCCTCGGTTGCGCCGGAAGCAAGGACGCGGCGCCGGCAGCGGCCGCTCCGACTACGAGCGCGACGCGCGAAGCGAAGCCCGGCGAAAAGCACGCTTGCCGAGGCCTGAACGACTGCGCCCATCAAGGGGGCTGCAAGACCGACCACAACGACTGCAAAGGGCAGAACGATTGCCGCAGCCAAGGCGGCTGCCACGGGTAATCAGTAGCCGAGGACGCGGTCTAGTTCGCTGTACGAGTGGATGACCGCGTCCGCCTCGGGGCGCGGACAATGCGGTACGCAGCCGGCGCGCACGCAGTCGATGACCCCGGCGGTGGCTCGGGGACCTGACGCGCCGTCGTCGTTGTGCCCGGCGAAGCGCACCGTGCCCATGCCGAGCGAGCGCGCCCCGGCGATGTCGCTGCGGCGCAGGTCGCCGACGTGCACCGCGCCCTCGATGCCGACGCCGAGCCCGGAAAGCGCCGCTCGAAAGGCGCGCGCGTGCGGTTTCGGCACGCCGACTTCTTCCGAGAAAATGGTGACCTCGAGATAGTCGAGGAGCCCTACACGGTGAAGGAGCTGTCGGACCACGCGCCCCGGAGAAAACCCGGTGTCGCAAACGAGCGCGCGTCGGACGCCTCTCTCGGCGAGGCGTTCGAGCGCCTCACGAGCGCCGTCGATCGCGACGACGTCGTGATTCAGAATTTCGTCTTCCAGCGTCGCGAGGATCGCCTCGAAGCGACCGGGGTCGAGCTCCACGCCGAGCGCGTCGAGCGCGTGACGAGTCATGTCGCGCCCGGTGAACGCGACGCGCTCGTGCCACCGGACCTGGTGAATTTTCCAGGCCTCGGTGATCGCCGCCGCGGCGCGCTCGGGGTCGACGCCGGACAATCGCGCGAACGCTTCCGCGCGCGCCTTCGGACCCGCGCTCGACGCTGCCTCGTGGATCAACGTCGACCAGCAATCGAACGTGACGGTGTGGGGAGGTGAAAGCGGCATCAGTCGTGCGCGGCGTCCGATTTCGCATCCGACGAGCCCGCCGTTGCGTCCTTCGGCTCCGACTTGCCACCATCCACCGACGTCGTTCGTCCGGCGTCCGTTCCGCCGTCGCTTTCGACCGCGCCGGGACAACCCGAAGGGTCCCACGTCCAGCTGAAGGCGTTCGTGCCGCAATAATCGGGATCGCTCACGCACGTACCGGAGCTTCCCACCGAGCACCAACCGCAACCGAGCACCGGCGTGCACGAACCACACGACGAGTAGCTCTGACAAGAGTCGTACGGATAAGAGCGCGGCCGATAGCGACCGTAAGGGCCGTCGTCGCACGCCGAAATTGCAACAAGAGCGAACATCGTGATGACAAGCGCGTAACACCATCGGCGAAGCATGCCGAATACTACTTCCTCGGCGCGCCCGAGCCAGGCATCACGGGAGAGAGTGTGGAAGAGTCAAACGGGTACTTCGCAGGGGAATTTCGATGCCCTCTCCTCTGCGGGGGCGTCGAAATTTCATCGCTTCGATGGACTCGTCCTACTAGTGTCGCGGCCCGGTACTGTGATGCAGGGCTTGGGCTTGGTGTTCCCGATCGCTTTTGCCTTCGCGATCGGGTGTTCCGGAGCAGCTTTCACTTCTTCGGGTTCGGATGCGGGTTCGAGCGGCGGCAGGGCCGGCGCGGCGAGCGGCGGTGCGTCCGGTGTCCCGAGTCCTTCGGGAGGCGCGAGCTCCGGCACCGGAGGTTCGGTGTCTTCGTCCGGCGGCGCGAGCGCCGGTGGCACGACGACCAGTTCCGGCGGTGCGAGCGCCGGTGGCACGACGACCAGCTCCGGCGGTGCGAGCGCCGGTGGCACGACGACCAGCTCCGGCGGTGCGAGCGCC
>CAZDNG010000067.1:25529-29541 GCA_964506835.1 uncultured Polyangiaceae bacterium
TCCGGCGGTGCGAGCGCCGGTGGCACGACGACCACCTCCGGCGGTGCGAGCGCCGGTGGCACGACGACCAGCTCCGGCGGTGCGAGCGCCGGTGGCACGACGACCACCTCCGGCGGTGCGAGCGCCGCTGGGGGCAATGGCGGCTCGTCCGACGCCGGTTCCGTGGTGTGCACGGGCCCCGACTCGTTCGTCGCGCTCGCGCCGAAAAATTGCTCGACGTCCGCGGATTGCGGGTTGGTCCAGCACGAGCGCGACTGCTGCGGGACCGAGCTCCTGCTCGGGATCAACGTCGGTTCGGTCCAGGCCTTCGAAAGTGCCGAGGCGGTGTGCGACGCGAGCGCGCCGCATTGCGCCTGCGCGCCGCAGGGCGTCTTCGCCGAAGACGGAACCGAGGTCCCGCTCGGCGACGAAGCGTTCATCGGAGCGATCTGCGACGGTGGGACGTGTCACAGCGTCTACAGCGGGCGCACGTACACCTGCGGCGACGTGACGTGCACCGACCAGCAATATTGTCTGGGTACCCCATTCAGTTGCCAGTTTCTCCCCGCGGGCTGCACCTCGTGCGCTTGCCTCACGGTCGCGGCGGGGTGCAATTGCACGATGTCCAATGGCGAGGCGTTCGTCCTTTGCCCCACCTGAACACAGGGCATCGCCGCGCATGATTCGTTCCGTGCCCCTGCAATTTTTTGGAAAATCGTCGAAAAAGCACCGGCGCGGGGAACAGATCGCGCCATCGCACCGTAGATCCGCGACGTTACCGAATGCCTTTCGGCCATTCAGCGATATGATTCCCGCGTCACGGCGGTGCGCCCCTGAATCGTCCGGCGTGCCCCGAGGAGTTTCAACGATGCTCGCTACGAAGACCCTCTCTCGCAAGTTGTCCTGGTCGTTGGTTGCCGTCGCCCTCACGTCTGCGGCCGTCGTTTGCGCCGAAGAGGAGTTCGAGGTGGCGACCTCGCCGGGCAAGGTCGTCTTGACCACCAAGGGCAAGTGGCACGCGAACCCCGAGTATCCTTGGGCGCTCGTTACGCCGTCGAAGAAGATCGAAAAGGCGGAGTTCGCGTTCAAGGACGGCGTCGTCAGCGTCGCCGGTCCCAAGGGAGAAGCGACGCTTCGCGGTGGCGTGTGCAACGGCGACCAGTGCCGCTCGTTCCACAAAATCGTGACCATCCCCTGACCGAGGAACTCGGCCACCTTCTCGAGCAAGCGTCGTCGTTCGAAGCCGAGCTCGACTTCGTTCGCGCGATCGAGACGCTCACTTCTGCCAATCGGCTGCGCCGTGACGTCGACGTCGAACGACGGCTGCTTCGTTTGCGCCGTGACGCCTTTGCACGCGCGGGCGCGGACGCGCCGCGGCTCGCGTCGTCTCGCCCACGCGCGTCGGTTCCCATCGATCCCGCGGCGCGTCTGCCTGCGGTACCGGTCGAGCGGCTGACGGCGGAGGTCGCACGGAGTGCCATCGACGCGCACGGCAGTCTGATCGTTCGCGGGCTCTTCGACGGAGATACCGCCGCGAAACTCCGCGGCTCGATCGACGCCGCATTCGCCGCTCGCGGCGCGGCCCCAGACCCTTCGACGCGCGGTTCGGGTTGGTACGAGGCGCTCGACGTTCCAGGCGCGGATCGCGATTTCGTCGCGTCCGACGGAGTGCTCGCGGCCGATTCGCCGCGCGGTTTTTTCGACATGCTCGACGCCTTTTCAGGCGCCGGCATGAGCAACATTGTCGGCGAATTTTTCGGCGAGCCCGCCGCGCTGTCCTTCGAGAAGACGACCTTGCGTCGCGTCGAGCCCGGGGTCTCGGGCTCGTGGCATCAAGACGGCGCGTTCCTCGGCGTCCAAGTGCGCTCGCTGAACGTCTGGGTCGCGCTCAGTCGTTGCGGTGACGACGCTCCCAGCCTCGAGGTCGTTCAGCGACGCATCCCGCGCATCGTTCCCACCGGGTTCTACTTCGATTGGGACGTCGCGGACTCGACGATCGCCCGCGAGTTTCCGGGACTCGTGCCGGCCGCACCTCGCTTCGAGGCCGGCGACGCGATGCTCTTCGATCACTTTTGCCTGCATCGCACCGCCCGACGGCCCGACATGCTGCATTCGCGCTACGCGATCGAGAGCTGGTTCTTCGCGCCGTCCGCGTTTCCCGTCGGGTACACGGGATTGTCGGTGTAGCGCCCGCAGCGTGTGCCGCGGGCGCCTTCACTGACGGGCGCGCTCAGGGGTGCGGGAAACCGGGGAACTTCGGCAGACCAGCGTCGCCGAAGCCGTTCATCCCCTTCAAGATGCACTGCTCGGACTGGTGGATGCAGTCGAGCGGCTGCCCCCCACCTTGAACGCACGTCGCGAGGGCCTCGAGGCACGGCGGCGGGCTCGGAGGCTTCGGCGGCGTCGGGAAACCCGACGGCAGCGGGGGGAATCCCGAGGGGAGCCCAGGCGGCAGGTGCGGCGGCTTCGTTCCCGGGAAACCCCCGTCGGGGATCGGGAAGTGAGGCGGCTTGAATCCGCCACCCGGCGGCTTGAAACCCCCGTCGGGGATCGGGAAGTGCGGCGGCTTGAATCCGCCACCATCGGGGATCGTCGGCGTCGGGACGTTCTGCGCGATGCACTCGTGCAGCTCGTCACCGCAGGCCTTCGGGCCGCCGTCATGCGGGCTCCGTACGCACTCACGAGCCGTCGAGAGACACCCTTGAATCGCCTTGGCGAGCGCTTCTTCCGCGGCACGAGCGTCGGTCTCGCACGTCTGGAACCCGCCTTCGCACGCCTTGTTCTTCGTCTGATCGCCCCGTGCACTTTCGAGGCACGAACCGAAGTTCTGCCCGCAGTTCTCGATCTTGCCGGAGAGCGCGTCGAAGCCTTGCGCTACGTCGCTCGACGCGGATTCGCTCGGCGACGGCGACGCGTTCGAGCCGCTGCAACCGAAGACGAGTCCGACGCAAAAAGTAGCGGGAAAAAGAACGGTCCATTTGCGCGAACGCGCATTCGATAGAGATTTCATTTACGGCTTACTCCTCAAGTAACGGCCGATCGCACCGGTGACATGCTCCGTGACGGCGTTCGCGTCAAATCGAGGGAGAGCCGCTTTTCGTGCTCGATCGCGCGTCGGAGACGACTCCGCGGTCGGACGAGGCGAACTGCCCCTAGACGCTCTGCACGTGTACGTTCGCTGCACACGCGGAATCGGTGCCGGAGCGCAAAATTACGCACGAATCAGCCCAAAAAAGACCTGTCCGCATCGATTTGTCGATATGGGCTGCCTGCTTTTTTCGGCGACAAAACAGTCATCGTCCAAGTGGAGCAATCGAATTGCCGATGCGCTCAGACAGTCGCTCATCGAGCTCAATCTCCGATCTCGCCGTGATCGAGTCGATTCGTTGTTCATCGCGACCATCGACGTCGCGATCGCGCGCGGCAAATGTCGTCATCGAGGCAACGCGCGTGCGACAAGCTCGTCAACGAAGCGACGCGCATCCTCGGACGCCATCGACGAAGTGACGCTTCGAGGTCGCCACGGTCGCGGACACGGCGCGATCGTCGGCGACGAAACTCACGGTATCCGCCTGAGTTGACCGCTCGCGGGTTCTTGCGAAGCTGGGTTGAGCCGCAAGCCGCTCTACTGCGGTGAGAGTCCGCCGAATCCGGCGACGGCGAGGATGATGATGCCGCCCGCGCCGATCTTGCCGCCCACGCCGTGGATCCCGCCCGCTGCCGTTATGCCGCCCGCGCCGATCGTGCCGCCGCTGCTCGTCGTGCCGCCGCTGCTCGTCGTGCCACCACTGCTCGTCGTGCCGCCGCTGCTCGTCGTGCCGCCGCTGCTCGCCGTGCCCCCGCTGCTCGTCGTGCCGCCGCTGCTCGTCATGCCACCGCTGCTCGTCACGCCGCCGCTGCTCGTCATGCCGCCGCTGCTCGTCATGCCGCCGCTGCTCGTCACGCCGCCGCTGCTCATCGCGCCGCCACTGCTCGTCACGCCGCCACTGCTCGTCACGCCGCCACTGCTCGTCACGCCGCCACTGCTCGTCAC
>CAZDNG010000067.1:29641-30415 GCA_964506835.1 uncultured Polyangiaceae bacterium
GCCGCCGTTACCGAAACCGCCGATCGCGAGAACGATCACGCCGCCGATCCCGCCGATTCCGCCGTTCGAAAACCCGCCGTTCGAAAACCCGCCGTTGGACGCGCCGCCGTTGGACGCGCCGCCGTTGGACGCGCCGCCGTTTGCTGCACCACCGCTCGAGACGCCACCGGAGCCCGGTGCCCCGCCCGTTGCGGAGGCGTCTGGACCATCCGTGACGGTGCTGAACGAGGAGCCGCCACACGCCGGTATGGCGCTGGCGGTGGCGGTGGCGAAAATCAGCGACGGGACGAAGCGAGGTGTCTTGCGTTTCACGGTAAGCGTCCTTTCAAGGAAGCGTTACGCGATTCGCTCTGAAGGACAACCTCGCCCCCCGAGAAAGGCCGCGCACACGGTGCGACGGAGTCGTACCTACAGCGGTTCCCGCTCAAGCGCACTCACTTCAGCGCGCTGGTTCGCTGGCAAGGCCGCGGGCGGTGCCGCCAGTGCACAGAGACCGGGCGCCGCCAGTACACCGCGACCGGGAAGGGCCCCGGTCGCTGCCAGGCGTTGATCGATCTTGGAAGGCTAGATCGCGATCCACCAATGAAGCGCGAGTGAGACCACCGGCGGACCCGGCGCGGGTCGTTGGCAGCGCGCCGAGAGCGCGCGACGCTCCGTGCGGATCTCAAAAAATCAAACCGCCCCGGTCGCTGCCAGGCGTTGATCGATCTTGGAAGGCCAGATCGCGATCCACCAATGAAGCGCGAGTGAGACCACCGGCGGACCCGGCGCGGG
>CAZDNG010000067.1:30515-49048 GCA_964506835.1 uncultured Polyangiaceae bacterium
TCGTTGGCAGCGCGGAGGTGTCGCGCGACGCCACTTCCGAACCTCAAAAACAAACCCCCCCGTGCTCGCAGCAAACGAACCGCGCGCTTTGCTACGCAACTTGCCGCTGCTGTTGCGTGTCGAACCGCGGGAACATCGCGCGGAGCTGGGCGGCTTCGCCCTCGAGACGCACGCGTTCTGCCGCGCGCAGGATCGAGTCGAACCGGACCGCCTTGTGTCGCTCGCGTCGAAGGAGCGCGCGGATCGATTCGTCGCGGCAAGCGTGCCCGCAGTACGACGACTCGTGAAGCGGCCCAGAGCCCTCCAAACTGCGATTGCACCACACGCAACGGGATGCCCGCTGATGACTCTTCGCCCCGGTAAACCGGAGGTCCGAGTGGAGCGTCGGGGTCGATTGCTGTGCGGTCATGATAGCGAGCAATTCCACGAACCGTGCCGGCCGGCGGGGTTCCATGTGCTCTGTTCTTCTCTTCCTTCGCCCCAGCGCGCCGAGCGGGAACGTACTACTTCAACTACCGGGAATTTCTCCTTTTATCGATGTGGTTTTTGTCATGACTTCCCCGCGGCTCACGCTCGAAAGCAAGTGCGAAAACCACCTTCACCGACATGCAGGGTCCCGTAGCTTGCGCAGTGCTCGTACAGGAGTTGCGCAAGTTCCGTTCGCTCGTCCGTACAGTCCACGAGTGAGGCACGCCGTCCGGCGGCTGGGTGGCGGATGCTGCCTTGGGTCGCCCGGACTAGGGCAACGAGGCGGATTCAGCGAGCCATGGCGGCGCGCAAGCGAGCGTTCGACGACAGCAAGGTGATGACGAGTACGAGGAGCGCGGCGCTGAACGCATAAGGGTACTCCGGACGAATCTGATACAGGCCGGTTCCGACGACGGGGCCGAGCAATCGACCGAGGGCTTGTGCGGAACTGTTGAGGCCGGCGACGGCACCCTGCTCGTCGTCGGAAACGCCGAGCGAGATCGCCGCGGTGACGCCGGGCATTGCGAGCCCCTGGCCGAACCCTTGGAGCGCGAGCGCGAGCGTGAGCGTGAGCCGCTGGCGCGCGACGATGAGTCCGAGAAAACCGACGAGCGCGCACGGAAGGCCGTTCGCGAGCAGTCGAAGCGGCGTCCAACGAAAGCGGCGCACGAGCACGCCTTGAGCGAGCACGGCCACGACGCCGTAACAGACCAGCGCAATGCCGACCGCCACCGCCGTACCCTTCGGCGTCAGGTGCAAACGATCCTGAAAACAGAAGGCAATCGTCTGTTCCATCGCGACCGACGCGAGGCTGATCGCGAGTCCGACGCCGAGGAGCGGCCACACCTTGGCGGCGACCGGTCGAAGCGACGACGGGGGCTTTCGCGTGAGGTGGCGCGCCGGCTCCTTCAGGCGCGCGGCGATGAAACCGGCGTTCACGAACGCGAGCCCCGCCGAGAAATACACCGGCGCGAGCAGACTCACCTTCGAAAGGCCCGCGCCGATCGCGGGGCCGAAGATGAGCCCGAGCCCGAACGCGGCGCCGATCACGGCCATGCCCGCCGTGCGATCGTCCTTGCCGGTCACGTCGGCGACGTACGCTTGCGCGGTCGGCAAGGTCGCCGAAGAGAACGTGCCGCCGATCGCGCGACAGGCGAGGAGCAGTGAGAAGGTCGCGATCGGCGGAAAGGCTCGACGTAGCCCGGCCTCGGCGACGATGGCGAAGAGCACGAAGCTGACGGCGAAACCGAGGACGCCGATCAACAAGACCGGCTTTCGTCCCACTCGCTCGCTCCGTCGGCCCCAGATCGGGCTGACCACGAGCTGCATCAACGCGTACGCCGTCGACAGCGCCCCGACTTCAATCTCCGAAAAACCGAGCTCGCGCCCTAAAGGCGCGAGGATTGGAAACAGGACCGAAAGTCCGAGGATGCTCGTGAAGAGCGCAACGAAAAGAATGGGCACGAGGCGGCGGCAGTATAGGCGCCGCCGACCCGAGAGCTAGATGAAAGGAGCCGCGAACTCAGCCCACCGTGTGAATCTTCTCCGGTGCGATCTTGAAGATGCAGCGCACCTCCGTCGGCGTCCGGAATGGGTACGTGTCTTTGTCCATGTACTTCTTCGCCATCTTGTCGATGTGCGCGTCGGCGCCCTCTTCCGTGACGCCCACGACCTTCCCTTGAATGCTCAGGTACCGGTAGGGGTTTTCCGGATCGAGGATCGCGAGGCCCACCTTGTTTCGGACGCGAAGGTTCTTGTCCTTCAAGCGTCCCTTCGCGGTGTTGACGAGGACGTGCTCGCCGTCGAAGTCGATCCACACAGGCGTCACCTGCGGCGTGCCGTCACTCATCAGCGTCGCGAGGTTCGCGAAGGCTTTTTTCGTCGTCAGTAGGTCGCGATAGTTCTCGGGAATGGTCGACATGGGGAGTCCTCCAAGGGGTCCGAAGCATCCGACTCGAACCGCATAGCGTCAAGCTCGCTTGCGGCTCGCCTCGGGATGCTCGGGGAAGAGGCGCCCCCGCCGAGACTTTTCTTCCCACGTGACGTCGATGCGCCCGAGACTCGGGCGAATGAAACGTCGGATCGTCACGCGGAGGCCCGATCGGGCCGACTACGCGATCAGCGTCGTCGGCGAAACGAGGCGACCGCTCCGCGACTTCTATCACGCGCTCATGAGGCTCTCGTGGACCACGACGCTGCTCATGATCGGCGCGACGTATCTTCTGGTGAACGCCGTCTTCGCTGCGGGCTTCGTCGCGACCGGCGGTCTCGCGAACGTGCGACAAGGGTCGTTCGTCGAGGCATTTTTTTTCAGCGTCCAGACCCTGGGTACCATCGGCTACGGTGCGATCTACCCGGTCTCTACCGCGGCGAACGTGCTCGTCGTCGTCGAGTCGCTCTTCGGGTTGATCCTCACTGCGCTCGCGACGGGGCTCGTCTTCGCGAAATTCTCGCGGCCGACTGCGCGCGTCGTGTTCACCGGCTATGCCGTCATCTTCCCGATGAACGGCGTGCCGACGATGATGCTCCGGATCAGCAATCAGCGTGGAAACCAGATCGTGGGCGCGCAGATCCGCGTCGTCCTCTCACGGACCGAGCGCCTCGACGATGGGTCCGTATTTTATAGAAATCTGGATTTGAAGCTCTCTCGGGAGTACGCGCTCTCGCTCTCTCGTTCCTGGACGGTCTTGCACGCGATCGACGAGAAGAGTCCGTTCTTCGGGCGCACGCCGGAGTCGACGGTGGCCGAAGAAATCGAGCTCCAAGTTTCGGTTCTCGGTCTCGACGACACGTTCATGCAGACCGTTCACGCGAGCCACCACTACTTCACCCACGAGATCCTCTGGGGTGCGAAGTACGCCGACATCCTCACCGAAACGAGCGATGGCAACTTCATCCTCGACATGAGGAACTTCGACGTCGTTCAGCCGACGAAGGCCACCGAAGCGTTCCCTTACACGTGGTCGGGTGTCGCACCTCGGTCCGTTCCAGCTGGAAAATAGGCCGATTCGACCCTTTTCGCCTCAAGCTTCGCGAGGAAGTGCCGCTCCGAGAATTCGAGGGCACTGCCGCGAGAAGCCATGTTCTTTCGATCCGCCGCCAAAACCACAGCAGAAGAAGCAGCCACTCCGAGCGCCCGCTCTCCGAAGGCTACCGCCGAGGGTGAGCTCGACGCGGCCGTCGAGGCGTTTGCCGGCGTGCTGCGCACGGTCGGACGGTTTCCGCTGGCCCTTCAGGGCGTCGATCCCGAACAGGTCGCCGATTTTTGCGAACGCTGGGCGTCGCACTTGCTCTTGCGCAAACCAGCGCCGGAGATGGAGGCGGACGAGACGAACGACGGCAAAGGTCCTCGTTCGATCCGACAAGAGGGCGGCGAGGTGCGTCGCGAGTGGAGCGCTGCGCTCAAGTACGTCACCGGCTTGCGACGGAACGAGCACGCGCAGGTCACTCGCGCGCTCGCCGACCTCCGGCAGACGATCTGGGCTTTCGTCCGCAGCCTGAACCAGGCACTGGTTTCCGACGGCGACGCCGACGGTTCGGTGAAAGAGCAACTCGTTCGACTCCAGACCGCGGCGCGCCAGAGCTCGCCCGAAGATCTACGCCGCGAGGCTTTCGCCGTCGCCGAGACGGTGACCGGGCTCGTCGAACAACGGAAGAAGCGGCAGCTCGCGCAGACGACGGATCTCGGCGCTCGCGTCGTAGCGCTCGGCGCGGCGCTCGAAGAGGCGCGTCGCGAAGGCACGCTCGACCCGCTCACTCGCCTCAGCAATCGCCGCGCGTTCGACGACGCCTTGCAGCGCACCGCGGATCTCGCCGTCTTCGGACAGCGGATGTGTCTCGTCCTCGTCGACATCGATCACTTCAAGGCCATCAACGACAAGCACGGTCACCCCGGTGGTGACGAGGTGATCAAGCGGATCGCCGAGTGCCTCGTCCGAACTTTTCGGCGTCGAGACGACATCGTCGCGCGCTACGGCGGCGAAGAATTCGCGATCATCCTTCCCGACACGAACCCGAAGAGCGCGGCGCTCCTGACGGAGCGGTTCCTCGCTTCGGTGCGTACACTCGCCATCCCAGCGCGTTCCGGCGAGATTCGTTTGACGGTTTCGGCGGGCCTCTCCGAGCTCGCGAAGAACGAATCCCCGCTCGCGTGGCTCGACCGCACCGACAAGGCGCTCTACGAGGCGAAGCGAACCGGACGCGACCGGCTCGTCAGCAGCGTCGAAGACTCGACGCCCCCGCCCGCGGAGAAACCGGCGAACGGCGCGAACGTCTGAAATCGACGCCGCGCCGTCCAGACCGGCTAGTGCCCGAACTCAGTCTTCGGCGTGGTTGCGGATGAACGACGCGAACTTTTCGTGCTGATCGGCGGTCAGGATCGGCAACACGACGCCGATCATCTTCACGTGCGCCGCGGTCATCTCCTTGACCATCTCGACGGCGTTCGAGCCGATGCCGGCTTTCTTCGCGTCGAACTTGTCGGTCTCGAACGCGTCGCCGAGCTCCTTCATGTGCTTCATCATGACCTCGCGCTTGGCCTTCATTCCTTCCATCTGGGCCTTCATCTGAGGCTCGAGCACTTTCTTGATCTTCGCCTCTTGATCGGGCGTGAGACCAAGCTCTTCCGCGAGCTTGTGCATCATCTCGCCCGGCCCGTGTTCGCCGTGCTCGCCGTTCCAATGCTCGTGCGGGCCGCCCTGGCCACCGGGCATATCGCTTCCTTGCGGAGGACCGCCGGGCGGCGGTCCGGGCGGCAGCGGCGCGGCGCCTGCCGGCAATGGCCCACCCGGAGCTGACGGCGGACCGCCGGCGCCGACCGGCGGAGCCGAACCGGGCGGAGGACCTCCTGGCGGGGGACCGGCAGCATGCGGGCCTCCCTGTCCATGTTCGTGCTCGTGCTCGTGCATCTCCGCGGCGTGCGCGCGCATCTCTTCCGCCTTCGCGCGCATCGCCTCGACGAGCGCCTTGCGCTGATCGGGCTCGAGCACTTTGTGGAGTCGGTTCGTCGCGTCTTGCAGCCCGGGGACGGTGGCCGCGGTCGCTTTTTCGAGGGCCTTCTCGTCGGCGTCGATCTTCGCTTTGTCGAGCTTGCCGGCACTGACGCCGGCCGCGAGATCGGCGACGAAGGCATCCTTCTGCTCCTTCGTCGACTCGCCGAGCTTCACGAGGTCCGCTTCGATGGCGTCGATCTGCGGCTTCTGCTCGGGCTTGAGCTGCACCGCGGAGAGCCCCTCGATGAGCATGCCGACCATCATCTGGTGATGCGGGTGCTCGTGCTCCTCGGGCGGCGGCGCGGGAGCCGGCGGGGGCGCCTCGGGTGCTGCCGGAGGCGGCGTGGCCGCGGTCGTCGTCTCTACCGGTGCGGGAGCGACCATCGGCGGGGGGGGCGGTGGCGCCGCGGGCGGCGGTTCTTCACCCCCGCAGGCTGCGGCGAGCAGACCCGTACAGACCATGGACCAATACAATGTTCGCGATACGAACCGAACGCGCATGATTCACCTCCGAATTGAGGCGGCATTCTTGCGCGCTTCAATCGCCCAGGGGTAGAGGCAAATCGTCATTTCCCACACTTTGTCGGCGTAGGTTTGCCGGCCCCGCCGACAATCGACCTCGTCTACTAGCCTAGCCTAGCCTTTTTGGGACAGGGCCTTGTCGACGAGACTTCTCGCCTCGTCCTGGAGACGGGCGAGATGCTCGGCGCCGCGGAAGCTCTCCGCATAAATTTTGTAGACGGCTTCGGTGCCGGATGGACGCGCCGCGAACCATCCGCTCTCCGCTTCGACCTTGAGGCCGCCGATCGGTTTTCCGTTTCCAGGCGCGCGCGTGAGCTTTCGCGTGATGCGCTCGCCCGCGAGCGTCTCGGTATGCACGTCGCTTTCGGAAAGCTCGGCAAGAGCCTTCTTTTGCGCCGCCGTGGCCGGTGCGTCGATGCGTTGATAGACCGGCGCGCCGAATCGCTCGGTGAGCAGAACGTAGTGTTCCGCCGGATCTTTCCCCGTCTTCGCGAGGATTTCCGCGGCGAGAAGGTCCGCGATGAGGCCGTCCTTGTCGGTGGTCCACACCGTGCCGTCACGCCGCAGGAACGACATCCCCGCGCTCTCTTCGCCGCCGAACCCGACGCTGCCGTCGAGGAGGCCGCTCACGAAAAACTTGAACCCGACCGGCACTTCGAGGAGCGTGCGGCCGATGCTCTTCGCGACGCGATCGAGCATCGAGCTCGACACCAGCGTCTTTCCGACGGCAGCCGTCGCGCTCCACCCCGGACGATTCTGGAAGAGGTACTCGACGGCCACGGCGAGGTAGTGGTTCGGGTTCATGAGCCCCGCGGAGCGGGTGACGATCCCGTGACGATCGCTGTCGGTGTCGTTGCCGAACGCGACGTCGAAGCGATCCTTGAGCGCGATGAGGCGCTGCATGGCCGGCGGCGACGAGCAGTCCATCCGGATTTTTCCGTCGTGATCGACCGTCATGAACGAGAACGTCGGATCCACGACGCGGTTCACGACGTCGATCGAGAGGCCGTACTCGTTCGCGATGGGATCCCAGAATCCGACGCTCGCGCCGCCCATCGGGTCGGCGCCGAGCTTCACTTTCGCGCCGCGGATCACGTCCATGTCGATCACGTTCGCGAGATCTTTCACGTACGGCGCGACGAAGTCGTGATCGACGACGAACGCGCTCTTGGCGGCGCGCTCGTACGGCACGCGGCGGACGTCGCGATTGCCGCCCGCGAGGAGCTCGTTCGCTCGCTTCTGGATCACCGACGTCACGTCGCTGTCGGCGGGTCCGCCGTGCGGCGGGTTGTATTTGTATCCGCCGTCTTCCGGCGGGTTGTGCGACGGCGTCACGACGATGCCGTCCGCGAGCCCGCTCGTGCGGCCGCGGTTGTACGTGAGGATGGCGTGCGAGACGACCGGCGTCGGCGTGTACGTCCGCCCGGCTTGCACGCGCACCGTGACTTCGTTCGCGGCGAGCACTTCGAGCGTCGTCGCGAACGCCGGTTCCGAGAGCGCGTGCGTGTCGATGCCGAGGAACAACGGTCCGTCGACGCCGTGCGATTTTCGGTACTCGCAAACGGCTTGTGCCGACGCGAGGATGTGCGCCTCGTTGAACGTCTTTTGAAATGCCGAGCCGCGGTGTCCAGACGTTCCGAACGCGACTTGTTGCGCAGGGTCGGACGCGTCGGGGACGAGCGCGTAGTAATCGGTGACGAGCCGCGGCACGTTCGCGAGCAGTCCTCGGGGGGCGGGTTTTCCAGCGAGCGGGCTATCGGTCATGGCATGGCGACTTTCTCACGTTGGTCGGATGTCGGTCGATGTAGTCCTCCCGGACGGTCGAGCAATCCCCCCCCCCGCGTCCCCACTTTGGCGCCGAGCGAGCTCGAGGGTGCCCCACAAAATAAATGGCGAAATTCTGGAAAATCTTGGTCATGGGGGTCCGAGAAAGGGAAGAAGATAGGAGAGCGCCGGGTACTGCCGTCGAAGCGAACATTCATGACGAGTTCGAGCGCGCGTGGAAGCCTGTCCGTTTGTGGGGCATTGTGGTTCGTGGCGTCGCTGGCGACGGCCGGATGCAGCAGTCGCCACGCCGAGCCGGCCGTTTCGACGGCATCGTCGGGAACGGCGCCGAAAGCCGCGGTCGCGCCACATTCCGACGAAGCCACCGACGACGGACTCGCGGCCGATCCGCGCGCGGTGGAACACGAAATCGACACGCTCGAGAAGCAGATCGACGATTCGCCGAGCGACGCGCGACCGACGCCGTCGAATTCCGAGCCGGGAAAGTCCGCGGTGCACGGCGCGGCTCGACCTCGCGCCCAACGGACGCCGGGTAGCTCCTGACCTTCCGGTGACCCGCGGGCGAGAGCGTGCGGTCTGACAGCGCCCCCTCAAGGGTTTCGGCGCCGCGCCGTTCTGAGGAGAAGAGGCGGCGCGGTCGCCTGCCGATCCCATGACGCGAGCTCGTTCCATTCGCCCCAAGAAACCCAGTTCCGCCCAGCGCGTCGAGGGACTCTTGCGCGTCGTCGGGCGCCCGGAAGCGGGACTGCTCGACGCGGCACTCGCGGGTTCCGACGTGCAGCATCTGATGGAGGGAACTCCGGAAGAGCCGGTCGCGGAGTTCGTCGAGCGTGCGTACTCGGTGTGTCTCGAATCGCACGACATCTGGCAGCGCTCTTCGGGCCCACAGCGCGCGCTGATCCGCGGGTTCTCGCTGTCGCTCTTGTCCCTCGCCGCCGAGCAAGCGCTCGCTCTCGATCGCAACCACGCGCAGTTCTTGAAGCTCGAGGACGAGCGCTCCGACGCGGCGGCGCAAGTGAGGCAGCTCTTCGACCGCAACACGTCCCTTTGCGCGCAAGCGCGCGCGGTGCTCGAGAAGGTTGCCGGTGACGCCGCCGCGGTCCGCGAGGAGATCGCGCTCGATGCGACGTTCGGGACGAGCTTCGCCGTTTCGCAAGTGCTCCATCGTCTGTCGCAGCTCGGGCGGACACTTCTTTCTTCCGCCGACGCGAGCGTGCGGACGCGCGCTCGCCTGTACGGTCTCGATGCAGCGTTCCTCGACGGCCTGTTCGCCGCCGGGGCAGAACTGCTCACCGTGGAGGAGCGCGCGGCGAACGTGGCGGGACTTTCGGCCAGCAGGGCGCGAATCGAGCAGGCGCAGATCGCCGCTTATATTTTGGTGCATCAGATCGTCGAGGCCTTCGAGGGCGCCCACCGGATCGATCGCGCGATCGCGCTGATTCCGAGTGGGCGTCCAAAACCGACGCCCACGCCGCAGCCGTTCAAGCCTCGACCCGCGCACGGCTCGTATCGCGATTTGCCCGCGGTTCGCGAAGTGGTCGACCCGAACAAAGTCGCCACTTCCGGGGGTCCGCTGCGAGTGCTCGCGCTCGAGACCGTCGAAAAGGTGAACCCGTCGGTTCGTCGCAACGTTCGATCCTGACGATTCGCTTTCAGAATCCCGCCCTTGCGGCGCCGAGCCGTTCGGAGGAAAAGAGAGCGAAACCTGATTGAATCAGACCCAGGGTGTGATGGGTGCCAGGTGCGCTTCGACGACTACACGACGGCTCCCGGTAGCCACTACGACGAGATGTTCGCGGCCAGCGGCGAGGTGCGCCCCCTGTACAGGGCGCTCGCGCAGAGCATGGCCGAACTCACGGGGCCGGAGTTCGAGGCGCGTCAACGCACCGTCGATCTCCTGCTTCGGAATCAGGGAGTCACGTTCACGGTCTACTCCGACACGGCGGGGATCGAGAAAGTGTTCCCCTTCGATCCGATCCCGCGACTGATCTCGGCAACCGAGTGGGAGCGCATCGAGCGCGGGCTGATCCAGCGCACCGAGGCGCTGAATCTCTTCCTCAAAGACATCTACGGCGAACAGCGGATCCTTCGCGACGGGTTGCTCGAGCCGGAGCTAGTCTACGGCGCGAGCTTCTTTCGCCGCGAGATGATCGGCATGGAGCCGCCCGGCGGCATCTACATCCACGTCGTCGGGACGGATCTGATTCGCGACAAGGACGGCCGGTTTCTCGTGCTCGAGGACAACGCGCGGAACCCGAGCGGGGTGAGCTACGTGCTCGAGAGCCGCGAAGTGATGAAGCGGGTGTTCCGCGTGCTCTTCGAGCACTACGGCGTTCGCCCGGTCGAGGACTACGCACACTGGCTGCGCGAGACGCTCCAGTTCGTCGCGCCGCGCGCGTCTGACGCGCCGAACATCGTCGTGCTCTCGCCCGGCGTGTACAACTCCGCGTACTTCGAGCACAGCTTCCTGGCTCGACAGATGGGCGTCACGCTCGTCGAAGGCCGCGACCTCGTCATCAAGGACGGCGCGGTGTGCATGCGCACCACCGACGGCCTCCAGCGGGTCGACGTCATCTATCGTCGCATCGACGACGACTTTCTCGATCCCGTCGTATTCCGTCCGGATTCGGTGCTCGGGTGCCCCGGGATTTTCGCGGCGTACCGGAGTGGTCAAGTCGCGCTCGCAAACGCGCCCGGCACCGGCGTCGCCGACGACAAGGCCATCTATCCGTTCGTGCCCGACATGATCGGCTACTACCTCGGCGAAGAACCGATTCTGCCGAACGTGCACACGTACATCGCGTCGCGCGAGGAAGATCGCCGGTACATCGTCGAGCATCTCGACGAGCTGGTCGTCAAGCAGACGGACGCTTCGGGCGGCTACGGCATGCTCATCGGGACGCAGTCCACGGCCGCCGAGCGCGAGGATTTCAAGCGACGCATTCTCGCCAACCCGCGTTCGTACATCGCGCAGCCCACGATCAGCCTCGGGCAGCATCCGACCGTCGTGGACGGTCGTCTCGACGGGCGCTGCGTCGATCTCCGCCCTTACATCCTCTACGGAGAGAAGATCCGCGTCATCCCCGGAGGGCTCACGCGCGTCGCGCTCCGCAAGGGGTCGCTCGTCGTCAATTCGAGTCAGGGCGGCGGCTACAAAGATACGTGGGTGCTCGCAGGCGAAGGCAAGCCAGAAGCGCCGGCGGGGGCCTGATGATGCGAATGCTGAGTCGCGTCGCGGATTCGCTCTATTGGATGGGGCGATACCTCGAACGCGCAGAGCACATGGCGCGGCTTCTCGAGGTCACGCGAGATCTCCTGGTCGACCTCAGCGAAGTGGATCGCGAAGGCGCGTCGGCGCAGTGGCGCGCGACCTTGACGACGCTCGGCGCGCCCGACGGCACCGTCGACGACGTCGTATTCGACCAGACCGCGCCGTCGTCGTTGGTCTCCGCAATCCTGCTCGCGCGCGAAAACGCGCGCCAGGTACGCGAAGTGATCGCCCCCGAAATGTGGCGTCATTTGAATCAAGCGTACTGGGCGCTCGAAGAGGCGCGCACCATGCCCCGCAGCGAGGCACGGCTCGTGCACGCGCTGACCTCGGTGCAAACGGCCAGCTTCGTCTGGGACGGCGTGACCGACGCGTCGATGCTGCGCGGCAAAGGGTGGATCTTCCTCAAGATGGGGAAGTTCATGGAACGGACGGATCGCCTCAGTCGCACGATCAGCGTGCGTATGGCGCTCAGGCCCCGGGGGTCCGATTCGGTCACGACGTCACACGAGAACGTCATGTGGATCACGCTCTTGAAGAGCGCCGGCGCGCTCGAGGCCTACCGAAAGGCCCATCCGCGCCGGGTCGACGCGCGAAGCGTGCTCGATTTTCTGGTATTCGATCGCGAATTCCCGCGGGCGATCCGGTTCTCCGCCGACACCGCCGCGGACTTCGCGCGGCGTTTGTCGGTGCTCCACGGCGACCCCGACGACGGCGTGGTCCGCGCGTTCGGGCGCATGGCGTCGCGCCTCGATTACGGCGATATCGACGAGATTCTCGATCGCGGTCCGACGGGGTTTCTCGAAGACGTGGTGTCGGAAATGAACACGGCGAGCACGGTGCTCGCGAGGAAATATTTCCTCCTCTAGCAGGTCCAGGGTCGAAAAAAAGATGCTCTTCAATATCCAGCACCGGACCGAGCTCGTCTACTCCACGCGGATCAGCGAATCCGTGATGGAGGTGCGGCTCACGCCGCGCTCCGATGCTCACCAGACACTTCGCCAGTTCAACATCGCCGTGAAGCCCGACGCGCGCGTCTCGAGCCACGTCGATTGGCAAGGAAACCCGGTGCATCAGTTCTCGGTCGTCGCTTTTCACGACCGGGTCATCATTCTGTCGAACTCGGTCGTCGAGACGCACGCGCTGTCTCTCGATCCGATGCGCGTCACCGATCCTCTCCGTCAATCCACGCCGAGCCACCGTCTTCTGGATTTCGTGCGCTTTCATGGGCCGGTCGAGCGCGACCCGCGGGTTCTCGAGATCGGCGAGCGACTCAAGCTCTACGAAGAAGTGCGGATCGTCGACGTGGTGCGCCGCGTGACCGAAGGCGTGCAAGGCGTGCTCGAATACAAGAAAGGCGTCACCAACGCCGGCACCACCGTCGTCGAAGCGCTCGATCATGGCGTGGGCGTATGCCAGGACTTCGCACACCTCGCGCTCGCGCTCCTTCGCTTGGTCGGCGTGCCGTGTCGCTACGTTTCCGGTTACCTCTACCGGTCCGATCTCCCGGAGGTCGAGACTCACGCCTGGTGCGAGGCGTTCGTTCCCTCGGTGGGGTGGCTCGGATTCGACCCGACCCACGGCGAGCTCGTCGGAGAGCAGCACATCGCGGTCGCCACGGGCCGGAGCTACCTCGACGTACCGCCGAACCGCGGCGTATATCGCGGCGACGCCGAAGAGACGATCGCCGCGTCGGTGGTGATCCATCCCGTCGACACGCCGATCAGCCTCGCGCCGTTCGTGCTCCCGTTCCACGTGCCGAGCTACGCCGAGTCACCGACGAATCGGTTGGCCGTCCCCGGCGCGCGGCTCGAGCAGCAACACCAGGCACAACAAGACCGCAACAAGGCGCAAGTCCAACAACAGCGCCAACAGCAGCAGTGACCGCAGTTCTAGTCTAGAAGGTGCCTGGTAGCTTCTACGACTCTACGTCGACGCTGACGGAGAGGGTGTGGCGGCCGCCGCCGAGGATGACTCCGCGGAGTGGGCTCACATCGCCGAAGTCGCGTCCCCAGGCGACGGTGACGTGCTCGTCGGTGGGAATGACCCCGTTCGTCGGATCCAGGTCGACGTAACCGAAGCCCGGGCAGTAAAGAGACACCCAGGCGTGCGAGGCATCGGCGCCGACGAGCCGTGGCTTCCCCGGCGGTGGATGCGTGCGAACATAGCCGCTCACGTACCGCGCCGATAACCCGAGCGCGCGGAGCATCGCGAGCTCGACGTGCGCGAAATCCTGGCAGACGCCTTGTCGCGTACGCAAAATCTCGCGGATCGGCGTCGCGATCGACGTGGTGCCTTGCTCGTACTTGAAGTCGCGGTGGATGCGCTCGGTGAGCTCGAGCGCCGCGTCGAGCACCGGGCGACCCTTGGCGAACGACTCCGTCGCGTAGGGCAGCACGTCGGGGACCAGCGGCACGAACGGTGACCCGTAGGTGTAACCGAGCGCTTCGAGCCCGTGCGCCGTGTGCTCGCGGCGGAGCAATTCCGCGACGGATTCCCACGCCGGGGTCAGCGCCACCGCGGGCGGCTCCACGCGGTTCACTTCGACGTCGCTCACCGCCGAGACGCTCAGGCGATCGTGCGGCTCTTCGAGCGAAAAGAAGTGGAGCGTGTTGCCGAAAAAATCGTGGTCCACGACCAGCTCGACCGGCGTGGGTTCGATGAGGAGCTGCGTCCTCCGCGGCGCTTGCGCCGGCGTCTCGCGCGGGGTGACCCGGGCCTCGTTGTGAGAAACCAGGACGCGCCGCTCATAGGCGTAGACCGTTTGGTGCGTCACTCGATACAGCATCCGCTCTCGCAACGTCCTCTTTCGACCGAACGTCATCGCACGTTCCGCATCGAAAATCTCGCCCGACGAGCTCCTTTTCGAGCGGCGCGAATCGCCGCGAAAAATGGCTTCGGCAAGCTCGATTCAGGAGAGCCCGTCGAGCGATTGAGACGGCTGGGCGTGCGTCAGGTAGCTTCGCGTCAAGCTCTCGGCGAAATCGGGACCGGCGAGCTCGAGCTCGGCGAGCAACGCATCGAGCTCGGGGCGCGCCGCGCCTTCGTCGAGAGACGAGAGCGCGTGTACGTCGGCGAGCTCGACGAGCGAGAGCACGCGAAGCACGATGCGCGCCTCTTCGGGCCGCATCGGCGAACGGTCGTTGTGAGGGAGCTTCTCGATGTGGTCGCGAAGCGCCGTGAGCTGGAATGCGACGGACCGCGGATTGGTCTCGTCGGTGAGGAGAAGATCGAGCACCGGCGCGACCTCGAGGACTCCAGGGTATCGCGTTCGATAAGTGATCACGCTATCGGCTATCTCGAGGAGCGCCTCGAGCGTCGGCCCGTCCTCGGGAACCACCGGCACGAGCAGTGCGCGCAAGAGCCGCACCACGTATTGCAGCCGTTCGACGCGTCGGCCCATGTCGGCGAAGCGCCATCCTGGGCCGTGCGTCATGTTCTCCATCGAGAGACCGTTGAGTGCGGAGAACAGGATCACCAGCTCGCCGAGCACCTCGAAAATGTCCGAGAGCTTCAGGGTCGGCTCGGACGTCGCGCCTTCGACGAGGCGCTCGAGCTGGCTCACGATACGCCACGAGTCGGCGGAGAGGCGATCGCGGACGACCGACGCGGCGCGGAACGCCGCGTTCAAGCTGTGCTTCAGATCCTTCGAGAAGAGGCGGCCGCCGAGAGCGAAGTCGAGCGCGTTGTTCTGTCCGGGGTCGACGAAGCCGTCGAGATGAAATTCGCTGCTTGCCTTCAGCGCTCTCACCAGGGCCGGAAGCTCCGGCACCTCCGCCGTGACCGAGTCGTCGGTGAGACGAGCGAGCAGACTGCGGAGCAGGCGCACCGTTCCTTCCGCGCGCTCGAGGTAGCGACCCCACCAGAATAGATTGTCGGCGACACGGCTCGGCATGTCGCCGCCACTCCGTACGATGGCGACCGGCTGTGTTCCGGTGCGAAGCAACGTGAGCGGATTCACCTGTTCCTCGCCCGAGAGCACCCACACGTCCTTGCTGCCCGCGCCGCGCTGCATGGACACGACGAACGACTCGCGCTCGGCCGCGACGCGCACGAGCCCGCCCGGCATCGCGCGATACCCGTCGAGCGTGCGCGTGACGAACGCGCGGAGGGCGACCGGGCGCGGCGAGAGTCGTCCTTCCGCCCAGACCGGCGCGGTAGAGAGCTCGATCCGTTCCTGCGCGACGAACGACGCCGGGCGCGCACGAATGTGGTCGGCAAGGGCGTCGTGGTCGGCCTTGGCGAGATCGCCGACGAATACCGGTTCGAACGTGCTCGGCGATTCGAAGGTCTGCCGAATGACGAGGTCTTCCAGGTGCGACAGGGTGTACGAGAGCCCTTCGGGCTCGCCGCACCAGAACGTCGGGACATTCGGCAGGACGAGCTCCTCACCGAGGAGCTCGCCACAGAGCCGGGGCAAGAAGGCGTGGAGCAGCGGCGTTTCGACGACCCCGCTGCCGAGCGCGTTGGCGACGGCGACATTTCCGGCGCGCACGGCGTGCACGAGCCCCGCCACTCCGAGCGATGAATCGGTGCGCAGCGAGAGCGGATCGCAAAACGCGTCGTCGAGCCGGCGGAGGATCACGTCGACGCGCTCGAGGCCGCGCAACGTCTTCAGATAGACGCGGCGATCGCGGACCGTCAGATCGCCGCCCTCGACGAGCGCGAACCCGAGGTAGCGCGCGAGGTAAGCGTGTTCGAAGTAGGTCTCGTTGTGAGGCCCCGGTGTGAGGAGGACGATGCGCGGACTTTCGCGGCCGCGCGGCGAGAGCGACAAGAGCATCTCGCGCATCGCCCGGAAGTACGGGGCGAGTCGCTCGACGTGACAGTCGCCGAACAGATCGGGCAGGGTGCGCGACAGGACGATGCGGTTTTCGAGCGCGTAGCCCGCGCCGGACGGCGCCTGCGTGCGATCGCCGAGCACGCAAAAACTTCCGTCCGAGCGCCGCGCGAGATCGGTCGCCGATAGATGCAGCGCGATGTTGCCGGGAAGCGCCGCGCCGCGAAGGGCGCGCAAGAAGCTCGGGCTCGCGAGCAAGAGCTCCGGCGGCACCGATCCGCGGAGCACGAGGTTCTGCGGTCCGTACAGATCGACGAGGACGCGGTTCAAGAGCTCGGCGCGCTGCGCGAGACCGCGCGAGACGAAGGCCCACGTCGGCGCGTCGATGACCAACGGAACGAGGTCGAGTTCCCAAGGTCGATCCATGCCGCGCGGATCGCCGTAAACGTTGTAGGTGACGCCGTTGTCGCGGATGAGTCGCCGGGCGCGGTCCCAGGTGCGCTGCATCTCGACGGGGCCCAGCGCGGCGAGTGCCGCGACCAAGGGTTTGCTATGCGAGTGCGGTGTACCGTCGGGCCCGAAGATCTCGTCGCGCCTCGCCGGCGGCACCGAGTAAGCGAACGGCACCGACCGAGGAGGCTCGGTGTCAGCGCGAAGCGGCGAAGTCACGGCGCCAGAAGCCATTAGGTAGCTTCTACTTCTACTTCGTATCGTCGCTCACGTGGCCGACGGCACGACGATGTCGCAACAGAGGACGTAGCGGCGGCCCAGGATATTTCCGAAATAGCGGCTCATCGTGATGCAATAACTGCCCGATGCGCTCGAAATATACGGATCCGAGGTGAATTTTTCGAGGCCCGCGTCGAGCATCAGGAAATAATGTTTCAGGGACTGATCCGCCCCGCGCGGGGCCGGCCGAAATAGGGTACGCCGTCGTTCGGCCGGGGGCGTCCTATAGGCGGTTTCGGTGACCTGGAGGCCGTGTTCGTCGAGGACATAGAGGGCCTCGACGAACGACTCTCGCTCGACCGCGTCCAGCAGTGCGGCTTCGAACTCCGGTTCGTGTAGTGGCCGCATCCGTTCGACCAGGGAGGCGAGGACGAGCTCGTTGTTGCGCTGGCGGACGCGGCGGTCGTTCAGGCGAGAAATGGCTTGCTGCCGCAGCTTGCGCCCCATCTGCAGGACGCGCTCCTGGTCGTGGAGCGCTCCGCCGTCACCCGGGTCTCGGGGCGCGCCGAAATAGAAGCCCTGGAACAGGTCGCATCCGAGGGACAAACCGGTGAGCACGTCTTCTTCGTGCTCTACTCCTTCTGCGATGACCACTGCACCGATCTGATGAGAGAGCGCGAGCAACGCCCGGAACACTTCGCGGCGATGGTAGCTCGTGCTCATGTTTTCGACGAGCGTGCGGTCGATCTTCAAGATGTCCGGCTCGAGTCGGGGGATCCGCTCGAGGTTCGAGTGCCCGGTGCCCACGTCGTCCAGCGCGAGCAAGAACCCGAGCGCTCGCGCCGCACGGCAGAACCGTTCGAGCTCTCGCGAGTCGCTGAAGGCCGACTCCAGGATCTCGATCGCGATCGACGACGGTGCGACGCCGCGATCGGCGGCGTCACTGGCGAGCACCTCGGCGCCGCGAGCGCCCGCGAGCACGAGCGACGTGTCCGCGTTGAGCGACAACACCGGCTCGAACGCCGGGTGAACGACCTTTCGGTACGCGTCGAGCCCCGCGAGCCGACACGCACGCTCGAGCTCCGCCCGCCGGCCGATCGCGTCCGCCCGTCCGAAGAGCGCTGCCGGGGTCAGCAGGTTGCCGTGGCCGTCGCGGGAGCGAGCCAGCGCCTCGACCATCCGGATCGATTGCTGGCGCACCGACACGATGGGTTGCAGAAAGGCGATGACCGGCGAGTCGGTGCGTCCTTCGGTTGCTGTGCCTTCGATGCCGGCGGTGTCCGCCATGGCGTGGAGCGTCGGCACCGAAAGTTCTCCCACCCTTCCATCATGACATAGAGAGAGCCCCATCGATCGCGCGCCGTCGGCCGCTGCGTCGGCTTTTCGATGCGCGCCTCACTCTCGTCGATAGAAATTGTGCGGAAACAATTTCGCCTCCGATTCGAGATTCCGGGAATCGCCCGCGCGGGGTTTTCCCGGCAATTCGGCTGGTTCGTGAAGAACCTGTCGACGCGATTCGTAAACTAGCGGGCAACCCCACACGCCAGATCACGGGAGAGATGGTCAATCGATACATGTAGGGTGATGAAGGATTCGCGCGCTGCCTCCATTTGTCTCACTCGATCTCGCGATGAGTGAAATCGATCCTTGCGACTCGTGCGTAGGGCGATTCGATACTCGAGCGCGAGGGTCGCCGTGCGCCGCCGCGCGCGCTCACTCGCGCTCATTCGCGCTCACGCACGGAGCTCGCGGTCTCCGACTCCACGCGAAGCGACCACTCGCGATGTCGATCGGCAAGGCCGTCGCGCCGCGTGCTCCGGATTCGCGAACCACGATTCTGATGCGTGCGAGCACCGCCACACCCCGACGGGCTCGTGACGTCCATTGCTCGTCGAGACCCCCGCGACGCCGCGACGCCGATGGTCCGTCCGAGCGAGACGAGACGCGATGCCGCCACGCCCAATGCCCGTCGAGCGAGACAAGACCGACGCCGTGACGCCCAATGCCCGTCGAGCGAGACAAGACCGACGCCGTGACGCCCAATGCCCGT
>CAZDNG010000068.1:0-48194 GCA_964506835.1 uncultured Polyangiaceae bacterium
CAGGCCCGTCGCCACGACGCACGTCGCGGTGCCGAACACCTGATTGGTGGTCCAGGCGCCGTTCGTGCACACCTGCGACGTGTTGCCCGAGCATTGGTAGTTTCCGTTCTGACAGGGGCCCCCGACGCCAGTCGACCCTCCCGAACCGCCGCTGGAGCCGGTGCTTCCCCCGGTGCCTCCTGTCGCGCCGCCGCTACCTCCGGACGCAGTCACGCCGCCGCTACCTCCGGACGCCGTCGCGCCGCCGCCACCTCCGGACGCCGTCACGCCGCCGCTACCTCCGGACGCCGTCACGCCGCCGCTACCACCAGACGCCATCGCGCCGCCGCCGTCGAGGCCACTCGGGGCGGCAGTGCCGCCGCTTCCGGTGTTGCCTCCCGACTCGAGCGTTCCACCACTGCCAGCCGCACCGACGAGTCCTCCGGTTCCTCCGTCTTTCGCGGTCGTCATCCCGCCGCCTCCGACACTCGAGTCGAGCTGCGAGCAACTCTCGTCGTTATCACAGCCGCCCGCGTCTCGAACCCTCGACGAGCTCAGGTGGTAGCCGGAGCCAATGCCAAGGACACCGTTGCACGCGACGGCCAACGCGCTTCCGACAAGCACTTTTGCCACTTCTCGAGAGCGCATCAGAAAACTCCGCGAATCTGGACGTTGCCGGGCCCGGCGCCTACTTGGACGGCATTCTCCTTGGGAGCGGTGAACCAGAGCGCGGCTCCGGCGGCGACGCCGACGGCACCGACGATGATGCCGACGGTCGCGACGTTGCCCGCGGAGTGAGCATCGTTGCCCGCGCTCACGCCTTGTTTTGTGGTGCACGCGGTGCCGTTGCACGACTTGTCCGCGTCGCTCTTGTCGGAGATGGCCTTCACGCCGAACACGGTGCCGACGGCGATCCCGACGACGCCGATGCCCCCCGCGGCGATAGCGGCGACGCGCTGCGCGCCGAGGCCGCTCGTTTTCTCCGCGCCGCGCGCGGGTGCGGCGTTCGCGACGAGCTTCGGAACGGAGATGTGAACGGTCGCGCCTTCGCCGCTCACGACGGCGAGAGTTTTCCAATCTTGATGGCCGGGAGCAGCGGCTCGAACGGCGTGATCGCCGGCATCGGCGGGCACGGCGTCTCCCCACTGTGGAGCGCCGACGGCCACGCCGTCGCGGGTGATGGTGAGCCCATCGATGCGCGCCTCGACGGGCACGTCGATGATCAGCTTGGAGACGCGCGGAGCCAGGGCGGCGGCGCGCTCGCGAGCACCGCGTTCGCGATCGGCGTTACCGGCAGCGCTCGCGGATGCCGCTGCTTCGAGGTACGTGCTCCACGCGGACGCGATGTGACCGGTGTCTTCGTAACACTTCGCGAGATTGACCAGCGTGCCGCTCGCGGGGTCGAGCTTCTGACTCTCCTCGAACTTCGGACACGCCTCGGCAGCCTTGCCGGCGTCCATCAGCGCGCGTGCGTCGTCGAAGAGTCCCTGTGCGGCAGCGGCGTTGCCGGATTCTTGCGCGCGCGCGTCGAAGGAACCGAGCGCCGCGGCCACGACAGTGAACGAAAATGCGGCGCGAAACGCGAGGGAGTTCGTCGTCATCTAGTTTCGGTCCTTGAAGATGTCGGAGGGATGCGCCGGTGCTGGGGGTGTGGTGGGATTGGGATTGGGTTGTGTCGCTGCCTGATTTTGGGGATGCGTGACCGACACCGACGCTGGAGTCACGGCCGACGAGGGTGGGCTCTCACACCTACCGTCGCGACAGCGCTCGGCCGCGGGACAGGAAACCCCGGCTTGCCAATGGCCTTCGGTGCTGCACCTCTGAATGAGGGCACCCGAGCACCGCGCGGCTCCACCGGTGCATGCGCGCGGCTGATCGGCGACCGGCGGCGCGTTCGCCGGCGGCGCGTCCGTGCGAACGGCGGACACGAGGGGCTCGGGCGCGGAAGCGCTAGCGTTTGCGGCGAGCGGCGAGCCAACGGTCGCCGTCGAAGGTACAGCGATGGGATCGGAAGCGACGGTTGCCGTGGACGGCGTCGCAGTTCCGGTCGTTGCAACGCTTGCGGCGGGAGCGGCAGGAGCGACGTGGGTGCGCCAGTAGCCCAACCCTCCGCCGGCGAGCGCGAGTACACCGAGTCCGGCGAGCAATGTCACGCCGCGCGGATTCTTCTTCGCCGTCGTTCTACCCCACGACGCAGCGGTGCCCGTTTCCGGCACGACATCGCTCCTCTGATCCGAGGACGGGGGCAACGCGAGCGTGCTTTCCGAAAATCCCGCCGCACGCAGGATCCCACTGATGCGTTCGACCGACGCTTTCGCTCGCTTGGGGCCGAACGGCAAGAGCGCGATCGCGAGCTCGCCCACGGTTTGGAAGCGCTTGCCGCGATCCTTGTCGAGGCAACGGAGAATCACCGTCTCGAAACCTTCCGGCACGTCCGCGCGATGAGCGCGCAGCGGATCCGGCCCCCTCGAGACGATCGTGAGGACGAGCTCCGGCATGGTGTCGGCGTGGAACGGCGGTGCGTTCGCGACAAGCTGGTAGAGGATCACCCCGAGCGACCAGATGTCGCTGCGCGTGTCGACGTCCTTCGACGACTGCATCTGCTCGGGCGACATGTAGAGCGGCGAACCCATCAGCGCGGACGTCTGGGTGACGGAGGATCCAGCACCTGATCCTCCGAGGCCTGTCGATTTCGAGATTCCGAAATCGAGAACCTTGACGGACAGGGTGCTGTCCGGTCGGCGAATGACGAACAGGTTCGCCGGCTTCAGATCACGGTGCACGATTCCGAGAGCGTGGGCTTCCGCGATCGCCTCCGAGGCTTGCAGAATGAACTCCGCCGCTTGTTCGATCGGAAGGGCGCCCCGTTGGCCGAGCCACATGGAGAGATCGCTGCCCTCCAAGTACTCCATCACCATGTACGGAGCGCCGTTCTCGAGCGTCCCGACGTCGGAAACGCGAGCGACGTGCTCGCTCTTGATCTTGACGGCTGCCCGCGCCTCCCGAGCGAAACGGGACACCGCCTCCTTGTTGGCGAGCAGCGCCGGTAAGAGAAACTTCAGCGCGACTTTCTCATCGAGCTGGAGGTGGTGCGCCGCGACGACGACACCCATCCCGCCGACTCCGAGCACGCGCTCGACGCGGTATTTGTCAGCGAGGATCTCTCCTTCGCGAACACCCGAAGCGAGGTAATACGGATCGTCCATGCTCGGTCCCTCCCGAGCTATCAAGGATGCCGAAGGCCAAACCCCCCCGGCTGGGCGACTCTCGCCTTCTGGCTAAGGTGCGTCAAGGAGGATTGTGGGGTGGCGCCAACCGCGAGTGACTCCCAGCGCTGAGCGTCGCACCGAACAGCAAAGAATCCCGATGCTCCGATGAGTTCGAGACGAACGTAGTCATTTCTTCATGGGTCGATCACTTCCCAAAGCAAACTACGCGCCGAACGCTACAGTCTCTCTCGACGACGCCCAACTCGGTGGTAGAGCTTCGTTGGCAGACGTTCTACCAACACATACAATGAGCGATTTCATTGGTGGCCAATGCCTACGCGTACAATTGCGCCTGCGGGTGCTGTTTTGGTTTGGGGGCCGCGCATTTGAATGACATTCGCGAGTAGGGTCGCGCGATCGTTGGGGACCACCAGCGCTCGCCGCTCGGGGCAGCGTGCACCCAACAGACCGCCGCCTCGCTCGCACGCGCGTCGACGGAGTGGGCGGTGAGGCTCGGCATTGGCCCCGCTCCGGTTACCGCGAGCAGCCACCGTGGCAAGATCAGCGTCGTCGCACTAGTGGCGTCTTAAGCGCGATACTCGGTCGCGAAGGATGCGCGCGATGCGCGGTTAGAACGGCGCCTCGGACAGTCCAGCCAGGAAATTCTCCAGGGAGGGCGCCACTTTTCGGACGCGGTCTTCGCTGTCGTCGTGCAACCAATAAACGACGTCGGCTTTCGGCAAGCGGAGACAAAGAAGATTGGCGTGACCGCTGTCCAGAGCGAAGGGAACGAGATCCTGCGATAGCTGCTGTGCCTTACGATAGCTCAGACAGGTGGTGGCCAATCCCGACACCTTTCCCTTGTCCGCGAACGGCAAGAGATACCCAACGCTCACCTCGATGCCATATTCCCGGTTCGCGTAGTAGTTCCTCACGGGCTTCCCGCCGCCGAAGCGAGTGAGGAGCTCGGCGAGATCCTTCGGAATTTGCACGCCGAGCGCGGCGGACGCCGCAGCGAGCTGCTTCGGCGTAGCGCGGATGATTCGCGACCACGTGTTGCCGTAGGCGTCTGTGGCCGACTCCTTCTCGTCGGTTGCCGCCTTTTTCTTCGGGGCAGGGCGATTCGCGAGCGCCGCTTTGTACGCCTCGAACATCTGCTCCTTGGTTTGCCCCGGCGCAAGGGAGGTCCTTTTCCTTTTCGTGCTCATTGGTTCCGCTCTCGTTCTTCATCGTCGCTCTTGCTGAGTCGTCAATGACAAGCCCTGCCCAATAGTCTGCCTTCGGACTCGACGTGCTCCACGGCTTCGGACGTGTCGTATTTGATCCCCGTTGCTGCGGAGAACTCCGAGACGCCGCCCGCGTGGCTCTTGCTCGCGTGTACCGACTCCTTGACGAGTTGCATGTCGCCGAAGCCCGTCTCGGGGTCGTAGTTGGCGTGATGCCAGGTGTACCCCTCCGGAGTTTCCGAGAACCCAGCCGCCTTGTTTGCTTGAGTGAAGTCGCGGCTACGGGTGCCTTGGTAAGGAATGGAAACTTGCCCGCTTCCGCTGCCTCTGCCGTATTCGTTGCGCGCGGCGAAAAAGCCGTCTGGGTCGATCTGCGGACCGGTTCCCGCGAGACCGAGCGGGTCGTGCCACGTCAACGGATCCGGGACGTATCCGAGCAGGCGGAGGCCTGCGCCGGTGCCTAGTCGATCCTGACTCAGGTATTGCCCGGCGGCCTTGTCGTAGTACCTAAACCGATTGTAATAGAGCCCCGTCTCCGCATCCTCGTACTGGCCCGGCCAGCGGAACGGCACTGCCGCCTTTTCGCCGCGCACGTTGCGGAGCTCGCCGTACGTGTCGACGTCTGCCGACCAAACTTCGTCGCCGTCCGCGTCGTACATCGCGCGCGGGGTGCCTAAATGGTCCGTGACGATGCCGTAACGCTCGCCGCCGACGACTTTGGCTAGCGGCGCGAAGCTTTCTGGATGGAACAGCCAGGTGATCGGCGCTTCCGGCGTGCCGCCGTTGGATGCGGCAAGTGCCTTGGTCGGATCGATTTCGCCAGGGGGGCCGGTTGCGGGGCGACCAGCAAGGAGGGCTTGGAGGGCTTTTTCGCCGTCGTAGGCCTTGGTCTGTTGGGGCTGCGATTCGTCGTCTTCGGCGTCGGGGGCGCGCTCGATCCATTCGTGGAGGGGGACGTTGCCGTCCCAGATCCAGCGGGTGGTTTTGCCGCGGTAGGTTTTCGAGATGCGACGGCCGAGGGCGTCGTAGGTGAAGGTGACTTCGCGGGCGTCGGGGCGCACGACCCTCGTGAGCATGCCGGAGGCGTTCCAGTGGTAGGTCCAGACGCCGCCGTCGGGGTCGAGCTTCTTCGAGAGATTGCCTTCGGGGTCGTACTCGTAGCGGGTGATGCCGCGCTCGGTGCGCGCTTCGAGGAGCTGGCCGGCGGGGCCGTATTTGCGGTCGCTGCGATCGCCGGTCTTGAACAGATTGCCGACGGCGTCCGGCATGCGGAGGTCGAACTTGCCGTCCGCGTAGCGGGCGGATTCGAGGTTGCCGAGGGCGTCGTGCGAGTAGTCGATGGGGCCGGTGAGGGCGTCGATGATCTTCGTGAGGCGATCGCCGACGTCCCAGACGTACTGGCGCGCGCTCAGAGTGGACTCGCCGCGCCAGATTTCCTGCCCGACGGGGCGGCCCAACGAGTCGCGCTGCCACGTGCTGCGAATGCCGCCGGGCAGGGCGCGCTCGAGCTCGAGGCCCATGCGGTCGCGGGTGAACGACGCGGAGAACTGCACGCGACCAGCGGCGTGGTCGCTCGAGTCCCCACTCGGACGCGCTCCGTCGTGGAGCGTGCCCCCATTCCCCTTCAAACCTACGATTTCGGCGTCGACCCCGACGACGTCGCCCATGGCGTTGCGACGGATCCGCTGATGGAGGCCCCTCGATGATTTGACGTCGCGGCGGCGACCGAGGGAATCGAAGCTGGAAAGGACCCAGTCGTCGCCGGTCGTCTCTTTGAGGACGCGCCCGAGTGGGTCGCGTTCGAACACGAGCTCGGCGCTGTCGTTCTTGGCGGCCACGAGGCTGCCGTCTTTACGGTATTCGTAGGCTTCTGCGCTGCCGTCGCTGTAAGAGACGGCGACGACGCGGTTGCTCTCGTCGTAGGCGTATTCGGTGGTCTGGCCTTCGGGGCGCGCGGTGAGCTGCACGCGGCCGGCCGCGTCGCGGATGTAGCGACGACGCAGATCGTCGAAGCCGTACTCCTCGGCGATGTCGCCCGAGCCGTCGAGGACGAAGCGATAGACGAAGCCGTGTTCGTTCTTGATACCGATGAGACGATCTTCGGTGTCGTAGTGAAACTCGACGCGCGTGCCGGCCTCGCTCCGTGCGGCGAGGCGATTCATGCCGCGATATTCGAAGCGGACGTCGTGGAGCTTGTCGACGGCGTGAACGACGTTGCCTTCCGGGTCGTATTCGAGGACGCGCCGATTGCCGTCGGGTTCGTCGACGCGTTCGACTCTGCCGAGCGGATCGTGGAACCGACGGCGGACGTTGCCGTTCACGTCGGTGTCGGTGCGGAGGCGACCCAAGCCGTCGTAGCTCCACTGGCTCGTGGCGCCGTCGGGCGTGACGAGCGAGGCGAGGTTCTGCGCTCCGTCGTAGCCGAAGCGCGTGTGCTGACCCGCCGGATCGGTGATCGCGATGAGGCGCGGGCCGTCCCAGTGAAACTGCGTTTTCTCGGCGCTGGGATTGGCTCTGCCGATGATGCGGCCCGCCGCGTCGTAGGACCAGTTCCACTCGCCGCCGATGGGATCGACGGCGTGTACCGGTTGATTGCCGGCGTTGTAGTCGATGAGGACCTCACCGCCGTCCGGTCGCGTGGTCTTCGTCAGATTGCCGCGCGCGTCGTACGCGCGCTTCGTTTCCGCGCCGCCCGGCGCGACCTCGACCAGTTTTTGCCCGGTTTTGTCGTCGTATTCGTACGTGATCTTTCGGCCGAGCGCGTCGGTGATCGCGACGACCTGGCCGCGCGGATCCAGCTCGTAGAGGGTGATGTGACCGAGCGAGTTTTCGACGAGCGTCTTCGTGCCATCCGGCGCGTACGTGATGACGTGGTCGTAGATGCCGCCGTCACCCCAGGTGCGAATGCACTTCGCGGTGGAGTCGACGCCGTCGTACTGGAAGTAAAACGAGAGACCGTTCTTGTTCGTTTCTTTGACGAGGAGGTGCTCGACGTACTCGTAGCGATAGCTATTGCCGAGCGCGTCGCGGGCTTCGACGAGATCGCCGTCGCGGTCGTACGTGTAGAGACCCACGCGTTCTGCTTTTCCGTCGGTGCCGACCACGTCGACCCGGGCGAGGCGATTCGCGGCGTCGTACTCGAAGGTGAGCGCGCGCCCGTTCGGATCGGTGACGCGCTCGAGTCGGCCGTCGGCGTCGTAAGCGAACCGCTGTTCGTCGCCGAGGCGATTGCGCAGGCGCACGAGCCGCGCGCGCCCGCTCGGATCCTTCGGGACGGCGAAAAAATCGCGCACGGTGCCGGTCGCGTCTTCGACGGCGTACTGGTACTGGCGCACGCAGCGCAGAGTGAGCCGTTCGCGCGCGAGGTAGACGGAATCGCCGGCGTTCAGGACGCGGTCGGGCAGATGCAGCGTCGAGAACTCGATTTCCCGGCCGTCGGCCGCGCGATACACGAAACAGCCGCGCTCGGGCCAAAGCGCTTCTTGATAATTGTGCGACCAACCCGGCGCGAGCGTGCCCGAGCGGCTCGCGGCCGCGGTGTCGTAGCGGCGTTCGAACCGAAGCGGGAGCGCGCCGCGGAGCTCGAGATCCGTTTGCCGCGTGATGACACGGCCGGTGGCGACGTCGACCGGATGACCCGTGAGAAAGCAGACGGTGTCGTTCCAGATTTGCTGGAGGCGGCTCGGGTTCTCTTCCGCGAAGCGGAGCTTCTCGGAGATCGCCGCCCAGAGCTTGCTGCTCTTTTGCCACCAGCGAAACGCCGCGAACGCGAGCTCCTGAACGATGAGCCCGATGTCGGGCACCATCGCCGGCATGGTCAAGATCAGCGAGCCCTTCGGGATCGCGAGGACGACCGACGTCGGCATGCGCGTCGGGTCGCCGCACGAGAGCGCGATGTCGCCGAGTCTCACCGCGAGGTTGCCGCAGATCGAGACGTTGAGCGCGCCGAACAAGAGCTTCGCGTCGTTGTCGAATTTGCCGCTCTGAGGGGGCCCCGGCGCAGGAATGTGCGGCGGCAGATTCTTCACTGCCGTGCCGCAGTGGGTTGCCGGCAAGCCGCCGGCGAGCACGGTGCTGCCGCCGAGGGCTGCGTTGATCGCCGCGCCTGCCGGATCGAGCACGATGCCAGTGAACGGCAGCGGCAACGGAGTCGGCACCGGGCCCGCGGGTGTGGGCACGAGCAGGATGTGAATGTCGACCCCGAGTACCGGGTCGGTCCACGACGATTGGAGCACTAGTTCGGCTCCTTCTTCGCGCCGAGCGGGGCAGCGAACGCGGTTTCGGCGCCGAGCGGCGGCGCGTCAGCGGTCGGCGGGCCGTCCGCCGCGTCGCGCGGCGCGTTCGCCGCGGGCAGATCCGGCACCTCGGCTTGCCACTTCGCCGCTTCGGCCTCGAGCGAGTCGGCTTGAGCCGTGAGCCCGCTCTTCCGGTAAATGGCGGCGAGATCGCGCGCGGCGACCGGGGCGGACGACGTCGCGCGATCGACGGGTTCCCCGGCTCTTGCGACGGCAATCGCGCGGTGAAACGCCGTGCCTGCCTCCGCTTCGTGGCCGAGCGACGCCAAGATCTGCCCGACCATCCGATAGCACTCGACGGCGAAGGGGAGCAGCTTCGCGGCTTCGGCGAGCTGCGCGCCCTGCGTGTAAACCGCGGCGGCGTCGTGTGGCCGCTGCTGGGCGAGCAAGGTCCCACCCTTCGCGAGGTGCGCTTGCGCTTCGAGATCGGTCAGCTTCGCGGCGCGTGCGCGCTCGATGACGCGATCGAAAATCTGCTGCGCACCCGCGTAGCCGCCGGCCTGCACGAGGTGCGCGCCGAGCATCATGTCGAGGACCACCGACTCACGGACGAGTCCGGCGCTGGCCGCGAGATCGCGCGCGTCGCGCTGATGCGCGATGGCGTCCTCGGTGCGTCCTTCTTGCTGCGCGAGCGACGCGCTCGTGATCTGGACGCGCAGGGCTTGCATCGCTTCCGCGTCGGCCATGGCGGGCGCGATGCCGGCCGCCGAGAGCTCCGCGGCAGCGACCGCCGGGACGAGCGCCGTGCGACCGACGCGCGGCGGAGGCGCTTCACGCGGGCCTGCCATTCCGGCGAGCCGCGCCGGGTCGGCACCTTTCGGGGCGCTCTTCATGCCGGCGAGCATCACCCGGGTCGTCTTCGTCATGGCGTCGGGCGGGGAGCGCACGTCGACGTGTTCCGCCGATCGCCCGAGTTCGTCGGCGAGCGCGCGTGACGGCCCTGGTTCGGGCTCGAGCACGATGAACCGCACCGACGAGAGCGGCGCGCTCTGAACGAGCCGGCGTAAATCGGCTACCCAGGTGGTCGGATCGACGACGAGAACGGGCGCGAGGACCATGACGAGCCCGTCGAGCGGCGCTTTCAGGAGCGAAGCGTGCCCGCGGAGCGTCGCGGCGAATCGCGTGAGCCCTCTCGAGCTCGCATCCTGGTTTGGCGGTGCGACCATGACGAACGGCGGATCCGACGTCGCGGCGCTCTCGCGCATCCTCGCCATGTCGTCGTCGACCTCGCCGGCGCGCGCGTCCCAGTCCGCGGGGTCGCCGCGGGCCTCCGTGATCGAGACGACGAACGGGCTATGATTGTGCACACTGGTCTGAGACGACGCGATCAGCTGAAGTGACGGTAGCCGGAGCTCCGCGCTCGACGCGACGTGAAGGAGGCGAAGCTCACGGACCGCGACGAACCAGCGGAGCGCTTCACGCAGGCGAGCGAGCGGCTCGGTGAAAGGTTGCATCGGTTCGGTCGTGCCTCGCCCGGGCGATTCATCCGATCTTGATCATCGGGCCGCCGATCGACACCATGCCGGTGCCGTTCACGTTCACCGTCGCTCCCGCGACGGCGGCGCCCGACGTGCTCACCTGGACCGAGTTCGACGCGACCTTCAAGGTGACCTGCGCCTTGCCGTCGGCCTCGACGTTCACGCCGCTGAGCCCGACGTCGCCGTTGGTCGTGATTCCGGCGTTGCTGTCGAGCGTGAGCACCGAGTTGGACTTCGACGTGGCGACGATCGTGGCGTCGAGCGCGACCGTTGCCCCGGTGCTCGCGGACGTGAGCGCATTCTTGTCGAGCACGATTTTCGTCCCGTCGCTCGATTGAGCGAGGACGTTGGCATCGAGAACGACCGTCGCTTTGCCGCCGGACACCATGGTTATTTTTCCAGGCTCGATGAGCACGGAGCTGTCGCCGACCGTGAACTTGATGTGGGTCGGCGCGTCCATCTCGATCGTGTCGCTGGCGTGGAGCGCGTGCTTGCCGGTCACCGTGACTTCGCTGTGGTTCGCGCTCTTGCCGCCGCCCTTCACGACGACCGCGAGATTGCCGGTCACGGTGACCGAGCGATCTCCACCGACGGTGACGCTATCGCTCTTCGTGATGTTCGAGTTGCGATTGCCCTTGATCGTGTTGGTCTGGTCGTTTTTGACGAGCGTCTTCTGATCTTTCTCGGCCTGCATCGAGAAGAGCTCGGACCCTTTCAAGTCCTCGAACATGATCTCGTTGAAGTTCGAGGCTCCGCCGCCCTTGCTGCTCCGGCTGCGGATACCGCTCTGCGTCTGATTCTTCGGCAAAGGGTACGGCGGCATGTTCTTCCCGTTGTAGACGCGCCCGACGACGATGGGCTGATCGGGGTCGCCTTCGAGGAAATCGACGATCACTTCCTGGCCGATGCGCGGGATGTGCATCGCGCCCCAGCCGTCGCCCGCCCAGACCTGCGCCACGCGTACGAAGCATGAGCTCCCTTCGTCGAACACGCCCTCGCGATCCCAGTGGAACTGGACCTTGACCCTGCCATACTCGTCGGTCCAAATTTCCTCGGCGTCCTTGCCGACCACCGTGGCAGTTTGCGGGCCGCGCATCACCGGTTTGTCGGTGACGATCGGCATCCGGAACGGAACCTTCGAGTCGCGTGCTTCGAAGGTGCACCGGAACGTGTGAGCGTCGTCACCGCCGGTCACGATGTCGTGACCGTGAAGCTCGTACTCCGCGGCGACGACGAGGTGCTCCTTGTTCTGGTCCGAACGCGGATGTTCGGAGAGTGTGAAAAGATTGCCGACCGCGAGCCCGCGCGCGTTGCTCGCCCCGAGCACGACCTCGAACGGTGCTTGGAGTTGCTGAAGCCGAATCGCGGCGATCGCTTCGCCGGGGATGCCCGGGTTGGTATCGGTCTTTGCCGTGTTTTCGAGAAATCGGCCCGGGTAGTCGTAGACTTCGAACCCGGGCGGCGGCACTTCCTTCGGCCCCGTCGCAGTCGCGTAGAGCTCGAGATCGGGGCGAATGAAATCGAAGTCCGCGTGGGAGTAGACCCCGGGACGGACCTGGTCGGTGAGACGCCACCCGTCGATGAACTCGGTCGCCGAGTGCCGATGCTGATCGGGCGGGAGATAGACGAGCGAGGCGTAGCTCAGCGCCGCCTCGTGGGCGCCGTAGGCATCGGCGAGCACGAGCTCATGCTTGTCGGCGTAGTGCCGGAAAAAATAATAGATCCCCGCGCGCTCCATCAGGCGCGTCACGAATTGGAGATCCGTTTCTCGATATTGAACGACGTACTCGAGCGGCGGATGAACCTCCGAAAGCGCCAGCGTGAAATCGGTCAGGATGAGCCCTTGGCCGGTGCCGCGGTGCGGGTTTCGCCGCTTCTTCGCCGAACCGCTCGAGTCGGAAGGCGGTTGCGACCCGCTGCCCGGCGGCCCGTATTCCCCGAAAATCTGCGAGAGGATGGCCGGAACGCTGACCTTCTGGAACACGCGCGAGTTTTCGGTCTGGCCGAGGAACCAGAGCCACGGCCGAAGGGTGAGGCGGTACTCCGAGTAGGTCTGGCCCGTCCCCCGGTACTCGAAACGGCTGACGAGACCCGTGAAATGCCGTGTGCCGAAATTGGCCGTCTCGAGGTGGACCGAAACCGAGTGACCAAGCAGATCCGATGGCTTCAGATTGGCCTGCGTGCTCAGCACCTGCAGCTCGAAGAGAAACGGCTGACCGAGCGCCTCGTGCGCGACCATGGAGCGAAACACGATGACGCCGGGACCAAGCGGCGTATCGATGGAAATGGGGCCACCACTCAACTGCATTCCGACCCTCTCACGCTCGATAGGTACCATAGATGGGCGCGACGGCGGAGAGGACGAAACGGGCGCCGTGGGCCAAGGCCCTCGACGACGAGCGCGCGTCAATCGGGCGGCAGGTCTCCCTAGCCAGGGCCAGCCGGGAGGGCTGTACTGGGCGCGATGCGGCGGGCCGTCACCGCGCGACCGCGATGGCAGAGCCACCGTGCGCGATGCCGGGAAACCGCCCCGCGACGGCGGCGTCGATGCGGCTCACCGAACCGGTCAGCGTCGTCCGACGGCGGTTTTGGCGACCGTTGTCGAGGACGCATCGGCTGAAGCGCTCTGGGCTGCGTCCAAGACATCGCGAATTGCTTCCCAGGAGCGCAAGCCGAGTTTTCGGCGGGCGGCAGAGAGATGACCTGCCACCGTCGAGGTGCTCAACCCCAGTTCATAGGCGATCACCTTGTTCGAGTGACCGAGCGCCGCGTACCCCAGAACTTGACACTCCCGTGGAGTGAGACCGCGCAGATCAGGGGTGCGCACGTCGTTTCGATGAGCGAGAACGAACCGACGGCCGTCGGAGTCGAAGTGATCCAAGAGCGACCAGCGGCCGGCGACGAGGGCCTGCCACAGCGCGACGGCCTCCGCGGGATCGCTCCGGCGCAGCGGACCACGCGCGCGACCGAGTCGGCGAACGGCGCGGTACAACGCTGCACGAGCCGGATCAGTCTTCGCCGGCTCTTCGGCGTGCTCGAGTCGTCCTTCGGGATCGAGGATCGCCTCCGGAAGCGGTATCGCTCCATCGAGGGGGTCACGTGACTCCGCCGCGAGCTTTCGCCGAACGCGGAACGCGGACGCGATGTGCGCCGCCACGCAACGCCACCCGCGAACTTCGTGCGGATGAAGACCCTGACGCCGCATGGGAGCAACTAGAGTGCAGCCGATCCCCGTGGGATCTTGTGCGTTGACCCACAATTCGTCGCCCATGTCCCACTGCTTGAGCCAAGCAGAGAGGACGCCTTCGAACTCTCGAACTCGAGCTTGGTCGAAGCCAGCGCGGAGCAGGACTCTCGGTGCCTCGCGCACGGACCTGACGAAGCTCCTTTGGAAAATCTGCACCGGACGCTGCAGTTCCGGTTGGCGGGGCGACAGATCCGAGCCCCGGAACCCGTGCCGAACAATCTGAAGGGTTGTCTTCTCGTCGCAAAGCCGCACGTCGAGCTGGGACAGGCTCGTGAGGGCCGGGGATTCCTCGACGCCGCAGTACGCCATGGCACGCGGTACAATCGAGCCTTGCGAGACATCATACGTGCGAGCAACGAGCCAGCGGCCGTCATTCGAGTTTAGCCGGGCTGTTTCTCCGAGCTGGTAGAGCCATCGCTCCTCGTCTCCGTCGAGAGTGTACGCGGCTTCGAGAATGGCGACCAGGTCCGTCATCTTGACTTCTCACTAGTGTTGGATAGTTTCGCTTTGAGCTCCCTACGAGACGACACGCCAACCTTCCGGTAGATCGCGGAAAGCTGGTTCGAGACCGTATAGGGTGAGGTTTCCCGTATTCTCGCGATTTCTAGATTGGAGTGGCCGCGAAGGACCAACGTCACGACGGCACGCTCGCTCGGGGTTAGTTCCTCGACGCCTCGCGGAAGCGCGCGCTCGGTCGGGCTGCGAAACGCCAGGACCATGTACTCTTCCAGCCCGATGCGGAACGAATGAACCTCGAGATCATCCGGTGCCGCAAGTTTGAACGCTTGTCGGTCCACCGGCGCGATCGGACGCGACTTGGATGAATGCCGACGCGACGCCACGGCTCCCTCTGTCCTCTCCGTGAGCATGGATTGCACGCGCGCTGCCGGTGCACAAGGGCGTCATCGCGCGGACATGTGAAGCCGCATTCACGCCAGGTCTGCTCGTCCGTCGGCTTCATCACGCGCTCGCTCCAGTCCGAAGACGTCGACAAACTTGCTATGGCTTGGCGCAACGGATCCGCCCATTCTGGCCGCGCCCACGCCAGGGCATCCCGACGGCCGGCTCGGCCGCAGCCTGCTGGAACTCCGACTGCTTCTAGCAGCGCGGACTCGGAACGCACTTGCGAAAGAGACGAGCGAAGAATGATCCGGCGTTACTCAATGACTACGCTTGCGGCGGCGTCGCTGATCACCCTCGCGTCTGGGTGCGGCCAGAGCGCAGGGGATTCGTTCGGTTCGGACCGACGCGACCCAGCGCCAACGGATGTTGCGGAAACACGGCAGGCCCTGGCCATTCCGAGCGACGGTCAGTGGCACTGGCTTCAAGGCGGACCGAGCCCCGGGATCCCCCTGATGTGCATGGACGGATCCTGGACGGGATTCGCTACGAACGCGCCGACGACCGGCGGAAACGGTAAAATCCTCGTTTGGTTCGACGGCGGTGGCGGCTGCTACGACTATACGACGTGCAACAATCCTCAGACCGAGAACCCGCACGTTACCAACAAGTCTTTCTCGCAGTCCGATTTCAACGCGGGTCAAAGCAGCAAGGGCGACATCAACGCCACCGGGCTCTTCACTTGGTCGAAGGCGTCGCTCAACCGCGGTATCTTCGACAGATCTCCCGGTACGACGAACCCGTTCCGTAACTATACGTTCGTCCTCGTGCCATATTGTACCGGGGACTCGCACGCCGGCACCAAGCACGACACCACCTCGAACATCGTCGGCAGAATCCCCTCGGGCTCGTATCACGTGGGCGCAACGAACGCCAAGTTGGTCTATTCGAGCGTCCTGTCATCCCTCCCGCGGCCACCGCAAGTTACGCTCGCTGGCGGGAGCGCGGGAGGTTTCGGCGCTTACTTCATCTATTACGCACTTCGTCAGATGACGCCGTCGTCCATACCCATGACGGTCATATCCGACTCGGGACCTCCGCTCTGGACGGGCACGCCTGGCGCGCCTCCCAACCAGAACATCTGGCAACGTCAGGGGTACTTTTTGCAAGAGCAGACACAACCGAACGACGGGTTCGTGTATGGCCCAGGGCAAGAGAGCTACACGGAGGATCTGGCCGTCGACGCGTACGGATCCGGTCCTTCGACCGGGCTCCTCCCTCCCGGAGTCACCGCCTACACTCCGTTTGGTAGCCGCGGCCCGATCTATCCCACGCAGAGCGTCTTCGCGAAAGACCTCGACGTTCAACCCTCGACCGACAAATTCGGCGTCATCGACGGCTCGGACGACTGGGTCTATTCGTGGTTGATTCCGATGAACTCGACGGCGAGCGGGAAGCTGCCGAATATCTTGGAAGGCCTGAACGACCTCAAGACCAACGTGATCACGAGCCACTCGAACGCAAGGCTCTGGATCGTGGCGAGCACCTCTCCTCCGCCTTCCAGTCCTGCCTGCACGCCGTGGCCGTGCTCGAATTTGCGTCCGTTCAATCAGCACCACGGCTACCTGCTCGACGACGTTACGGTGTGGAGTGGGAGCGGCGTCGACACCTTCCTCACGTCGCTGCAATGGATGGGCATCACCCCGTGAGAGGGCGATCGCTCGACAATCTTGCTATGGACCGGCTCGTCGGGGATCGCGATGCTGGGTCGTGCACGGAGAGCGGCTAGGAGACGCAGGGCGAGCCTCGGAATCACCGCACGCCCACACCATTGCGGTAACGATCTCGCGCCGACTGGCGATCGCGGCTGAGGAGGACATCCGCGCACGCTACGACCTCGGTCGCGCCTTGCGCGCCGTTCGCGATGGGGAACCGGCTGCGGTGCAGGCACTGGAGGCAGTGGCTGACGCGTTGGGTGTTCATTGGACCCTGTTACGACGGTACGTGCGTGTCGCTACGGTGATTCCGCCAGCACAGCTCGAGGCATTCGTGGCCCTGCGCAGTCAGCGTGGCATGCCCATGACCTGGTCCCACCTCGAGCACCTCGCGGAAATTAGGTCCGCCAGAATGCGGGCCGTTTTTGCGGCGAGGATCGCCGCGGAAGGATGGTCCGTGCGTGCCCTCAAGGCGAATGTCCGCGAGTCGAAGGGTAAGCATGGATCCGCCCAGGGCACTCACCAGACGAACGATTCAGCGGAGCGAACGTCGCCCAGTGTTCTAGTCCCAAATATCGCGCCGCTCGACGGGCGGCGTGGAGCGGCGTGAGCCGCGCGGTTCGCTCGCAGGTCGTTGTTCAGGCGGGAACAGTCCGTAAGAGACTGTCTATCAATCGCTTAGCGATCGCGGAGTTCCCTTGCCAGAGTGGTGTTGAATTGGCACAAGATATGTTGTGAGTGAGGAGCGGCTCGCAGTCCACAGAGTGACTGTGACGGGAATATATTTCGAATCAATAAGGAGGATCCGATGAAATTTTCATTGCAACATTTGTTTGGTAACAAGGGCGCTGCTATTTGTGGTCTTGTCGGTGCCTACTGCGCAATCACAGCGGAAGCTTCGGCTGCGACAACACCTCCGCCGATCGCCCTCGCGAGCTACGCTTCGCCAGGTTTGGAGCATGTGTTCGTCTGGTCATGGAGCAACCAATCATGCATTACCCAATTTGTTCATTCATCCAGTGGATGGGTGCACAATTGCGTGCAGATTCAAATTGGTGCAGGTCATACTGGACCGGCGAAAGGCACTAAAATATTTGGGTACTATTCGTCCGGTGACAATCAAGATCACCTGTTCTATCAGTCTTCCGAAGGAAATATTCATGAGGCGTACTGGACAGACAATCCCGGGGCGAACGGAGCCGTCACCGATACGGACTTGACTGCCACGCTCCATACTTATGTGGGCCACGGCTCCGTTGATAAGTACGCTGGCAATCAAATATTTGTAAATCCGAGTACCTTGACAGGTTTTTTTGAGGGGAACCTCAATCACATATTTTACTCGGATGCCACTGGCGTGATACGCGAGCTCTATCACTACTCTGGCGGGTGGTCGACAGGGCACGCTTCCAGGGCGGCAAATGCCGTGAATGGACGCGGGCTGAGTAGTCAGTGGGATGGAGGATGCGAGCACATCTACTACACGGCGACGGACGGCGGCCTGTGGGAGGACTACGACTGCGGCTCATGGCAGAGTCATGAACTAAGCGGACCGTCTGGAGCTATCACTCCGCCCATTACAGGGGGCCAAGTGCCGTCGGGCTACCTCACGAGTTATGATATCAGTGGGACGCAGGGGATCTGGGGCATACAGTCAGATCGGACGGAGCTTCGTTACGTCCAGTACGTCAATCAGTGGGAAAGTTTGGAGGTTTCGGTGCCCGCTTTGGGTGACCCAAGTTCTGCGGTGATTTCGGTCAATTTCAATCCCTACTATGTCGGATCCGACGGGCTGATCTACGATTTTTCGACGTCGCTGCAGAGCCTATATGGCGGTCCTGCCGTGCTTCGCACCGCGAGCGGGACGCAGCTAAGTGAGATCACAGGATTTCTGGATACGGCTAGCTATAGTCATATTTTCTACGTCGGAACGGACGGCGACCTGCACGAATACTACCAAGCGCCGAACCAGACGACGTGGAGTATGAGTCAGCTGACTTCCGGCTATCGTTACCAGTGATTCACCAGATCGCCGACTCGCCGTTCTTGCCTCCGTCCGTCGTGAGCCTATCGACGGTCGGGTGACGCGGCGGATAGCAGTCACTATCGGACGGCTGCGAACTGGCGAGGCGCCTGAGCAATAGTGGGCCTCGTCGCGGCCACACTCGAGTCGTGCGTTGCCCGTTCGGCTCTCAACGGCGTGCGAGCCGAATCGGGCTGGGCTGTTTTGAATCAAGGTCCAGTCGGTCGTCGCTGACATTCAACGCGTGGCAGCGCTCGATCGAGGAACGGACGGACCCGGGGTGGACGCGCGGGCCCTCGGTGCGTTGCGCGCGCTTCGCCGACAGTGGCAAGGCCGATGCGGCCATTTTCGAAGACCCGCGGGGCATACTCCGGGCCGTTTTCCGGTGACGCCGCCCGATGCCCGAGATCGGCGTAGAGAGGGCTGCTTTTCGCCTGCGTCCCGTCGAGCAAGCGCTATCGTGCGGTCGGTGCGGCTGATCGAGGGGTGCGGCTCGAAAGGGCGAAATGAGGAGCAAGATGCGGGGGTTCGTAGTCGGGTGGGGGAGCATAGGAATCGTCGCGTGCGTCGTTGGCTGCGGGAGTGTCGTCGAGCATGGCGCTGGTTCCGGTGGGGCCGGCGGTCTCGGGATTGCCGGCGCGGGGTTCGGCGGTTCCGGCGGCGTCGCGGTGAATACTGGGGGCACCGGCGTCGAGGGCGCCACTCGCTCATCCGGGGGCCGCTCGACGGCGTCGGACGGCGGCGCGGGAGGCGTCCTCACTCCACACATTGATGCCGGCGTGGCGCCGCCCCCGCCAGTGTCGTCTGATGCCGCCGTTCTAACGGTTCCGATCTTCGACGGGGGGCCGCATTCGATCGCGCCGCCGTGCTTTCAGGTCGATGCTCCCCAGTGCGGAGTGCTCACCGAGTGGCGTCCGACCGACCCGTCGGGCCTCTGGACGTTGAAGCGGGCCTATCCGATTTCGGGCTCCGACGGCTTCGCGTCCCTCGTCGCGCGGAGCGACGCCGAGGGCGACGACTACTTGGTAACCGGTCCCGCGCGAACGGGCTGCACGGCGTTCGCGTCGCCGCCGTTACCCGCCGGTCGCAATTTCGTCAGCGTCGTTCGCGCGGTGTCGCGTGGCGGCACACTGGCGATTCTGGCGCGATACGCCGACGAATCGACCGGATTCACGAGCACTGCGTTGTTCGTGAACGGCAAGGAATGGAGCGATCCGGCATCGGACGATTCTTCGCAGGTCATCGACGTCGATGTCGACGACGCCGGTAAGGTGTTCGTTGCGAGCTCCGGCTACACCTCCAGCGTCGACGGCGGCAGCGAGAGTTTCGTCGTCGAGCGGTGGCTCTCGCCATCGGGTGCCATCCTGACCGAGGGTCGGTACGTTACGAATGACGTGCTGGTCAGCGTGGCCATCCTCGCGAACGACGCGGTCGCGCTCGCGTTCGTTTCCTACGCCTCGACCGTCGGCGACTACGTCCAGTTTCAATCGAACGACTTCGCCATCGTGTCGATCTGGAGCGCCGGTCTCGGCAACGGGATCAATGTCGTCAGCGCGCGACCGCCGTTGCTCGCGGTCGGCGGCTTCAGCGACGGGCTCGACCTGTGGATGGCCGTCCTCGACGCCGATGAGCGCTCGGCGCTCTGGCAACGAACGCGCTCCGACGTGTCGGTGCTATCGGCCGGCGTCGAAATCGACTCGAGCGGCGCGTTGAACGTCACGGGAGCGCAAACCGGCGACAGTGTGCTCATCCTACACGGCACGAAAGACCTGAACCCGGCGCCTGCCCCTGCGTTCTTCAACCCCAGCTACGGCGGCAGACCCATCGAACCCGGCGTGCGAACGCAGTCGAACGGCAGCGTATTGTGGTCCGGCGTCTTCGCCGGCACGTATTGCACGCCGCAAGGATGAAGCCGTCCGAGTCTCACAACGAGATTTGGGCGCCTCCGTCGGTCTTCCCGGTTGGGGAGGGAGGCCTCATTGCGCCGATACCGCATGACCGCGGCCGGCAGCCCTCGGAGGTGGCTTTAGGACCCGCAATTTTGGGGTCGCGCCGGACGCTCAAGCTATAGCGGCTATGCTACGGGAGCCGCCAGCGAGGTCGATGTCCGCGCCCCACCCTTCTGCCGAAGAGCAGCGAGCCGAGCTGGCGAGCGTCATTCTGCGCCTCGCGCAGGAGTGGACCCGGGCGCTCGAGCTCGACCCCGGTGCATCGCGGAACGCCCTGGAATATTGCCGCCAGCGCTCGCGGGAACTGCAGGCTAGCGCCCGCGCGCTCGGCTTTGGCGGCATTGCGCATCACCTCGAGGTCGCGAGCGCGGCGTGCGCGGCGCCGCTCGACGTCGCCAAGGCGCGGTCGGCGCTCCACGACGTTCGCGAGATCACGCTCCAGGTGCGTGACGAAGTGAACGAGAGCGCCCGCCGCCGTATCGACCAGGAGAACATGGCCGCTTCGGTCGGAGGCGTCTCGTCATTGGGAAAGTCCGTCGCTCCGCCGCCGCTCTTGACGGTCCATCCGTCGAATCGACCCCGCGACGCCGAGGAGCCGGCGCCGCCGCCGATTCGGAACGAACCGGTCAACAAGGATTTACCGGCCGACGTCACTTACCGATCCGCGCGCGAGCGCAACGTGGCGGCCGAAGCCCCGCCCGCGGACATGGGGCTGAACGTCCGTGTCCGAACGATGTTCGGTCTGAGGGCGTTCGGTCGCTCGAAGGAACCCGCCCCGCGACGAGAGCCTCCCGGAGATTCGTCGGTGCTGGGTCTCGGACAGAAGCGAAAATCCGGGCCGGCGAAGGCGCCTCCCTTGTTGTCGAGTCCGCTCCCTCCGCTGTGGGAACCCGACAACTCGCTGGTCGAACGCCCCGCGCCAGTCCGAAGGGGCAACCGCGACAAGGAGGACGAACGCCGGGGGAATCGGAGACCGAGCACGCCTCCAAATCGTGAGCCAAGTGGGAAGCGCCGCGTGCCGACGCGCGGAGGGCGCAGCCGGGGTTCGCCGCCGGCTGTCGGTCGATGGTTGGCCGGTTTCGGCGCCGCGGGGCTCACCGTCATCGGTGTCGTCGCGTTCCTCTTGATCCGCCGCGCACCGATTGAAGTGCCGGCCCCCGGCGTGCCGGCGTCCGCGACGTCGAGTGCGGCGCTCGCGTCCGGTGCGCCGCCCGCGCTCAGCGCCGTCGCCGCGATACCGAGAAGTCGCTTGCTCACCGACGACGAGCAATTCCGGTCCTTGCTCTCGCAGATCCACGGGCACGGCGGAAAAGAATCCCCCGAGCTCCGCGGCTTGCTCGACGAACAGGCGACGATCCAGAGCCAGCTCCTCAAAGCCGGAAAGTGCGAAGGGCAGGGGTCCTGCGCCGAATGGGAAAAGGCGCGCGGGCTCCTCGTCGATGCGCCGCCCAAGCCGATTGCGCAGCGCCGCCGCCCGGCCGATCCGAACGTCGTTCTCTCGTGGTCCCCTGGTCTCCAACTGCCGCAGGGGCTTCCGGTCGACGACGACCCGCTCGTGAAGCGCTATTTTCAGCAATATGCCGAGAATCGCGTCGGTCGCGAGACCTTGCAGTCGATGCTGTTTCGATGCGGCGCCTACCGCGATCTGATTCGCGCGACCATGATTCGCTACGACGTCCCGGAAGGCGTGCTCGGCCTCGTGCTCGTCGAGAGCGGATGCGAGCCGATGGCGAGGTCGCCGGTCGGCGCGCTCGGTTTGTTCCAGTTCATGCCCGACTCGGGTCGGAGCTACGGCCTCCGTATCATCGACAACGTCCTCGACGAGCGTCTGAGCGCGACGAAGTCGACCGAAGCGGGCGTGCGGTTCTTGAGCGACCTCTACGCGAAGCTCGGCTCGTGGGATCTCGTGTTCGCCGCGTACAACTTGGGTCCTTTCGGATTGCTCGCGCGGTTGCACCGCGCCGGCGATGACGTCGGGTTCTGGGATCTGGTCGACGCGGATATGCTGCCCGACGAGACGGCTCAGTACGTTCCCCGGATCGAGGCGCTCGCGCTCATTTTGGCGAACCTCCCGCGCCTTCGATTCGCCGGCCTTCAGATGCGTTCGCCGGAAGACACGTCGGACCTCGAGGTCACGTCGGGCACGCGGCTTAGTCTCATCGCTCGTGCCGCGTCGACGAGCCTCGACGACATTCGCCGTCTCAATCGCGACATCTTGTCGGACCGCGTGCCGTCGGTGACCAGCGGCCACTTCGTCGTTCAGGTCTCGGCGAGCGTCGTCGAGCAAGCACGCGAAACGCTGGAAGACCTTCTACGGAGCAAGAACGACGAAGACACGTGCGTGCCTTCGTCGTTCGATTGGGGTCGCCAGCGGTTCACGCCGGAAATGGCCGAGTTCTGTCGAAAAAAGGCGGCCACGGTCGACCCCGCCCCGCTACCGCAATAGTCGCTCGCGCAAGCCTGACGTGAGAAACCGTCAGGAATCCGCGAGCCGGATTTTCAACCCCAGGGGACGCCCTTGGCGATGTCGTAGCCGAACTTCACGCCGGCATCGGCCGAACCGTCGGGCTTTTGCGGCGTGTAGGCGTACTTCACGCGCGCGAAGTTCAACGTCAGCGTTTCGGTCAGCGCTTCCGCCCCGACCGGGTTGTTGTTCGTCATCGACGAGATGACGGCGTCCTCGATGTTGATGATGAGGAACTCGAGCTGGGTGCCGCCCGCCTTGCGCTGCGTGAGCTGCCCCTGCTTGATCGGCTTACCGGAGTGGACGAGACCCCAAAGCGTCGGGGACGCGCGGTCCACGGCCTTGGTGATGGTCAGGTCTTGTACGGCCACCTTGGCCGTGCCGCCGCCGGTTCCCGTTTGGAACGACGCGGTCTGGCTCGCCCCCCACGACCACGCCAGCACGTCGATTTCACCGGCGTGCTTGGAGTCCGCGGACTCACCCTTGATGTCATCGAGCTTTAAAAAACAATCGACGGCCATGCGTTAACTCCCTTCGGAGTGCCCCAGAACACTCCGATAACCTCTCTCCGATATGCGTACAGGCTTCGATCGGGTCGGGTCAAGCGCTAACCCCAGCAACCTCGACCCGCCGTGTACTATAACGCGGGTCGCACCATGCGCATGCGCGCCCCGCTCGTTTATTTCGGCGACGGTTCCCTCGCGATCCGCTCCCTCGTCATGGGCTTTTCGGCCCGGAGAGAGGCCGCGTGACCCCCCGAAAACCGCTCTGGACCGAGGGATTGCTGGTCAGCCAGCACCACTTTCAGCAGCAAGACCGTTACCACGAGGCTCTGCTTCGAGAACGCCTGAAGGGCGTCCTTCATTTCGACTGGGGGGTCATCGACCTCGACGTGGACGAGCGCGCACTCGCGTCCGGGCACTTCGTGATGAAGCGCCTGCACGCGATCTGGCCGGACGGCACGGTGATTCGCTGCGGTGACGGCTCCGAGGAAGCGGCGCCCGAACCTCGGTCGTTCGAAGCCGCGTTCACCGCGGATCTGCCGAAGCTCGAAGTGTTCGCGGCGCTCGCCGACGAATCGGACGTGACGGGCAACGTTCTTCCGGAAGGAGAAGTCGGGGCGAGGCGTTTCACCCCCGGGCGGCGCGGCGTCGTCGATTCGAACGATGGGTCTTCCCCCCAGGAAATCGATTTTTCGCGCCCCCATTTCCGGATTCTGTTCGGCCGCGAACGCACGGAGGGGTTCACGGTCATCCGGCTCGCGGAGTTGGTTCGCACGCAGGCCGGACAGGTCATCGTGCGGGACAACTACGTCCCCCCCGTTCTTCATCTGTCCGCGGCGCCGTTTCTTTCGGCGGGCCTCCGCCGCGTGCTGACGGCCATCGTCACGCGGCAACGTCAGCTCGGCTCGGAGCGAAAGCTCAGAGAATCGAACAACATCGAGTTCCATTCGACGGACGCGCGGAAATTCTGGCTCCTGCATTCGTTGAACGGCTCGCTCCCGCTCCTGTCGCACCTCGTGAATTCGCCACGCGCGCATCCCGAAGAGGCGTACGTCGCGCTCGCGTCGTTGGTCGGGCAGCTCTGCACGTTCGACCCCGATGCCGACCCGCTCGCGCTCCCGAAGTTCAACTATCTCGATCTCGGTGAGACGTTCGAGACGCTGTTCGCGCGTGTGCTGTCCTTGCTCTCCGGCGGGATCGAACAGCGCTACGTCGAGATCCCGCTCGAGCATCGGCAAGACGGCATGTTCATCGGGCGGCTCACCTCGCCGAAGGTCATCTCGGACGAGCTGTTCGTCGCGCTGAAGTCGCCCATCGCCGACGCGCTGGTGCGCGAACGGGTGCCGGCGGTGCTCAAGATGGCGTCGTGGAACCAGATCTACGAGGTGGTCAAGCAAGCGCGTCACGGCGTTCGCCTCGAGATCGAGTGGCAGCCCTCGGGCGCACTTCCGCTCCGTCCCGGCGTTTGCTTTTTCCGCGTGCAAAAGCGCGGCGCGTACTGGGACGACGTGGTCAAGACGCAGAGTCTCGCGCTCTACCTGCCGAACGAGACGGAGTGGGCGAACACGGCGCTATACGTGTACGCGGTGGATCCCCAGTATCTCAAATGAGGGGCGGGGCGACGTCAGAGGCTGCCGTTCGGGCGACGGACGCTTCCATTTATTGGTGCTCCGCCCCCGCGCTCCTCTTGGCCTCGCAGCTCTCGACGATGCGTCTGCCGCCTGCGGAAGAGCTGAGGCACCGTCTCGTCAGCGTGCTCGATCGCTTCGAGTCGACCGCGCGCGGAGCGGGGATCTCCGCCGCAGACATCGCGGAGGCGCGGTACGCCATGGTGGCGTTCATGGACGAGCAGATCCTCAAGTCCGATTGGGTGAACCGCTCGGAATGGATGAATCAGCCGCTCCAGCTGCTCCTCTATCGAGAGTACACGGCGGGCGAGAATTTCTACGCGCGCATGCGCTCACTCCTCAAATCGGGAGACCGCTTGCTCGCGCTCGAAGCGTACTACTTGTGCTTGTCGCTCGGGTTTCGAGGCGCGGCGAACGCGCAGGGAGAGGGCCGTTCGTCCGCGGAGTTCCTGGACACGGGGCGCGAGCGACTCGCCGCGGTGTTCACGCCGTCGGCGCAGCTGAGCCCCAACGCGTGGCCGCAAGATCGTGCGAGCGCGCAAAAGCAGAGTCGCTGGCCGCTCATCGCGTGGGTCGCGGGTTGTGCGATCGTTGCGCTCGGACTCTGGGGCGGACTCAAATGGTCCATCGAGCGTTCGGTCGCCACCACCGTGCAACTGGTTCCCGGGGCCCCGGACGCGCCCCCGCACTGACGGAATCCCATGGTCTGGCTCGTCGCGACAGCGCTCGTGATCGTCGCCCTCGGTTGGGTGACGGTGTGGTTCCCGGGGCTCCCGTGGTGGATCGCCGCGACGGTGACCGTCGTCGCCGTGCTCGTCGTCGCGGGCGTGTTCGTGTTCCGAAAAATCGTTGCAGCACGACGGGCCGCGGCGCTCGAACGCGAGCTCCTCCGGCAAGCCGAGCAGCAAGCCGACCATTTGAGACCCGATCGCCGGGTTCAGGTCCTCGAGCTGCAGGCGCGCATGAAGGCGGCCATCGCTCAGCTGAAGTCGTCGAAGCTCGGCGGACGAGGCGGGAGCGCCGCACTGTACGCGCTTCCTTGGTATGTGATCGTCGGACCGCCCGCGTCGGGAAAAACGACGGCGCTGCAGCAATCCGAGTTGTCGTTCATCGCTGCCGGGGGCCAATCGCCGCGGCTACAAGGCACCGCGGGCACGAAGAATTGCGACTGGTGGTTCTCGAAGGACGCGATCTTGCTCGACACGGCCGGTCGCTTCGTCACCCACGAAGACGACGAAGCCGAGTGGATCGCCTTTCTCGATACGTTGAAGCGCCATCGCGAGAAAAAACCGCTCGACGGCGTCGTCGTCGCGGTCAGCATCGCCGAACTGGTCGGCGGTGAACACGGCGGCAACGTCGAGGAGCTCGCGCAAAAACTCCGCGAGAAGGTCGACGAGATGCTCGCGCACCTCGGCATGGTCTTGCCGATGTACATCGTGTTCACGAAAGCGGACCTCATCGGCGGTTTCGCCGAGTTCTGGTCCGATCTGAACAAGCAGCAGCGGCGGCAAGTCTGGGGCGCGACCTTCGCGTTCGACGACGAGCGCCTCGCCGAGCCCGCCGTCGCGTTCGACGAAGAGTTCCGGCTCTTGGTCCAAGCCGTTCACGCGCGGATGCTGACGCGCCTTCCGGACGAGCGCGTCGTCGGTTCGCGCGCTCGCGTGCTGCAGTTTCCGGCGGAGCTCGACGCGCTCGGGCCGATCTTGACTCGTTTCATCGGCGAGCTGTGCCAGCCGAACCCGTACAAGGACACCGCGTTCTTTCGCGGATTCTATTTCACGAGCGCGACGCAGGTCGGGCGCCCCCTCGATCGAATCCTCGCGAACATGGCCTCCGGTTTCGGTCTCGGCGATCGACTCGGGGGCGATTCGCGCGAGCCGTCCGCGCCGCAGAGCTATTTCGTCACCGATCTGTTCAAGACGATCATCTTCCGCGATCGAGACGCGGCCGTCCGCTCGGGGAGCTTCGTTCAGTCGAGAGCGAGAAATCAGATCGTCGTCGCGGGCGCCGCGCTGCTCGTCGCGCTCGGCATGATCGTGCCGTCGCTCGTCAGCTACGTCGAAAATCAGGACCTGGTGTACTCGACGGCGCAGGGCCTCGGTCAGGCTCAGAAGGCGGGGCCCGGCCTCGACGGCGCGGCCGCGTCACTCGACGCGTTGCTCGACCGCGAGCGGGCTCTCGAAACCGCCGAGCAGCGGTTTTCGGTGAGCGGGCTCTGGGGTCCGTACACGGCGAGCGAGCTCCAGCCCACGGCGCTCCGCCTCTACACGAATCGATTGCGCCAGGTGGTGGAAGGGCCACTCCGCGATCAGATCACGGCGGAGGTTCGCGCGATCGACAACGTCGTTCGCCTCGACGAGGCCGAGAATTTCTGGGCCGCGTACGAAGACGTGAAGCTCTACGCGCTCATGACGGAGCCCGAGCATCTCAAGGGCGAAGGCGGCGACGCGACGGAGAGCGCTTGGGCGGCCGAGCGCCTCGCCAAAGAATGGGCGAAGCTCACCGGCGTCGAGAGCGCGCCGGAGCTCGAACGGCTCAATCTGCACGCGAAGTACTACGTCGAAGCCGTCGCGAGCGATCACACCTGGGCGTGGACCAAGGACGCCTCGACGCTCGAGGCCGCGCGCCGCAAGTTGTCCGAGCAACCGCTCGAGACGCTCCAGTACTCGTGGCTCTTGAAGAACGCGCGCGACGCTGCGCCGGTGCGCCCCGATCAGATCTTCATCGGGGGCGCCGCGTCGTACGTCACCAGCCGCGCCCCGTCCGGCGTGCCCGGCGCGTACACGCGCGACGGCTGGGAAATCGTGAAGAAGAGCCTCTCGTCCGCGCTCTCGGCGTTCACCCTCGAGCCGTGGGTCCTCGGCGAGAGCGGCGCGACGGCAAAGGCCGTCGGCACCGATCGCCTCCGCGCGATGTACTTCGGCGAGTACGTGCAGTCGTGGCGCGACTTGATCGCAAACCTCACCGTCGCCACGCCGGGGAGCGTCGAGGACGCGATCACCGAGCTCCGCGCGCTCGACGGCACCGAGAACGGCCCCTACGCCGTCCTCTTCCGGACCCTCGCGACGAACGCGCGTCTCGACATGAGCCCCGCGTCGCTGAAGGACAAGCTCATCGCCGGCGCGAAGGGGATGGCGGCTTCCGCGGCGGGCTCGCTCCTCGGGAGGGACGCGGGCGCGCCCGAAAAGAAGATCTCACCCGCCGAAGATCGGCTCGGCCCGTTGATTCGATTCGGCGTGGGCGACGCGCCGCAAGGTTCCGCACCCGTGGCGCCCGCGCCGCTCGTGCAATGCCTCGAGGAGCTCCGCACGCTCGAGGTGAAGCTCGGCATCTTGCGCGAGTCGAAGAGCGAGCCGACCGCGCAGCTCGCGGAAGAGCTCGGGCGAACCTCGGCGACGGTGGAGCGCCTGTTGGCCGGCCTCGACGGCGCGACGCGGCTTCTCGTCGAGCCGCTCCTGATGAACCCGATCCGCGGGAGCCGCGCGGGTGTCGCCACGACCGCCACGTCCGCTCTCAGCGAGAAGTGGAAGAGCGACGTCTGGGCCATCTACGATTCGAAGATCGCGTCGCGGTATCCGTTCAAGGACGGCCCCGACGTCGCGCTCTCGGACTTCGTCGATTTCTTTCGCCCGCAAAGCGGAACTCTGTGGAGCTTCTATCAGAAGAACCTCGGCGATCAGATCGACCAGTCGGACGCGACGTTCACGCCGCGCCCCTCGGCCGACTCCGCCGGGTTCACCTCGGAGTTTCTCCGCTGCTTGAGCATCGGGCAGCAGATCACCGATGCGGTGTTCGGGACCGGCAGCGACGCCGCCGTTCCTTTGTCGATCAAGCTCGACACGGGAGCCACCCAGGTCGGAAAACTCACGCTCACGATCGACGGCCAGGCGTTCACGCAGAAAGATCCGGATCAATGGATGCCGGCGCAATGGCCCGGCAAGGGCCCCGCACACGGCGCGGTGTTGAAGGTCGAAGGCCCGAACTTCGCCGACGAGACGCCGCGCAACGGTGACTTCGGGTTCTTTCGATTGCTCGCGTCGGGCGGGCTCCGCGCGGTCCGGCAAGGCACGCCGACTTACGTGGCGACGTTCCCGCTCAGTCGTCCGGGCGAGCCGCCGGTGACGCTCTCGGTGCGTCCGAGCCGCGCCGTTCAGCCGTTCGCGGCCGATTTTTTCGTTCGCCTCCGGTGTCCGCAGACGATCACGTCCGGAGTCGCGCCGCCATGAACGCTCCCGCGGGCGCGCTCGCCGCGATGGGCAAGCTGCGCGGTTTCGACGAGTACGTGCGCGTCAACGCGAGCACGCCAGCGTTCGTCACGTTCGACGCGTGGGTCGGCGAGAACATGGCCACGGCGTCGAGACGCGGCACCGATTGGGCTGCGAGTTACCGCGCCGGCCGGCCGCACGTGTTCGTGTACTCGACCGGCGACTCGTCGGTCGTGCTCGCGGGCGCGCTCGCTCCGAGCGAGGACAGCGCCGGTCGCGGTTATCCGCTCTTCGTCGCGCGCGAGGTCGACGTGACCTCCGCCGCGGTTCGCTCCCTCGAATGGTTACCGCTCGTGCTCGAAGACGTCTGGGACGGCGCGAGCCGGGTCGCTGCCTCGGCGACGCGTGACGGCTCGGTTTCCGCGCTCGAGCAGCTCCTCCGCGATACCCCTTCCAGCGAGGCGGTGGAGTTTCCGCGAGCCCTCGAGAGCTGGGAGCAATGGACCCGGGGCGTCTCGTTGACGGAACTCGCCGAGTTGCTCTTCGACACGGGGGACGTCGCGTCGATCGCCGGCGCGCTCCGTGCGGTGCTCGAAGCCGTCGCGCCACACCGAGGAGCGACGCCGCCGCGGACGCGGCTGTGCCTCCGGTTGCCGCTCGGGCGCGCCGGCGGCGCCGCGGTCTGCTTCTGGCTCGGCGTGGTTCAACGCGCCGTCGCAGGAGAGCGCGTCCCGAGTTTCTTTTGGACGCACGATGGTGAGTCGGGCTCGTTGCTTCTCTCCGTCGGCGTGTTCCCGAAGAGCACCTTGTCCCAACTCTGGATGCCGGCGCCGGCCGACGACGTGCTCGACTTGCTCGACCCGCACACTGCGGCATTTCGGTCGCCGTTCCGCGAGGCGCTCGTCGAACGCACGCTCGCAACCGAGGGTGCGAGCGTGCTCGATCTTCTGGCCCTTCTTTGAAAATTCACTCCCCTTGGCATAAAGTCGAGGGGTGGCGAGGGGCTACGTTCTGGAATCAGAGCTCGGGCGACGAGAATTCAGCGCGCTTCCCATTCGCATCGGCCGCAACGCGCTGAACGATCTGTCGATTGCGTCGCCCATCGTGTCGGCGTTTCACGCGCGGATCGAGGAGGTCGACGGCGTGATCGGGGTCGTCGATCTGAACAGCCGAAACGGCGTGTACGTCCACCCGGCGAACGGCGAACCGATCCTCATTCCGCCCTCGACACTCGTGAACCTCGCCTCGGTGGGGAACATGTTTCTGCTCGGCCCCGCGGTGTGGGTGAGGTTCGAAATCCTCGAAGGCGGGGCGAGCCAGCGCGACTTCAGCGGCAGCGTGCTCGGCAACAAGCACATGCTCGAAGATCGGGCGAGCCAGCGTCCTCAGGGATCCGGCGCTCATCCGCCCGTGTCCGTGCCGCCGCCGCGACCGATTCAAGCCATGCCGATGCTCGACCCGTCACGTCCGGGCGGCGGTTACCCGCGCCCGCACGAGGCCATCCGTCCGAGCGCGCGGCCTCCGTCGGTCTCGCCGCAACCCGATCCCGGGCGCGCGACGAACAATTTCAATCTCAGTCTCGCCGATCTCGCGCTCACCGGTTTGCAGGAGCTCGCGGCGTCCTTGTTTCCTCATCAACGCCTCACGACGACGGGCGACGTCGCGCGGCTCATCACCCGCCTGCACGACGCGATGGAAGTGTTTTGCCGTTGTTTCATTCCTCTCCGCGAGGGGCACACGCAGTTCGTCTCGAACCTCGACTTGCAACGTGAAGCGACGCAGCGTCGTCAGCATCGCTCGTCCGGCTATGCTCGGGTCGAGTATGCACGCACAGCCGAGGAAGTCGCCGCGGCGCTCCTCGACTTCAAAGATCCGTCGCAAGACTCGGCCGCGGCCATCGAGGGAATTTTCGCGGATCTGATGGTCCATCAGGTCGCGCTCCTCGACGGCGTCCTGCAAGGGGTTCGTGCACTCCTCGACGAGCTCTCGCCGGACGGTATCGAAGAGGCGGTCGACGACAATGCGACGGCGCTGTCGCGCACGCTCGGCCGGCACCGCGCGCTGTGGCAAGAATTTCGTGCGCGGTTCGAAGAGCTGTCCGGTGAGAAACAGGCTTTCCAACGGATCTTCGGGCCCGAGTTCGCGACGGCGTATCAGCAACACGGAAAGAAGCGGGACGCTTAGGACACCGCCGTCCCGGTTGACTCTGTTTCCCCGCCAATACACGGGGCGCGGCCGAGGTTCGTCGTTGCGAGTCGGGAAAAGCTCGCCTACGGTACCGGCCGTGTCGGAGCGGAGGATTGCAAGGTCGGGGGCGCGAGCACTTTCTTTACTGTTGTTCACGGTCACGTTGTTCGCGTGCCCGAAGGCGAAGGCCGACGACCTCGACCGCAGCAAAGGCTGGCACGATGCGACCAACGTTCTGGCCGTCTCCGCCGGTGCGGTCGAGCTGATCATGCCGCGGGTCTTTTATTCGGACCCGGAAGTCACCGTCGGGTGGAAGGCGCGATGGCACGTCTCAGTGCTCGCGCCGATCATGACTCTGGCGACCGTGACGCTCTTCAACGAGGTCATCCTCAAGAAGGACTTCAAGGGCAAGCTGCCCGGGTGCGACTACTCGACCGTCGACCTGCCGCAATGCGCGGGGTACGGGTTCATGTCGTCGCAGGCGTACGCGGCGTTCGCCGCTGCGGGGCAAGGGACGGGGATCTTCCTCGTCGACACGCTCAAGTGGAGCCACGGCAACGTGAACGCCGGGGCGCTGATCGGGCACGTCGCAGTCCCGCTCATTCTCGGCACGATCACCACCGTCGGTCGCACCGCGGGCCATCTCGAACGCGGTGGCCAAGCGTGGGGCAGCGCGGGGCTCGGTCTCGTGTCCGGCCTCGGGATGGGCGTGCTTTACGCGCTCATGCAGCGACCGGAATGCGGCTACACCGGTAGCCTGATCTGCTGGTAGCGCGCCGGAGCACGTCGTTCAGAGACGCGAACCGCGCGGCCGCGGCGCTCATCGGTGCGATTTCGGCGGTGGCGGCGGCGGCGGGGGCGGCTCGGGCGGCGGCTTGGCCGCGACTTGGCCCCACAGCGAATCCACGTCGGCCACGAGCTTTCCGTCGGGGCCGAGCGTCAGGGTGCGGTCCAAGGTCGCGCGACGGATCTCGTTCTGACCCGAATCCTTGAGCACGAGCTGCTCGGACACGATGACCGACTTCGCCTTGAACTTCGCCGTCGAGGTGAGCCGATACTGCACCTGGCCGGAAACCGCGGGCGCCGTTCCGTATTTGATCTCGTCGAGTGCGAACGTCGCCGCCGGCTTCAGCGCACCCTCGCGAGCCAGGTAAATCACTTCCGGGCTCTCGCAGCTCTGCGACGGCCCCGGATTGGCGCAGCCATTTTCGGTCGCGGTCACCAGGATGTCGGCGCCGAGTCGCTCGTAGGCGAACTCTGCCGTCGCTGGAGTGCCGCGATAGAGACCGATCGCGTACGCCTCGGCGTAGGCCTCTTTCGGACGGACCAGCGCGATCGGGCCGCCCGCGCTGTTGTCGGCGAAGCGATGCGAACGAAGCCACACGACTTGAAAACCGTCCGGACCCTTCGCGATGGTGAGCTCGGTCGGCGTCACGGCGAGGCTCGACTTCACGCCCACCGCGTCCGCGAGCGCCGGATCGGAGAGGAGCGGACGCTCCGCGCAATCCGGCGACGCCGGGTCGACCGTGCCCGCCTCCGAATCGTAGCTGGGCAGGATCAGGGCCCAATAGTCCTCGGGGGTCAGCGTGGAGACGACGCTCGACGCTGCGTGTCGGGGAAGCGATTTGAGACAAATCGGGATGGGGATGGTGCGCCGCGCCCGATCTTCGGACTTCGACGATCCGACGGCCCCCGCGCAGCCGGTTCCCGCGAGCCCGACCACGCCGACCACCGCGACGAGCCGCGTGCGAAGGCTTCGGATCGTCACAGGACCTCCAGGGTGCTGACGACGCGCAGGAGCTCTTGATCGACGTCGGACAGCTCCGCGCGCTGCCGCACGATTTGGACGAGCACCACGCGACTATCGCCGCGAAGCAAGATCTCGCGGCTGTAACCGACGAACGGGCGCTTCGACGAATCGGCGCTGCGTTCGATCGAATACGCCCGGCCCTGACCGATCCACGTCGCGTACGGAACGCCGCGTCCGGTGAGCTTCGCTCCGACCGAGGCCGCGTCGCGTTCGTAGCGCGACATCACGTTTCTCCACAAATCCGTTGGGCTGTCCGACCGCTCGTAGATCGCGAACGAGATCGCGCGCGGCGAGATGTACTGAATGAACGCGCGTCCGGGTTCGTTGCTCGCTTCGCGGATGCGCCAATCCTTCGGCCGCGACAGATGGACCCCGCCGCGAAGCACCGTCACGCCGACGTACTCCGGTTGCGAGGGCAACCCCACCAGATCGAGGCGCGGGTATTTTTGCTCGTACTCGCCGCCGAATTCTTGCGCTCCCGCGGCGCCGGCCGACGGAAAGTCGTAAAACGTCTTGTTCTGCGACGCGATCTCGGGCGCGCCCCCGCCGCACCCCACGGCCAGCCCGGCGAGCAACCACTGTGCGACCCTTCTCAAAGCGCGGCGAGATTATCAATCTGCTCTCGGGGCAGCAACCGTCCGCTTTGCGGGCCGCCCGCCGCGAGCGCGGCTCCGGCGCACGCGACGATCTCGGGCTCGCTTCCGCGGATTCATAGTATGTATCCCGGACATTGGGAGCTCGGATGGGTCGCTGGTGCTTCTCGTGCTTGGTCGCGTCGTTGTCCGTCGGTTGCGGGCCTTCCGCGGTGCTCCAGCTCACGAGCACGCCGAACATCGACGACATCGTTCAGGGTAGCTCCGGCGAAGCAGGTCTCGGCGAGCTCAGCCGGACGCGGTTTCGTCCCGGCGTCTGTTCGGGTGAAGAGCTGAGCCCCGCGTACGGACCCGTCGACGAAAACCAGGTCGTCGCGTTTCTCGAACAGAAACGGATCGACGTGCAGATCGAGCGGCCCCGGGCCGATCTCGTCTATCTCATCGTGTCGGGTGCGGGCACGGTGAACCCGGTGCGGCTCCGCGTCGCGATTCTCGCCAACGCCGATCAGGCGGGACGCGAGTTGCACGAGGCGCTCTTGCAACACGGCGAAGGTTCCTGGGGCGTGCACCGCTCGAACATCGCGATCCTCGGTCCGATCGCGTCCGAAGCGGACGCGTTGGCGTTCGCTGCCCAGACGAAGCTCGCCTGCTGGGGGGTGTTCACCATCGCCGGCCGCGACGATACGTTCGTCGTCCCCGGCGGCTACACCGAGTTGTGACCCGCGCACTCGGATCGGTGCCCTGCTCTCGAGCGCGCAGCGAACGCTCAGCGAGCATCACTTCAGCGACGGCAATCCCGGGCGTTCGCTGAGGAGCACGCGCACCATCTGCGCGCCGAGCTCGGCGTAGCCGTTCGGCGCAAGGTGCACGCCGTCGGACGCCGTGAAGTCGCCGTCCACCGACGCCCATTTCGTAAAGCCGCCCGGTCCGCCCATCGCATCTTGGGTGCTGAAAAAAGCACACCCGAGCGACGCCGCGGCTTGCTGTTGGACGGCGGTGATCTGCCCGACGCGGCCGGGAGAACCGAGCTTCACGACGCGATCGGTGGGTCCGACGATCACGCAATCGACGTCGGGCGCGGCCGCTCGCAGTCGCCGCATCATTTCCGCGTACTGCGCGGCGTATTTCGATACGGGAACGCCGTCGCCGCATTCGTTGGTCCCATACGCCAGCACGGCGAGCACCGGGCGTCGTCGTTTCGCTTCGGCGATCCACTGCGTTGCGTCCCACGAAAGCGCGGTCGCGATGCGCGAGCCGATGATGCCTACGCTGTCGAGCACGATCCCCGGCACGGTGCCTTCGACGACCACGCCGCAGAATTCGGGTGAGCCGTCGGTGCCGTCGACGGTCACGCTCGCCGGCGCGGGTGTTCGCCAGGTGACGTGCTCGAGCCGACCGACGTGGAAGCTCGTCGCATCGACGAGGATCGGTTTCATCCCGTCGCCTTGAATCCGAAAACCAGACGATGGAGCCGGCAAGCGAAAGCACAGATCCCAGGTGGCGTCGCCTCGGATGCCGTCGCGCTCGACGTCGATCTTGAACGACGAATCCGGAGATTCGGCGACCGCGCGCATCCCGCCGAGGCCGAAGATCCCGTCGTCCTGGCGTTCGGGGAGCGACGGTCGATCGGGCTTCACGGTCCAGTCGCCGGCGCGCGAGAAATGCGCGTTCGCGTGGCGATACGACTCGAGCCCGGTGAAAAAGAATCCGGGTCCTCCGGCGCCGAATCGATCCGCCAAGGGACGCCGCACGGCGTCCGGCCAGAAATCCGCGAAGGTGTGCGAATCGCCGAGCCACAGGACGCGAACCGGCTCGCGCCGTCGGCCGTGCTTGAGCGCCTCGGCCGCGTCAAAAAACCGCGCGAGCGGTCCGGTCACCGCTGGCGGCTCGCTCGGACCGCCGTCGTTCGACGGTGACGGGTCGAGCGCGGCGTTGGTCGGGGCGGTTCCTCGTTCAGCGGAGCCCGTGCTGCTTGCCGGCGGATTCGTCGCGCCGACCGAATCCGTCGAAGCGGGCACGCTCGCGCCGAGGGCGTTCGCCGACGGCGCGCTTGGGGACTCCGCCGACGGCGCGCTTCGCCGATGGAAGAACCAAGCCGCGACGAGCGCGAGCGCCGCAACCCCGACGGCGAAGAGCGCGAAAGGCTCGTTCGATCGACGGCGAGGTTGGCTCCGCAGGCGGGACTTGGTCGTTCGAGCGCGGCTCGGTTTCACCATGCACGGCGGCCTGCGGCGACGACGTATCCCGGCACGGGCTTGCCCGCCTCTTTCCGCAGCACGACTTCGCGAAAGGTGACCGCCGACAGCCCGGACCGCTTGAGCAGCTCGCTCACGTAGCCCTCGGTGTGGCTGTAACGGCCGTGCGGGTTCAAACGAAAGCCGCGTGGCGCTTCGGCGGGCTCGGCGCGCTCAATCGAAAAGACGAAATGGCCCGAGTCGGTGAGTGCGTTCACGACGCCGGCGACGACCGGCGCAAGATCGCCGAAGTAGACGAGGGTGTCGATCGACGTGACGAGATCGTACGTCGCGGCGTGGCCCTCGAGATAGCTCGTCAGATCGCCGACGACGAGCTCGTCGTACGAGCCCCGGGCCCGAGCCGCTTCGAGCATGCGCTCGGAGATGTCGACGCCGACGAGTCGCTTGGCGTACGGACGGAGAAGCGGGCCGCCGAGACCGGTGCCGCACCCGGCGTCGAGGATCGTCGCGTCGGCCGAGGCTTCCCCCCGAACCAAAAGGACCGTCTCGGCAACGAGCGCCGGTGCTCGATATTCCAGGCGCGCGAGCACGGCGTCGAAGCTCATCGCGAAGGTGTCGAACACCAGTTTGACCATCTCGTTCGACGCGCGCGCCGGCACGCCTTCGCCGGTGCATGCCGCGAGCATGTGCTTCGCTTCGGCGTCGTCGGGCATCAACGCGAGCCAGCGCCGGTAGACCTCGGCGGCGTCATCGACGCGGTTCGTCGAATAAAACGCCGCGCCGAGCTGCCGGTACGAATTGCGGTCGTACGGCCTGAGCATCAGCGCGCGCTGATACTCGACGAGCCCTTCGTCGTCGCGCCCGAGCGCGATGAGCACGTTCCCGCGGTTGTGGTGCGCCTCGACGTGGTCGGGCCGGAGCGCGACGACGCCGTCGAACGCCGCGAGCGCTTCGACCAGGCGGTGCTCGGCGCGGAGCAAGGTGCCGACGTTGTTCAAGGCGTCGGGATCGTTCGGTCGGAGCGCGAGGGCCCGTTCGTAATGCGCGCGTGCGCGCCCGATTTCGCCCCGGCGCTTGAGCACGTTGCCGAGGTTGTTGTGCGCGTCGGCGTAGTCGGGATCGAGACGAAGGGCGGCCTCGATCAAGGCCGTCGCGTCCTCGGCGTGGCCGAGCTGAAACGCCGCCACGCCGGCGAAGTGAAGCGCGCTCACGTGCTCGGGCGCCGCTTCGAGAATACGGAGGTAGATCGCGTGCGCAGGCGCGATGCGCCCGCTTCGATGGAGCGCTTGCGCTTCGGCGAAGGCTTCGTCGAGAGTGACCGACCTGCCCGCGGGGGCAGGGTCGTCAGTCGTAGGCATAGACGAAGTCCCCGTCCGCGGCCGTCACCGACACGCGCTTCACGCTCGCGCCGTCGAGCATGCGCAACAGCAGCTCCTTGCCGATGCGTGGCAAGAGGGTGTTCGTGAGCACCGAGTCGATCACTCGGCCCCCGCTCTCCACTTCGTTGCAACGGCTCTGAATGTGCGCAACGACCGAGTCGTCGTAAACGAACGGCGCGCCGTACTGCGCTTCGACGCGCTCTTTGATGCGATCGAGCTGGAGCCGGATGATGTTGCCCATCGTCTCGTCGCTGAGGCTCCGGTACGGAACGACGGTCATGCGGCCGAGCAAAGCGGCGGGAAACACTTCGAGCAAGGAGGGGCGAAGCGCCTGGACCATCGTCTCCATGTCGACGCCGGGTTTCGTCGCGCAGAGATGAGCGATCACGTCGCTGCCGACGTTCGACGTGAGCAGGATCACGGTGTTCTTGAAGTCGACGTACGTTCCTTGACCGTCCTCCATGAAGCCCTTGTCGAACACCTGGAAGAACACCTCGTGCACGTCGGGGTGCGCTTTTTCGACCTCGTCGAGCAAGACCACGCTGTACGGGCGCCGTCGGACCGCTTCGGTGAGCACGCCGCCCTCGCCGTAACCGACGTAGCCGGGAGGCGCGCCCTTCAACGTCGACACCGTGTGCGACTCTTGGAACTCGCTCATGTTGATGGTGATGACGTTGCGCTCGCCGCCGTAGAGCGCCGCGGAAAGTCCGAGCGCCGTTTCCGTTTTTCCGACGCCGGACGGCCCGGCGAGCAAGAAGACACCGATGGGCTTGCCCGGATTTTCGAGGCGGGCGCGCGCCGTCTGGATGCGACGCGCGATGAGCTCGAGCGCGTGATCTTGCCCGACGACCCGCTGCGCGAGCACCTGGGCGAGATCGAGGACCGTGCGGAGCTCGTTTTTGATCATGCGGCCCATGGGAATGCCGGTCCACTCGGACACCACCGCGGCGACGGCCTGGCCGTCCACGGTCGCCATGACGAGCGGCGATTCTCCCTGAAGCGCCGACAGCTCGGTGCGGAGGCGATTCAACTCCGTGATGGCGGCGTTGTCGCGCTCGACGCGTGCGACGGGCGCGACGGACGCGTCACGGTCCGTGGGCGCCGCGGCGTCTCGATCGGGCGGACTTGGGGCGGCTTCTTGTTTTGTTGGCGCGGCCTTGGGGACGAGCTTGGCTTCCGCCGCGACGATGCGCTGGACGAGCTCCTTCTCTTCCTTCCACCGCGCCTCGCGCGTCAGGAGCGCCGCCTTTTCTTCATCGAGCGACTTTTGCGCGACTTCTTCGCGCGTGCCCACGTCGACGCCGAGCGCGTGCTCGCGACCGATGATTTCGAGCTCCACCTTGAGCGCGTCGATGTGGCGCCGCGTGTTCTCGATCTCCGGGGGCACCGCGTGCTGTGTCATCGCGACGCGCGCGCAGGCCGTGTCGAGCAAGCTCACGGCCTTGTCGGGCAAATGCCGGTCGGGGATGTACCGCGCGGAGAGGTCGACCGCGGCGCTGAGCGCTTCGTCGAGGAGCTCGACCTTGTGGTGGTTTCGGAGCTGCGCGGCGACCCCGCGCATCATGAGGAGCGCCTTCGGCGCCGTCGGCTCGGCGACTTGCACGACCTGAAAGCGCCGCGTGAGCGCCGGATCGGGCTCGATGTGCTTCTTGTACTCGGCCCACGTCGTCGCGGCGATGGTGCGGAGCTTGCCGCGGGCGAGAGCCGGCTTGAGCAGGTTCGCGGCGTCGCCGGTGCCGGCGTTGCCCCCCGCGCCGATCAAGGTGTGCGCCTCGTCGATGAACAAGATGATCGGCTTTGCCGACGCCTGCACCTCGTCGATGACCTGGCGCAGGCGCGATTCGAACTCCCCCTTCATGCTCGCGCCGGCTTGCAAGAGTCCGATGTCGAGCGCCCGCAAGGTGACGTGCTCGAGCGCCGGGGGCACGTCGCCGCGCGCAATGCGCTGCGCGAATCCCTCGACGACCGCCGTTTTTCCGACGCCGGCCTCGCCCGTGAGGATCGGGTTGTTCTGACGGCGGCGGAGGAGCACGTGGATGATTTGCCGGATCTCGTCGTCGCGACCGAGGATCGGATCGAGCTCGCCGCTCCGAGCCCGTTCGGTGAGGTCGACCGAGTACCGCTCGAGCGCTTCCTGTTTGCCCATTGCCGCGGGTGCGACGCGCTGGCCGTCCGGAGCCTTCGCCGCGTCGGCGGGGACGTCGTCGGCGTCTTCGGCCGACCCCGCGGTGATCTTCGCGAACGCCTCCGTGAGCGCGTCGACCTTGATCTTCCCGAGCTCGCGCGAGATGCCGTTGAGCGCGTTCCGGAGTGACGGCGTTTTTGCCATCGCGACGAGCAAGTGTCCGCTCCGCACGCGCGATTGATTGAAGAGGAGGCTCGCGTACACCCACGCGCGCTCGACCGATTCCTCGACTTGGACCGACAGATCCGAAACCGACGTGGCTCCTCGCGGCAACCGGTCGAGTGCTTCGGTGAGGTCGGCGGAGAGCCGCGCAGGATCGACCTGGAAATGGCGCAAGATGCGCTGCGCGTCGGAGTTCTGCGACTCGAAGAGCTGATGCAGCCAATGCACGAGCTCGACGTAAGGATTGCCGCGCATCTTGCAAAAGAGCGTCGCGCTCTCGATGCTGCGATAGGTGAGGGTGTTGAGCTTTCCGAACAGGGCTACTCGGCTAATCTCGGACATCGGACGGTCCTCTCGGGTCTCGGGTTTCTCGAAGGGCCCCGTTTGCCGGCACCCGGAGAGCTGAAGTGGGCCTGCGTGCGCCCGCCGATCGCCGCGTTTGATTCGATGACGGGTTGACGATCACGTCTTCGACGCGCCCCGCGGCGCCGAGCCGCGAGTTCCATCCGAGACGACCATTTCTCCCGAGGCGCAGCGGCTCGGTCGCGTCTTCGGCGAGCACGAGACGCACGTCCCAGGTGAACTCCTCGCCGGCGTAGGCGCGGACGAGGGCGGCGAGTCGCTCGAGCGCCGCGCCGCCCGGCAAGAGACGACGGAACGCGTCGCGTTCGAGCGGTCCCATCACGACGCGAAACCCTTGCTGGCAGAGGAGCACCCGTGCGCCGACCACCGAGGTGCGTCCGAGCGCCGACGTCTCCGCCGACCCGCCGAGGCGAAATCGAGACGACTCCGGCAGATCGCCCCATTCGTGCACGAACTCTTCGATGCGGATCGGCATGTCGAAGTAGTCGGAGAGCAGGTTCGCGAGCCCTTCCGCGCTCCGGTTGGCCGTCGCGAAGAGGCCCGCGTAGTAGAGGGGCACGTCGCGAGGGAGCGCCTCGGCCACCGACTTCGCACCGAACCCGGTGATCGACCCGATGTATCGCCGGAAGCGGTCTTGCTCGGGGCGATCGTGCTCCGCGGCCGGCTGGGTGCTCGACCATGCGCGATGGAACAAAAGAAAGATGCGATGGTGGAAGATGTCGGCGAAGCGAGCGAACGTGGCATCGCCGGCGTTGCGCAATCGATCGCGAGCGAACTCGGTGAGATGCGTGGGCAAGGCTCCGTTCGGCCCGAACAATCCCATGAACGCGACCGACAGCCGTGCAGGGCCGCCGTCGCTTCGCTGGTTGAATGCAGCGAGCTCGGCCGGAGCGAACGCCATCGAGGGCTCCTGGCCGATTCTCACCGGCTCTTCGGAGGGGCGCACCGCGGTACCGAAGCGCGGACGATCGCGAAAGGCACATTCGAGTCGCCGCAGTGCGACGTGGAAGTCGAACGAGTGTGGATCTCGTTCGAGCTCGTTCAATACGTTCACAGCGTCGGACGATTTCCCGCTCGGCTTGGCCATCGCATGAGATCCCCTCGCTGACTGCTTCTGAGCACGGTCTCCGAAAACGAATTGAGGCTGGCGTACCTCGCGAAAAATTCCTCCATGACCGACCCCAGCAAGAACACGCTCGATCCCTCGAACGCGGTCTCGTCGCATTCTAGCGTGACTTCGAGCCCGCGGGCGAATGCGGCGGCGCCTCCGGGCCCCACTCGTCGCACGATGGGCGAGGTGCTCACCGAGCGCACGCCCTCGATCTGACGCCGGGTGTGGGCGTCGCCGAGATCGGCGTAGAGACCGAGCAGCTCGCGCAAAGTGGCCGCGCCCCGTTCGTCGTCGAGATCGCTGATCGACAGGTAATTGAGCGACAGATGGCTGATGAGACGCCACGTCGTTTCTCCCCAGGCATGCGACTCTCTCGGCGGCGACGGCCCGGCGACGACCCGCACCGAATCGACGGGCGCGCCGGAGTCGACCGCGAAATCGGTTCGACCGTGTCCGATGCTCATCTGGAGCGGCAAATCGCGATTGGTGCACAGGGTATCGACCGCGAGCTGGCGGAGCGTCGGGCGAAACGGCCCGTGCTGGCCGTCGACGAGGGACAGGAACACCTCGGCTCCGGAGTAGCCGGAGTGGTTCGCGCTCTTTTGATGCGCGCCGCCGACTCGCCGGCGCCGGTGCACGGCGTAGTAGGAGCCCGTCTCGGAGCTCGCGTCGAGGCGCTCGGTGCAAGCGTAGAACGGAAGGAAGCGTTGCCTGACGTCGGTGCTCGTCCCGAAACCCACGACGTCGACGACCGAGTGCACCTCGAGATCGAGCGGGCGCGTGCGATCCGCGACGACGTGATAGTCGGGCGCGGCGTTCGTGAGGTGAATACGGTCGGCTTTGCGCGGGAACAGATTGATCGCCGGAGTCGCGAACGGCAAAAGGCCCGCTGGTGAAACCGCGTTCTCGACGAGCGAGTCGTGGCGATCCAGCAGGATGATCACCTCGAGCTCGGTGCCTTCGCAGCGGCGGATCGCCGGCGCGAGCCCGGTGAGCTCGACGAACAAGAACCGGCTCGGGAGCGCGAAGTATTCGTGCAAGAGGCGGTAGCCGCGAAACGATCGACGGCCGTAAGGGAGGAGGGCCTCGTCGTCGGAGAACCCCTTGCGCTGGAGCGGCGGCGACCGATTCCACACCTGCCACGAGCGATCGGGCGGACGCACCACCGACGCGAGCGGACCGGACAGCGCCAGCTCGTAGAGGCGCATCGCCGCCGGTTCGTTGCCGCGGACGAAGAGCGGCAACCGATCGAGCGACAGCTTGTTGAACGGAATGCCGTTTTCCGTCGTGAGCCGGAGGCGAAGCGACGATTTCGGCGCGCGACGGCCCGGCAGCTTGATGTCGCCGAGATCGGAGAGCGACGTCGTGTGCACGACGCTCGTCAGCGAAACCGGCCAGAGCGTGACGTCGTGCGCAGTGCGGTACTCGCACGGCGTGTAGCGGCCACGCCCGGTGCTACTTCGCAGGATCGTGTTGCGAGGGATCGCGACGCCGGATGCGAGCGACCCTTGCTTGTAGCTCGGCGTGAACTGCACGACGGCCATCGACGGCGTCGACGGGAGATAGTGCGGGCACACCATCTCCAGGAGCTGCTCGGTGAACTTCGGGAACTCGGAGTCGATCTTGAGCTGAACGCGAGCGGTCAGAAACGCAAACCCCTCGAGGAGGCGTTCGACGTACGGGTCGGCGCACTCGAACGCGTCGAGGCCGAGGCGCCCGGCCACCTTGGGAAACTGCTTGGCGAACTCGCCGCCGATCTCCCGTAAGTGCTGAAGCTCGCGGTTGTAATAATCGAGAAGCCGCGCGTCCATTAGCTCGGGCTACCTGCACCCGGCTCCGAAACACGCACCTTGCCGTCCTCGAGATCGATGTCCGTTCGCAAATAGAGGCGAATGGGTATCGGGTCGGACCAGAGATCTGCCTCGATGTCGAAGCAGAGCATGTTGTGTCCGGCGACTTCTGGATCTTTGGCGAGCGTCACTTTCAGCGTGTCACGAAGGAGCCGCGGCTCGAAGTCCCAGATGACGCGACGAAGCGTGCGCTCGAGGACGGGAACGTCGAGGCTCGAGACGGGTCGACCCGCGAGATCGGGCAGGCCGTAGTTCAGGACGGAGCGCATGACCTCGGGATACGCGCTCAGATCTTGAACGGCGTCGAGGCGGATCGCGTTGAAGAGCCAGGAAAGATCGCGCTGCACGCTGCGGCGGAGCTGAGCCGCCGAGAGTACGCGCCGTTCACGCGATTCCGAAGTGCGATCGGGCTCGGTGTCGGTGAGCCGATCGAGCAGCGACGGCTGCAGTCGCACTTTCGAAGTGAGCTCCGCCATGGCCCTCGCTGCTCAACTTACTGCGAGCGGCAGCTATTCCCTACTGAGCCTTGCTGGACGGCAGCTTCGAGACCAGTCGCAAGGATACCGTGAGGCCCTCGAGCTGGTAGTGCGGCCGCAGGAAGAACTTCGAGTTGTAGTAACCGGGTGCGCCCTCGGCCGGCTCGACCACGACCTCTGCCGCCGCGAGCGGTAGCCGTGCTTTGGTCTCTTCGCTCGAGTGCTGAGGATCGCCGTCCACGTACTGGATGATCCAGTTCTGGAGCCAGCGCTGCGTCTCTTCGTGCTCGCGGAACGAGCCGACCTTGTCGCGAACGATGCACTTCAAGTAGTGCGCGAAGCGGCACGTCGCGAAGAGATACGGGAGCCGGGCCGCGAGCGCGGCGTTCGCCGTCGCGTCCGGATCTTCGTAGACGGCGGGCTTGTGGAGCGATTGCGCGCCGATGAACGCCGCAAAGTCCGAGTTTTTGCGATGAATGAGCGGCATGAACCCGGCCTTGGCGAGCTCCGCTTCGCGACGATCGCTGATGCCGATCTCGGTCGGGCAGGTCATGTCCACGCCGCCTTCGTCGGTCGGGAACGTGTGCGTCGGGAGGCCTTCGACCGCGCCGCCCGCCTCGATACCGCGGATGCGCGAGCACCAGCCGTACAGCTTGAACGACCGATTGATGTTCACGGCCATCGCGTACGCCGAGTTCGCCCAGGTGTACTTCGCGGCGTCGGGGCCCGCGGCGTCTTCGACGAAGTCGAACTCGTCCACCGGGTTCGAATCGGGGCCGTACGGGCGGCGGCCGAGCATGCGCGGCAAGGTCACGCCGATGTAGCGCGACTCGTCCGAGTCGCGGAGCGAACGCCACGCGGCGTACTCCGGCGTCTGGAAGATCTTCGTGAGGTCACGGGGGTTCGCGAGCTCTTGCCACGACTCCATCTGGAACAGCGTCGGCGCCGCGGCGGTGATGAACGGCGCGTGACACGCGGCCGCGATCTTGCTCATTTCGCCGAGCACTTCGACGTCGGGCGCGCTGTGGTCGAAGTAATAGTCGCCGACGATGCAGCCGTACGGCTCGCCGCCGAGCTGCCCGTATTCTTCTTCGTAGAATTTCTTGAAGAGGGGCGACTGATCCCAGGCTGCGCCCTTGAACTTCTTCAAGGTCTTGTGAAGTTCTTTCTTCGAGATGTTCATCACGCGGATCTTCAACATCGAGTCGGTCTCGGTGTTGTTCACCAGGTGATGAAGCCCGCGCCACGCGCCCTCGAGCTTCTGATACTCGGCGTGGTGCAAGATCTCGTTGATCTGCGCGCTCAGGCGGCGGTCGATCTCGCCGACGATGGCTTGAATGGACTCGACGACGTCCGACGAAATGAGCGTCGCTTTCGTGAGCGCTTGTTCGGCCAGCGTGTGGACGGCGTTGGTGATCTCTTCGCCGGCCCGATCGGTCTGAGGTCGGAACTCCTTCCGGAGCAGCGCATCGAAGTCGCTGGTCTCGACGGAGGTGGTCTCTGCCTTTTGTTCGGCTTGCTTTTCGGTCGCCATCGTCACTCGCTCTTTTGGGGCTCACCGCCCTGCTTCGGGTTCTTGGCCAGGGTTTCGAGGAGCGAGGGGTCTTTGAGCACCTTCGCGATCAACTCTTCGGCGCCGGTCTTGCCGTCCATGTACGTGATCAAGTTCGTCAGCTGGGCGCGCGCGCGGAGCAGCTCGGCCAGGGCCGGAATCTTCTTCGCGATGGCCCCCGGCGAAAAATCCTCCATGCTGTCGAACGTCATCTCCAGGCTGAGGTTTCCCTCGCCAGTGAGCGTGTTCTTCACTTGCCCGGTGAACCTCGGCTTCATCGCCTTCAGGCGATCGTCGAAATTGTCGACCGAGATTTCGAGGGCCTTCCGGTCCGCAACCTGCGGGAGCGGCTCAGCCGGGTTCCCCGACAAGTCCGCGAGCACACCCATCACGAACGGGAGCTGGACTTTCTTCTGCGCGCCGTAGAGCTCGACGTCGTATTCGATCTGCACTCGCGGCGCCCGATTTCGCCCGATAAATTTCTGACCGCTCATGATTCACCTAGCTCCCTCGATGGGTCTATTCGTCTGTCTTCCCCGCGATGAGCTGTACCTGAGTCAGCGCATCCGGCAGCATTTCTTTCAGGATTTCGATGAACGACATCGTCGCGAGTCGTTTGCAGCGTCCGAGGAGGAGCGGCAGCGGGCTCGACGGCTCATAAGTCGCATAATACTTGCAGATCGCGTCGATGGCCCGGAGGACGTCGTCTCGCGACCGGACCTCGCCCGAAAGGGCGCGCTTCGGCCCGGGGCTCGTCGAAGCGCCGTCGTCGGTCGAGGCGCTGGCTGCCGTTTCCGCCGATTCCGCGGGAATTCGCGGCTCGATCTGGCCCAGAACGTCCCTCAGGAACTGTGTGAGCGGGGCCAGATCGGGGACGGTGGTCACCGCGGCGAATGCCGATTCGACGGCCCCGAGATGGGCAATCGAGTCTCGCAGCGCTCGCGCGAGCTCCCGGGCCTGATCGCCCGACTCGTTGAACGCGGCGTCGATCGTCGCGGGATCGGCGGCGGCGGCACCCGGAGAACGCTGGAGATTTCGCCACGTCAGTACGCCGTGCGAGCGCGATTTCACCAACGGAGCACCGCGTAAGAGCGCAAGAAGACGAGGTTCATACAGCCCGGCGAGGGCCGTGACGCGCATGGTCGCGTCGCGCGGATCGTCGGGGTCGAGGTGGGGGTGAAGGGTCGTCCAATACCGATCGATCAAGCCCCGAATGACGGCACAGCCGTCCGCAAACCCCGTAAAACCGCGGCGAACCGCGAGCGCGGACGCCAGCGGAACCGCGAGTCTGAGGTCCTTGCTCCGCTGCAACAACTCGGTGGCGAGCCCCTCGACCCGCTCCCAGTTCGGCGGCTCCGCCGGAACGATGGTGCTTCCGATTTGCTGCTCGGCCTTGCCGGCGAGGGCTCGTTCGAGCGCCGCGAAGGACGCATCGTACTCGAGGTTTTCCCCTGTTTCCGACGTCTCGGAGACCGTCGCGAGCAGTCCCTCGAGTTCAATCGCCATCGACTCCATCTCGTCGAGAACTAGCGCAAATGCAGGCCCGAGCCCGCCCGAAGGCAATTCGCCGGACCAGGGCTGCGTGACCTGGAGCACGCCTCACGACTTGGATCGTGCGTGCAGCCTCTCCTCGGTGTCAACGGAAACCCGCTGAAATACGGCGCCTCACTCGTGAATCGAGCCAGCGCCGGTCCCGCTATCGTAACCGCTTCATGATGCTCGGGGAGGTTCGCGCGTTCTCGCCGGGGACCGTTGGAACGCCCCGAACAGCAGCGCGCCCGCGACGACGAGGTCCGTGACACCGTTTGGGCGTCGAGCTACGTCCCGACGGGGGCGCGGTTCCGCGCGACGATCTTGCGAAGAGTCGTCGCCCTCGAATCGGGAGCGGTGTTGGGGCGACAACGACTTGGGACAGTCTCCGGCGCGGAGCGAACCCATCGAATGGAGAGCGGCGTCACGAAACCGAACCGTATCCTCGGCGCTTGCGTGGGGATGCTCGTTGCGCCCCCGCTCTTCGCCGCGCTCGTGCAAGCGCTTCGAGGCGCTGCCCTCGCTTACCCGAGCGGCGACTGGGCGTTGCTTCAGATCGACGTGCACGAGGCGGCGAGGGCGGCGCTCTCGCTCGGCCCGTATTCACGGTTCGGGTGGCATCACCCGGGCCCGCTGTTGCCGTACGTGCTGGTGCCCGGCTATTGGCTGAGCGGTCACGCACCGGCGAGCTTGCACGTCACCGCCGCGCTGCTCTCGCTCACGAGCTTGCTGGTCATGGCGTTCGCGTGGTTTCGCGTCGCACTGCGACCCGACGAGCGACTGCTCTTCGTCGTCGTTCTCGCCCTGCACTCGATGAACTTTGCGATTGGGTGGAGCCGGATCTTTCGTCGTGATTCGTCGATCCGCTTCGGCTCGATCACTAACCGAATTCCAACGATTTTCGAGCGCAGAATTTGCGTAGAAAGCGGACGTTTCGCGTGCGCCGCGCGGGCGTCACGAGCGCAAGGTTTGCGCTCAGCGCACGATCTGCGTGGGGCGTCGTTCGCTCGCGTAGCGACGCGGGGTCACGCCGTAAGCACGCCGGAAGGCGGCAGTGAAATGGCTCTGGCTCGAGAACCCGACGTGAAATGCGATGGCCGCGATGTCGTGTTTGCCATCCGACAAGAGGCGCGCGCCTTCGGCGAGGCGTGCCTGGAGCACGTACTGGTGCGGCGTCGTACCGAAGGCTCGCTGGAACAGCTTCGAAAAGTGACGCGGACCGAGGCCGACCCGCGCCGACAAGTCGCTGAGCGAAAGCTCCTCGTGGAGACGACTGGCGACGTATTGCTGTAGGCTGCGACGTTGTCCGTCGTTGAGCGCGCCGCTCGCGCGCGCTGGAGCCGCCGGCACGCGCTCCAGCACGTAAGAAAAGAGCGCCATCGAAAGCGACTCCGAATACAAGCGACCGTTCGCGCCGCCGCGCTCGACTTCTTCGCACATGAGGCGCGCGAGCGTGCGCACCGTTTCGTCGCGATGAAGCGGCGGCGTGCGTCCGAATCCCTTCGGCGGGCCGTCGACCGAGTAGCGCTCGAACCACGCTTGCGGGAACCGAACCGCGACCGCGCGCGCGTTGCCGTTCATGCGCACCCAATCGGGGCGGCTGTCGCCGGAGACGAAGAACATCGAACCCGCTTCGAGGCGTCCGCGCACTTCGCGACGGTCGCGCCGCACGGCGAGGTCGACGGCGCCGTCGAGGAGCACGACCACGCCGCACTCGCCGTCGACGGGACCGGCGCCACCGGCGCGCGCGAACGGTTTCACCTCGTGAAGCTCGAACGGCATGCCGGCCCACGGCGTGTTTGCGCTCGTGAGGAGCGGCGCCCCTCGTCCTTCCGGATCGAAACTCAGCGGTCGCTGGACTCCGGAAATCTGGATCTGAAGTCTGTCGATCATGGGTCGCTTCGCTTCGGACGCGAGCGTAGCGCAGCCGTCGAGCTCGAAACGGCCATGGCGTCGAGGGCTCGGTCGGCGATGTCCTATTAGTAGGGGGACCTTGTCCCCCGCGGCTCGCTGCGCGACCGCTCCCCCTGCCGCTTCGCG
>CAZDNG010000069.1:0-46783 GCA_964506835.1 uncultured Polyangiaceae bacterium
GCGCCACCGGTGATCACGGCGGTCTTTCCATTCAGTCTGGTCATGTCGTGCATCCTTCGTTGGAGTTGTGCGGAAGCAGGGAACGGCTTACTTGAGGACCCGCAGCTCGGGCATATCGCACCTGCCTGACCACGCGCCCGCGCAAGTAAAGAGACTAGGAGCGCACCAACCGTTCGACTTGGGCGAAATGCGCAACCCGGCGAAATTGGGATCCCCTCCGCGGGGCAAGTGCCGACAGGCGCGACCCTAAACTATGGACCTCGCATAACGTCCTGGCGTCATCCCATAGTACCGGATGAAGTGTCGATTCATTTGACTCTGATCATAGAATCCGACGGCGTGAGCCACTTCTCCGGAGTCGTGGCCGTACCGCAGGAGTTGGCGTGCGTGGCCCAGGCGAAGCTGAGTCAGGTAACGGTGCGGCGTGAATCCGAACGCAACGCGGAAACTCCGAATCAGCTGTTGCTTCGTGGTGGCCTCGCTCGCCAGCCTGAGCTCTTCGAGCGTCACTGACTCGCGGTACCTACTGTGTAAAACGTCTCGCGCACGAGCGAGGCCTGCCTTGGGGCAGTCACCGCTTGCGGCTTCTCTCGTCGGTTCGCGAAATTGGGTGATGCAGCTGGCAATGAACCTCGATACGACTGCCTCGGCGGTATGATCGCAGTCATTGCGAAGAGTGTCGATCGTGGCAAGCAATTCTTCGCTGAGCGGAGATCGTGGCACCATGACTGTCCGCCAGTGAACCGGCTTCACATACCCAAAGTGTTCGAGTGCCACTCGCGACATCAGATTAGGCGAGACGAAAAGAATGATGCCGCTTGACGGCCCGGAAATTTTGAAGGTCTCGCCAGGTTCAGACAGCATGACCACTCCAGGGGGCGCGTCGTGCGTGCGGCCTCGATAGTAGACGTGACTAGGAACCGCTGCCGGCTGGAATGCGAACCCATACGTGGCACTGAGCCCCCTGTGCGAAGGGGAATCGCAGTGCTCGATTACTTCGACGTCTGGCAACCCCGAACGCCGCCAGAACTGACCTTCCGCGACGCCGCCTGAGTTAGCTCTAATCGTCGGCGTGGCATCCGTTGCTCGCATCGTCGTGCCCTCTCATGCACGCTCAACGCATGCGCGCTGCCCGCAGCGGCTGGCTCACACGGAGGCCAGAGGGCGTGCGCGGGGGAGGCGACTGCACTATCTGCGCCACCTGCTCCCCGCCGATCCCGGAGGCCCCTGAACGCGCAAAATACCGCTCACCGCGCCCGCGCGTGCCCGACGTGCTCGACCTCGTTGGAGACGCGAGCGCCTCACCGGGGCGCTTTTGCTTGCGTATTCCGCCCGCAGTGCGGAACGGATGAGGTGCACGACGCATGCTTGGTGCACCGCCTTCTCGGTCGCGATCCTGATGCCGCGCGAAGTCGTGACCACGTCCTGCTCTACGGCTTCATTCCGACGCACCCCGCGAACCCGCCCACCAAGCGCCCCTTGTCGCTCTCATGAAGCAAGCACGCGCCTTCGGCGTCGGCGTCGTCATCGCGACACAGAACCCCATGGACCTCGACTACCGCGCTCTCGGCAACGCCGGCGTCTGGTGCCTCCGCCGCCTACAAACCGACGCCGACCGCGCCCGCGTCATCGACGGCCTCGCCGGCAACGACGCTACGCTGGCGCGTTCTCTCAACGCAACCGTGCAGCGGCTCTTGCCGCGGTGGTTCGTGCTCAGAGACGTCCACGCGGAAACACGGGCGGCGCTGTTACAACCGCCGTGGGCGATGTCGTGGATGCGCGGGCCGTTGACGCGTGGGGAGTTGAAGCGGGCACGGGTGGGGTAGAGGCGACGTTTGCGTCCAGCCTCAAGCTGTCTAGCACGGACGGCGAGCCACGGTGCGCGTGGCGGGTGGCACGACGACGACCTCGCATCGACCGACTTGATCGCGCGCCAGTCCTCTTCACAAGAGACCGCCCACGGAGAACTCGGCGCCTCTGCCTGCCGCGCGGCGCCGTGCTATCTTCGGCGCATGCATCTGGTCGAAGCCCTGTATGAGGACGGAGCCTGTAGGCCGGATCACCCACTTCCGTCCCGCTGCGGATCGCAGTCGCGGGTGACGGCCGGACGAACAACGTTGAGCGCGCTCTACAGTAGGAGTTCGTGATGAATCAGAGAGGACTGACGTCTTGGGGCGTGGTGACGCTTCTCGTTTTCAGCTCTGTTTTCGTATACGCGGCCGAGTTGGAGCGGCCTTCTCCGGGCGGCATAACCATTATCGCCGGACTACCCGGATGGTGGCATGCCGGCACTGATATGACGGGATTTTCCGTGGAAGTCGACCACGCGGTTAGTCACGGTGGAAGGGCCAGCGCGCGGATCAAGTCTATGCTTGCGTCCCCAACCGGATTCGGGTCGCTTATGCAGGTCTCAAAACCCGACAAGTTTCTGCGCAAGCGAGTGCGCATGAGCGCTTGGGTTAAGACCGAGGATGCCAAATACTGTGGGCTGTGGTTCCGCGTCGACGGCCCGCAGCACGATCCAATCAAGCCGCTGGCAATCGACACGATGGCGGACCGCCCCATCCGCGGCACGCGGGACTGGCAAAGGTACGAGATCGTTCTCGACGTGCCGGTCGACGCTGGGGACATCGCGTTCGGCGCACACATGTCTGGGACGGGGACGCTGTGGGTCGATGATTTCCGATTCGAAGAGGTCTCCAGTACCGTGCCGGTCACGTCGTCGCCCGCAACTCCGCCGCTGCCGCCCGAGCCGCAGAACCTGAATTTCGAGCGCTGATCACACGTTACAGCTCAACCCAGTTGAGCTGATCGAGAAGAACCGCAGCGGTGACCAGAGTTCGGGCGAAACGGAGAGGGTTTTTGACCCTCACCCGTTGGGGGCAAAAACCTGCGGACGGTCAACTCAAGTGGGAACCGCTGTAGGCAGACTGGAAGCTAGCGCCGTCAATCATTCGGAACGCTCTCTCCCCATGTTGTTGCGGGAATTGCGGATTCCTGGATCGTCACGGCGCAAGTGTGTCGTCATTCTTGCGATCGCTTTGGCCGCGTGTTCGAGCCGGCCGCCCGTTGCTCTGAGCGCCTTCATTCCGACAGCAGGAACAGCTTCGGGGCCCGTCTCGTGACGTGACTGTACATCGGTCGGTCCGGTCGCCGCAGAGGGTCGGTGGCGAAAATTGCATCGAAGTGGGACGGGGAGCATGGACGATGCGCAGGATGACGCGATCGCAGGGCTGAACGCCGGTGCGTCACGAAGGGGCGCGAACTATGTCCTGCTCGAGCGAGCAACTTGGAATGATTCCGAAGTTGTCGTGCAAGGAGAGGCTTACCAATGCCGTACCGCGCCCTTGCCGCCGCTAGGTTGCAGTGGTGACGGCGGAGGTCTCTGGACGTGTTCTCGCTGATTGTCTGGTGCCGTTGAAACGAACATGGCGCAGGCCGAATCCCCAACGGTGACGCTTCAGGTCGCGAAAGGTCGCCTCGATCTGCATTCGTTGCGCGTAGAGCAGGGTCGAATGCAACCGACGGAGGAGGACTTGACGAACTAAGCTAATAGCTTATGCTTGGGAAGTGCGCTTCGAATGGGATTCCGAGAAAGCAGTTCGAAATGAGCAGCTTCACGGAGTGTCTTTCGCCGATGCTCGCGAGCTGTTCACGACGGATGCGCCCGTCCTCGAGGTGTACGATGTCGACTACAGCGAGACGGAGGATCGGTTCAAGTCCATCGGACCCATCACGCGCGGATTGGTCTTGGTCGTGTGGACCGAACGCGCGGATGACCTCATCCGGATCATCAGCGCGTGGTTGGCCACCAAGGCCGAGCAGAAGCTGTACGCGGAATACGTGGAGAATCTACGATGAGCGATCGGAAAGAGCTAACGCGAGAAGAACTTAGCCGGGCGCTCACTCGAGCGCAGCGGATGAGAATCGTTGCAGGTCGGCTTGAGCCCGGCGACGTGGCCGCGTTGCGACGTTTCATCTGTCTCACTCAGGAGCAATTTGCGGAGGCGCTCGGTATCAGCGTTCATACGCTTCGCAACTGGGAGCAGGATCGGGTCAAGCCCGACGGTCCCGGACTCGCGTTGCTGCGTATCGCGGCACGCCACCCGCGAATCGTCCGCGAGAACGTCAACTCTGCTGCGTAGAGCACCGCACTTCCGAACCACCAGTCTGCCCAACTCGAAGTAGTGTCGCTCCCCTTGCGACGCTTCAACTCTCGTCAAAAGGCGCCGTCCTTCGACGTACCACTCCGCGCCGCCCCACCCCATCTACCCCACCCCCTCCCTCACCACCGCAGCAATCCCGTTCACGACGTTCCCCACGTCGCTCATCAGCGCCGGCGCACTACGCGAACCACCCGATACCCGCGCCGTCGCATCCACTCATCTCGACGCGCATCCGCGGTGCGTCGCAGCTGGTGGTATCCGCCATCCACCTCGACGACCAGCCGCGCTTTCGGAGCGAAGAAGTCGGCGATGTAACGGCCGAGCACCGCTTGCCGCCGAAAGCGCACCCCGAGTTGCCCGCGGCGGAGCGCTTCCCAGAGGCGAGCCTCCGAGTCGGTGGGGGCGAAGCGATGAACGCGCGCGCGATTCGCGAGTTCGAGCGAGCGACGGTCTGAGCTTCGAGTGGACAAGGGGGACCTCCGCGCCCGGAATGCGGCCGGGCGTAGCCCCCTCTGCCCAGGATCCGTGACGCGCGCCTCTGTCCACTCAGATGGCCACACACCGCGCGCCGTTCAACCTCCTCCCTGAACCCTTGCGGTCAGCCTCAGGGTGTGAGTTGGACAGCACCTGCTTCGCCGGACAGGCTGTGGAACGTCGCATCGGTTTCCGCAATCTCCCCGTATGCAAAGTAGTTCGGTCGAGCAACGTGAGCTTCGTCTATAAAACTAGCCAAGATGCAGTAGAAAAGCAACAGTAGATTGTTTACTTCTGCTTCCTTTGTACAGTAAAGGGATGTCGCGTCCATCGCCGACGGATACAACCTTCCGGCGCATTCAAACGATATGAGAATCCCCTTAAAGTCGCAAAACACGTTCGGCCACAGCGAACGCTCGTGCGTTCGGTTGAACTCTTGAAGTAGGCCAACAAGCGTATCACGGGTGAGCGAAGAGCTTGTGAACATGAAGCCGAAGATCTGGTCGCGGTGATTCTTCGCCGGCTCGAAAGGCATCGGCGACAGCGAAATCCCCGGGCCAGTAATGATGCGGTTCGTGCCGCGATTGCTGCGGTCTAACGCTTTCACAGAGCGAATCTTCTCAATGGCATCCTGCATCGTGCCGCGTGATTCGATGTGAGCTTTCACCTCTCCAACGGCGACAACACTCTCGCACGGGAAATACTTCACATTGTTGACCTCGAAGACCGTTCCCACGGAACGATCGAAGATGACGACATCCTGCTGACGACTGACACTTCCGTGGGCGTCGATGACAAGGCCGCGATCAATTCCGACACGCTGGGGCAGGTACTTGCGAAGGAGGGCAACCAGCGCGTGCTCCCGAGATTCGCCGGACAGTTGCGCGTGGTCGATCTCCTTGGCGAGATCGTCGAATTCAACCGCAAATGCGGTCGCGATCTTCTGGAATGTCGAGCTGAGCTTCACCTGTCGTCCATAGTAGCGGATCTGTCCAACGTTCGCGCGTTCAGCTGCGAGGAACTCGTCGGCTGCAACGCGGATAACACGGAATTAGCCTGCCTCCCGCGGCACTGACACTGGTTCCATCGCAACGACTTCGCAATCGGTCGGACCAAGAAGCTCACCTTCCGAAAAGATAGTGCCCCACACGGACATCGCGGGACCAACACGGCCGCCAGCCGAATGCAAAACAATTGGATTAACGCATGACGGAACTGAAAACCCCGCGTGGCGAGCGCCCCATGCCAGAGCCGCGGTAAACGCGTCCCACTCGTTTGGCGCTTCCTGGGCGGCTCGCGCATTGGCAACCTTGTACCGACCTGCGACGAATGCTTCAAATAGCACAAGAGTTCTAGCGGTCGCGTCCTGCTGCAACGTCGTGGCAAGCGGAAATCTCTCAAGCCGCTGCTTGAGACACTCTCGTAGTAATACGCCCAGCGCGATCGACTTGAGCGTTGCGGCGGCCCCCGACTGCAGGTACCAGGCGAAGCCAATCTCTGCTGGAAAACGAGGGGCGAACAGGTTCAGTCGTGGCCGATGTTCGTGCTCGAGCGGCAGCCACATTGGAGCCTCAAAGCCGAGAACAACGATTCTGTTAGCGCTTAGGTCCGAGCGAATGAGGTCCGCCAGGTTCTCGAGATTGCGTCCGCAAGGATACTCTCCGCGTGGAGATACGAATGTTCCGCCGTTCGGGCGTCCACGATATTCCAGTTCCTGAAAACTCGACACGCCAGCGTCGACACGACACCAGGCAGCGGTGGTCCGAGACAGGGCCTGCGCGTCGGTCCCGATCTCGTAAACGCCGATATCAAGTGCGTAGACCGCTGGGGATGTCCGAGTTGTCGACTGCATGGCGACCAGGTCAGGCTGACTCGAAATTATGCCGCTCGTAGCGCCGCCTTTCAACACTCATAGAGGGACGCTTTCACAGTTCCGTCAAATCCCGAGCTCCGCGCGACGAACGCCGCCAAGCGAACTCGCACTGCCGCGAGACACACGGCGCCCGTGCCGCCCTTCAACGCACAACTCCGCGCCGTGCCCTCCCCATCTACCCCACCCCTTCCCGCACCACCGCAGCAATCCCGTCCACGACGTCCCCCACGTCGCTCATCACCGCCGCCGCACTGACGCGAACGACGCGATACCCCCGCCGTCGCATCCACTCATCTCGACGCGCATCCGCGGTGCGTCGCAGCTGGTGGTATCCGCCATCTACTTCGACGACCAACCGCGGCTCCGGCGCGAAAAAGTCGGCGATGTAACGGCCTAGTACCGCTTGCCGCCGAAACCGCACCCCGAGTTGCCCGCGGCGGAGCGCTTCCCAGAGGCGAGCTTCCGACTCCGTGAGGGCGAAGCGATGAAGGCGCGCCCAATTCGCGAGTTCGAGCGAGCGACGGGCTGAGCTTCGAGTGGACAAGGGGGACCTCCGCGCTCGGATTGCGGCCGGGCGTAGCCCCCTCTGCGCAGGATCCGTGACGCGCGCCTCTGTCCACTCAGATGGCCACACACCGCGCGCGGCACGGAGCGTGCGCGTCTCGCGAAGCCCGGCCGCGTTCCGGGCGCGGAGCCCGTTCCACTCGAAGATCGCGTCACGAGTCATCGAAGCGGCTCGCAGGGGCATTTCCACGCGAAATCCCCCCGAATACGACCCGGTGCGGCCCGCGGTCCGCACCGTCGTGCGCCGACATGCGGCGATGCTCACGTCGCGGGCGTGGCCCTACGCCTCACCGTGTTCGTCGTTGCTCCGCCGTTCCCCGACATCACTTCCCCCCGTCCGCCCGCAGCGGCGGGCGAGCGCCGAACGGCGACTCGCCTCTTCGAGCCCGCCGCGAGGACGGCGTTGGGGGAAAGTCGGCGCCGGCTTGGCGGCGACGGATGGGGGCAGCTAAGCTTGACTCACTTGCAACGCAACGTCAGAGGGTCGCTTTTCGCGGACTACGTCAGAATGATCCGACGACGGAAGGACGTCGATTGGGAGCGCATTCTGCCGAAACAGGAAGTCGCTTACCTGCGCGAGCACATCGAGCCGAACCAGTGGTATCCGATGGAGAGCTTCGAGCGGTTGGGGCTGGCGATCCTCGACCACCTGGAAGTGAAGTCGATGGACGCGGTGCGGTTCTGGGGGCGTCTTTCGGCGGACGAGTTCAGCGGCGCGAGCACGAACCTGATCGTCCCGGGTGAGCCAGTGGAATCGCTGATGCGGCTCCGCGTGATGCGGAACACGCTCTTCGACTTCCCCGCGTTCGACCTCCCGATGCTGACGGACGGGCACGCTTACATCGAGATCACCTATCACATGTCGCCGCGCGCGGAAGAAGCGGCCTGTCATCAAACACTCGGGTTTTGCGAGGGCGTCGTCTCACTCGCGAGCGCGACGCCGGTGCGCGCGATGTTCCGTGAACGCGCTTGGCGGGGCGCTGCCCGTACGTTGATCGACTTGGAGTGGACACCGTCCACGTAGCGACTCGCTGAGGGCCGAGCGATCGGAGGTGCCGGAAGTGGTACGACGTGCCGACCTAGCAACGCCACTTCAGATGTCTATCGACAGATAAAGACCGCCGCCCAGGATCCAGCCGCTGCTGCCGAAACCTGGGAAGCCGGGGTTGTTCGTCTGTAGGCCCGCGGCGCCCGCGAATGGCGCGCCGTCGGCGACGGCGTCGTCGGGGACTTCGTCCCGCACGAGCGCGGGCGTGCGCAAGCGGCCGTCCGGCGACGTCGGCGGAATGAGTTTCCACTGGTGGCGTGGGATCAGATAGTACGTCTGGATTTGCGCGCCGAAGTGCATGCCGGTATCGAGCGCGCGGAACGTGTAGTCCGCGCCGAAGTCGAACCCCAGTCGATCGTTGTCGACGTAGTTGGTGCGCCCGGTTTGTAGGGGCACGGGGGTAGGTTGGTATTGGACGTCTACGAACGAACCCACGGGACCCCGCGCGTACCGAATGCCTGCGGCGCCGGTGAGCGTGTCGGCCCAGGGATAGGCGGACACCGGACTTTCGTCGTGCCGGTCCATGTAGTTCGACCAGAGCCCGAGTAAACCGCTGCCGACGAGCGTGACGGTGTCCTTGCCATTCTTGACGACGTCGTACGCAGCGCCGGCACCGAACTGCCAGGGGACGTAGTCGAGCAGGAACGAGACCCCCGAGGCTTGCGACACTCCCGTCGCGAGCAGGAACGTGAAACTCGCGTCGAGCTCCACCTTTTGCGGGGTGTGGACGGTGCCGGTGAGCCGCAACCGATCCGTGGGTCGGTAAGAGAACCCGAAGTGCGGGGAGATAGAGATATTCACGTTGGAGTCGAGCGTGAGGAGGATGTTCTGCAGCTTGCTCGCGTCCACGACGTACACCGGCGCTCCGACTCCCGCGTGCAGGCCGATGGTCGCCGAGAGACCGAGCGATAGCTTGTCGGTCACCGCGAAACCCGCGCCGGCAGCGATCGACACGGCGGTCATGCGATCGGCGTAGAGCTCCGGATGCAAACTGTTCGAGAAGTACTGTTCGCGCTCGTCCGCGTACGGCGCGTCGAGCTTCGAGAAATTGCCGTTCGGCACGAGTGCGTAGAATCCGAGCGCCACGCGCTGCCGGAAGAGCTTGGCGATGAGGCCGACCGATTCGTACGTGTACGTGTCGTGCCCCGTGCCGGCGGCTTGCCGCGGCCGCGCGCCAAGCGCCGGGACGAACGTCGTCGCCGTGCGCCCCTTCTGGAGCACGCCAGTCGGCAACGGGTAGTTGCTGAACTCATCGCCGTTCGCGTGCGTGGCTTGCTGGACGCCGTTCGGGACGTCGAAGCTCGGACCGAGCCGTCGATCGAGCGAGACGCCGATCTGTTCGCTCAAGACGAGGAACCCGAGGGTGAAGCCCGCGGGCGAATCGGTAAGGAGGGCCGGATTGAAGTACGCGGACGAGCTCCCGCCGGGGTAAGCGCGACCTTGAAGGCCGCCTTCGCCGCCCATCCCTCCCGCGAGCTCCATGAGGGGCGATGCGCCGGCGCTCGGCGCGTGAAAACCCCAGACGACGGCACAGGCGGCGCCCAACGTCGCGGCGCGCGTTCGAAGAGCGTTCACTGAAGCGGCTTTTCGTCGGCTTTGGGGGTCAGCGTCGTGGCGAGCGTGCGGACGGTGTTGCAAACCGTGGGGTCGTCACCCGCCGATTGCGTCGCGTCGAGGCGCGCGAGCTGCACGAAGTGCAGCGAGGGGTCGACCGCGACACTGCTCTGCGTCGCGAGGAGCGGCGTTCCGTCGTAGCCGAGGAGCGCCTCTTCGTGCTTCGGAAGGACGTCGGGGACGGTGAACGCGCTCCCCGTCGCGGCGACCGTTCCCGACCACGTATTGGTGTCGCGGGCGGCGGAGTACACCTTTCCAGTGCCGACGCCGCTGATGTTGTTGGTGATCCCCGGGTTGCCGTCGTTGTCCCAATCTTCCCAACCCGGACTGGTGCCCGACGCCTGGTCGTTCGGGCCCGGCAGCGCATGCGACGTGTCGTCGTAGTAGGGCACCGTCATCGCGTAGGCAGCGACGTAAGGTGCGAAGGCAATCGAACACCCCGACGCGACGACCTGGACGGTCGCCTTGCGTCCCGCCATCGAGCTCTTCGCGAGGACGGTGGGCCAAGCCTTGTGCACGTCCGCTGCACCCGAGAAGGCGCTCAAAGCGATGACGTCCCAGCCGCAATCGAGGCCACGCGTCGCGGTCACCTGTTCTCCGCTTTGCGAGAACTCGAAGTAGAACCAGTGTCGCTGCGCTTGCTGGACGCCGAGCGCCTCGTCCACGGCGCGCTCGGTGGCCATCCAATGCCCGCTCAGATCGCAGTTCGGAGACGTCGCGCCGCTGCCCGGATCGCCCGAAGACGGAGCCGATGACGCCGAGGAAGAAGGCGACGTCGCGGGATCGCTGCTCGGCGCGCCGCTCGCTGACCCCGAGTCGGTCGACCCGGACGACTCCTCGGTCAGACCGGGGCCCTCGGCCGAAGCGGCGGAAGCAGTTGAACCGCCGCTCGACACGTTCGTCAGGGACGGATCGTCGTAGCCTTGAGCGGCGGAGTCGGGCGCACAGGCGGTCGTGAGGAACGTCCCCACGACGAGCCAACCCGCAAATCGCAATGGCGATGACATGCCGATGTAGGCCGGCCCGCGAAGAGCCCTTGGCGATTTCTTGAAGCGCGAGAACGAATGCAGCGCGCGCTAGAACAGCGCCGGCAATCGACGCCGATATTCCGACGGCGTGACCCCCGTCCATTGCTTGAACGCGCGCTGAAATGCAGTCGCGTCCGAGAAGCCGGTGGCGTCCGCAGCTTCCTGCACCGATCGCTTCGGACTGCGGAGCACGTGCGTCGCGGCCTCTTCGAGGGTCGCCTGCACGAGCTCGCGATATGAGACGCCTTCCGCGGCGAGGCGGCGCCGCAATGAGCGCACGCTCATGCCGAGCTCTCGGGCGGCCACGTCCATCTTGGGGATGCGGTACGGCGGTCGCGCCGAGAGATATTGCTTCAGACGATCGGCGTGGCCCGCGCCGCGCGCGATCGTGTCCAGCGTGCGGTGCGCTTCCGCGCGGAGGAGCGAGTAGAGCCGCGGGTCCTGGTGGAGCTGTCGCGCATCGAGCAAGGCACGCGACAGTTCGATCCCCGTGAACGCCTGACCGAACTGTTCCGTCCCCTCGAACACGCGATGATATTCGTGCCGGTGAACGGGCACCGCGTGCTCGAAGAACGCGCCGTCGATGCGCGCCTTCGGACCCGCGAAGATGCGGACCAACCGGAGAAAACCCGCGACGGCGAACTCGGCGTGCATGCGGTCGGCGCGCGCCGACAGGCGACGGAAGTGGTGGCGCACGCGAGCGGTGTCGGCCTGCTCTTCGACGATGATGTGCGCATCTTCGAGCAAGATCGGGCTGAACTCCGCGCAGAGGCCGAGCGCCTCGCGCAAGGTCGGCGCGTGCGAGACGAGATGCGCGACGAGGCCGAAGGCCGCTTCGCTCGCGTGCTCGGCGAGGTGCAACCCGAGCGCTTCGTCACGGGTCAGGTCGAGTGCTGCGCGCTGGATCGCGTCGAATTCTTCCAGCGTGAAGCGCTCGGAACCGTCGGACACACGGTCTTCCGTGACGCCCGCGCGCCCCAAAAAATCCTGTCTCGCTACTCCGGAGCGCTCGACCGCCTCGATGAGCGCACGCACCATGGGAGACGCTACGGACATGCTCTTGCTCCTTCGTTCTCGCGCGACGGACGAACCGACGTTGGGCGGCTAGCACGCCTTGCAGAGCTTGAAGACTCCCGACGCCCCCGGCGCCACTTCCGTACAACACTCGCCGGGCACGCAGTCCGCATCGCAATAGCAGAGCTTGCGACACGCCCCGCCGACGCACGTGGACGAGGGCACGCACGTCTCCGTCGTCGCGTTGACCTGACAACTCGCGCCGGCATCGGTATTTGCCGGAGCGCTCGCGAAGGGAAAAACGCAGCGGCCGCTCGGAACCGCCTGCGTCGGGTCGATGTCGCACGCCGAGAACGGGACGAGGCAACCGACGTTCCGGACGGGATCGCAGATCGCCGCGGGCTGTGCGGGGCCACAGCCGCTCGGCGCTCCTCCGACTCCCGGGAAACCGCTGTCGGGTGGGAACGTGCTGCCGAGCGCGTTGCCGGAGCCGCCGGCTTGCGCTCCGACGAACCCGCCCGCATCGACGCTCGACGTCGTACCGCCCGCGCCAGCTCCACCGGATGGACTGGTGTCGGTCGTGCCGCCGGTGTCGGTCGCACCGCCGGTATCGGGGGTGCCGCCCTGCCCTCCGCTCGATGGCGCGGCGTCGGCCAGATCCATATCGGCGAAGGGATCGGTGCCGGTAGCACCGAAGCGGCACCCTCCGGTGGCGAGCGCGAGGCCGGCGAGGGAAACGGACAGAAATTGCGCGCCGAGTCGCGCCGACGAACGTCCAGGCATGCCGGTGAAGGACGCGAACGGCGCCGTTCCTTGGCGAGTTCTTTCGTCATGGGGGATCGAACGCCGCGACTCCGCGGAAATTCACCGAGTTGACGTTCTGGCCAGGTAAGTAGAACGGGGGGTGGCTCGGATCGTCCGCGTACGTTCCGTCGGCGTGCAGCGTGAGCGCGGTGATCCAGATGCCACGACGGACCCCCAAGTTGCCGTACGTCCGCATCGAGTCGAAGAGCGCCCAGGCATATCCGCCCGTCGCCGCAGGCGACACCGACGGGTAATAGTTCTCGTGCAGATCCGCAGCGCCGCCGGGCAAATACGTTTGTCCGGTCTCGGCGTCCGCCGATGAATGGAACCCCGCCGCCTGGAAGAGCATCGTCGAGGTGCCCGCGGTATCGACGATGAACAGATCCGTGGGCGGCCCGGTGATCACCGGGACCAAGCCGACGTCTTGTCCCGAAAAGTCGGCCGCGGCGCCCTGCGCGAAGACGACCGCGTTGCCGTCGGGCAAGAACGTGGGCCATCCAACGAACTCGGTCTCCGTCGAATAGAGTGGTCGAGAGTCCGACGCGACGCGCGTCGCGCTCGAGAACGACATGCGCGCGAGGGTGTGCCCCGCACTCGCGCCGAAATCGGTGAACGCGAGCTGGGTGCCGTCGGGAGAGAACGCGGGCATCCCCGCGCCTGCCGGAACGCCGCTGTCCGCAACGAGCATGCCGGTCGCCATGTCGTACAGGCCCGCGTTGGTGACGCCGCCGCCGTAGGTGCGCGGGCCGCCGCCGCCCGTCGGATGCGCGCCCGCGACGTACACGGAGCCGTCGGGAGAGATGCCCGCGAATTCGGCGCCCGGCGTCGAACCGAGAAGCGTCTTCGGCGACGACGAGCCGCTCGAGGTGAACGAACCGCCCGATCCGCTCGAGTACGCGAGAAACCGCGTGCCGTTCGCCGACGCGGCGTGACAGCCCGTGCACACGAACGAAAGGAACGTCTCCGCTGGAGCACCGGCGCGAACCCGCATCACGGCCATCTCGGACGCCGGCAGCACCATCTCCATGAAGTAGACGGAGCCCGGAAGCGAACCCGTCGCGATCACGAGCTGTTCGGTGATCGGTCCGTAGATCGTTTCGTTCGCGTAGACCTTGAGGTCGAGCGTGAAGGGATCCGCGGCGCCCTTCGTCGAAGCCGCGGCGAGGTCCCAGACGCCCGACGGCAAATCGAGGAGATTCGGGCCCGTGGGATTCAGACAACCCTGGTAGTCGAATGTGCTGGAATGGAGATGCACGTAGACGACGCCCGCTGCCGGCGCGTCCCACATCAGGGTGGGCCCCGGGATCCCGCGGGGGAACACGGTGCCGTCGTACGGATAGAGGAAGCGCATGGCGCTCGCGTCGCCGGAGCCGTCGACCAGGTGTTGCGCGGTGGCCGTGTCGAGCCCCGCGTGATTGACGGGCAGGCAATCGTCGAGAGCAATCGGCAAGCTGGCTCCGTCGGCGTCGGTGCCGGGCGCGGCGTCGTGACTCGCCCCGGCGTCGCGCGCGACGCGTTCCGACGTGATGCCGACGATCCCGTGCTCGTTGCAGGCGCCGGCCCACGCGGCGACGGCGCATGCGGCCACGCACGCCGCACGGTTCGCTCGCTTCCACGACGAGAGCGCCGTCATCGTCCGGCGATCTGGCGCATCCGATTGCCGAATGCGCCGTCCGGGTAAACGTTCAAGAACCGGCTCGCGGCGGCCTTCGCGTCGGCGGAACGTCCGAGCGCCTGGAGCGCCATCACCTCGACGTAGTCGCGCTCTTCGGGGAGAAAACTGGGTTTGAACCGCGCACGCGCGTCTCGCACGATGGACAGCGCGCCCGCAGGGTTCGAGGCAAGCAGCCGTTCGGCGCGGGCGATCTCCTTCGCTTCGATCGGCGCTTCGATCGGCGAGTTACTCGGCGCCGGCTCTGGCGCGTCCGAGGGCGCCGGTTCCGGCGCGCGCACGACCCGCGTCGCGTTGTTCGTCACGGGCGCCGCCTTCGTCCGATCGGTCGGAGCGGACGACCCTGCCGGTGGAGCGATCGCCGTGCCGCGCCCCAAAGTGCGATCGGAAGTGACCACTGGAGTAGCCGGATTCGCCGATCCCGCGGGCGGCAAATTCTCGAAAGGGATCGGCGCTGCGGTGCTGCCGGGCGGCGCTTCCTTTCCCGGTTCACCAACTCCGCGCGGCGAAGGGTCGTTCGAGGGCGCGGACCCCGTCACGGCGGGGCGCACGCTCGGCGCAGGAGCGACGGAAACCGTCGCGGAACTCGCCGTGACGGCTCGGTCTTCCAGGGGCGTTCTTGCCTTCGCGTGGATCCAGAGGCCAGCGACGAGAGCGACCACTGTCACCGTGCCCGCGCCGCTCGCGCCGAGAACGCCGAGCGACGTCGCGGCAGGGCCGGCGACGATCGCCGGAGGAGCCCACGACGGGGCCGGAGCAGTCCCCGCGAGCTGTCGATGTTTCTCGAGCCCGCGCGTCACGTCGTAGTGAACGGGAACCTCGGTCACACTCGCTCGGAGCAGGCGGCGCGCGCCCGAAACGAACCACAGGGGGCTCGCCGCGAAGAGCAACACCGCGCCGCGCTCGCGAGACGCGGCACCCGCCGTTTGCTCGTGCTCGGCAATCGCGCGTCGCGGCGGCACGCCGGCCATCGTCGCGCGCAGCGCTCGCCGGAACCGCTTTCGCGCTTCGTGGAGACGCCAGTACACCGTGCCCGTCGGAACTCCCGAAGACGCGGCGATCGATGCGCACGACTCGCCCTCGAGATCCGCGAGGATGAGCGTGCTGCGGAAGTCCGGCTCGAGCCGTTCGAGCGCGGCCTGGAGTAGCTCCAGGCGCTCGCTCACTTCCAGAACCTGAACGGGACCCTTGCTGGTGGACACCAGTCCATCGACCTCCGCATCCGACCTGCGAGCTTGCTCGACGCGCTGCCGCCTTCGGTACGCCGACGCGGCGTTCGTCGCGATCGTCGCGAGATAGCTGGTCGGCTTGGCCGGACCCGCTCGATACCCTCCGCGTCGGTGCACCACGAGAAACACTTCCTGGACCACGTCGTCGAGGCCGTCCGAGCGCACACCCAGACGAAAGAGAAATCGGGCGACGAACGGCGCAAAGCGCCGAAAGAGCTCTTCCGTCGTCAGATCTTCGGGTTTTTGGGACGAACCCATCGGGGACGGCTCGATAAGTATTAAGGACGGAGGCGGGTGCGACCCTTGGCGAAATGCGCGCGTCAGAATCGATAGGCCGAACCCAGCGAAAACAGGCCGCCCGCGGGCGACAGAGTGCGGGTCTCGACGACCCGTCCGCCCGACTCCGCGACGCTGACATCGACATTTTGCAATGGCACGACCAGGCCGAGCATGCCGAGGAGCGACCAGTGCGGGGCGAGCTGCACGGCGACGCCGGCAGAGGTCGCCAGGGAAAACCAATCGAGCACGGCATCCTTCGAGATGGCGAAGCCGCTTCCCGTCGCGAAGAGCGTCCGCGCTTCGAGCCCGGTGCAGAATCGCCCGCGCACTCGAGCGCCGAACACCGGCACGGCACATCCCGCGAGGTCGACCGCGAGCGACGACGCCGCGAACTCGCCGGAGACCGTCCGGAACTGACCGCCGCCCCCGGTGAGCCCCGAGACCTCGAAGCGCGCCGCGAAATGCTGCGGCAACTCCTGCTCGAACCACAGCATCAAACCGCCCGCGGCGCCGGGAATCACGTCCCACGCCGCGATCGCCGCGGCACCGAGCGACCAGCGCTCGACGACTGCGGGAACCGATTCGCCGAAGAGCTCGTCGTGGAGCGACACCTTGAGCGCGAGCGCGACGGCGAGCCCGACTACGGCGTGCAGCTGCTCGCAATTCGACGGACCCGGCGCGAAGTGGCGGCTCGCGATCGGCCGATCGCCGCGCAAGATCCGGATGGAGACGAAGCGCCCGTCGGTGGCGCTTCCCTCCACCTCCACGCGCAGGTCGGCGTCGACCGCGTCGCTGTCGAGCCACGAGCGAACTTGTTCGCGCAGCGCGACCTCGTCGAGGCACGTCACTCCGGGCTGCACCCGGATCGTTTCGGCGAGTGAGCGGAAGCGTGGAGCGGGTGCAGCGATCGCGCCTCGCGAGGCCAGCAGAACGAGCGCGACCAGCCACGCGCCGGCCGCACTCGGTTGCCTCGTGCACGGCATGCGCTTCGCGCCGGATCTTACCACGCAGAACGCGACGCTCGCGGCCAAGGGTTGACGAATTGGGACAGTGGAGTCCGCGTCCGGCAATCGGTCGTCGCGGATGATCGAGCGCCGAAATTGCCTGCCGTTGGCCGCGAACGCGACGGCGTTCGGTGCTAGCTCGGAATGGCGTCCTGCCGCTCCGCTCGACTTCCGGTCGACGGGCGGATTGGCCCAAGGAAGGTCCGACGGATGAAAGCCGCGCTCATCGCCGCCACTGTGTTCTTGCTGACGTCCCCTCACGCCGGAAGCGTCCAACGGACCCTCGCGTCCGTCACCGCTCCGAGCGCGCAGCCTCTCGACACGACGTTCCCCACCGATTCGATCCTCGGCAACTGGTGGTCGGAGGGCAAAGAGGGACTCCTCAAGATCGTGAAGACGAAGGCCGGCCTCTACGAAGTGGTCATGGTCGACGGCGTGGACGCCGACAAGAAGGACGTGAAGAACCCCGACCCGAAGCTCCGCGATCGCACGCTCCGCGGCATCGTGATCATGTGGCACCTCCGCTTCGAAGACGGCGAGTACGTCGACGGATACTGTTACAACCCGCGCGACGGTCACACCTATCGCGTGAAAATGAAGGTCACGGGACCGAAGTCGCTGACGCTGCGCGGCTACCTCCTCGTGCCCTTGCTCGGACAAAGCCAGGACTGGACGCGGGCGCCCTGACGCCGACACGAGCGAACGACGGAAGGGGGCACCCACCGTCGACGCCAATCGCATGACGCCGTCGAAGGGTTCATTGACGAACGGCGAACCGGAGGAGCGAAAAGCAAGGGCTTTCTCCGCGCTTTCGCGGGCGCTCCGCGTGGCTCGTGGTTTGCTCTCCGGTTGGTCGTGATCAAAAAACCGTACACGTGTGTCTATGTTTTGCTGGCCGCCTCGTCCTGTGGAGGAGGCGCTAGCAACGACGGCAGCATTCCCGTCGACCACGTGAGCGAAGCCGTGGTTCCCACCGGCAACGACGCGACCGTCGTGTCCTCGACCATCAAGCCGTCGTGGTATCCCGGCGAACGCAACACCGTCTCCGTGACCATGCACAACGCCGGCACGGCGTCGCCCGCGAACGACTGGACGCCGATCGCGCCGAAGTTCGCGCTCAACAGCCAGGACGGCGAATGGACCTGGACGAACACGGCAGTCACCAGCAGCGTCGCCGTCGGCAGCGACTATTCCTTTTCGTTCCTCGTCACCGCGCCGACTGCGCTCGGGGCGCACACGTTCATGGCGCAGATGCGCTCCTTCGGCTTCGGCGACTTCGGCGACACGACGTCGATCCCCGTCACCGTCAGCACCTCGGCCGCGCGCCAATGGGGCTGCGCATACGTGCCGGGCTCGAGCACGTTGCCCACGACCTTGTCCGTCGGCGAAAATCGAAAAGTGACGGTCACGGTGCAGAACACCGGCAGCGGCACGTGGACTGACGGGTTCTACCTCGCCAGTGAGGACACCCCGAAGAACCTGTGGGCGGAGACGACGGCGCCCGTGCGAGGGTCGATCGCGACCAACGGCACGGTGACCTGGAACATGACGATTCGCGCGCCGTCGACGACGGGCACCATCCACTTCATGCGCGAAATGTCCGATTCGCGCGTCGGCGGGCTCGGCGTGTTCCAATCGAGCGGCTTCTGCGTCGACGTGCCCATCGACGTGACGAACACCGCGGTGCTGGCGGCGACCGCGGGCTCGCAAAACTTCCCGACGAGCATGGCGACCGGCCAGAACGCGATGGTCACCGTGACGATGAACAACACCGGTACCGAGACCTGGCAGAAGGACGGCAACTACGTCCTCTGGTCCGAGAACACCAAGTCGAACCTCTGGGGAACCGGCTACACGCCCGTCAAGGTCGTCGCCGCGAACGGCGGCACGGCTTCCTTCACGTTCAAAGTAACGGCACCCGCGACCGCCGGCACCTACGAGCAGAAGTGGGGCATGCGCAAGGTCTCCGGTACCAACGCCGGCCTCTTCGGCGGTACCTTCGACGTTCCGATCACCGTCGGCGGCGCGAGCACGCAGGATTGCAAAGGTCTCCTCGCCGGCAATCCGTCGCTTCCGAACGGCGTCTATTCGATCGACGTCGACGGCACGGGGCCCATCGCTCCCTTCGACGTCTACTGCGACATGACCAACGGCGGCTGGACCCAGGTCAACGACCAAGACACCTCCGTCAACGGCGGCTACCTCGCCATCTCGACGTGGCTGGCCGGCGTCAACACGACCTTGCCCAACGGCGGACAGTGGGGCGTCCTCAATCACCTCTCCTCGTTCGTTCGCACCACCGGCGACTTCGAGCTCCGTCTCACCTACGGCCAAGACGAATCCCAATTCATAACCTGGGTGCAAACGGGTGATCCCCTCAGCGCCACCCGCGGCACCCTCTCCTCCATGACCCAGAACCCGGCCAACCAGATCGGTTGCAACCCCTTCAGCGGTCTCGACTCCGAAGGTGGCCCGGCCGCAGTCGACGGCGATCCGGGCGGTTGCTGGTGGTTCGCGGTCGGCTCCAGCGGTGGCTTCAACGGCGGCATCCCCGCCTACAGCAGCTCCGACATCGGCGGCCTCGTCACGGATCGCGTCCGCCTCTACGTGCGGAAGTAAGCCGCCGAGCAGATCGAGCGGCGCGCTACATCGCCGCTCGATACACCGCGATGATCTCGTCGGTGTTTCGGACGGCGCGGGGGTTGGTCATCGTCGCCCCGTCCGTCAGGGCGAGGCCGGCGCAGGTGACGAGGTCGGCTTCGCTCACGCCGACCTCGGAGAGTTTCGTCGGATGACCGAGACGGACGAGGAGCGCCGCGACGGCGTCGGCCGCCGCCATGGCGAGTTGATTCTCGTCGCCCTTGGTCTTCGATTCGGAGCCGAGCGAGCGCGCGATCAGGGCGAGCTTCGGTCCCGCGGCCTCGAGGTTGTAGCGCATGACGTGCGGCAACAAGATGCCGTTGCCGGTGCCGTGTGGCACGCCACGACGCGCACCGATGGCGTGTGACATGCCGTGGACCAGGCCGACACCGGCGACCGAGAAGGCCCAGCCGGCCATGGTCGACGCCATCTGCATCTGCACGCGGGCTTCGAGGTCTTGCGGTTTCTCGACGCAGGTCGGGAGGTGTTCGGCGATCATGCGGATGGCCTGGAGCGCGAGCCCTTCGCTGATCGGGTTGCCCGTCTTGCTCACGACGGCCTCGATGGCGTGCGTGAGCGCGTCCATGCCGGTCGCGGCAGTGAGCCCGCGCGGGAGGCCCACGGTGAGCAGCGGATCGAGAATGGCGGCGCCCGGGATGAGCTTGTCGTCGAGGATGTAGACCTTGCGCTTCATCACCGAGTGGCGAACGACCGCCGTGTTGGTCACTTCGCTGCCGGTGCCCGCGGTGGTGGGGATCACGACGTGGGGAACTGGCGCGGCGCGGAGCATGTGAATGCCCACGTGGTCGATCGCCTTGCCGCCCCCGCCGAGGCAAACGGCCGTGGCTTTGGCCGTATCGATGACGCTGCCGCCGCCGACGCTCACGACCGCGTCGACGCCCGCTTCGCGGCCCATCAAGGTCGCGGCATCGACGGTCTCGAGGCTCGAATCCTGCGGCACCTCGAGGAACGTCGCTTTGAGCATCGAGCCGAGCGTGCCTTTGACGCCTTCGAGGAGCCCGGCTTTCGCGACGCCGGGGTCGCTGATCAGGAGCACACGCGAGCCTCCGAGGCGCGTCACTTCGTCGACCACGGCGGCGGCTCGACCCGGGCCGATGGTGACGCGGGTCGGACCCGTCCACGCCAGGGCCGTCGTGCGCGGATAGCTGAGGAGCAGACGATTGCCGGGTCGAAGCGCCGGATGGCCCTCGGAGCCGACGTGCACGTGCTTGACCTCGGTGTACTCCTCGAGCCCCCAGAGCCCGAGCTCGCGACCGATGCCGCTCTGCTTGTAGCCGCCGAACGGCGTCAGATCGTTGAACACGTGATAGTCGTTGATCCACATCGTGCCGGTGCGGATCTGCCCGGCGACGTGCTCGGCGCGCGCGCTGTCCTTCGACCACACCCCGCCCGCGAGCCCATACGGCGAGTCATTGGCGATCGCGACGGCTTCCGCTTCGTCATGATAACGAAGCACGCTGAGGACCGGGCCGAAGATCTCTTCCTGCGCGATGCGCATGCCGTTCTTGACGTTGCCGAAGATCGTCGGCGCGAAGTAACAGCCGTTCGCGAAGCCATCGACCTCGACGGGATTGCCGCCGAGCACGAGCTCCGCGCCCTCCGCGCGACCGATGCTCACGTAGCCCGCGACGCTCTCGAGCTGCTTCTTGCTCACGAGCGGCCCCATCTTCGTCTTCGGGTCGAGTTGATAGCCGACGCGGATCTGCGACGCACGCTTCGTCAGCTTGTCCATGAACTGGTCGTAGAGCGAGTCGGGCAAGAGGAGCCGCGTCCCCGATTCACACACCTGACCCGAATGCAGGAACGAGGCGAGAAGCGCGCCGTCGACGGCGGAGTCGAGATCGGCGTCGCGAAGGACGATGTTCGCGGATTTGCCGCCGAGCTCGAGCGTCACCTTCTTGATCGTCCCCGCGGCCATTTGCATGATCTGCGAGCCGACCTCGGTCGAGCCCGTGAAGGCGATCTTGTCGACCTTCGGGTGCGTGCACAGCACCTTGCCCAGACTGCCGCCCGGCCCCGAAATGACGCTGATCACACCCTTCGGGATGTTCGACTCGGCCACGAGCTTCGCGAGCGCGAGTGCCGACAAGGGCGTGTCGCTCGCGGGCTTCAAGATGACGCTGTTGCCCATCAGCGCGGCCATCGTCACTTTCCACATGCCCATCGTGAACGGGAAATTCCACGGCACGATGCCGACGCACACGCCGATGGGCTCGCGGCGCACGTAGTGACGGCTCGGGAAGAGCGGCGTGCTCGCTCCGGGGAGCTCTTCGCGCCACGGAAAGTCGTCCTGCGCAACTCGCGCCAGGTTGCGAATGAGCCGAGCCCCGAGCGCGACGTCACCGATGGTCCGCCGGATCAACCCGCCGCTGTCGCGCGCTTCGAGGAGGCCGATCTCGCCCGCTTGTTCCTGGATACGATCGGCGAGATCCATCATCACGCGAGCACGCTCCTTCGGATCCATGCCGCGCCAGGGTCCGGTCTCGAAGGCATGCGCGGCCGCGTCCACCGCTTGCTCCGCGTCCTTCACGGTCGCGCGGGGACACGTCGCCACGACCTGGCCGGTTCCGGGATCGATGCTCTCCAACCGCGCGCCGTCGCTCGCGTCGACCAACTCCCCACCGATCAGCATCTTGAAATGTTGCATGGCGTCTCCTGAGCAGAACCGGGCCCGAAATGGGCTGAAACCGCGAGGACGCTAGCGCTTTTGCGAACGGGCGTCTCCCGTACGCGCGGGAACCGACGCCGCCATGTCCGCACCGGGTCGCGTCGCGCGACATTGTCGCGCCCGAGCGCGCCATTCTTCATACTATCTGCGTCACGCCTGGAAAATTGGCCGCCAAGTCCAATTCCCCGCGCGCTTCACCGAACCCGAGGAACAGCAATGCCCAACGCACCGAACCGTCATGATGAGGGAAGCAACGTTCCGAGCGACGGGAAAGCGGGTCGCCGGTGAGGGCCGACATCGTTCCCGGCGCGGCCTTTCCCGACTACGAGCTTCCTGATCAACGCGGCAAGCATCGGACGCTCTCCGAGTTGCAGCAGGGTGATCCACTCGTGCTCGTGCTGTCGCGCGGAGGCTATTGTCCAAAAGAGAGGCGACAGCACGAAGGGCTTCTGCAGCTCCATCGCGAGATGCAGGTCGGCTACTGCCGACTCGTCACCGTGACCACCGACAACCTGCTCGAGACGAACGAGTTTCGCACTGCCGTGGGCGCTGAATGGACGTTTCTCTCGGACGTGGGCCGCAAGCTGCAGAAGGATCTCGACATCGCGGAATACACCGACCCGCATCACAATCCGATGATCCCTCACACGCTCGTGCTCGAACCTGACCTGCGTGTCTCCAAGATCTACAACGGCTACTGGTTCTTTGGCCGCCCGACGGTGGAAGAGCTGCGCCTCGATCTGCGCGCCGTGCTCCAGCGTTGCCGTCCCGATTGGGACATCAGCAGCGCGGAACAGCGAGCGGCATGGGACAGGGGCGACAAGGCGAAGTTCCATCCGTACGGAAAAACGCAGGCGCAGGTGTTGGCCGAACAAGATTGATCCTCACCGGGGCACGGTCGCTAGAAATTGTGCACGCTGTCCAAATAGCGACCCGCGCCAGCCTGCGGGCGCGGGCGCAACGAGGGCGGTCGATGTGGATCTTGCTCGGGTCCGCGTCGGCACATCTTCTGCTTGACGTCGACCATCGAGGTCACGACCGAAAGCACGGCGCCACAGTCGCCACTCACCGCCAACCAGGGAGAATCGCAATGAGCAACCCGCAGAGCCGCAACGAGGAGGGCAGCAGTGTTCCGAGCGCCGCCAAGGTCGATTTCAAGGTCGAGGTCGTGATGCTTCCGGTGTCCGACGTCGACCGCGCCAAGCGCTTTTATGAGAATTTGGGGTGGCGGCTGGACGCCGATTTTTCCAACGACGCGGACTTGCGGATAGTGCAGATGACGCCTCCCGGCTCTGGGTGCTCGATCCAGTTCGGCAAGGGGATCTCGACGGCAACGCCGGGCTCGGTTCAGGGTCTGTATCTGGTCGTTTCGGACATCGACGCGGCACGCGCCGAGCTCATCGGGCACGGCGTCGAAGTGAGCGGATTGTTCCACTACGCCACGGTCAGGGGACCACGCTTGCCGGGTGCGGACCCGGAACGTCGCTCCTATCGTTCATGGGCGTCCTTCAGTGATCCGGACGGCAACGGCTGGCTGCTCCAAGAGATCAAGGAGCGGCTTCCCGGACGAGGGTTCAGCAACCTGGACGTCGCGACTCTGACGGAATTTCTGCGGGACGCGGAGAAGGGCCACAGCGAGTACAGCCCGACGGCCCCGAAGCACCACTGGTCGGAGTGGTACGCCGCTTACCTCGTCGCGCGCGAGCAAGGGAAGACTCCCGACGAGGCGGCCAAACAGGGCGCACTCCACGTGGAAAGCATTCGTCGGTAGTTCCTTTGTTGCGAAAGTACGGAGTCGACGGTCAGGGACTGAAACTTCTTGCCGGCGTGCCGTTAGAGACACTGTGCCTCCTTTCATTCACATTGCCTACGCGAGCGAAGCCGTCGGCACCGTCTCCGACGTCGCCCTCGCTGCGTTACTGAAACGCGCGCGCATCAAGAACGAAGCGCTCGGCGTTACCGGCATTCTTCTGATGGTCGACGCCTCGTTCTTCCAGCTCATCGAAGGTGACCCCGATGCCGTCAGCTCGCTGTACGAACTGATCGCAAAGGACAGGCGTCACAAGCGCGTCGTGAAGTTGATCGAAGAGCCGATCGAGAAGAAGGATTTCGCAGACTGGTCCATGGGGCTCGCGCGTGCGACTTCGGTGGATTTGACCGCTCTGCCGGGCTTTCACGACTTCATCGCCACCCGCCGAACCTTGGACACTCTCGGCGAGGGCATGGCTCGGAGGCTACTGCGTGCGTTCCAAGACGGCCGCTGGCGAGCGCGAGTAGAAAAGTGATCAGGCCGAGGGCTGGTTCGTGGCGGGGCTCGAGCGGAGTGAATGCGCCATGGTCGCCCGTGCCCCGGCTCCCGCCGATCGCCATCGCGGTGTCGAGCGCGGAGTGGCACCACGCTCCAGCACCGCACCGCCCGGAGAAGACGGGCTCAACATCGTTTTAGCGACAATCCGAACGCCCGCGCATACGCCGTCGCAAGCGAGCCACCTTGCCCTCGCACATCGCGTAGTTCCCGACGGCACCTGACGACGACGACAGGTGGAACCGGTGACCCGGAGAGTTTGCTACCCGATTAGCGTTCCATCAAGGGCGCCATAACCTACCCACTGACCGGCGGGATGACCCGAATCACTAGCGTGTGTGCAAATCCAACCGGCAAAGCGACGATAGTCAGTAGCAGTCGGAAGCGGACTTGTGTTCAAGACGATGTCGCCAACTTTCCAGGCGGTTCCCTGATGGCCGGTCGGCAGAAGAGGCGGCGGCATCGTGGCGGTACCTACATACGCTCGATTGGAGGAGAGGCCAATGTACGCTCCATTGGGAAACCATGCTTTCGTAGAATCACTGAACTTTTCTGCCCATTCCGGGGAATAGATCGAATTGAAAGCCACTCCCGTTCCGAGGTCGCTGCTTCCATAGTTGAACTCCCACCATCCGGCCGTACCCGACGACGCCCCTGCTGCTGGCTTTCGATTGAAAACCAGCCCCCACGTGAGCGTCGCGGCCTCGGCGCCAAACTTATTCGGAGCGGCGCCGGGGAACGCGACGGAAAACTCAAGCGCGGTCCCGTTGTGACTACTTCCTCCTGCTATCGCGACGGCATTCGTCACTGGGAATGCGGTGAGAGTGCCGGGCGATGTCGGATCCTGGTAGGCGTTTACGACCGCAGAAGAATCGGTCGCTCGAAGTGTCGTGGTCGTTTGCGCGATCCGATCCGTTGCGTAGAGCACGGGTGCCGTCCCGGTGTTCGCGCTGAGGCCCGCTCCACCGACTACGACGCTGGGCGCATCGATAAATGGTCCGGGTTGACCACCTTCTATGTAACACCCAATGAAAACACTCGGAGGTTTCGTCTTCCCAGTGGTGTACGCGTCCGTCTTGAACGAGCCCAAAGAGTTGCCCGCCGTGTGAACGGAAATAAACACATTCCCGAGCCAACTTGCCTCAAGAACGCCGTACCCCCTGCAGTTTGTTGCCGAGAATCGAGAACAGAGTCCCACATTGGAATCGTCCCCGCGCACTTGGAGTCCGTTCTCGCAACTGTCCACTCGAGTTGCCATAACTTGCCATTCGTCTGCGCCAGTATTCGGATGACCCGAGAAGCCGAGGGTGTATCCTGCTATGTTGATGCCGTCTCCCGCGAAGCCCCCAATAAAGCAGTTGAAAATCGAGCAGACGACTTCCGCGAAAATTCCGTGGCCTACGTTGGCTGAGCCGCCAGGCCCTAAGAGTTCCAGGCTCTCGATCGTCGAATAGTCCCCACGCGGACCCACAACTCCACTCGTTGCGAGTCGAGCCACGTGAATCCCAGGTTTATCCGGGCTCGTTTGGAAATGCAGCCGACTCGTTGGCGGAACGCTACCACCGACGCCACGCAGATGTACGCTTCGGCCCACGAATAGGGTATCGTCGAATAGGTAGTCGCCCGCAGGAACATTGACCACCAGGCCTGCATAGTCGGCTACGGTTGTACTCTGTACGGGCCGCAGAACGTTGATGGCAGTTGTGAATGCGTCGACGTTCCGGATTGCTCCGCTCGGATACCAAAGCGCCGGCAGACTCGAGGCGGGTGGCTCCCCACTTCCCGGGGACCCGCCGTGAGCGCCGAACCACCGCACGGAGACGTGCCCATCGTGTACCCGGATCCATCGGCCGGCGGTGGCCGGATTGAGAGTGCTGGGCGGGCCACTTCCAGGCTGAACGATGGTTCCGCCATCGTCGGCCAGCGTCGACACACTATCCCAATAGAATAGGCCCCCGCCTCCGTCGCCTGAAACATAGTAACCGAGCAGGAGAGCGGCAAATGGGCCTGAACCCGTCATCGTCGTTTGTTGTCGCAAATCTATCATCGTCGGCACGATGACGATGTTCGAGGATGCGGAGACCGCCTGAACCGTATTTTCGATCTCTTCGCGGGTCATCGGACGTTCGCACGCGGTGAGAAGTGCGGCGAGTCCTCCCAGTCCGAGAACCTTTGCAAGCCCACGTCTACTCACCGTCTCCCGCGGTTCACCGGACGCATTCACCGCTTCAAAATTACCTGCCTGCATTTCCTCAATATCTCCCACGATGCACCTCCCAATTCTGTGAGCAAGGTGCCCGGCCGGATAGCCAGAGTCAACGCCGAATTTGCCGAGCTCCCTAGATCACCCCGAACGTTCCAGAGGCGGAGATCCAGATCGACCCGCTCGGTGTCAACGCAAACCCAAGCGTCAGAATGTTCGTCAGACCCGCGCCAGCGAATGCGCGGTCGACCTCTGCCATTCTCAACTCGTCCCTGACGGAACTCCTCCCACCGATCCCCGAGCAAGCGCAGGCTGCACTTTTGAGGTATCGCGCAATGGCGAGCCGCACAAAGCGTGCGCCTCGATGAGCGTGATCAACGACCGCACCAGGGGTCACGTCAGCCGGTTCGGCGCGGCGCTCTCACCCGAGCGGAACGCTGCGCACGCGCGTTGCACCGGCGGGCAAGGAGTTGCAGGGCGTGGCCCGTCAGGCGCGCTTTGTGATGGCGTGGCAGGCGCTTGATGGCGGCTTCGAGGCGCAGCGCCGTGGACTTGGAGTTGCAGCGTCGCGACGTGCATACGGTCAGGGGCCCGCGCCCGCGGGTGTAGCGCGCGCCGCGGCCTGCGTCGTGCGCGGCGATCCGCGCCGCAACGTCGCGTGCGATGCCGGTGTACAGGGTACCGTCCGCGCAACGCGCGATGTAGACGAACCAGCGTTCTTGCGGCGCGGTCGCCATGTGGCCGAGCATAGTCAGGCGAAAGGCGCCCTCCAACTTCGTAATGGACGAGTTGGCTTGCGACGGCGCGCTCGACGCTCGATGCTGCCGGCGAAAGGAAGCGGTCATGAGCTCGACCTCCGACACTCCGCTCGAAGCGTGGCCAGCGTTGCCGTACGCCGAATGGCAAGAGACGTGCAGCACGCTGCACCTGTGGACGCAGATCGTGGGCAAGATCCGCCTGTCCCAGACGCCGTGGCTGAACCACTCGTGGCAGGTCGTGCTGTACGTGACGACGCGCGGGCTGACGACATCGCCCATCCCTCATGGCGCGCGCACCTTCGAGCTCGGCTTCGACTTCATCGGCCATCGGCTGCGCATCGAGACGAGCGAAGGACACGAGCGCTCGTTGCCGCTCGAACCGCAGACGGTCGCGGAGTTCGATGCGCGGCTCCTCGGCGCGCTCGCGGACATCGGGTTTCCCGTGACCATCGACGAGCTGCCGTGCGAGCTCCCGAACCCCGTCCGCTTCGATCGCGACCGCGAACACTCCGCGTACGACGCTCGGTACGCGCGTCGTTTTGGGCGCGTGCTCGGCCAGGTCGATCGCGTGTTGAAGCGGTTTCGCAGCGGCTTCATCGGTAAAGCGAGCCCGGTCCATTTCTTCTGGGGCAGCTTCGATCTCGCCGTGACTCGCTTTTCGGGTCGCCGCGCGCCGCTGCATCCCGGCGGCGTGCCGCATCTGCCCGACGCCGTAGCGCGAGAGGCGTACTCGCACGAGGTGAGCAGCGTCGGCTTTTGGCCGGGCGGCAACGGGCTCGATGCGTCGTTCTATTCGTACGCTTACCCCACGCCGCCGGCATTCGGTTCCGCACCGGTGCGGCCGAAGGAAGCCGCGTGGAACGCGCAGCTCGGCGAGTTCATCCTGCCGTACGAGACGGTGCGCACTGCGTCCGATCCGGAGGCCGTGTTGCTCGAGTTTCTCGAGAGCACCTACGAGGCCGCCGCGGAGAGAGGAGGCTGGGACCGGGCGGCACTCGATTGCGTGCTCGGCCGTCCCGGCGTGGTCCGACCCATCTGAGCAAACTCCGCGTGCCTTGACGCCAGGCCGACGCGTGCATTAACCGAATTATGATGAAGGTCGGAGATCTCGATTTCCATGTGGTGGACGAGGGCAAAGGACCCGTGGTGCTGCTCTTGCACGGCTTTCCGGATTCGTCCGAGCTGTGGCGATTCCAAATCCCGGTTCTGACCCAGGCGGGATATCGCGTCATCGCGCCGGATCTGCGCGGTTTCGGGAGGTCGGACAAGCCGGTGGGCGTCGAGCATTACGCGATACCCTCGCTCGTCTCCGACGTCATCGGCATCCTCGACGGCCTCGGGATCGATCGCGTGCACGTGGTCGGACATGATTGGGGAGCGGCGCTGGCTTGGGCGGTCGCCGCGTTGTTCCCCCAGCGCGTGAAGACCCTCACCGCGATCTCGGTCGGGCATCCTGGAGTGTTTCGCTCCCTACCGATGGAGCAGCGCGAGAAGTCTTGGTACATGTTGCTCTTCCAGTTCGAAGGCGTCGCCGAAGAGCTCTTACGCAAAAATGATTGGGCGCTGATGCGCGAGTGGTCGCGTGACCCCAAGGACCTCGAGACGTACTTGAAGGACCTCTCGCGTCCGGGGGCGCTGACGGCAGCACTCAACTGGTATCGCGCGAACGTTCCACCCGCCGCCCAACTCTTGGACGGGCCGCTCGTCCCGCCCGTAGCCGTCCCGACGCTCGGGATCTGGAGCGACGGAGATGTGTTCTTGATCGAAGAAGGGATGAAGCGGTCGAAGGAGTTCGTCGATGCGCCCTGGCGCTACGAACGGATTCACGGGGCGAGCCACTGGGTGCCGCTCGACGTCCCCGATCAGCTCAATTCCCTCTTAGTGGGATTTCTGAAAGAGTAAGCCCTCACTTTCGACGTCGACTGCGCGCATTGGCCACGACCGGGCGCTCAGTCGAGCGACCACCCACAACTCGCCGTGCGTCGGTGCCGTCCTTGGCGCTGCTCTTGCTTCGTTCGGTGTCGAACGAGAGGAGCGGATGCCATGGGAATACGACCCTTTTACATCCACGTCGAAGATCAGACGCTCGACGATCTGCAGCGGCGGCTCGCGCGAACGCGGTGGCCCACGATCACCGGAGAGAACGGGTGGAAGTTCGGCACGAGCTCCGCCTACCTGCGGGAGCTGATGAGCTACTGGCGCACTGGCTACGACTGGCGGCTTCAGGAATCGAAGCTGAACGAGCTACCGCAGTTCAAAGCAAACCTGGACGGTGGCGACCTCCACTTCGCTCACGTGAAGGGGCGCTCCATGCGCGCGCTGCCGCTGCTCTTGCTGCATGGATGGCCCGATTCGTTTTGTCGATTTGCGAAGGTCATTCCGACGTTCAGCGACCCGGAGCGCGCCGGTGGTACTTCGAAAGACGCCTTCGACGTCGTCGTGCCGTCCCTTCCCGGGTTCGCGTTCAGCGGTCGCGTGCAATTCCCGAATCAAGAGCGGCCCATGCGCCAAACCGCGGAGATGCTCTGGCAGCTGATGACCCAGGTGCTCGGCTACGAACGCTTCGCGATCGCGGGCGGCGATACTGGAAGCGCCGTCGCGCAAAACCTGGCGATCGCTCACCCGTCGTCGGTGGTGGGCATTCACGTCACCGATCTGAGCTGGCACGCGGGCAACGTCGACCCCGCGATGGCTTCGAAGGCCGAACAGAAGTACCTCGAAGCGTCCAAGAAGCGATTCATGGAGGACGGGGCGTACATCATGGTGCAGACCACCGAGCCTCGCGGTCTCACCCCCGGGCTGAACGACTCGCCCGTGGGCCTCGCGTCGTGGATCCTCGACCGGTTTCACTCCTGGTCCGACGGGGGCGACCATTTGCGAACCTTCACCCCGGACGAGCTCCTGACGAACATCATGCTGTATTGGGTAACCCAGACCATCGACTCGTCCGTACACCACTACTACGCCGAGGCGCGCTCGCCCTCGCTCTTGCCGTCGTCGCACGTGGACGTGCCCTGCGCGGTCGCGCTGTTCCCTCACGACGCCGCTGGCATTCCTCCACGCAGCCTCGGCGAGCGTACGCTCAACGTGCAGCGATGGGCCGAAATGCCTCGCGGGGGCCATTTCGGACCGCTCGAAGAGCCGGCTCTGTACGCCCACGACGTGGTCGAATTCTTCCGTCCGCTCCGATCGACGCGTTGAGATCGACCGAGGAGGCAAAGCCATGTCCGTCGAACCCTTTGCAATCAGGATCCCCCAATCCACCCTGGATGATCTGCGCGACCGTCTGAACTCGACGCGATCTTCCCGAGACGACGCCACGGACTGGGACGCGGGCACCAGCCCCGCATACCTCCGTGATCTGCTTGGCTACTGGCGCACGCAGTACGACTGGCGCGCCCAGGAGGCGGAGCTGAACCAACTGGCGCACTATCTTGCAACCATGAGCGGCGTGACGATTCACTTCGTCCACGCTCGCGGCCGGGGCCTGTCGCCGTTCCCGCTGATCTTGACGCACGGATACCCGGATTCGTTCCTGCGGTTTCGGAAACTGATTCCGCTGCTCACCGATCCCGCGTCGCACGGCGCCGATCCGCTCGACGCGTTCGACGTCGTCGTGCCGAGCTTGCCGGGCTACGGATTTTCGGACAAGCCCGACAAAGCGGGCGGCACGTTCGACATCGGCGCTCTCTGGCGTCGCTTGATGACGAGCGAGCTCGGTTATGAGCGCTTCGGCGCGCACGGCGGTGACTGGGGAAGCACGATCACCGAACATCTCGCGCGCAGCCATTCGACGTCGGTCGCCGGTATTCATCTCACCGACGTCCCCTTCTGGCATTCGTTCCAGAAGCCCGACGATCCGAGCCCCGACGAACAGAAGTACCTCGATTCGATTGCGGCGTTTCAGATGAAGAACGGCGCCTACGCGATGATTCAGGGCACGCGCCCGCTCACTCTCGCCGACAGCTTGAACGACTCGCCCGTCGGTCTTGCTGCTTGGCTCGTCGGGAAATTCCAACGCTGGAGCGACTGCAACGGCGACGTCGAGCAGCGCTTCACCAAGGACGAGCTCCTCACGAACATCATGCTGTATTGGGTCACCGAGACCATCGGCACGTCGTTCTTGCCTTACTACGACGTGATGCACGCCGGCGCCCCGCGGTGGATCGTCGAAAAGGCGAAGGACCTATTGGGCGGTGCGGCCAAGGTGCCCGCCGGTTTCGCCATGTTCCCGAAAGACCTCTCGCATCCACCACGCGAGTGGGCCGAGCGATTCTACGACGTCCAGCGATGGACCGAACTACCCCGCGGCGGCCACTTCGCGGCCCTCGAGGAACCCCACCTGCTCGCCGACGAAATTCGCGCTTTCTTCCGTCCGCTCCGGACAAAGGCGTAGCGCTGATGACATGCTCGAAGGGCGGCGAACGTGATGCGCTGCGAGACCATCGTTACCTCGTTCCGGCGTCCGCACCGCGACCTTCCGCGCTCACCGCGCGACGCAGCCGTCTCGTGTGGGGCGATGCGGGATAGGTTCGTTCGAAGGCGCGTTCGCGGGCACGCGCCTCGTCGATCCTTCCGAGCTTCGACAGGGCGAGAATCGCGACGGCCTCGCGCTCCTGGCCGAGCAGGCTCGCGCGAAACCGTTTCGCGTGCTGCTCTGCCAACCGCAGCGCGGTCGACGGCTCCGAGCGCAGCAGGCGTTCCGCTCTGGAGAGCAACTCGACCTCGTCCGGCTCGCCAGCGCGAGCGCTCGAAGCGGACGGCGCGGCGCCGCTCGGCGATGGAACGAAACCCGCGCTCCCGGAGGGTGCGGACGCCGACGAAGGCTCGCCGCTGGGTGGATTCGAAGCGAACCCGCTCGGCACACTTCGCTGGCTGCTCGGCGCGTTTTCGACAATCGCGAACGCGGGCGCAGAAACCGGAGTGCTCGGCGAACGCCGTGCGGAGTGCAACAGCCCTGCGGCGCCGCCCAGCAAGAGAACCGCGATCGTCGCTTTCACGATCACTCCCTGAGTGAACCGCCGAACCGGCGAGGCACTCCTTCCCGCCGGCCCCCCCGGAGGCGATGGCGCGCCGGTCCCGACACCGAGGCGCGCCGCCAGCCGCTCGATCGCCGCATCGTCGGGGACGCGGCCCTGCGCGCCGCTCAACGAGTCGCGGAGCTCGGCAATGCTTCCGTCCACCAGGCGGGTCGGATCTCGGTCCGTCATCGCTTCCAGACCTCCTCGGGCACGACGATACCGAGCGCGCTCGCGAAGCGCGCTCGAGCCGCATAGAGTCGTGAGAACGCCGTGTTGATGGAACACTCGAGCGATGCCGACACTTCGCGCATCGTGAGTTGCTCGATCTCGTAGAGAACGAAGACGGCGCGCTGATCGTCGGTGAGAGCGCCGAGCGCGGCGTCGAGCTGCACGAGCCGGCGCCGCTCGTCGAGCTTCCGCGCGGGCTCCGAGTCTTCGGTCACGCCCGCGTCCACCTCCTCGGTCGGGATCTCGCGCCTTCGATACCCGCGCCGGCGGTGCGCGGAGGCCGTACGCCAGCAGATCCCATAGAGCCATGCCCGGAGCTGTTCGGGGACGACCCCCTCATCGAGTTTTCGGTGCGCGGTGACGAACACCTCCTGACAGACGTCCTCCGCGTCTCGTTCGGGGACTCCGAAGTGCAGCAGGCAGCGCCACACATATTTCGCGTTTTCCCTGAATATTTCGGCGAAAGGAGGCACTGTCGAGGCTCGGCTCGACACGGACGTGCTCTCGGCGGTCGCAGCCAACACCGCCTCTGTAGTGACCCGTGCCCGGTCTTTTTTTGATCCGCCGAGCGTCAGGGCAACATCCATCCGAGTCCCGCGGCGACATCCGCGCCGAACGGCCCGCTCCGGTACAGAGTGACCAGGTCGCCGCTCGTTCCCGCGTACAGAAAGCCCGGACGCCCGAGCATCACTTTCGCGTCGGCATCGACGCAAAGAAACCAGCCACGCCCGACGTCGAGCTCCGGGCGCACCGCGAGCCCGAGCGCGGAAAATCCTCGCGAACTCGCGAGTGACGTAGCGAACCCCATGGCGTTTGCCCAGACTACGCCCGCTTCCACGAAGGCCCAGGTGCGCATCCTGCCGCCCTGCGCGAGCCGGAGCGGTGGCGGACCGATTCCGGCACTCGCCGACAGCGCGCGGAAGGTCGCGGTCCCACGCTCGCGCGAAAGCGAGCGGCCGTCCCAGCCGGCGATGGCGAGCCGTCCATTCAAGGGAGCTGGCGGCGCGACTACTGCGGCGAGCGCCGCCCCGAACGCCGGGAAAGGAACCGTACCCGCGCTCAGGCCGCCGACCGCACTCAGCGCGCTGCGCCACGGTGCACGGCGCGGCGGGGGAGCCGGCTCGCGCGATGGCGCTTCGTCGAGAGGGGGCTCGAGGCGCGGCGCGGGAGCTGGTTTTGCCGCTGGAGCCCGCGCGGGCCGCGCGGCGCGCTGGCTTTCGACGTAATCACTCGGCACGTCGACGAGCATCGAAACGACGAGGGCGAACTCCTTCCGTAGGTGCGCGCAATCCTTTCGCTCCCCGACGAGCTCGCGGGATCCAGTGACGTCTCCGTCGACGAGCAACTCGACGCGCGCCCGGATCGCTTCGTCCGAGGCGTCCGCGAGCACGACGCGCACCGTGAGGTCCGCGCCCGGCGCGGTCGAGAACACCGCGCGGCCGAGCTGCCGTTCGACGTCACGGACGAGCGTCGTCGCGTCGAGACAACTCTGGTACGCCGTGCCCCGCCAGTCGAGCGCGGCAGTCGGGGCGCCGTCGGCGCGCGCCGAGTCCGCGATGAGGACCCCGAGAACGAGACCGAGCACGGAACGAAGCCACGCCGGAATCGTTGTGCCAAGCCCCATGGACCCGCGCGAAGGAACAACGGATCGAACGCGAAGGTCAAGGCGACCCTCAAAAAAAATCGTTTGCGCGGGCACTTCGAGGTGGAACGTCCAAGAGCCCATCGAGCCCGAGACGCGCCACCATCGAGGAGGACTCATCATGATCACACGCCGCGTCTTTCGTTCGAGTCTCTGCTACGCGCTCTTGCCGCTCGCGCTCGTCGGTTGCGGAGGCGACTCAGTCATCGCTCGCGATCGGAAGCCCGTCGTTCCCGACGGCGGCGTCGAGACGTCCGGCGGGGGCGCGCCGCTCGACGGCTCACCTGGCGTGCTTGCGTCGGTTCAGAGCTGCGATACGGCGTCGCATCCGATCCCCCCCGTCGCTTCGGCGCTCTGCGAGGCGAACGGATGGTGCTGGGACAGTCCCACACCGAGCGGACGCGATGCGCGCTCGATCGCTCGAGTCGGCGACGCCACGTGGGTGGCGACGCACGGCGGTCTCTTGAGTTACGACGGCGCGAAGTGGGTACCGATCGACACTCCGGTCAAGGAGCCGACGATGCTCCTCGGCTGGTCGTCGGGCTCCGCGCTCCTCGTCGGAGACTCGATCGCGCTTTTCGACGGAAAGACGTGGACGCCCATGACCATCCCCCGCCTGGAGATCCCGCCATACGTGACGGGCAGCGCTCCGGACAATCTCTGGGCGATAGCGTTGCTGCAGGTCGATGGCGGCTCGGAGACCACCACGCTTCACTACGACGGAAAAGCCTGGTCGATCGTCAACGACGCGCCGCCGATCGTGAACGGCTTCGACGTCGTCTCGCCGAGCGACGTGTGGGCGTACGCAGCGGAGGACTATTACGTCGAGCACTACGACGGGAAGACCTGGTCGACGATCGACCTCGGTCAGTCGGGCGGCGCCTCGATCGTTTGGGAGGCGGCGCCGAACGACGTGTGGATTGGAGGCGCAAACCTGCTCACCGGGGATCTGCCTGCGCGCCCGCCCGGTCCGAATCAGATTCGAGGTCGCGGCATACTCTTTCGATGGAACGGAAAGACCCTCACCCAGGTCGCGCTACCGGACGGCGTGGGCGCGATCGACGCGATCTATGGGACGAGCCCGAACGACGTTTGGTTCGGAACGACAGAAGGCGAGTATCTCCACTGGGACGGGTCGCGCGTGAGCAGCGCACCGAGCACGGAGACTCGCAGCGTGACTTCCTTCGCCGAGACCAAGGACGGAAAGCTCTTCGCCGTCGCGTTCCACGGGCAATTAGAGGGGACCGGGGCCATCGACGCCTACGACGGCACGAAATGGGCGAGCGGGCGCGCGGGGGATTCGATCGACTACCCGAAAAAGATCTGGGGCAGCGCGTGGAACGACGTGTGGGCCGTGGGAACCGACGGGCTCCGACTCCACTACGACGGAACGGCGTGGAACGTCACGACGCGCGCATCGAGCGGAATCAACGGCATCTGGGGTAGCGCCCAGAACGACGTGTGGACCGTCTCGGACGATGGCTCGATCGATCATTTCGACGGAACGTCGTGGTCCACGGCGTACCAAGCGCCGGGCGTGCTCACTGCCGTGTCCGGCATCGGCAACGGCGAGCTGTGGGTGACCGGCGATAGCTCCTCTTCCGGTTTCGATGTCGCACGGTTCGACGGCAACACGCTCCACCCTTACACGCTCGACTTCCAATCGCCGGTGGCTATCTACGCCGCAGGGACCCGCGACGTCTGGGTCGGAGGGACGAGCGCCGTCCGCCACTTCGATGGCGAGACCTGGTCCGATCCCGCGGGGCTCGAGCAGGCGTTGGCAAACGCGTACGCTCCTATCCACTACCCGCCGGACGCTTCCGTCGGCGGCGGGGAGGGATTCGGGATCTTTCCCTGGAGTGCGATCTGGGGTTCTGGCCCAAACAGCGTTTGGCTCGCCGCGGATGACAACCTCGTCGTCCACTTCGATGGCGCGCACTGGAGCTACTACTCGATCGGACACTTCGACAACACGGGCGCCGTCGCACTCGGTGGCTGCGGCGATCACGACGTTTTCTTCGCGTCGGATACCGGCATCTCTCATTTCGACGGCACCGCGTGGACCACGACGCCGACCAACTCCGCGCTCTTCACCGGCGTCTGGGCGGCGAGCGCGAACTACGCAATCGCCGTGGGTTCCGACGATCAGATCCTCCGCCGCTCCGAGTGAGGTTGGTGCGATCGGACAGCGTCACCACTTCGAAGTTCCCGGGAGCTTCGGATCGGCGGTGATCAGTACCGCGGGTCGTTCGGATAGACAATTCCCCATTGGCTGCGCAAGGCGTCCATCGCCTCGATGATGGCGATGCTTTCGGAGCCCTTCATCGTGAGGCTCTCCAACGCCCCCGCGCGCAGGCATCTCCCGACCTCTGCGGCTTCGTAGTTGAAACCGTTGCCCTTGAGTGCCGAGGAGTGAATCACTTGGCCCGCTCGTCGTCCAGCCGCGCGATATGCCAAACGCTTCCCCCATCGCAAAATCACGCGCAAATGGGAGGGCTGGTCGATGGCCGCCTTGGTGGACAGGGGAGTTGCTCGAGGAAACTTCGTCACGATGAGACGCTCGGTCTTGAAGAATGGAGCTTCCATTTCGATCTGCCCGCTCTCGCCCACAATCGTCGCACGATTGGTCGCGCACGCATTCATCGTGGATGTCAGAACCGCCTGAAGGCCGTCCTTGTATTTCAGAAGAACCACTGACTGCTCGTCCACGCCCGTCGGGCCGATCGTTGCCTGACCCACGATGTCGAGCGGCTTTCCGAAGAGAAACCACGCGAGCGACAACGGATAGATCCCACGATCCAACAAAGAACCGCCGCCCAGACCCAGATCGAGGAAACGATTTTTTGGGTCGCGGTCCACAGGGTATCCGAAGTCGGCGAAGAGGAGACGCGGAGCACCGATGTCTCCGCGCAGAAGAATCTCCCGTGCCTTTTGGACGAGGGGAATGAATCGCATCCACATGGCCTCCATGAAGAACACGCCAGCGTTGCGGGCGCGCATGACTATTTCACGTCCGTCGGCCGCGTTCATGGCGAACGGCTTTTCGCAAAGAACCGCTTTCCCCGCGTCGATGCACAACAGGCAATCCTCCTTGTGCCGAACATTCGGGGTCGCGATGTACACGACGTCGACGTTGTCGGCTGCCACTAGGCCCGCGTAGCTTCCATACGCGTGCGGGATGTCGAACGCGCTGGCGAAAGACGCTGCCGTTTCGTTGTTGCGAGAACCGACCGCAACCAGTTCCGCGTCGTGCAGCGCCTTCAGACCCAGCGCGAAGGAGTGGGCAATGCGCCCGGTTCCGAGAATCCCCCAACGCACGGGAGCCGTCATCGCGCCCACGGCATGGGTTCGACGCCGTCAAACGACGTGGTCATGCAGTAGGGTTGACCGGCGCGACGAGCATCGTGAATGGCAGCAAGAGCTCCGTGACGTGGAGCGAATACTCCGTTGACAGTCGACTTTCTCGGCCTTCATTGATGGCATCCGCCAGCTCTTGGACGCCGCGACTGAAATCCATTCGTAAGACCGTTTGCCAGGCGAAGTCCGGCAAGGGTCTCACCAACGGTCGCCGTCGACCATGAGGGTTCGGCAACCTTCCGAGAACCTCGAGAAATGGGAAGTGTTTGACGATCTTCTTTCGGACGCGAGCGATGAATTTCGTTGCGGGGTTCGTCACTCGGCCGTAGTTCCATTCCCGGGGGCGAACGCGCACGGGCGAGCCGTAGTTCCAGGCTTCCTCGACGTGCAGAATGCCGTTGTCTCCGATCAGCGTCAGTGAGTGATCGCGCGGAGCTACGATTCCGCAGGTGAGACGCGCCACCGTTCCCGACTGAAACTCGACGCAGGCCACGGTGAAGTCCGGGGCGTCGGGCGGGTCCAGCGCTACCCCTGGGATCTTGTCCGGGATCAGCGAAGCCCCGAACGCCGTCACGGCTTTTGCAGGACCGAAGAAGGCCGGAAGCCAGGTCAGGTAGTAGCCTGCGTGCTCCAGTGTGACGCCGATCTCGAATTCGTCTTTCGCCGGCCACGCCAGACCCAAGTTCGTGCGCAGATACCCGGCTTGCACCTTGCGGACGAGATCTTCGTCCAATTCCGCGTATACGACACGGACTTGTCCGATCTGATCTTCCCGAAGGGCTTTCCAAACCGTCTGCGCCGCCTCGCCGAGTAGGCTGCACGGGGCCGTGGAGATCCGTAGCGCGTTCACTTTCGCGAGATCGACGAGTTCTTTCGCCTGGTCGACGGTCATCGCCATGGGCTTTTCCGAATAGACGTGCTTGCCCGCCTGAAGGCATGCCTTCGACGTTTCGTAGTGCTGTCTCGGATTCGTCAGGTTCAGGACGATCTCGACTGAGTCGTCCGCCAGCAGTTCTTCGAGTGAGTCGTAGACTCTGGGAATCGAATAGTGCTCTGCCGTCTTTCGCGCTCTTTCTCCGATGAGGTCGAATACGCCCACTACTTTCAAAATCTTCGATTTCGTCAGCGTGAGCATGTAATAGTCCACGACGAATCCACAACCGATGATCGCAACGTTCGTCATGTGGGCTAAGCGGATGGACCGACCTTGTCGGGGTACCCGTCAAAGCCGTTTTGGCCGTTGAAGAGCACGTTGTCCATGAGCAGAGTTACGGGTGCCGAGCTCCTGCCGAGCGCGCCGAAGTCGTCTGGGGAACCCGCGACAGACGCGAGGGACATCGGCGTGAAACAGGAGGACCGCCAGGACGGCGAACGCCGGAAGCTGGTCGATTCACGAATCGCCCTGTCCCCGGCAGCGGCGCGAGCCGCGAACGGCGTCTCGCCTCAAAGGCCCCGCGGCGGGCGCGTTGCCCCGAACCGGCGCGTCCTCGGTGCTCGAGATCCCGCCGTGCACGTAATCGAATCGCGGCGCGGACACCTCCGGCCGCGCCACCTCCCCCAACCCCGTCCTCGCGCTCGACGTGGCTGAACTCTGTCCGCAGGGCCTCAACCACCTAGGCAGCGATTGGCGCTGTTGCCCCCTGCGACTTGTGAGCAGGGGCAAGTGGCTTCCCCTCCAACCGAGACCATTACCCTGGAGATATTGTTCGTATAGTCCGACTCTTGATAGGTACGGTTCCCGCTCGCATCCGCCGGATTGATCTCTCCTTCGAGCCAATAGGTCCCGGGCGGAACATTGCTGATATCCAGGAAACCACAATCCTGCCCCACCGGGTACATCTCTCCGAATCCTGCGGGTAGTCCCTCGTCGCCAATGCTCGATGTTCCCGTCAAATGGCAGCCCAGGGTTCGCAACCCACCGTGAGGCGGCCCGTAGATGGGATCGAATTGACTCGTGTTCGCACCTAGGCAAACATCCTTCAGGCTCGGCGCCACCGCCCCACCGTTCAGGGAAACGATGGGGCAAGCCGTTGCAGTCGGTTCCGTATCGCACACCCCGGTAACGATCGGACCGCGCAAATCGAACTGAGCGAAGTCTTCCACTTCTGCGTCGGTACCGGCGCCGCCGCTCTGCATCTTACCGGTTGTGGCAACCTTCTGTGGTGATGCAACGGAACTGTAGATGACCTGCTGAACCAGCGTACTGGCGGTGATCGGTTTGCTCGGCCCCGGGTCAGCATAGACCTCGAAGTTGTCCATGCCGACGTTGACGAAGTTGACCGAAAACGTCAGGCATTGCTTCGTATTGGACGTCAAAGTGGAGTCCGTACTCGGGCTGCAATACCCGATCCGGTCGGGAAGGGCGGGCCCGCAGCCAGCCAGTACTTGCTGCACCTGAAGCAAAGACCGGGGATCTATGATCAGATCAGGGAGCTTCTGGTGATCGAAGATCACGAGCGGAGGGGTCGGCGGACCGAACGGTAACGATGGCAGCGGCACGACAATCGGCGTCCGCCATATGCCGAAGAGCTCGGCCGCTGCAGAGACCGACGCGCCCGGGGCGGTGCCCGCGACGGGCACTGCATAGGGGCCGGCGGAATAAGGGACTGGAGTCAATTCCGTGGTCGGCACGTACTGGTGATTACGGTAAACGTACATCGTGTCGAACCCTTGCGCGTTCAGGGTAATCCTATTCCACCCTTGAGTGACCACCGTCGGCGTGGTGTCCCCCGCGTTCTCGGGCGCGTACGGGTTGAGCCAGTACGTCCCGTCGTACCCGGCGTGCGGCGCGGTATCCGTGGAGGCCCATGTCCGCGTGCGCACGGAAGGGCCCAGAGCGACCGGGACGCTGGTATGGGTTACAGGACTGCTCATGTTCAGGGCCTGAAACGCCAGCGTGGCTCCCTGGACGCGCGTTGACTGGATCCCCGTGCCGGTTTGCGCGTCGAAGACGGCGCCGTACGAGCACGCAGAGGCGCCCAGGAGAGACGTCCCGCACGCAGCGATGAGAACCCAACGCAACTTACGAACGGTCACGGAGCGAAGTAGCGGCTGTCCGCCGTCTTGCTTCGGCCCTCCCGACCGCGCGAGACAAAGTGAAGGTGCGTGCCCGTAGCCGTTCGTATTGGCCATGTTCTTGTGTCCCCCCTGACGTCGGTAGAAGCCGACCGTCGTGACGCGCCCCGCCTCCATGACGATCGATGCGATTGCACCGACTGCGCACGGTGCGATGCGTGCAACCGCCGAGCCAGTGGCTCACCAAGCCGAAAACCACGCCGCATCCCCTCGCCCACCCCGACCAGCCGCATTCAGTTTGTGCACGTTGGCGCACACCATCCCGCGGCGGTGTGCGTCGGGCTGCGCGCCGGCGCGGGAGCCCAATGCAATGGTCGCTCCCGCGGTGATGAGGATCAGGTCGCCACGACCTGCGGGTGCGCGAGCACGATCGAAGGGATCGGCGTGCCATCGAGTCGAAGCCAGTGCTCGGTGTACGTCGGAACGCCCGCCGGCAGCACGACGCCGCGCTGCGCCGAGCGGGTAAAGAGATGGCGGCACCGTTCCGGGCCACGATCGAACCAGTTGGGATCGTCGAACGTGCCGCCGCACAGGCCGAGGAACCCCGGAAACCTTTCGAACCCGAGGCAGAGTGTCGTGCTGCATCGGCCGCAAAAGGTCACGGTGACGCGCTTGCCGCTGCCGTCGGACCGATGGTCATAAGATCTCGCCGGGGTTCCCGAGAACACGACCGCGCTCTGCGCGAAGATGGGCTCCACGAGAAACGCCGACCCGGTGATTTTTTGACAGAACGTGCAGTAGCAGACCGTCGTCTGGATGGGATCTCCCGTGGTCTCGTAGCGCACCTCGCGGCAAAGACAGCCGCCCTCGTGAACGTTCGACACAGAACACCTCTCCGCGTGACTTCGCCCGCACCGGCAGGCTTTGAATATCCGCCGCAAAGCTCGCCGAGCTGTTCCAGGTTGTCAACCACCCCCGGACGGACGCTGGAGCGACTGCAGCGGCGACATCGAGCGGCGCCGTCCGCCCGTCTCGCCATGTTCCGGCTCCGGCGGTCAGATCGTTCGCCGCAACGTATCGGGTTGGCGCGATTCAATCGCTATGAGCGCCGTCGCTCACGAACACACGCGCACTGCGGCGTGACTCGAATGTGAGCTCGCCGGCATTGGCTGCGGCGACGAACGAGGCTCGCGGGGACAGGCCCAAGGACATTTCGGGACACCCGAGGCCTCCACGTCGTGCACGCGCTCTGTCACGGCGTCGTTCGATTGGCGCTCAGAGAGCGTCGTGTTAGTCGAGCAGCCAACTGACGGGAGGGGCCTCGATGTTCGGAGTAGTTCGTTTGGGTCGAATCGGAGCCGTGGTGTGCGCCGTGGCGTGCACTGCGATCTTCGGGGTCGCGTGTTCGGGGCGAAGTCAGATTAGTGCCGGCCATCCCAATCCTGTGCCGACGGGAGCGTCGAGTGGGCAAGACGCTGGCGCGCCGGGTGCGACGGTCACCGGCGAATGTCCACCGGGTTCGACGCGCTGCGCGGGCGTCTGCACCAACGTCGGGTACGATCCGGAAAATTGCGGGCGCTGCGGCGCCGCGTGCCCGCTCGAAGAACTCTGCTCCGCCGGTGCGTGCGGCACCACGTGCCTCGGGGGAAGCGTCCAGTGTGGTGGCCGGTGCGTGGACCTCCACAACGACGTGACCAACTGCGGCGCTTGTGGCGCGGCCTGCAATGTCGGCGAGTACTGTTCGGGGGGACGTTGCACCCCCGTATGCCCAGCTCCGCTCCAAATCTGCAACGGCGTGTGCACGGACACCACCAATGACCCCAACCATTGTGGGTCCTGCAGCGTCGCATGCCCGACGGGACTCGTATGCTCGAACGGCGCCTGCAACCTCGAATGCAGCGGGGGCACCACTCTCTGCGGCGACGCCTGTGTCAGCACCGCTTCCGATCCCGCAAATTGCGGAGCCTGCGGCCACGCCTGCGGAACCGACGAGCATTGCTCGAGCAGCGTCTGCGTCGCGTGCGCCGACGGCGACACTTCGTGCAACGGCGTCTGTGTGAACCTCGCTACGGACACCGCGAACTGCGGGAGCTGCGCCCAGCCCTGTCCCTACGCGTACAACGGCTTCGCCGCTTGCCAGGACGGCGTGTGCGCCACGACTTGCTATGTTGGCTATGCCGTCTGCCCGGGCGACTCCAACGAATGTGCAACCAACGTGATGTTCGACGCGTCGAACTGCGGGGCCTGTGGCAACGTCTGTGCGTCGGGAGACATTTGCGATGCCGGCATCTGCACGAAGTGCGCGGCAGGACAAACCTCTTGTTCCGGCGCTTGTCTCGATCTCACGAGCGACGCCAACAACTGCGGAGCTTGCGGCACGGTCTGCCCTTACTTGGCATACGGGACTCCGACGTGCGCTTCCGGTGCATGTCAGTCGACCTGCTACACGGGTTACGGCGATTGCGACGGCAACCCCGCGAACGGCTGCGAAGCGAGCGAGGCCGACGATCCCCAGAATTGCGGCAAGTGCGGTCACGCTTGCGGCTCCGGGACCGTGTGCACGCAGGGCGTCTGCACGGCGTGCGCACCCGGCAGCACCGCCTGTGGCGGCACCTGCACCGATCTGCAAACGGACCCCGTGAACTGCGGCGCGTGCGGCATCAACTGCGGTGGCGGAGCGACGGAAGCGACGGCCGGGTGCCAGAGCGGCACCTGCACGCTGTCGTGCAACGCCGGTTTTCTCGACTGCGACGGCAACAGCGTCGACGGATGCGAGACCGCCGCCGACAAGACCCATTGCGGCACCTGCAAAGCCGCTTGCGCCGCAGGTGAGTTCTGCGCCGTCTCGACCTGCGCGAAGTGCACCCCCACCGATCTCGGTCAGGCGCTCCCCGTCGCGATCAACGGAACCACCGTCGACGCCTCCGACTCCTTCGTGACCACTTGCGGCACGACCGGCCAGAGCGACGTGTACTATTCCTTCAGCGCGCCCTCGTCGCGCGCCTACTCGTTCGCGGTGTCCTCGAACGGCTACTCTCCGGTCGTCGAGATCCAAAACGGCACCTGCGGCGGTTCCGTCCTCGCCTGCGACTTCACCGGCACCCCGCAGTCGCTCACCCTGACCGCGAAGCAAACCGTCATCGTCATCGTCGAGGGCTCCTACGGCCAAGAGGGCACGTTCACGCTGACCGTGCAGTGAGGGGTTGCCCCGCACCGGCGCGTCCTCGGTGCTCTCGCTCCGACCATGCAAGTAGTCGAATCGCGGCACCGGCACCTCCGGCCGCGCCACCTCCCCCAAAGCCGTCCTCGCGCGAGCCGTTCTTTTTCGGACGCGGTTCGTCCTGCTCGCGCTGCGGGCGGCCGGGGGAGGTCGTCTCAGGCGCGACCGTCGAACTGCGGGGAACAGCGCGCGTCGATTCGACGCGCATCGCGCTCGGCGCGCTTCGAGAACTCAAACTTCACTTCTGCGCCAGCAGAGTCTTCGCGAACTCGAACCCGTCGACTACGTCGCCCTTCTCGAAATCCTCGTGCCCCTTCTTCGATCGACTGCTCGAGCGCCGCGCGTTCTTCGGCGTCCATCTCACCGTCGCTGACGGGAACGACGTGCAAGAGCGTTCCATCGGGAAGATCCGTCGGGTCGTCCGCGATGATGCGGCCATTCTCGACGTGGGCTCTGAGCACGGTCATCGAGGCCAGTTTGTCATTGCAACTGCGCAAGCGCTGTAGTGCACGCGATCGCGTCGTCTCATGCATGCGCGCCGCAACTCCGACGCCGCAGCCCCACCCGATCTCTTTGCCGTTTCGCGTCGTCACTTCCCCCCGCCGCCCGCAGCGCGTCCCCGCGCGAGGACGGCGTTGGGGGCAAGTCGGGGCGCCTCTGGGCGCGACGGATGGGGGCACCACCAATGGTCGGGGCGGCCGGATTCGAACCGACGACCCTCAGACCCCCAGATGGGGCGAGGAAGCAGAAACGCCGGGAAATTGGGCCCTTTAGGAGGGTGACTGCCGCACGGGTGCCGCAACGGGAGCAGCTGGCCATCAAGTTCCGGCGTCGGTGAGTGGCACACCGCCGAGACGACGCCTAAAGTACTGCACATGCGAATACCTACTCCTCAGATCACACGCCGCGGCCGCTCTGCGCTGCTCGATTTCGGTCCCTTGGGGCACGCGACGATCGACGCAGGTGGCGGAATCGTCTCCTTTGGTCCAGCCGGCGACAAGGACGCGATTGCCGCATGGCTCAACGGCAATGCTTGGCTCTGGAAGGAACTCCGCGACGAGCGCGAGCAGCGGATCGCGGAGAACCGCTTGCGCCTAGAGGCATTGGAAGCCGAACTGGAAAAACTGGAGTGCGCGAGTCTCCCGCTATCTCGCTAGCGCCACCACAGGTGAAGAGCAGCCAACGTTGCTGCAACGAAGAGAGCGACACCGGCGACAACGCCGACCGGATGATCTTTCGCCCGACGAGCTAGTCTCGCCGTCGAGTCGCCATCGTACTCTCCGCGCGCCGCGAGAAAGCGATCGGCGAGCTGACTTCGACACCTCGTCCGCCACCCTTCGAAGTCTCCTAGATGCAGTTGCCGCTCGCGAACAAGCGCGGCGGCTTCGCTTCCCCGCCCGTGGAGCAAACTGAGTCCTGGAGCGCTCAGCTTGTTGAGCAAATCGGTCTGAATCCTGTCAGCGACGGCTTGGGGCTCGCGATCCCCCGCCCGCAGATGCGCTTGGATGAGACGATCGACGGCCGTCTCGCATGCTTGGGTCGCTGCTGCAAGTGCCTCGCGCGCGCACTCCCTCTTAATCAGAGCCTTTGGTCCGCGGCGGGCTGCGATTTTCGTGCTCGCAGTTGCTGTAATTTCGCCCTGCGCCGACGTCACGTGCTGCCAAACGACGCGATAGGTGCCGTCCAGTTCCTCGCTTGAGCCACCACTTACGCGCATGCCCCGAGAGTAGCTCGTTCGTGACCGAAGCGCATCGAGCACGGCCGTACATTGTCACACCCACATTTGCGTGGCTCGCCGAAATGGATCAGGGTCCCATCTAGGACACCGACAGTCGGTGTCTCAGGAGGCAATCATCATGGCGCGTTCAACGTGTATCAAGTGCGAGGGACATCTATTCGAGCTTGCTGAACACGACCCCGGCGGGTTCGCCCAACACAAGTACAACCTGGTCCAGTGCAGCGGGTGCGGGACCGTTGTCGGTGCCGTCGACTACTATAACCTTGGAACCCTGATTCACCAGCTTGCCGAGAAACTGGGAGTTCCGCTCGACCGCTAGCGGCACGCCTACGGCTTCGACTCGCAACTCCACTCGCACGATGTAACGCTTGACCCTTCGCGCCTACTGCATCGGCACACAGGCGCTTCGTCCAAGTGACACGACGGCTTGAGATGCGCACCAGGGCAGGCGTCATCTGCAGCCGCCACAGGGGCCGCGACAGGGGCAGCCTGCACGCCTGCGAGGGTCATCAGCAGGCCGGCTAGCGCCACGACGCGGGTCATTGCTGCAGTCGTAGCACCAGCCGGCAACGACACGACTACGACTCCTCTGGCCGTAGCCGAAAGCCCCTGAGACCTGCAGGCGAGTCCGGTGACGTCTGCTCGTCAGCAATGCCCTCCAGGGCCTTCCGAACGTCATCCAGGTAACGTTCAGCGCGACTCGCGTCAGGAGGTGACGACGGCCTTGGCGAAGGCAACGTCCAAGCCGCGGGGGCTGACGCGAGCGCCTGGCAGTAGCCGCGAATCCACGCCAAGGGGCAGTCAGGCGCGGCTTTTACGGCATCATCGATGAGTCTCAAGATGTCACCGGCCACGGATGGCGATGGCCTAGTCATGACTCCCCCTTCGCCAAGTCAGCGGCAACTCGCCTTGCCAAATCTGAGTTGAAAGGATCGCCTCGGTTCGGAGCTTCGAACCACGAAAGCAGGCCTTGACCTGGATCGCGCGTGTAGATCCATGAGCAGTCATGACGTGACGCGACTGATTCGCGGTGGCGCTGTTCCGCGCGTGAGACGACACCATGCCGCACGCCGAACATGAAGGGACTAGCGGGCTTCATTGTCGCACCTTCCCTCTTTGCGTGTCGACCTCTACGACTGCGGCTCGCAGGGCATTTGCCAGCACGGCAAGAGTCGCGACGTCGTTGTGGCATTCGATC
>CAZDNG010000070.1:0-11007 GCA_964506835.1 uncultured Polyangiaceae bacterium
CGTCGTCAGGTGGCGTTCGTGAAATTCGTCGAGGACCACGACGCTAACGTCGGCGAGGAGCGGATCGTCGAGCAAGCGCCGGAGAAGGACGCCTTCCGTCACGTACAAGAGCCGCGTGCCGGCGCCGGCTCGATGTTCGAAGCGAACGGAGTAGCCCACCGTGTGCCCGAGCGGCTCGCCGCGTTCCGTGGCGACGAAACCCGCCGCGAGGCGCGCCGCCAGCCGTCGCGGTTCGGTGACGACGATGCGCCCCTTCGCGCCGAACGCGGCGAGCAGCGCGCCCGGCACGCGCGTCGTTTTTCCGGCGCCAGGTTCGGCTTCGACGACCACCGATGGCGCCGTGGCGAGCTTCTGGACGAGCTCGGGCAGGAGCGGATCGATCGGCAACGGGCGCATCGGTTTCGGGCGGTACTCTAGAGACAGAGGGCCCCCTGCGCAGCGGTTTCGCTTCGCGGGGCGTCGAGCGATGAGGTAAACCGAGCCTCGTGGACCGTCGCGCAGCCCTCTTCGACATGGATCGCACGCTCGTTCGCGTCGATACGGCGACGCTCTACGTGCGTTACCAGCGCAAAAAGGGCGACGCGACGTTCCGCGACGTGACGCGGGTCGCCTGGTGGATGCTCCAGTACACGCTCGGCGTGATCGACGCGCAGAAGGTCGCCAAGCGGGCTCTCGAGTCGTTCAAGGGCAAGCAAGAGACGTGGCTCCGTGACACGTGCGAGGAATGGTTCGCCGACTACGTGCTCACGCACGTCGCGGCGGAGGGACGAAAAGCCGTCGAACGCCATCGTGCGAACGGCGATTTCATCGCCGTCGTGACCGGCGCGACGCCCTACGCCGCGATGCCGCTCGCGCGCGAGCTCGGCATCGAGCACGTGATCGCGACGCACCTCGAGGTCGAGGATGGCCGCTTCACCGGGCGCGTGAAAGAGCCGATGAACTACGGGCGCGGCAAAGTCGTGCTCACCGAGGCGCTCGCGCAAGAGCACGATTTTTCGCTCGATACCGCGACGTTCTACTCGGACAGCATTACCGATCTGCCGCTCCTCGAGCGTGTGGAAACCGCCGTCGCGGTGAACCCCGACGCGCGGCTTCGTCGCATCGCCACTCAACGAAAGTGGCGGATCGAGCGCTGGTAGTCGCTCCTAGGCGTGTGTGCGCCGCACCGCGACGAGCAGGGTGCCCCCCCAAAACAAAAGGCGAACGTTACCCCTTGACGCGGATCGCCCAGGTCAGCTTCGCGATGCTCTTCAGCACGTTCGGGACGCGCTTGAAGAGGTTGATCGACGGCGGGCGCTTTTCCATGACCCGCACGGGGATTTCACTGATGCGGAGGCCGGCGCGGTACGCGCGGATGACGAGCTCGCTCGCGAAGACGTCCTTGTCGACGACGCAGGCTTCGACGTGCTCGATGAGCTTCGAACGACGGAACGCCTTGAGGCCGTGGGTGTCGGTGCCGCGAAAGCCGAACATGACGCGCAGCAGCCCGGTGTAAAACTGACTCGCGGCGTGGCGTGCCCACGGGCGCTCGTCTTCGGCGCCGGCGATGAGCTTCGAGCCGATGACGAGATCGAGCTGGCCGGCGTCGAGCAGCGCGATCGCCTGTCGATGAAAGTCGACGTCACAGAGATCGATCTCGTCGCAAATGACGAACTCGCCGGCGGCCTTCACGATGCCTTCGCGGAGCGCCTTGCCGTAGTTCGGCTCGCCGATAGAGAGAAAGTGAATCTCGGGGTACTTCGCGCCGAGCTCTTTGGCGATCTGCACGGTGCGATCGCGTGAGCCGTTCTCCGCGAGGATCACTTCGTAGTCGTAGCCGAGCGGCTCGAGGCGCTCGCGCAGATCGACCACGGCCGAGTGCAAGATGCCCTCCTCGTTGTACACGGGGATGACGATGGAGATGCGGGGGCTCATCTGCGAGGCCCCGATTTAGATGAGGCCGCGCCGTTCGGCAACACCCCGATTGACTCGAAGTGACGAATCGACCACGGAAATCCGTGGGGGGCGAGGTGCCCCGGTTTCAGTGGGCGGCGCTCCAGTCCGTTCCGTGCCCGACGTCGACCACCAGCGGCACGTCGAGCGGGTAGACCGATTCCATCGCTTCGCGAATTCTCCGGCAAGCTTCGTCGATTTCGGGTTTCGCGACCTCGAATACCAGCTCGTCGTGCACGGTGAGGACCATGCGCGCCGACGGGGTCGGCGGGGTTCGGAACGCGAGCATCGCGAGCTTCAAGAGATCCGCCGCGGTGCCTTGGATCGGCGCGTTCATCGCGATGCGCTCGGCGGCGAGGCGCTTCGCGCGGTTTTCGCTCCGGATGTCGGGGACGAGCCGCTGCCGCCCGAAGAGCGTTCGGACCGACTCGCTCGCGCGCGCTTGCTCGAGCACCTCGTTCATGAAGCGCCGCACGCCCTCGTAGCGACGGAAGTACGCGGCGATGAAGGTCGCGGCCTCCGCGCGCGGAATGCCGAGGCTCTTCGCGAGCCCGCTGTCGCCCTGGCCGTAGATGATGCCGAAGTTCACGGCCTTCGAGCGCCGGCGATGCTCGGCGGTGACCTCGTTCGCGCCGAGGCCGAAAATCTCGATCGCCGTGCGCGTGTGCACGTCCTGGCCGGAGCGGAAGGCGTCGATGAGGACCGCATCTTTCGATAAATGCGCCAGCACGCGGAGCTCGATCTGCGAATAGTCGGCGCTGACGAGCTCGTGCCCTGGCGGCGCGACGAACGCTTTTCGGATCGCGCGGCCGAGCTCGGAACGAATCGGAATATTTTGCAGGTTCGGATCCGACGACGAGAGCCTTCCCGTCGCGGCGACGGCTTGTCCCCACCGCGTGTGGATCCGCCCGGTCTCGGGATTCACGAGAGACGGGAGCGCGTCGATGTAGGTGCCCTTCAGTTTCGAGATCTGACGAATGTCGAGGATCACCTTCGGCAGCGCATGAGATTCGGCGAGCGCGTCGAGGGTCTCCGCGTCGGTCGAACGAGACGTCTTGGTCCGCTTCGTGTGCTTGAGTCCGAGCTCGTCGAACAGGAGCGCTTCGAGTTGCCGCGGCGAATTGACGTTGAACGCCCGTCCCGCGACGCGATGCGCTTCCAGCTCGAGTGCCGCGAGGTCTTTTTCCAGCCTCCGTCCGAGCTCGCGCAGCGTATCGCCGTCGACCAGCACGCCCGCGAGTTCCATCTCGGCGAGCTCCGCGGAAAGCGGGAGCTCCATATCATCGAGGAGTTTTTCGAGCTTCGCCTCGGCGAGCTCCGACTCGAATCGTCCCCACAACTTGAACACCGACGCGACGCGTGCCCCCGAATACGTGGCAGCTTCGGGAACCGGCGCTTCCTCGAAGCTCGCCGTTCGCCCTCGTGCTTTCGGAACGAGGTCCGTCGCCGACGGCAACACCGTGCCGAGCATTTTCGAAGCCACGTCGCCGAGGTCGTGCGAACGTTCTGGATCGACGAGGTAGCTCGCAAGCATCGTGTCGAACCGGACGCCGGCGAGGGGGATCTTGCGCCGCGCCAGAATGACGGTGAGCTGCTTCGCGTCGTGGCTCACCTTCGACAGATTCGGATCGGCGAAGAGCGGCTCGAGGATGGTCTTTGCGGTCGCGAAATCGAGCTGGGCCGGCGCGCCCATGTAGCGATGGCCGAGAGGGACGTAAAACGCGCGCTCGGGGCGATCGGAGAACGACAGGCCCACGAGCTCCGCGCGCACGGCGGCGGTGTCGGTGGTCTCGACCAGCACCGCGAAGCGTCCGGATTTTCGGAGCTCGCTCACCATCGACGTCAGCTGCTCGACGTCGAGGACCGTGGTGACCGCGACGACGCTCGGCGCGGCTTCCGGCGGCGGGCTCGCCGACGGGCGCGGTGACTCGCCGAGCGGACGGAGCGAGAGTTGCTCTTTTTCGGATTCGAGCGCGGCGAGGTGCTTCAAGAAGCCGAGCTCGCCGTAGAGGCGGCGCAAGGCGGCGATGTCGCGACCGCCGTATCGCAGCTTTTCGCGATCGAACACGACAGGCACGTCGGTGCGCAACGTGACGAGCTCGCGGCTGAGCAGCGCGGCGGCGTGATTTTCGGTGAGCTTGTCGCGGAGCCCTTTTTTCGAGATCCGATCGAGGTGCTCGTAGACGCCGTCGATGGTTCCGAACTCGACGAGAAGGTCGCGCGCCGTCTTCGGCCCCACCGAGGGCACGCCGGGAATGTTGTCCGAGGCGTCACCGGTGAGCGCCAGCCAATCGCGCACTTGATGAACCGGAACGCCGAATCGCTCGAGCACCTCTTCGGGACCGAACACTTTGTCGCGCATCGTGTCCCAGAGCTGCACGTCGTCGCCGATGAGCTGCATCAGATCCTTGTCGGCGCTCACCACGACGACGCGCATCGAATGCTCGCGTGCTTGCGCGACGGCGGCGGCGATCAAGTCGTCCGCTTCGAACCCATCCTTTTGGAAGATCGGAATGTTGAACGCCTCGACGATCTCCCGTGAGCGCTGCATCTGCTGGGCGAGATCGGGGGGCGGGGGAGGCCGATGCGCTTTGTATTCGGCGTAGATTTCCTTCCGGAAGGTCTGCGTCTTGGAATCCATCGCGACGGCGAGGAGCGCGGGCCGTCGCTGCCGCACGAGGCGCTCGAGCATGTTCACCGTGCCGAACACCGCCTGTGTGGGCTCGCCCGTCGGTCCGTTCAGCGGCGCGATCGCGTGGTAGGCGCGGAACACGTAACCGCTGAAGTCGATGACATAGAGGACGTCGGGAGCCCCGGCTTCGAAGATCGCCGTCGCCATTGCGCCGCGGTCCTACCACTACCGGGCGGAAGCCGTTGAACTGCCCGCGATGGTCCAACATCACCCGACAATCCATGGCGATCGCGGTTCGCCGCATCGCGTCGCGAACGCCGGCGGATCTCGCCGATTCGTGGAGAAATGACGCGTCGCGGCTCGTCATTAAGTCTCGGTATTTGTTTATTTATTGCTCATCGACAAGGGCATGCAAAGAATTACATCCCGATGACAACTGACGCCGACGGTCGATGTTACTGAACAGCTGCCCATGCTAGTGTTTTTAGTCGCGTATTTCGCGGTTTTGCTGCTTCTTTGCGCCTACGGAGTGCACCGCGCACATTTGGTGTGGCTGTGCGTCCGATTCCGGAAGGAACTTCGCGCCGCGTTACTGCGCGCGCCGGCGCTCGGCGACGACGTTCCGACGGTGACGGTACAGCTCCCGCTGTTCAACGAAGCCACCGTCGTGGAGCGTCTGCTCGATGCGGTAGCGCGATTCGACTATCCGCGCGACCGCCTCGAGATCCAGGTGCTCGACGACTCGACGGACGAAACGGAGCCGCTCGCGCGCCGCAAGGTCGCCGAGTTGCGCGAGCAAGGCGTGGACGCGGTGTATCTGCGCCGGAGCAATCGCGTCGGCTACAAAGCGGGCGCGCTCGAGTTCGGTCTGCGGCAAGCGAAGGGTGAGTTCGTCGCGATCTTCGACGCCGATTTCGTCCCGCAGCCCGATTTTCTCCGCGCCGTGATCGGCGATTTCAGAGACCCGAAGGTCGGCATGGTGCAAACGCGCTGGGCCCACTTGAACCGCGACGAGAGCTTGCTGACCAGCGTTCAAGCGTTGATGCTCGACGGCCATCACCTCGTCGAGAATCGCGCGCGCTTCGGTTCGGGGTGCATGTTCAATTTCTCCGGGACGGGCGGCGTGTGGCGCGCGACGGCGATCGCCGACGCCGGCGGCTGGCAGCACGACACGCTCACCGAAGATCTCGATCTGTCGTATCGCGCACAGCTCAGGGGCTGGCGCTTCATCTACCGTGAAGACGTCGTCACTCCGGCCGAACTTCCGGCGGAGATGAGCGCTTTCCGCGCCCAGCAATATCGATGGGCGAAGGGCACCGTGCAGACGGCGCGAAAACTCCTCGGTCGCGTGCTCTCCGCGCCGCTGACCCTCTCGCAGCGCATCGAGGCGAGCTTTCACATGCTTCCGCATTTCGCCTACCCGCTGACGCTCTTGCTCAGCATCTTGCTCTTGCCGGCGCTCATCGTTCTTCCGGTCACCGACGGTCGCACGATGCTCATCATCGACCTGCCGCTCTGCATGGGCGCCACGGGCTCGCTCGTGACGTTCTACTCGATGGCCGAGACGGCGCAGGGCCGTACGGTGTGGCAAGCGTTGAAGCGGCTCCCCGCCTTGATCGCGCTCGGCGCCGGATTGAGCCCGCACCTCACGCGGGCCGTCGCCGACGGCATGGGTACGATGGCCGGCGAGTTCGTGCGTACACCGAAGCGCGGCGCAGTCGCCGGACGCTACTGGCAATACGCTCGCCTGCCGCTCCTCGAGATCGGGCTCTGCCTGGTCTCGTTCGCCAGCATCATCGCCTCGGTCGAGACGCGGCACTGGTTCGCTACGCCGTTCGCGTTCCTTTTCACCATGGGCTACGGCGTCGTCGCCTGGCTCGTCGCTTCGGAACAGCTCGGCCAGCGGCTCTCCACTCCGCACGCGACGGCGGATCGGGTTTCGGCCCCGAGCGTCGAAGACGCCGGCCCGAGCGCCATTCGCACCGCCTGATCCCCGACGTCCGACGCGGCCGCTGTGGCGGACCGCCCCCGAACGAAGCCAGCCCAAGGGGATGGCACGGAGGCGCTGCTGCGACGGACGCCCGCCATTTCGCGAAGCCGCGAGCCGGAGGCGAGCAAAACCAGGAAGAAGCGCCCCAAACGTGCCAGAGGAGTGGACTTTTTGCCATCCATCGGTAATCATCGAAATACGTTTGGGTACTGCCCGTTGGTGGAGCACGTCTCAATCCTGCCCGCTGGTCACCGGTCCAGCACGAGAGTCGCGCCTACCGCGGGCCTGAGCTCCGCAAGGGGGTCCTGATGACCAAGGCCGACATCGTTCAAGCGGTCTATACGAAGCTCGGTGGCTTCTCGAAGAAGGAGTCCGCCGATCTCGTCGACCTGGTTTTCGAAACGATGAAGGAGACGTTGGGGCGGGGAGAGAAAATCAAAATTTCCGGCTTCGGAAATTTCGTGCTCCGCGACAAGCGTCAGCGTCAGGGGAGAAACCCCCAGACCGGGGATCCCATCGTCATCACGGCCCGTCGCGTCTTGAACTTCAAGGCGAGTCAGCTCTTGAAGCAAGCGCTGAACGACGAGCACCCCCCGAGCCCCGCGAGCAGCAACGGCGCTGCCACGCTCCGAGACGAGTAGCCGGCGGTGAGCTTGCCGCACGAGCTCGTCAAGCTCTACTACCGGATCGGCGAGGTCTCGCACATCGTCGGGGTGCAGCCGCACGTGCTCAGGTATTGGGAGTCGGAGTTTCGCTCGATCCGCCCCCAGAAGTCGCACAAGGGCCAGCGCGTGTATTCGCGCCGTGACGTCGAGCGGCTGCTCAAGGTGAAAGACCTCCTAAAAAATCAGGGGTTCACCATCGCCGGTGCGAAGAAGAAGCTGAGAGAGCCCGGCGCGCCGCGCACCGAAGATCGGCCTCCGGAGAAGAGCGCGCAAATGAAGACGCGCGAAGCCTTGCTCGGCATTCGCGAAGACATCGTTCGGATGCTCGACGAGCTCGACACGCCGCCGCGTCGATTGAAGCTCCCCCAGGTCCCTTAGCGCCCGCGCCAGCCGCGCTCGGCGCCTTCGCGAAGGCGGACGCACTTTGTCAGACCATTCTTGACGCCGGGTCCGACCGCGACCACACCTCTCGAAACGTTCTCGGAGGCGATGAGATGGCGGAAGGTCTGAACCGGGTAATGCTCCTTGGAAATCTGGGCGCAGATCCGGAGTTGAAGATGACGAGCGGCGGCCAGGCGGTGCTGAAAATGCGCCTGGCGACCACGGAGTCGTATCTCGATCGCAACAAGGCGCGGCAGGAGCGCACCGAGTGGCACAGCGTCGTGCTCTGGGGAAAGCGAGCGGAGGCGCTCGGAAAGTTTCTCACGAAGGGGACGCGTCTGTTCATCGAAGGCGCCATTCGCACGTCGAGCTACGACGATCGCGACGGGAACAAGCGCTACAAAACCGAGGTCGTCGCAAACAACATCATCCTCGCCGGTCGTGGGGGTGGCTCCGACGGCGGCGGTGGCGGTGGGGGTCGCGGCGGCGGTGGCGGCGGTGGCGGCTACGGTGGCGGGCGCTCGGAGCCGGCACCGGCGGCACCCGACGAGGGTGGAGAAGCGTTCGACGACGGGTACGGCGGCGGAGCGGGCGGCGGATCCGACGACGATATTCCGTTCTAGGTCGGCGAGCGATTCGCGGTTCGAGTCGCCGTTGGATCGTCGATCGCCGAGCGCTCACGGGCGAATGCTCGCGCTTCTGTTCGTAGCGAGCGTCGCGACGGGGTGTCATCGCGCCGATCCGGTTCCGGCGAAGTCGACCGAGCCGGTCGCGGCACCGGTCGTTGCCCCGAAGGAGCTCGTCGCGGAAGGCGTGCTTCGCCGACCGCAACGGGTATGGACGCGCCTCCGCGCGCTCTTTGGCGAGCGCGCCGCGGTCGCCCCTTCGACGTTGCCGCTGACGATCACGACGGTCGCCGGACTTTCGCCGTTGGTCGCGGGTCTTTTCGAGAGTGAAGTCCCGGTTCGCCTCGAAGCCCTCGAGCTCGACGCGGGGCCGGAATGGGTTTTCGGCGTCGCCGTGACGAACGGCAAGGAATTCCTGGCCGCTACTACGAACGGCGCCGATGCGAAGTTCACCGCCGAAGCCGACCTGGCTCATGCCGTCACGTTGCTTCATTCGGCGGAGGGACGAGCCGACGTTGCGCTCGGCGTCGCGGGCAACGTGCTCTTGCTCTCGCCGAACGCGGACGCGCTCCGCCTCGGGGGCGCCTACGTCGCTCGCTCCGCGCCACTGCCGGCGGAAGGGGACGATCTCGAGCTCACGGTGCCGCGAACGGCGCTCGCCGGCGTGATCTCGTCGGCGATCGATCGGTTCGCCGCCGCGGAGCGTGCCGTGCTCGAAACGGCGGACGAAGCGAATCGACGCTTGCACGGAGGGCGCGCGCCTGACTTCGGCGATCCAGAGGCCGTGATCGCCGCGCTCTCCGGCGTCTCCGACGACCTCCGTGCACTCGTCGAATCGACGGCGCGCGTGCACGTGCGCGCCACCCTGGTCGAGCCCCCGTTTCGAGCACGCGTCGACCTCGAGCCCGAGGCGACCGGCGCGACGCGCGCGTTCACAGATGGCCTCGCCTCCGGAGATCTTTCCGTCGTTGCCGAGCTCCCCGCTTCGACCGAAGCCGCGATCGTGTGGCGTCGCACCGCGTCGTTCGACCCCACGGCGGCGCTGTCGCGGGTGCGTGCGGTGTTCGGCGATCGACTGCGCGACCGTGACGTAGCGCGGCTCGCGTCGTGGGTGACCGACGTCGATCGCGGCCTGGGAACCGTGGCCTCGCTCGGCGTCTTGAACGACGAGCGGCCGGAAGGTTTCGTCCTTTCGCCGGCGGGAGACGGCGCCGCGCTGTGCCGTGCCACCGGCGACCTCGCCGAAATAGGCGCCATCCCAGCCATCGCTCTTCCCCTTCGTCATTTCGCCGGCGACGCGAGCCTGTCGCGCGCACACGCCACCGTCCCTGGTTTCGCGGGCAGCGCGACGCAATTGCGCCTGCGTTCGTCGAATCGCTCCGGCGCCCCCAGTCTCGAAGCGGTCTGTGCGACGAGCCGAGCAGGGAAGGGTGCGCTCGTCGTCGCTTCCGGCGACGCGGGACCGGCGCTGTCTCAGTTGCTCACCGAACCTCGCGGCGCGTCGCTCGGCGACGACGCCATCGTCGGCGAGATCCTTCGTCGCTCTCACGCTCGCGGGGTCGGCGCACTCGTCGTGAAGCTGACCGATCCCTCGGGCGCGCTCGGAACCGCGGCGCTCGTGTCGGGCGTCGACGCGGGAAACCCTTGGGCCGAGCTCGACGCCAACGACGTCGGGGCTCGACTGCTCCTCGCGTGGTGTATGGCGAAGTGAGGAACCGAGCGGCGTTCGGCGTACCCGGTCGCCACGAGACGTTCGGCGTTCAGCGAACGAAATAGCGCGTCGCGCGCCGATCGCCTTCGCCCTTGAGCTTGCCCGCGGCGAGCAACTTCTTCACGAGCGACTGCATCTCGCTTCGTGAAAATCCGAGTGCCGCGCGCACCTTTTCCGAGCGTTCTCCCGGATGTCCCTTCACGTATTCGAGGAGTCGTTCATCGGCCGATCGCCCGCGCCGTGACGGGGTCGTCGAAGGCGGTGGCGAGGCTCCGGCGCGAGACGCCGGGGCGCGGCGCGTTCGCGGCGCTGCATTTTCGCCCTCGATTTCCGCGACGACCCGGGCGACCTCTTCGAGGGCGGCGCGCTTGACGGCTAAGATCAACGCGCCGGCGAAGCTCGCCGTCAGGCTGCCCAGCTCTTCCTCGAAACTTCGCATGCGCGGAGGGTCGCCGGATGCGATTCCGAAATCAAGGATGACGGTCACCGCAGTCTGAGGTTCCCCTCATCGGCAGTGCACCGCGGCGCACATCGAACCCCGCCCGTAACATGCAGACCGTGGCGCTCCATGCTTCACTGTAAAAATATGTCCGGTCTCCGTCGTTCGCGCGCGATCCACTTGGTCAAGGCATCTCCTCTCTTGTTGGTCGCGCTGGTTGCGAGCGGCTGCTTCGGTCGCTCTGGGCTCGAAGACGAGGGAACCGGCGGCGGCTTCGGTCTCGCCCCACTCGGTGGAAGCAGCAACGGCGGCTCGGGCGCCGGTGGGACTTCGGGCTCCGGAGGAACCGCGGGCGTCGGCGGGACGTTCGTGGGCGGCGCGGGCGGCACGCTCGACACGGGTGGCTTCGGCGGCGTGTTCGGCACTGGTGGCTTCGACACCGGCGGGTTTGGCGGCGTGTTCGGCACTGGTGGCTTCGACACCGGCGGCTTTGGCGGCGTGTTCGGCACTGGTGGCTTTGACACCGGCGGCTTTGGCGGCGTGTTCAACACCGGCGGCTTTGGCGGCGTGTTCAACACCGGCGGCTTCGACACTGGCGGCTTCGGCGGTACGTTGAACACGGGCGGGTTCA
>CAZDNG010000070.1:11107-43919 GCA_964506835.1 uncultured Polyangiaceae bacterium
TCGGCACGGGCGGGTTCATCACGGGCGGCTTCGGTGGCGTGATCGGCACGGGCGGCACGTTCACCGGCGGCTCCGGTGGCACGTTGAACACAGGCGGGTTCATCGGCACGGGCGGGTTCATCACGGGCGGCTTCGGTGGCGTGATCGGCACGGGCGGGTTCATCACGGGCGGCTTCGGTGGCACGTTGAGCACCGGCGGTTCGGGTGGGACGTCGAGCACCGGCGGTGTGACGTCGACGGGTGGAGCGGGCGGCGTGGCCGGTTCGGGGGGAACGCAGGCGACGGGCGGAACGGGCCCCGATGGCGGCGCGTCGTGCGGCGCCTCCACTTGCGCGGGCTGTTGCGATGCTGCCGGCGCGTGCCTGTCGGGGACCAACGCGAACTCCTGCGGCTCGAGCGGCGTGTCATGCACCGATTGCGGCTCGAGCGGGTTCGGCTGTGACAACGGAATTTGTCAGGGCACCGCGCCGAAGTGCGGTCCGTCGAATTGCACCGGTTGCTGCGATACGCTCGGCCGTTGCCGTCTCGGCACCGAGGTGGATGCTTGCGGTGTGAAGGGCGCTTCGTGCTCGAGTTGCTCCGCGAAGAAGCTCGACTGCGAAGACGGCGTCTGCGCCGGCGCGCCCCCGACCTGCGGCGCGTCGAGTTGCGGTGGCTGCTGCGACGCGAAGGGCGTCTGCCAGGGCGGCACGACCGACGCAGTCTGCGGCGCCGACGGCGCTGCGTGCGCGAATTGCTCGACGAACGGTAAGAAATGCAACGAACCGGGGAGCTATTGCGCCTTCCTTCCGTCGTGCAGCGAGCTCACCTGTCCGACGGGGTGCTGCGACTCCGCGGGCGTCTGCCGCGACGGCCGGAGCGACACCGCGTGCGGCGCATCGGCTGATGCGTGCACCAATTGCACGACGTCGAGCGATCACTGCTCGGCGTCCGGATTCTGTTACACGGGACCGCACTGCGGCCCCGACAACTGCGGTGGATGCTGCGCCGCGAACGGAACGTGTCGCGCCGGTGATGCGGCCGCGAGCTGCGGGCGCTTCGGCGCTCAATGTGAGTCGTGCACGGCCGCAGGGCAGACGTGTCAGAGCGGAGCCTGCGGCGTGACCGGGGCGACGTGCCCGGCGCCATACGCCGGGTGCAACCCGGGCTCCCTGACGCCGCCGCCCGCACAATCGACCAGTTGCACGTCGGGCGACCTCGCGACCATCGCCGGCGCCTGCCCGGGCAAGACGGCCGGTACCAAGTGCACCGCAGAGATCCAAAGCCTGGTGATGTCGAACCCAGGGTGCTTCGATTGCATGCAGCAGTTCCTCTTCGACGGAGCCGTCGTTCGTTGCCTCGCGCCGTTCCTGTCGGCGACCTGCAATCACGACCTGAGCTGCTCGACGGATTGCACCAACACCGCGTGCGGTCAGTGCGCGGCGGCCGACCAGGGGACCTGCGACAAGGATGCCTTCCAGTCGGGCGGCGAGTGTCAAGCCTACGTCAGCGGGACCTTCTGCGCGCAGGCGGCGTTCTCCGGCCCGGGCGCGTTCTGCAACCTCGCAGCAGATTCCTCGATTGGGGTCTGGCTCGAGACCGTAGGAGCGTACTACTGCTCTCCATGAGATGACGTCGAGCTACGACGAGGCGGTGCTGGTCACGGGGTTTCCGAGCTTCCGGGCTCGGAAAATGGTCGAGGAGCTCGTCACGGCGGGAGAAAAGACGCTCGTCTACGCGATAGTCCATCCGAAGTTCGCCGAGCAGGCGAAGTCCTTTCTCGACGGGCTCGAGCCGGTCAAGCGCCAGCGCGTCGTCGTCTACGAAGGCGACGCCGGGGCGATCGACCTCGGGCTGAGCGGCGCCGAGTACCGCGAGCTCGCGGCGCGCGTCGAGCGCGTCCATCACGTCGCGCAGGTGACGTACCCCGGTGTGACCCGGAAGATCGCCGAGTACGTCAACGTGGGTGCGATGCGCGAGATCGTCGAATTCGCGCGCGTCACCGGTCGCCTGAAGTGCGTCGTCGTCCACTCGAGCGCGATGGTGAGTGGAAACCGTACCGGCCTCGTGCTCGAGGAAGAGCTGAACGCGCAGCAGACCTTCCGCTCGGTGGTCGAAGAGACGCTCGCGCGTGCCGAGCGCATCGCGCGGGCGGCGATGGCGGATTTGCCGATCTGCGTCGTTCGCCCGACGCAGATCGTCGGCGATTCGCGGACGGGTGAGGTCGATCGCTTCGACGGCCCGTATCTCCTGATGCTCCTCATCTTGAGCGCGCCCCAGGAATTTCCGGTGCTCTTGCCGACCAAGGGCGACGCCCCGATGAACCTGGTTCCCATCGACTACGTCGTGAAAGCGACGCGTATGATCGGGCTGTCTCGTCACTCGGCGGGCAAGACCTTTCACCTCACGGATCCCGAGCCACTCACGGTGCGGCGCGTCTTTCAGCTCGTCGCGCAGAGCGGCGGCCGGCGATTGCCGGGGGGGTTCATCCCCTCACGGCTGACCAAAGCCGTCCTCAGTGCGCCCGGCCTCGGCATGGTCTCGAAGAGCCCGCGCGCGTTCGTCGACACCATCACCACCCCCGTGCGATACGACACCCGGAACACGAACGACGTGCTCTCGGACTTCAATCTCAAGTGCCCGGCGTTCGAGTCCTACGTCGACGCTCTCGTCGCGTTCGTGAAGCAGCGAGTCCAAGAGCGCCGAACGAAACATGAAGAGCCAGAAGTCGACGACCCTCTCTCCTGAGAGCGCACGCGCGGCCGGCTACTTCGTGGTGTCGCTCACCACGTTGGTCATCGTCACGTGCAGCGGCGCGGTGAGGGGGCCCGTGGTCCCCGAAGCGGCGCCCGTCGCGGCGGGAGATCGTCCGGCGACGATAGCCCCAAGCCCGGCCGAAGGTGCCGTTGCGAAGGGACGCGATGGCGGTGTCGCCGCTGCCGTTGCCACTCTGCCTCCGCTCGGGCGACTCGATCGCTTTCGCGGCGCACTCGCCGAGCTCAAGACGAAAGAGCGCACCTCGCCCGTCCGCGTGCTTTGGCTCGGCGATTCCCATGCGGCCGCGGATTTTTGGCCCGACGCGGTTCGTCGTGGTCTTCAAGCCGACTTCGGAAACGGCGGGCTCGGCTACATTTTCGCGGGCCTCCGCGTCTATCGCCATCGCGGCGTCAAGATCGCGCGCGACGGCAACTGGCACACCGATCCCAAACACCCCTCGTTGTGGATGCGCCAAGACGACGGCGTGTTCGGCCTCGGCGGCTTGCGCGCCGTCCCCGAGCAATCGGCGAGCGCCGTTTCGCTCGAGCTCGAAGCCGGCGCCGTCGAGGGACACGCTCACTGGGAAGTCGTGTTTCGGCTGCCGAGCGACAAAGCACGCTTTCAGATCGACACCGGCGAGGGCGTGCGCGCGGTCGACGCGAGCGTGGCGAAGGCGGGCACCATCGGGCACGTTGCGTGGCAAGCGGCGTCGAACGCGACGGTGAAGCTCGGTCACGCCGTGGGCGATCCGCAGATCCTGGGTGCCATCGTAGAAAGTGAGAACCCCGGCGTCGTCATCGACACCCTCGGCGTGAACGGCGCTCGCATCGGGACGCCGCTCGCCTGGGACGCCGCGACGTGGATCGACGAGGCGCGGCGGCGAAGTCCCGCCCTCGTCGTGCTCGCCTATGGAACGAACGAGGTCGGCGACGCGGACGCGCCGGCGCGCTACGGACCCGAGTATGACGCCATGATTGCGCGGATCCGCGACGCGGCGCCGAACACCGATTGCTTGATCATCGGACCCACCGATCGCGAAGACGCCGCGTCGGTAACCTTGCCTCGCGTCGCGGAAGTCGACGCCGTGGAGCGGCAGAGCGCCGAACGGCTCGGGTGCGCGTTCTTCAGCGCGTCGGAGGCGATGGGTGGCCCGGGGAGCAACCGCCGCTGGGCGGACGCCGCGCCCGCGCTCGCGGCTCCGGATCATGTTCACCTCACGCCGCGTGGCTACGCCGAGCTCGGCAAGCTCACCTTGGACGCGCTCGGGTTCCCTCCAACGCCCTGAGTCGTTCGGGCGCACGGCTCACGACGACGGACGTGACTTCTCCGTCAGTGGTGGGCGCTCTTCTCGTAGCTCGCGTAACTCTGCATCAACGCCGAGTAGATCCAGTTACCGAGTCGCTCGGCGCCCCAGCTCGTCGGGTGAGTGTAGTCGCCGGTGCCGAGCCCGAGACGAACCCAGCGTGCCATCGAACCTTTGCCGCCCATGGCGTCGTACGCGCTCCAGAACGCGCAGCCCACCTCCGACGCGACTCGTCGCTGTTCTTCGACGATGTGCGGAATGATCGGCACGGTGACCAGGTGCTCGTTCTCTCGTCGTGCTCGGTCCATCGCGCCGATGATCAGGCATCCTGCGTCGGGTGTCGCGAGGCGCACGCGGTCGAGCACCTGTTTCATGCTCTCGTGGTACGCCGGCATCGGATACGCGAAACCGTCCGCGCTCTCGTTGGCGCCGAATTGAAAGACGACCAGGTTCGGCTTGCGCCACGCCAGGGCTTCGGCGAAGTGCGAATCGTCGTTTTCGGACAGGGTGCGAATACGCGCTCCGACGATACCGATCGCGTCGAGCACGACGCCCGGCACGTCGCGTTCGAGGGTGACGCCGAAGAGGCGTACGTTGCCTCGCGACGTCACGAGCTCGAGCTCGTGAGCTCCGTCGCTCGTCTCGAACTCCGCGAACGACGGTTTCTTGTCGCCGTTGGTGTCGATGGTTCGTGCCGGCGCTCCATCGATGCGTGCGTCGATGACGCCGCCTCCCGGCGAATCGACGTACGCGACGCCGAATCGCGACACGGATCGACCGAACGAGCCGGTCTTTGCCGTCCCGATCCGGACGCGCATGCCGGGCGACGCTTCGAACGACACGCCGCCGAGCCCGTACAGGTGATCGGCGGCGCGCGGTCCGACGATCCGGCTCACGAGAAAACCGCGATCGGCGTACCGATAGACGTCGTTCTGGAAATATTGGGGCCACGCGTTGGCGACGAGGGAAAAACCGTGTCCCGCGTCGCCGAAGCGCGCCTGGAGGAGACGGCGCAAGGTGCCGGTTCCGAAGTCGCTCGCGACGACCGAGTCGCCGAAATAGGCGATGCGCGTCACGGCGTGGGGAACGTGACGCTCGCTCTCGGCGAGCGCCGCGAAGAATCGCGCGAGGGCGCCGTGTTCGTCCGAAATGGAAACCGGTGAGACGTTGACGTCTTCGGCGGGCGTCGCGATCGCGCCCGCGTTGTCGTCGGCCATCGGCCCGTTCGGCAAGACCGGCGCGCTCGCGTGCTCGGGCTGCGCCAGATCCGGGCGATCTTCGGTAACGAGGTCGACTCGGGCGCTGCCGATTGCGGCAACCGGCGCGGCCCGAGCAGGCGCGTCGATGGGCGCCCTCGGCGGGCTCGACAGCACGCGGAGCGGCGCGAGCTTCGGGACGGCTTCCGCCATGGCGGCCACGCCGAGAAACACCAAGGTCGACAGGACGGCCTTCGAGCGAAGGACGCGGCGGCGCTCGTCCGTCACTCCCGGCGGATTCGCCTCGTCGACGGTGCCCCTCGAAGTCGGCGCTTGCGATGCGCGAGGTTCAGAACGGCGTGTCACGCACGAGGCCGCCCCCGGGCTTGTTGTCCGCTTTCTTCTTGGGGGACGGGGCTGCAGGGGCGGCGACTCCACCTCCCGAAACATCGCTCGTCGGGGCGCTCGAAGGCGGTGGCTCTGCGGCCTTTTGATGCGTGTCGGCCGTCGGCAACTGATCGATCCCGACGCTGTTCGAGTCCAGATCGGCGATCTCGTTCGCGGCGCGCTTTCGCTGCATCGACCCGACGTCGGGCGATTTCGCGATGAAGTCGAGGAGAGCGCGTTTTCGCGTGCGGTCCTCTTCCTTGGCCGCTTGATCGAACACGCTGTCGGCCCACTTCGCCTGGATCTCCTTGAACACCGTCGATTCGCGGAGATTGCTGTCTTCCGGAATTTCCTGGGATTTCTGGAGCGCCCCTTCGATGTTCCCCTTGGCGAGGAGTGCGCTCGCTTCGCTCAGTGAGCGCTCGGCGGGGTTCTCCTCGGGCGCCGCGACGACGACCGTCGGTTGCGGTCGCCGCGTCATGGCGACCACGCCGAGCACGGCAATGGCTCCGGCGGCCATGATGACGACCACGGTTCGCGTCCGCCCGCGGGCCCCGAGGGGCGTCCCATCACCCACGCCCGGCTCGAGACTGTGACGCCGGTGTGCGTGCGGCGGCGGATCTTGTGGATGAAACGGCTGCCCCGCGGCGATGAGCTTGAGCTGCACGTCGCCCAGCTCGACGACGTCGCCGGTCTCGAGCAGCGCCTTCTTGAGCTCTACGCCGTTGACCCGAACGCCGTTCGAGCTATCGCGATCGACGATCTCGTATTGCCCGCCTTCGAGCTGGTGGATCTCGGCGTGAATGCGGCTCACCGACGTGTCGTTGATCGGAAGATCGCAGTCTTCACCGCGACCGATGATCACGCGCTTGTCGATGAGCGGAAAGCTCGCGCCGAAAGCGGGGCCGAGGATCATGACCAGTCGATTGGGGAGATCGCGGATGGTCCGGCTCTGTCGTCCCGGAAGGGTCGACGTCTTGCTCTCCGGGTCGCCTTTGATGATGGCTTCGTCGAGGAGCTCGAGTCGGTAGTCGCCCAGTTGCACGAGGTCGCCGTGCTTGAGCGTTTGCTCGCCCGGCACCCGCACGCCGTTGACGAAGCAACCGTTATAGCTGCCGAGGTCTTTGATGACCCAATCGTTCCCGCTCGCCCGCAGGATCGCGTGCTTGCGCGAGATGTTGCGTTCCGTGAGCCGGACCGTGTTCGTGACGTCTCGGCCGATCGAGTATTCGTCCCGAAGCAATTCGACGACAGTCTGGTTCGACTGATCGTCCTCGATCGACAGCTTCCACATCAGCACCGGCAATCCTGCCGTGATTCGCTTCGGAGGCCAAGTCGGCTCAACAAATAAGTGAGCTTTTTCACGCTTTTCGACGGATTTTAATGGTTCAGGACCGCGACCCTGGTCCTGGAAAGCAGGCCTCACCCGGCCTCTTTGAGCCGGTTTCCGACCCTGCAGAGCGCGTCATTCAAGAGGGGGCGCACTCGGCGAATCTCGACGTTTTCGCGGCTCGGGCTCACGCGATTCGTGAGGATGACCGTGACGAGACCCTGATCCGGGTCGCACCACACGCTGGTCCCGGTGAATCCCAGGTGGCCGAACGACCTTCTGCCGTGAAGCGACCCAGACGACGAGCCCGTCTCGGAACGTCCATCGAATCCGGCGCGCAACGTGCCGCCCGGTCGCGGTAGGACGAGTGGTTCGATTTCCGACGGCGTCAGCCATTCGGGGATCCGCCCGCTCAGTGCGTCGAGCACGGCCGCGCCGAAGCGCGCGACGCTCTCGGCAGTACCAAAGAGCCCCGCGTGTCCGGAGAGATGCGCGCCCGTCAGCGCGAAAGCGTTCTCGTCATGTACCGCGCCGACGATCTCGCCGCCGCGAAACGCGACTACCTCGGTCGGCGCGACGCGCTTCGCGAAGTGCGGGTCGCGCCCGAACCACGTCGCCGCTGCACCTACATCGAGCCCGAGCGGCAACGCGACTTCGCGTGCGACGAGCTCGTCGAGCGGCGTTCCTGCGACTCGGCTCACGCCTTCGCCGAGAAGGGCGTATCCGAGATCGCTGTAGACGGGTGCGAAGCCGTCCGTGGGGGGCGCGCCGGCGCACTCGGGGCGCCGCGCGTCCGCGGCTTCTCGAAGTGCCGTCACCCGGTCGACGGGTTCGCCGCGAAGGAGAGGGAGATACAGGGAACGGTGCGCGTCGAGTCCGGCTCGATGGGCCAAAAAAAGCGACAAAGGCACGGTTTCCGACCTGGTTCCGCGGATTTCCGGGAGCAAGTCGCCGAGGGGAGCTGCGAGAGAAATCTGCCGTTTCCGAACGAGGCGCGCGACGGTCGTCGCGATGATGGGTTTGGTGACCGACGCGAGATCGAACGGTGTGTTCGCCTCGACCGCTTCGGGTTGGGCGAGGGAACGACAACCAGCGGCGCCCACCGCGATGCGCCAGTCGTTGCCGGTGTGAGCAGCAACGGCGATCACCGCGGCCGGCGCTGCTCCGGCCGCGACGACGAAGGTGTGCGCCATCTCGTCGAGCTCTTCGGTCCTCATGTCCGGATGCATTAGCTTGGGATGGACCGAGACTCCGGGGTAGGATGCAGGCTGGCAGAAGGGTTCGAAATCGTCGCTCATGGCCGAGTTTACTTGGGAGGCACGCGCACGCACCGGCGAGGTGAGGCGTGGCGTCATGGAGGCCGACGACGCCGAGGCGGTCAATCAGCGCCTCCGCCAGCAGAATCTCAACCCGGTCCGCGTCAAGAAGAAGGGCGGCGGGTTTCGCCTCTCCTTCGGCAGCGGCGTCGATACTCGGGATCTCGTCACGTTCACGCGCCTCTTCGCGACGATGATCGATGCCGGGCTGCCCCTCGTCCAGTGCCTCGAAATCCTCGGGGGCCAGCAATCCAACAAGGTGTTTGCGGCGGTGCTGAAGGACGTCAAGAGCGCGGTCGAGCAGGGCTCGACCTTCAGCGACGCGCTCGCGAGGCACCCGCGTATCTTCGACGAGCTCTTCGTCAACCTGGTCCACGCCGGCGAGACGGGCGGCATCCTCGACAGCATCATGAACCGGCTGTCGGTGTACCTCGAGAAACGGCAGAAGCTGATCCGCCAGCTTCGCGGCGCGCTCAGCTATCCGACGATCGTGTTTTTCATCGCGATCGGCGTCATGGCCGTGATGCTCACCTTCGTGATTCCCGCCTTCGAGAACATGTTCAAGGAGTTTGGCGGCGGCAAGGACAACCTACCGGTGCTCACGCGCATGATGGTCGCGCTCTCGCACGGGTTCGTGAGCTATCTGCCGCTCGTTTTCCTTCTCGGCATCGGCATCAGCTCCGCGTTCATCTACACGTACCGAACTCCGGGCGGGAAACGCTTCTTCCATCAGACGCTTCTCCATTTGCCCATCATGGGCATCGTGCTCCAAAAGATCGCCGTGGCGCGATTCACGCGCACGCTCGGCACGCTCCTACAATCCGGCGTTCCGATTCTCGACGCGCTCGAGATCTGCGCGAAGACCTCCGGTAACGTCATCATCGAGACCGGCATCCGACTCGTCCGGCAGCGCATCAGCGAAGGCAAGAACATGGCCGAGCCCCTGATGGAGGCCAAGGTGTTCCCGGACATGGTCGTCCAGATGATCGCCGTCGGCGAGCAAACCGGTGCGCTCGATCAGATGCTGAACAAGATCGCCGATTTCTACGAAGAGGAAACGGACATCGCCGTCGCGTCGCTCACGAGCATGCTCGAGCCGATCATGATGGTCGGCATCGGCGGCATGGTCGGCGTCGTCCTCGTCTCGATGTATCTCCCGATCTTCTCGCTCGCCGGCAACATCAAGGCCGACTGAGGCGCGCCCATGGCCGTACGGCTCGGGATCCCGGAGAGCGTCGCGGGGGTCCCGCTGGCCCGACGCCTTGCGTGGGTCGTCATCGCGCGCGTCGGGCTCTTGTTCGTCGCGCTCGGCGCGTTCGCCGCGCTGAACATGAGTCGCGGCTTCCAAGTCGGCTCTTTGAGTCAGCAGATCGTGCTCGCGACGCTCGCCGCGGCATTCGCGCTCGCGGGCGTCTACGGCGCAGTGCTCCGCCTCGGGCGCGGCCTCGAATCACTCGCGGTCGCACAGCTCGTCCTCGATCAAGCGACGGTCACCGTTCTGGTCTACGTCACCGGGGGCACCGCGAGCGGCGCGACGTCGTTCTACGGGCTCACTTGTCTGCTCGGTGCGTTCCTCATCGGATTTCGCGGCGCGCTGGTGGCCGGCGTTGCCGGAGTGGTTTGCTACGTGTGGCTCGCCGGCGCGCTCCACACGGCGTTCGTCCGACCGCCCGCGGATCAGGCTGCGCCCATCTACGCGCTGACCGGACAAGAGCTCTTCTATTACGTCGTCGTCAACGTGCTCGTCATCGGCGTCGTCACGGTGCTTTCCGGCTATCTCGCGGAGCGATTGCGAACCGCCGGCGGCCGTATCGTCGAGGCGGAGGCGCGCGCGGAGAACGCGGAGCGCATGGCCGTGCTCGGCCGGCTCGCCGCCGGACTCGCGCACGAGATTCGCAATCCTTTGGGTTCCATCGCCGGTTCGGTGCAGCTCTTGCGCACCAATCCGGCGCTCTCTGCCGACGACCGCAAGCTGTGCGACATCATCCAGCGCGAGACCGCGCGGTTGAACGACCTCGTGGGCGACATGATGGACGTCTCCAAGCCGCGCAAACCGGAGATCTCGACGATCAACGTCGCGCGCATTGCACGCGAGGTGGTCGAGCTCTCGTCGAAGCAAGGGCGCGGCGTCTCCGACGTCGCCGTCGCTTACGAAGGCGAGAGCGCGATCGCCATTCGCGCCGATGGCGCTCAGATCAGACAGCTCATCTGGAACCTGATCCGGAACGGGGTGCAGGCGTCGAAGGCCGGCGGAAAAGTCGAAGTGCGCATCGAAGTCGCCCCTGACGGCGGCGTGCTCCTCACCGTGTCCGACGACGGCGTGGGCATCGATCCGGAGGCGCGCGCGCGGCTGTTCGACGCGTTCTTCACGACCCGATCGCACGGCACCGGCATCGGGCTCGCCGTCGTCAAGCGCATCGCGGACGACCACGGATTTCGAATCGAGGTCGATAATGCGCCGGGCTCGGGCGCCGTGTTTCGGGTGAGCCTCGGCACGCGCGTAGCCCCGGAACCCGACATGACGAGCTTTTTTCCGCCGGCGGCGGATTCAGGGCCGGCGCGGAATCAGCGCATGGGTTGAGCCCGCAGCGACACGATACGCCGGGCAGTGTTGCAGCCGAGCGACACGTTCCAGGGTCCAGATCAGGCCGAGCAAGGATAACCCAAAAATAATGGCCAGTTACCTGGCCGGCTCCGGTACGCGCGACACGTCGATTCGATGGCATCCGACTTGCGTTAGGACTATCTCGCCCCCCGACATCGAAAAGGAACGACCCATGCGAGCCCTCCGACACTTCGCCCCGATCGCCTTGCTCCTCTGCTTCGCCCTGCCGGCCTTCGCAGACGACGACACGGCGCAAACCTTCATGAAGGCGAAGCAGTCGGAGCTTTTCGCGCTCGTGAAGAAGCACGAGACCCAGCAAAAGATCGGCGCCGTGTTCGATGCCATCCTGGATTACGGCACGCTTGCGCAGGGGTCGCTCAAGGAGCATTGGGCCGAGCGCACCGACGCGGAGCGCAAAGACTTCTCCGACGTATTGAAACAGCTCGTGCAGCGCGCTTACCGCAGAAACCTCGATCGCACCGTCGGCTACGATGTGCGGTTCGACGGGGACGACAAACAAGCCGACGGCTTCATCGTGAAGACGGTCGCACAAAGTCGCACCAACGCTCGTGAAGAGCCCATTTCGATCGACTACCTCGTGCATCGCGTCGACGGCGCCTGGCGCATCGAAGACATCATCACGGAAGGGTCGAGCCTGGTGAATAACTACCACCAGCAGTTCAACCGCATCATCAAGAAGGACGGCTTCCCGGAGTTGATGAAGCGGATGCGAAAGAAGCTCGCCAGCAACGAAGATTGAGCGAGCAAAGGCCGAGCGTGGCGCCCCGTTTCGGGGAGTAGTTGCCCCGCGTTCTCGGCTGCCTGGTACCATGAACGTCGAGTGCCCCGCCCCGATCGCGTCCGCGCCGGTGTTCCCGTGCCCTCGGACGGGCTCGGTCCGCTTCCGAATGCGCCCCTGCGCCTGACCGTCGCGCGAGGGGCGCTCGGCCTCGAGCTGTACGAACCCATCGAGCTCGGCCCCGTCGTCGTCGAGAGCTTCGGCGTCACGTTACCGAATCTGAAATTCCCCGTCGACTTGTCCGGCGGGGTTCGGCTTTTCCGCCATCGTCGCGGACACCTCGAACATCTCTCGGTGTCACTGCGCGTGGACCTGCTCGGGCGCTGGCTCGAACGCCGGCTCCGCGAGACGCTCGGCGGGCTCATTCGTCCGGTGTCGGTGTGGCGCGTCGAGAGTGGGCTCGGCGTGGGAATCGTCGGGGCGCGCGGCGCGATCGCGTTCGACGTCTTGTTCGCGCCGTCCGAAGGCGACGTTCGTCTCGTCGTCGCGCGAGCGCGCGGCGCCGAGGTGGAGGGCTCGGCACTCGGCGTCGCACTCCAGATCGTCGATACGTCCGTCGGTCGTTTCATGAAACGGCGCGGACGCGTGGCGACGTTGACCCGCGCCGGATCGTCCCTCGCGCGTATCGTCATGCCGGCGGTCGGCGCGCGCGCGCCGAGCTCCGAGGGGGTTCGATGCGGCACGCTCGAAGGGGAGGGCGACGTCGTTCGCGTCGCGCTCGATCGCGGCTTCGCGCCCGCACCGCTCTCGAACGACGTCGTTCGCGCACTCGAGCTCGCGGAGCTGACCCACGAAGCCGACGACGCGCTCGCGCATGGGGACCCGGAGCGCGCGCGTGCGCACTACGTCGCTGCCCTCGAACGCGCGCCGAGGCACCCCGAGGTAACGCGACTCGTCGCGGAGATCGACGCGCATCACGGCGGCCGCGCGGAGGGCGCGCTCTCGATGTTGAACGAGGCGCTGCCGGTGACGGAAACGGGGATCATCGGCGCGACCTTGCTCGCGCGGCGCGGCGATCTCGACGGCGCCCGTGAAGCGCTCCGCGCGGCGACGCGCGCCGAAGAATATGCGCCGCTCGCCGCGCTCCTTTTCCGACGGCAGGCGACGTACGAGACGACGCTCGGCGCACGCTTGCAAGCGCTCGACGAGGCGGTCGCCCGATGCCCGGCGTTGCCGTCGGTGCGCTGGAGCCGGTTCGAGGCGCGACTCGAACGCGGCGACGTCGATGGCGCGGTGTCCGACGCCGAGCACCTCGAGGCGACGGAGAGCGGCAATCGCGCGCGTCACGACGTTTGCCTCGACGCCGCGAAGCGCACGCTCGGGGCGGGCTATCAGAAGGAGTCGGGGCGACTCTTCGAACGCGCGCTCCGCTACCTCCCCGACGATCCCGAGGCGACGGCGGGCCTCGCGCGCACCTTGATCGAAGCAGGACGACCCGCTCGTGCGCTGGCGCTCCTCGAGCGCGCGATCACGCTCGGTGAGAAGAAGGGCACTCGGGAGATCGGCGCGACGATGGACCTCGCCAAGCTGCTCGCTAAGATGGGCGACCTTCCGCAGGCGATTGCGCGCGTACGCCAAGTGCCGGCGTCGCCGCGCGCCGTGGAAGCGCGAGCGCTCGAAGGCGATTGGCGCGCGTCACTCGGCGATCTCTCGGGCGCGACCCTCGCTTATGGCCGCATGCGGGAGTCGCTCGAGGTCGGCGAACCGGGCGATCCGAGCGCCGCCGTGGAGTGGCTTCGAAGCGCGGCTCGGTTCGAAGGCGATGTGCAGAAAGATCCGTCGGGCGCCGAGAGACACCTCGCTCTCGCCGTCCGTCTCGCGCCGCGGGATCGCGGCGTGCTCGACGCCTATCGCGAAGTGGCGGCGGTCGTCGCCGCGCGGAACCGTCGTCAGACCGAATCCGAAGGCTGAAGCGTCCGGGCCGCTACGCGCTCGGCGGGCGACGAAAGCACCGAAGCCCGAACGTGCCCGCGGCCCAGAGCGTCTCGGTCTGAGGGTCCCAGCTGAGCGAGAGCACCCGCGTGAACTCGTCGTCGTCGCTCGATTCGATGTCGGCGATCGTGACCGAGTCTCCGGTGCTGGCATCGACGCACGCTAGCGACGCGCGCACCGTCGTGGGGTCGAACAGCGCGACGAACGCGCTCGGTCGCCCCGCGATCGTCGCGACCGTTACCGCCGTTGCCGACCGACCGCCCGCGACGCGCCGGAACACGGCGCCGCCGTCCGCCGACACCCGCACGCCGAGATCGGGTTCGAGCGCGACGATCACGTCGCCTGCCACCGCGAGCGTCGTCCTCTCGGGATCGTCCGACGAGAAGGGCGCGGCCGCCGTGAAGCCGCCCGTCGCCTCGGAGCGAAGGAGCGCGAGCCCTTTCGACGTGCGCACGAGTGCGACCGGAGGCGTGCCGGTCGCGAGCGACAGGACCGGGCCTCCGAGATCGACTCGTCGCCACGTGCTGCCGTGATCGGTGCTCTCGAGGAGCGAGCCGCCGCCGTCGGCGATCTGGAGCAAGATCGCCGGTCGCGAACTTGGCGTCGGGCCGCCCAGGTGCACGTCGAGCGGCCGATCCGCGGGAAAGCCGGCGACCTCCGGCCAGCCGAGGAGCCGAGTCGGCAAGCCCTCGAAGCCGGCGCGGAACAACCGCCCGCCCACCGTCGCGTAGACCAAAAAGCCCTTGTCGGGGTCGACGACCACGCTGGTGATCGGGCCGCTGCCCTTGCGCACCAGGACCGTCGCGTTTCCCGAATCGTCCACGCGCGCGAGATCGTCTCCCGCGGCGAACCGGCGCTCCGCGGCGTGCACGACCAGCGATCGCGGCGATGACGCGTGGAGGGCCACCTCGATCCACGGCAGCTCGGCGGGCGGCGGACGCGGATCGTCGTCGATCGCGTCGATCTCGTTGGGCTCGGTCGTACCTTCGTCCCCTCCGTCGTCGGCCGAATCGAGGCTCGGCAGGTTCTCGCCGAGCAAGTCGCTCATGAGATCGCCGGCCTCGGTGCCGCCCTCTTCGCCGGAGTCGGCACCCAGAGGTTCGGCCTCGCCGATCTCGATTCCGGCGTCGTCGGCAAAACCTACATCGTCCCCTTCGCCGTCGAGCTGTACGAACTCGATCAGCTCGCTCCCGACATCTCCTAGATCGAACGGTCCGGGCTCGCCCTCGAGACCGCCCTCTTCCTGTTCCTCGACGTCGACGCCGGCGTCGAGGTCCGAACCGGATTCGTCGTCGTTGTCGAGCTCGTCCTCGAAGGACGTCAAGAGGTCGGCGGGGTCGTTCGGATCGACCTGTGTCGCTTCGTCGCCCTCGTCGTCGCGCTCCGGCTCGGGAAGCGGTTCTAGATCCTGCTCGTCTTGTATTTCCGCCATCTTCGACGTCGTCGCCGGTGCTCCGAATCCGCGTGTGGTGCTATAGCTCCCCTCCGAGTGGACGGCAAAGTGTGGCTCGCTGCCCTGCTCGGCGATGAGATGGTCGTGCGTCGTGTGCGCGTGCGGGCTGTGGATATGGTGTTTGTTCGCGGGGTCCTCGAGGCGAGCGAAGGGCTCGGCGCGATGTTCGTCGAACCGCGCGCAACGCGCGCAAGCCGCGTCGGCAAAGACGCCACGGTGCAAGCGTCCTCCATTGGCACGATCACGATCGCGGGACCGATTTCGCGGGCGGTCGAGCTCGATGAAACAATTGCCGATCTTCGTCTCGAGCTCGACGGAGCGCTGTGGCACGACGACAGTGAAATCGACGCACCGATTCCGATGGCGTGGGCCGCGCCTCGGTAGTGATGGATGACGATCACGCACGATTGAGATCGTGACCACACGGAATTTTTGAGGCGTGTGAAGACTGCGCTATCGGTGAGAGAGCGTCTTGCGATGACCGACGCAATCCTCTAGCTTACGTTCCCATGCGGAAGTGCCAGCCGAGTGTGGCGGGTGATCGGCGGGTGGACGACGTTGCGTTTCGTAGTGCGGCGCTCGCTGGAACCGATCCTCGGCTCGTCGACGTGTGGTGCACGTTCCTGGGCAGCCTCGCGACGGACGCGGAAGCGGCGCTCGCGGCCGCCATGGCATACCGAGAGCTCGACGGCGAAGCGCGCGACGTCTGGATCGCGGCGCTCGAGCAAGACATGGATCGCGTGACGGTGCCGAGGATTGCGATCTACGCGCCGCTCTTGGCCGTCGAAGTCGATGCCGCGCGTCGGCAGCGTCTGCTCTCGGCGATCGGCCCGATTTCGTCGGATGCGACGCCGCGGCAAGCGGCGTACGCGTTAGCCGGCAAAGTAGGGGGACCGAATCGCATCACGGCGATCATCGCGCCCCTCTATCTGGATTTCGTCCAGGTCATCGCTTGTTCCTTCCGCCTCGGGGAAGCCTTCGATTGGGTGAAGCACGATCCGATCGTCGAGCGCCGTCATGCGCCTCGGCCCGGAGAGTGCTTGAACGGCGTGCTGCTCGAAGCGACGCCGCTGAATGCGGCAGTCGATGATCTCGCGATCACCGTCGTCGCGCATGCTCGAGACGGGCGTTCGATACCGGAGGCTCTCAGCGTGTTCGCTGATCTATTCGGTCCGAGCGCCGCCGAGGCTCCGCCCTTGCATGCTTCGCCACCCTGAGGCGGCGCGGGCGAGGCGCCATGCTGTGCCCCGCTGGCGGCTGCTTCCGATAGCGTTGATCATCGGCCTCGGCGGAGCGGGGCCGAGCTGCGTCACGACGACGGACGACGAGGAACCAAAGACCGTCGTGGCGCAGGTGTTCCGAGGGTTCGATTTCGTTGCCATCGACGGCGCGCACTTCAGCACCCAAACCACCTTGGGGCGCGTCACCGTGATCGTGTTCATCACGACGTACGATCTCGTCTCGCAGATCGTCGTGCGGCGGCTTGCGGAGCTCGAGCGCGCACGGTCGCCGCGCATCAACGTGGGCGCCGTCGTCCTCGAACCACCGCGTAACCAACCCCTCGTCGAGGCATTCGCCGCGACCTTGGAATTGCCGTTTCCGATCGCGCTGGCGGATCAGGCTACCCTCGAGGCACGGGGTTCGTTCGGCAAGGTCGACGTCGTTCCCACCGTGGTCGTGCTGAATCGGAAGGGCGTCGAGGTCTGGCGAAAAGAGGCCGCTCCGGCGCCTCACGAGCTCGAATCCGTCCTCGACGACGCGGCGCGCTGAGTGGATTGCCGGCTCAGAAGGGCGCTGAAAAGCGACGGCGGCGAGTATAGTTCTCGCCCGCGCCCTTTTTCTGGGCCCCGCGCACGAGAGCACCATCATGGATTTCGACATTTCGCCTGAGATGAAAGACATACTCGGACGCGTTCGCGCCTTCGTGGAGCGCGAGGTGTACCCGCTCGAGATCGAGTTCGCTTCCGGCGACAAGGTCTTCGGAAACATGCTGCGCCGGTTCGGCCAGATCCGCGACAAAGTGAAGGCCGAAGGGCTGTGGGCACCTCAGGTCCCGAAGGAATACGGCGGCATGGGGCTCGAGTTTTGTGACCACGCGCTGGTGAGCGAGGAGCTCGGACGGAGCCCACTCGGTCACTACCTCTTCGGCTGTCAGGCGCCCGACGCCGGCAACCTCGAGCTGCTCATGAAGTACGGCACCGACGACCAGAAGTCGCGCTGGCTCGTTCCGATCGCCCGCGGGGAAATTCGAAGCTGCTTTTCGATGACCGAGCCGGACCGCGCCGGCTCGAATCCGATGTGGCTCGACACGAGGGCGGTGAAGGACGGCAGCGACTACGTCATCAACGGCCGGAAGTGGTTCACCACGGGAGCGCACGGCGCGACGGTCGCCATCGTCATGGCCGTTACCAATCCCGAGGCGCCCCCGTACGCGCGCGCCAGCATGATTCTCGTGCCGACCGAGACGAAAGGGTTCGTGCACGTCCGGAAGATCGCCGTGATGGGCGACGAGGGCGACGACTACGCGAGCCACTCGGAGCTCGTGTACCGGGATTGCCGCGTCCCGCAGTCGAACCTCCTCGGCCCGGAAGGGGGAGGGTTCATGGTCGCGCAAGAACGGCTCGGTCCCGGGCGGATTCACCACGCGATGCGTTGGATCGGCACCGCCGAGCGCGGACTCGATCTGATGTGCAAGCGCGCCGCGACGCGCGAGCTCGCCCCGGGCAAGCCCCTCGGGATGAAGCAAACGGTCCAAGAGTGGATCGCCGACAGCCGCGCGGAGATCAACGCGGCGCGCCTGATGGTTCTCCACTGCGCGTGGAAGATCGACAAGGAAGGGACGTACGCGGCGCGCGAGGAAATCTCGTGCGTGAAGTTCTTCGTCGCGAACATCTTGCAGAAGGTGCTCGACCGGGCGATTCAGACGCACGGCGCGCTCGGCCTCACCGACGACACCCCGCTCTCGATGCTCTTCCGTCACGAGCGCGGAGCGCGCATCTACGACGGCCCGGACGAGGTTCACAAGGCCGTCGTCGCGCGCCGCATCTTGAAGAACTACGGCATCCGCGTGGGCGGCCAGGAATGAGCGAGAAGACGATGACCGACTTCGTCGATCGGCCACGCGACATTCGCGCCGGGGAAGAGCTCGATGTCGAGCGACTCACCGCGTACCTCAGGGAGCACACGTCCGAGTTCGCGACGAAGGGCGCGATCACCGTGCGCCAATTTCCGTCCGGGCATTCGAACCTGACGTACTCCCTGAGCTGCGACGGAAAAGAATACGTGCTCCGGCGACCCCCGTTCGGCAGCAAGGTGAAGAGCGCTCACGACATGAGCCGGGAGTTTCGGATCCTTTCGAAGCTTCATCCCGTGTACCCGCTCGCTCCGGAGCCCATCGTGTTCTGCGAAGACGCGGGCGTCATCGGCGCGAACTTCTACGTCATGCGCCGGCTCGAAGGCGTCATCGTGCGGAAGGAGCTCCCGCCCGAGCTCGGGCTCGCCGGCGATCGGCTTCGCACCTTGCACCAGAACCTGGTCGACAACCTCGCTCGTATTCACGCACTCGACTACGAGAAGGCGGGCCTCGGCGATCTCGGCAAGCCCGAGGGCTACATCGAGCGACAGGTAACGGGGTGGTCGAAGCGGTATCTGGATTCCCAGACCGACGACATCGCCACCGTGACCCGCGTCGCGGCGTGGCTCGCCGAACATCGACCGCGCGAAGGTCGAGCGGCGCTGATTCACAACGACTACAAGCTCGACAACGTCGTTCTCTCCGAGGCCGACCCCACGAAGATCATCGGCGTGCTCGATTGGGAGATGTCGACGCTCGGCGACCCATTGATGGATCTCGGGACGTTCCTCGGATATTGGGTCGAGGCCAGCGACGACGACGCGATGCAGATCATGCGCTGGGGCCCCACGACGGCGCCCTCGGCGCTCACGCGCGGCGAGATCGTGGCGCGCTACGAGTCGGCGACGGGCCGCACCGTCGAAAACCCCGTCTACTATTACGTCTTCGGCATGTTCAAGACGGCCGTCGTGATCCAGCAGATCTACTACCGGTACAAGCAAGGCCTCACGAAGGACGAGCGGTTCGCCATCATGATCATGGGCGTGCACGCGCTCGCCCAGAAGGCCGCGAACCACATCGACAGCGGCAAGGTCTGAGCGCCGGCCGTTCGTTTACCCGGCGAGCCGTTGCGGGGCTCCTCGGGCCGCGATTCAAGAAGGGGGAGGTGCGCCACCGCAGCAGAAGATGCCGAAGCCCCCGGCCTGCGCCGTTCCGTCGAGCAAGGAGCATCCGGCGGTCGTCCCCACACATGCTTTCGCCGTGGTGCCGAGCTTCGCGTCCGTGCACGCGCCGTCGGCGAGCGGAAGATCGAGACAGGCCGCGATGTGGCCCGCGGCGCACGTGATGTAGTCGCCGAGCTGGTTCAGACAAGGCGGGACCTCGACGGTCACCGTCACGCTCGACGACGTGCACTGAACGACGGGCGACGCCTCGGCGCACTGCAAGTACGCGGCGTATTGGCCCGCGCATGCCGGCGAAATGTCGTACCCGATCTGGCAGAGCGTCGAGCATGCGCTGACCAGCGACGCCGACGTCGGGCACATGGTGACCGCAGCGCTGCACGAGCCGTTGCACGAGCTTTGCTCGGCGGCCGCGACGTTTCCATTGTCGTCGTTGCCGCAACCAGCGAGCGCGACGAGGATCGGGAGCACGCTGGCGATGCCGGCCAGCGGTCCAATGCGCAAGAGGGTTCGAGGTGACACTGGCGCCGTGAGTAGGCGTGTTTCACTCCGGAAACAACGAGAATCCGGCTTACGGCGAATAGCCGTAACGCGTCATCATTTCTTGCGGGATGCGTCGAGGCTTACCGGAATCCATGTCGATGAGCGCCCACGTCGTCGCCGCTCGCGCGTGAACCCGCTGATTGGCGATCGCGCGGATCACGGTGCGCCTCAAACTGGTGGCGCCGCGCACGCCGTCGACCCAGGTCATCGCTTCGAGCTCCGCGCCGGCCAGCGCGGGGACCAAGTATTCGATGTCATGTCGCCGCACGACCCAGAGGACGCGAAGTCGTTGATACAGCTCGGTATCGAGCCCAGCTTGAGTCGTGTGTGCGATCGCCGCTTGGTTCACCCAGCGGATCCACACGACGTTGTTCGCGTGCCCGAGCTCGTCGATGTCCGAGTCCTCGACGCGGAAGCGGAACGAATACGCTGCCTCTGGAACCAAGAATTCGCTTCGGTGGGCCATGAAACCGGCGCCGCGTCGTACCACGGGAGTCGCGTCGGCCCAAAAATGGCCCGAGGGCGCGGCGCTTGGTATAAACCCCGGGCAATGGAGGCTCGGCCGTCCGAGGTGCAGAGGTCGGTCGAAGCGCCGAACCTGCTCGTGTCCGCGGGGCTCGAGGCGGGCGCGCTCGCGCGCGTGGCGTCGCTCTGGCCGCGCGACATCGGTGACGAGGCACCACTCGCGAGCGCGGGCGACGACGTTGCGGTGCTGGTGCACGGTACGCTCGCGACGGCGGGCGCGTGGCGACCGCTGCGCAAGCGGCTCGAGAGCGCCGGCGTGCGCACGACCGCGTTCACCTATGCTCCGAGCCACGGCGTCCCCGACATTGCCCTCATTCTCGGGCGCGCCGTGCAAGCGCTGCCCGAGGCGGTTCGCATTCACCTCGTCGGACACAGTCTCGGCGGGCTCGCAGTGAGATGGTTCGTGCAAGAGCTCGGCGGGGACAGCCGCGTCGTCGAGACCATCGCTATTGCCTCGCCGTTCGAGGGCGCGCGGGGAGCGCGGCTCATGCCGGGCCCTGCCGGTCGCGACATGCGACGGGGCAGCGACGTGCTGCGGGTGCTCGCCGGTTCGGCGGCGTGTCCCGGGTTGCCCCACCTGTCGATTTTCGGGACGCTCGACACCGCTGTCTCAGCGACCACACACTTTCCCACGGGCGATCGGCTGGTGATTCCCGGAGCCGGTCACAACCGCCTCCTTTTTCACGACGACGTGGCCGACGCCGTTCGAGGGTGCATCGAGCGATGGCGCGTTGCACGCGACGCTTCACGCTCGGCCTGACCGTTCGTGAATGCACCGGAGAACGCGCCGTGTTACCGGGGCGCGTGTCGTTTTTTTCGAGTCGCGTCGCCGTCGCGGCGGGTGGGGTCGTCGTCGTACTGTCCGGTCCCGCGCATGCGGACGTCTCGTCGTGGCTTTTTACTGGAGGGGGCGGTTCGCTCATCGCCCGCCAGGGCGCCGACCGCGCCGTCGCGCCGTCCTTCCAGCTCGATACGGGTCTCGGGCTCCCGGCGACGTACCCAGTTTCCGTCGGTGGCATCGCGCGCTGGCAGATCCGTTTCGGTGAGGGCACCGAGCTCGCCGAGCTGGTTCGCACGTCGACGCGCGGATACAACCAGGGCGATTGGGGAGCCGCGCTCGACCTCGGCGTCTACGAGCGATTCTTCTACGACCGCAAGCCAGGCTTTGCCGGCACGCTCTCCGTCGGAGGCCCCTACGGCGTTACTCTGAATCTCGATGGCGCCGATAGCACACGGAACCTGAGCTCTTTCGCCGTCGTGCTCGGCGTCGACTTCGCGCGCTTCACGGTTTACCGGCACTCCGGATTGAATTGGCTCACGAATCCGTATCCGACCCCGCCGGGTGAGACGCGCGCGAGCAACTAGTCTCGGCGCGGGGGCGCGCGCGGTTCGGGTTTTCGATATAGTACGCGCAGCGCTCCGGGTGGTGGTGGGGCGCAAGGACGGGGTGCAACTTTGAAGAGGGATTCGTCTGCGTTGGTTCGCGCGGCGGCCGCCGCTGCCGCAGCGGCTGCTGTGCTCGCGTGTTCGCCGATCGTGCGAACTGATTTTTTTGAGGCGCCGTCCCCGGATGATGCCGGCATCGGCAACGGCACGTCGACGTCGGGCGGCGCGAGCAGCGTCGCCGCCAACGCCGGCGGAACCGAGAGCGGCGGCTCGTTCGGCAGTGGTGGCGCCGCGCACGGCAGCGGCGGCTTCGGCGCCGGAGGCTCGTCGAATGGCGGCGGCTTTCCGAACACCGGTGGCGTGTTCACCTCGAGCGGTGGCTTCCCGAGCAACGGCGGTTTCCCGAACAACGGCGGTTTCCCGAACAACGGCGGTTTCCCGAACAACGGCGGTTTCCCGAACAACGGCGGCTTCCCGAGCAACGGCGGTGCGACGAGCACGACGACATGCCCCACGGGGCAAAAGCTGTGCGGCGGAGCATGCAGCTCGCCGACGCCGAACATCGGTTGTGGGTTGAACGATTGCGTGCAGTGTCCTTTCGCTGCGCCCGCGAACGGATTCTTGAAGTGCACGAACGGCGGGTGCGACTTCGACTGTTTTTCGGGTTACACGAAATCCGGGACGTCGTGCCTCTTGCCGATCGGGGGCGGCGCCGACTCGGGAGTCGACGCCGGGCCGCCGGTAATGTGTGGCCCGACCTTGTGTCCGAGTTGCGGAATTCCGTCGATGCATGGGTGCTGCACCTCGCAGAACAGCTGCGGCTGCGAAGAGATATTCTTCCCCGTTTGTGGTTAGCGTCGCGCCTTCGCCGCGCGCACAAAATGAACGTTGCCCGCGGCGGCATCAAACGCCTGGCTGGCGGCCGTTGATCTGGGGTGTATGCAGAAACCGGTCAGACGCGGCCGAGCGCGGCGACGAATCGATCCAGCTCTTCGCGGGTGTGCTTTTCGGTCACCGCGACGAGCAAAGCGTCTTTTCGAGTCGTATCGACGCGACCGAGATCGAGGCCGGCGATGATGCGCTCTTTTTCGAGCGCGTCGCAGACGCGGGCGGCGCTGCCGCCACGGACTTTTACCGTGAACTCGTTGAAGAAGGGCGCGTCGTCGAAGGCCGCCGAATAGCCGGGCAACGAGAGTACGCGTTCCCTCAAATAAGTCGCCTTCGACAGACAGCGGCGTGCGACCTCGACGAAGCCGGTCTTGCCGAGGAGGCTCACGCGAATGGCGAGCGACAGCGCGAGCAAGCCCTGGTTCGTGCAGATGTTGCTCGTCGCGCGCTCACGGCGGATGTGCTGCTCGCGCGTCGACAACGTGAGCACGAAGCCGCGCTTGCCGTTCACGTCGCGGGTCGCGCCGCAGAGCCGCCCCGGAAGTTGCTGCAAATATTGCCGGTCGTCGCGACAGGTGAAGAGGCCGACGCCGGGGCCGCCGAATCCCGGCGCACACGCGACGGGCTGCCCTTCGCCAACGGCGATGTCGGCGCCGAGGACCCCGGGCGATTCCGCGAGCGCGACGGCGTAGGGCTCGCTGTTCGCACTCACGACGAGGGCGCCGCGCGCGTGCGCGACCCGCGCGATTTCCGCGAGATCGGGGAGCGCGCCGTAGAAGCTCGGGTAACCGACGACGACGGCCGCCGTGTCGTCGTCGATGGCAGCCGCGATCGCCGCGGGATCGGCGGCTCCGTCGGCTCCGATCGCGACGATGCGCACGCGTCCGCCCGCCGGGCCGCCGAGGTACGTCTCGGTCGTCTTCCGGTAATCCGGGTGAACGCACCCGCTGACGAGCACGGTGTTGCGCTTGGTGAGCCGCCTGGCCATTTGCGACGCCTCGGCGGTCGCGCTCGCGCCGTCGTAGAGGCTCGCGTTCGCGAGCGGGAGCCCGTAGAGCTCGCTCACGATCGTCTGAAATTCCCAGATCGCTTGCAGCGTGCCTTGCGCGACCTCGGGCTGATACGGCGTGTACGCCGTGTAGAACTCGCTGCGGAGGAGCAGCTGATCGACCGCGGGGGGAATGTGGTGGGAGTACGCGCCCGCACCGAGGAACGACAGCATCGTCGCGGCTTGGTTTTCTCTCGCGATCGACGAGAGATGCGCCATCAGGGTCGCTTCGTCGACCGGGGGCGGTACCCGAAGCGCGCCATTCAGCCGTGCCTCTTCGGGGATGGAATCGAACAAGTCGTCGACCGTGGCGCGGCCGATGGCTTGTAGCATCGATGCGATGTCTTCGTCGGTATGCGGGAGATAACGCATCAGTGAGCCGACTCTCGGACGAGCTTCTCGTACGCCTCCGCGTCCAGGAGATCCTTCGGCGTCTCCGTCGACTCGATCGCGATCATCCACCCGTCGCCCCAGCAATCGTCGTTCACGAGCTCGGGTTTTTCTTCGAGCGCCTTGTTGACGCGCGTGACCTTGCCGGTGAGCGGTGCGTAGAGATCGCTCAGGGTCTTGACGCTTTCGATGGTGCCGAAGGTTTTCCCCGCGGTCACCGTTTCGCCCGCCTTCACGTCGATGTTGACCAAGGTAACGTCGCCGAGCTGATCCACGGCGAACGCGGTGATCCCGACGATGATTTCACCCTTCGCTTCGAGCGCCCATTCGTGGTCCTTGGTGTAGCGGCGGTCCTTCTTGACGTCCGTGCCCTGAGCCATTTCGAATCGCTCCTTTTGAGGAACCCCTTACCCTGGACGCCGTCGCTTGTAAAACGGCGTCGGGACCACGCGGGCGGAGATGTCCTTGCCACGGCAGTCCACGAGAAACTCCGTGCCGATCGCGGTCGACGCCTCGGGCAGATAGCCGAGCCCGATGCTCTTTCCGAGCGTGGGCGAGGGAGCGCCCGACGTGCAGATGCCGGCGAGCTCGCCGCCGCTGGTCTTCAACGGATACCCGTGACGGGCCACCCCGCGCCCGGTCATTTCGAAGCCGACGATTTTTCGCGACGTTCCTTCGGCCTTGACCTTCGCGAGCGCGGCCTTGCCGACGAAGTCCCCCTTGTCGAATTTGACGACCCACCCGAGCCCGGCCTCGATGGGATTGGTGGTCTCGTCGATTTCATTTCCGTAGAGCGAGAGCCGCGCTTCGAGCCGGAGCGTGTCGCGCGCGCCGAGCCCGATCGGCCGGGCGCCGGACGACGTTCCGGCGTCGAGGAGCGCCGTCCAGATCGCGACGGCGTCGTCGTTGGCGCAAAAAATTTCGACCCCGTCTTCTCCCGTGTAACCGGTGCGGGCGAGCGTCACCGGTTTCCCGGCGACCGTGGTGTCTTTCACCCGAAAACTCGGGAGTGCAGCCGCGACGTCGATTCCGGTGCCGGCACCGGCGAGGATCTCCACCGCCTTCGGCCCCTGAAAAGCGATCAGCGCCGTGCGATCGCTCGCGTCCTCGAAGCCGACGCGGCCGCGGAGGCGTTCCGCAAAGTGGGCGGAAATCTTGTCGCGGTTCGACGCGTTGGGCACGACGAGCACGCGATCGCTCGTAAACCGGTAGATGATGAGATCGTCGAGGATCGTGCCGCCCTCGTTGCAGCAGCACGTGTACGTGGCGCGGCCGTCGCCGCCCTTGCCGATGTCGTTCGTCACGAGCGCATCCACGGCGGTGACCGCGCCCGGGCCCGTCACCCAGAGCTCGCCCATGTGCGAGACGTCGAAGAGCCCCGCGCGCTCGCGTACCGCCGTGTGCTCGGCGGCGACGCCCTCGTACTGGACGGGCATTTCCCAGCCGGCGAAGGGAACCAAACGAGCACCGAGGCGGACGTGCTCGCCGTGAAGCGGCGTCCATTTGAGGTCCGTCATGGGGCCTACTCTACCTGAGCTTGTTCGGATCGAGCGGGGTCCCGTCAGGATTGTAGCCGGCGCGCTTCCATCGCTCCGCGTCGGTCATGGTCTTGTCGATGGGGACGTGCGCCGTCGGTGGCGTCATGTCCTTGATGACGAGCTTGGTCCGGTCGCCGAGGGGGATGACCTCGATGTCGAAGAGTTTCTCGGGGTCGCCGTCCTTGATGCGGACGCGCGGGAACACCGTCTCCGCGGCTCCCAACTCGACTCGACTCACGACGACTCGATCTCGGACGTAGTTGGCCACGTCCTCCGGGCTCAGGGCCCCCACCGCGTGTGCGATCCCCGGAAAGTGCGCAATCACCTTCATGCCGCGCGGGAGCACTAGGCCGTAAACGGTCTCCGTTCCAGGTGGGATCTCTCCGGGCCCGAGTCGGTCGAGCGGCGGTCGCTCGGCGCTCGGCGCGACCGGCACGGCTACCGCTCCGGAGGCGCGCGCCGTCGACGCATCGGACTCTGTCCGAGTGTCATCGACCGACCCGCGACGTTTGCAACCCCCGAACGACACGCCGAGCGCGAACGCCGAGACGAAGCCGATCGCGCTCCGGAAACGCCTTACTCGATGATCGGTGCCCACGAGTTGATCCGCACCTGGGTCCTCGGCGGCGCAAGGTCCATCGTCACCGTCGGGACCTGGTTCGACGACCCGCTCGTTCCGTTGTTCGCTCCCCCGCGCTGAATCACGATCTGGAACTTACCCGGGTTGACCGTGCTCGTCACGGTCGTCTTGCCATAGCCGAGGAAGGCGTCGGTGCTCGACACTCCGGTCGTCACCGTCCCGCAGGCGGGAAGCTGGCGCAGCCCCACGCCGAAGACGATCGACGGGTCTTTCTCGAGCACTACGGGCGTCCCCGCCGTGATGTAGTCGCGTTGATAGACGGTGCTGAGGCCGAGGTCGCTGCAATTGATCGACGCATCGGTCGCCGGCGCGTAGACCGAATAGAAGAGCTGCCGATTGAACAGGGTCATCGGGCCGGTCACCCGAGTTCCGCCGGTGAACGAGTCCTTCCAGTTCAGCGCGGCCTCGAACTGGATTCCGCCGCCACTCTGGGGCTGGGCCGATTCGGTGATCGAGGCGATGTAGTTGATAGTCGCCGGGTTCGCGTTCGGCGGATCGGGGTTCAGCGTGTTCTGATCGCCGGTCGACACCGCGACGGTGATCTGGCCCTGCGTGTCCACGCTGAGCACCGGCGGCGTCTGAATCGGCTGGCCCGACTTCGTGGCGCTCGCGAAGAGATCGTAGAAGACCTCCATGGTCCATTTCGACGTATCGGTGTTCGACACGTCGACGCGCCAGATGCGTCCCTCGCGATCGCCGACGAACACGCGATCGGCGATCTGTCCGGTTTGCGGCGGATAGGCGACGGGCTGTCCGACGATCGGCGCGGGAATGTCCTGGACCGTGAGCACCGAGGGATCGAAGATGACCGGCGGGATCGCGGCCGTCGGCAACGTCGGCCGGAACGTGCGGAGGATTTGCCCGGTGTCGAGCCGGACGAAGGTGAGGGAGCGCGCTCCGACCGACGCTGCGGAGCTGTAGCAAGGGACCAAGGTGCGAAATACGGTGTTGGGGCCGCCGGTGTTGAGCACGGGCATGAGCGGGCCCGCGGCGCACGCGGGGGTCGTCGAATCCGGGGCATCGCCGTCGCCGCCGGGGAGCACCGCGACCGAGACTTCGCGGAGGTCGTTGTTCGCGACGCTCACGAAGACCGTCGTGATGAGAGGGTTGCCGCTGGCCTTGCCGAACAGTGCGTGGCCGTTCGCGTCGGTCGTGAGCTGCCAGAGAAATCGCGGCCCCGTCGTCGAGTCGCTATTGTCGATGGTCGGTGAGGTGACGTCGAGCGCGAAGTAGCCGCCGGTGAGTGGACCGAATCCTTGGGTCATCAGCGTCCGCCAGGTATCGGTTTGGCCGCTCACCGCCGTGCGCACCCGTTCGAGGCGGTACGGGTACTGCGCCGGAAAGTTCGTACTCGTCGTCGCGCCGACGTCTTTCAACACCGGCGTGCCGTCGAGGACCGGGAGCCGGGTCATCGCCGTCGACTGAGTTCCCGGGTACATCGTCGGATAGAAGGGGAGGATCGCGGGCGGCAGGAAGGCCCACAGCTCGTTGTTGAACTTGTGATCGACGACCCGTCCGGTGTTGTTCGTCGGGTCACCGGGCGACACCAAGAACGAGTGGAAGAAGCCGTCGTTGCTCGAAACATAGAGGGCCGTGTCGCGCTTCGCGTAGAAGGTGGCGAACGTCGCGTACGTCGAGTCTCGAAGGAACTCCGAGGGGTGACCCACGCGAACCTGCGGTTCGGAGTGGAAAATGTCGCCGATGACGCTGCAATCCGCCGCGCCGGGCTGCGGGCAGCGGCTCACCGGCGTCGCCGTCGGGAGCCCGACGGCCCACTGGAGCAACCGGTCACGACATTGCGAAGCGTTCAGATCCTGCGTCGACGTATCGCAGGTCGCGTCGTTCACGTTCATCGCCTCGGGCGGCACGTTCGCCGGCAGATCGGTCGCCGCGAGGAATGCGGTCGCCACCCCGGAGTAGTTCCCGACGCCGTCGTTCGCCGTCGTGTCGAGGTACGGGCGCATCGAATACGTCGGATGGCGGAGCGACGTGATGAGGGCGTCCTGCGCGCCGACGACCGTGAACAGTTTTCGGTTCGTCGGATCGTTGTTCACGTTGGCGATGAAGTCGTCGCCCTTCAACGGGTCGATGGGCGTCTGAACCGTCGCTTGATTGGTCTGAGAGTCGCACGTGATGCGCTCGCGCTGCAGCACACCCTGCCAGACGCCCGCCGTTTGTACCTTGGCGCCGCTGTCGAACTCGGCGCCGACCCCGGTCGGATCGTTCGCGCCCGACGGCGCGGTGATCGGGAAGGTGCGTCCGGTGACGTTCGTGAAAAACTGCGCGAAAATCTGGGCGAGCGCGGCGCGCAGATCGGACGGGCCTTGCGGAAACAAGGCGTGATCGATCTGCCCTTGCTTGCCCTGGAGGCCGACCGGCGTGCCGTTGAACGCGATCTCGTTCAGGGTGCAGCACGCTTGCAACGCCGGGTCGGTCGGCAGCGGATTGCAGAGCGTCAAGTCCATCGTCTGGCAGTCGATGGTGTTGCTGCCGCCGTCCGGGACGAACGTCGACGGGCCGGTATTGGTCTTCGTCACGTTCCCGATCGCGAACCCGACGACGAACGTTCGCACGACCTTCGTCGGATCGGACGCGTTCGCGAGGTCGTGGGTGATCTGCTCCGGCGTTTGGAACGGACAGGTCTTGTCGCTCGCGTTGTTCGGGTTCACGCAGCTCGGCCGAAGGTCGAGGTTCGGCTCGCCGTCGGTGAGGAGAATGATGTACTGCTGCCGGCACGAGCCGCCGGCTCCGTTCACGAGCGGGTCGCCGATGGGCCCGAATTTTTGCCCCGGGTTCAGCGGATCGCTCGACTGGTCGTTCCAGAGGAAGTCTCGGGCGTCGTTCAGCATGCCGGCGATCGGCGTCGCGCTGTATGGCCGCGTCGTGAGCAGAATCTCCTGGATCCACTGGTTACGCGTGGTGCCGTCTTCCGTCGACGGACCGAACGCGACCATGCGCCCTTCCCACGGCGGAGCTGCGGCGTTGCGCGCGCCGACCTCTTGCGCGTAGGGCGTCCCACAATCCCAAGGTGCGCCGAGACATTCGCCGTTCGGGCCGCGGTTGGGGCAGCTCCCGACGCCGGCGGTGCTGCTCAGGAAGTAACTCCACGTGCCCTTCACGCCGTCGGCGTAGTTGGCAGTGCCGCTCGTATCGACGCCGGTGCCGGGATCGGGATGCGTGTCGAACGTCATCAACCCGAATCGAATGAGCCCGTCGTAGGCGTCGAGCAGGCCGTCACGAGATTGGGTGAACGTGCACGGCGAACCGGGGTTCAAGATCACCGAGTTCGACCCCGGGTCGTAGGGCCGGTAGGTGATGGCGCCGGTCGGGTAAAGGTACGGGTTCGTGAGCGGCGGCAAGGCGCCGGGTCCCGGCGTGCACCGGTTCGACAAGATCCGGTGAAACGGGTCTTCGTACCCGAGGTCCGCGGGCAAGGTCGTGCTGAGGTCGTACTCGTTGGTGAACGAGGGACCGGTGCGCGGCTCGGCGAAGCAGCTGTAGCTTCCCACGGTGCCGGTGAGCACCTCGACGAGGTTCGTCCAGCGGCTCTTCGTGTTCTGATCGTTCGTGCCGGTGTTCGGCGAATTCGGCGTGCAGGTCGGGTAGCAGGGCTGGTTGTTCGGGCATCCCTGGCCGGTCGACGTGAGCTCCATCGAGCCCGACGTGTCGACGAGGAGAAGGACGTTCGGCGACTTCGGGTTGATGTCGTTTTGGGCCGCGGCTGGCCACGCCAGGAGTGAAAGCGGAGCGAGCGCGGCGGCGATTCGGAGGAGTGTGGGGAAGGGCGTTCTCATGGGCTGGATCCTGGAGGCGGCGTCGGACCAATCGTCGCGAACTGGATGTAGCCGCGAAGAGACTGCATTTCGGACGAGCGCGTCGCGTCGGTGTCGCACTGGCCGCCGGCGGTCACCGGCAGCACGCGGGCGGTCACGGTGAACGCCGTTTGCCACATGCTCGCGGTCACGGCGCCCGATTGGGCCATGCCGGCGACCGGAGTTGGCGCAGGTCCGACGTCCGTCATTTCGACGCGAAAGTTCCCGTCGAGGGTCGAGCCGGCGGGGTTGTCGGGTCGCACGAGTTCACCGAGCAAACCTTGTGAGTCGCTCGCGACGTTGGAGGGCGCCGTCGCGAGGATCAACGTCTTCACCTGCGCGTAGTCGAGCGCGCGGCACGTGGAGTTCGAACCGACGGGTAGGTTCTTCGTCGCGCGACAGGTGTTGCCGCTCACGGTGGCGAGCTGCAGATATTCGGCTTCCTTGCCGGACATGTCGGCGGCCACGACGTTCATCGCGTATTCGCCGAGGTAAAAGGCGCTCGCCGCGCGACGGCTGTAGCCGGAGGCGACCTCGACGAGGCTCGTCGCGCGCACCGCGAAGATGCCGATGGCGGCGAGCAACGTGACGACCAGGACGACCACGAAGAGCGCCGCGCCGCGCTCCTTCGCGCGAAGGCTCGGGCGACGGCCTCGGTCGAAGCCGTTGCAATCGACACTCAGAGCCATGTCACCCCCGACAGATTGCGGAGCATGATGTCGGCCTGGACCGTGCGGACGCGGGCGAACGGCGAGCCGCCGTTCGCGCCGAGACCGACGCGATAGAGCCCGCTGGCGATCGGGAGACCGCCGTCGCCGATCGTCGGAATGTTCGACAGACGATCCGCCGCGCGCGAGCGGATCGAAAGACGCGCCCGGACGACCCGGAGAAGCTGCGGCCCTTGGCCGGTCGGCCAAGGCGGCGCGCCGGCCCACGTCGACACCGCGGGGCTGTTCGGTCCGATCGTTCCGAGCGAATCGACCGATCCGCCGTCACCCGCGCGAACCGTCGCGTACGAGATGCCGAAGGCGAGGTCTACCGCGAACTCGGCGACGATTTCTTCGCTCCCGTCGATCGTGTTTCCGTTGGCGTCGAGCTCGCCGCGCACGAGCTCCGTGCGGCCCACGTCGGTCGTTGCGCCCGTCGCCTGTGACGCTACGACCGGGCTCGCGAACAACGGCGCGTACGCCGCGTTCGTGGTCATGTCCTTTACCGAGTACTTGATGAGGTTCACGACGTTCACGAGGGATCGTTCGCCGGTTCCGGGAACGCCGCACTTCAAGGAAACGCCGGTCGCCGACGATCGGAAAATGAACGGCGGTTTGCCGTCGATCGTGAGCGTGATCGACGGCGTATCTCCGCCGGTCACCGACTGGATCTTGCCGTATTGCTCCTTGCCCGCGGTATCCACGACCCTGAGGATTCGGTTGGCGCCGAACACGGTGCTGAGGAGCGCGGCCTGCGCCGACGGGCTTCCCGCGGCGGCGTATCCGAGCCGGGCCATCGGTGGGCTCGCCGTCTGTAGCTGGATCGTCACCGGGCTGGTGTCGAAAACCGGGCCGGTCGGGAACTGATCGCTGGATGCGTAGCTACCGGCGAGCGTGATCTCGTTCGGGAGGATGTGGTTGTTGGTGAGCACCGACGTCGGCGCGACGGCAGGCTGGTAGATGAAGACCGCCTGGAGTCGTTGGAGATACGTCGGCCAGGACGGCGCGTTGCCGACGGGGTCACCACAGCGATTCGGATCCCTCTGAATGTTCGGCGTGACGAGGAACCCGGCGCGCTCGATGTCGAGCCGTAGCCGCTCGAAGCCCGCCACCGCGCCGATGGTCGCGTTCCCCATGCGCGCCTCGGCCGTGTAAACGGCCGTCGCTTGCTTGGCGAGCATGAACACCGCGATGGTGACGAAGAGCCCGCCGGTGATCGCCACCATGAGCTCGACCAAGGTGAAGCCCGCGGTCAACCGACGTGCAGCGCGCTGCATGTCGCGGAACCACTCGCGCATCACGATGCTCTGCCCTGCGGCGCCTGGCGCACCGTGGTCGTGAGATAGATGACGTGATAGGCGGAAATGTTCTGATCGTTCACGCCGGGCCCGTTCGCGGCATCGCAGACGTTGGCCGTCGAGGCGCTGGAAGGGGGAATGGTGACGTCGTCGCGCGGCCAGAAGACGCGGATCTGCGCGCGGATGACGCCGTCGCCCGACGTCGGAACGGACGGAAGCGACGCGAGCTCGGGGCGCAGGATGGCGAGGCGAAGGTCGACGCAGAAGTGCGCGAGCGGAGCCTGCGTAGCCGGATCGAGCGGGATGCCGAGCGGGCTGAAAGCCGGGCCGAAATTGCGGCGCGACGAGTAAGCCGGACGAAACCACGACAGGTTCGACACGTTGTTCAGCCAGTCCGTGTTGTTCAACGTCGTGGGGACGCCGGCCTTGTACGTCCAGAGCTGTGCGTCGGCGGCGAGCTGGTCGGCCCACGCCTCGCCGACCCGGGTCGCGACGGAGAGATTTTTCGCGTACCGGTTCGATTCGATCGCCACCTTTTGCATGGCGATGACCCCCGCCGTCCCGATGGCGAGGACCGTGAGCGACATGAGCAGCTCGACGATGGTGTAGCCGCGCGCTCGGCGTTTCGCGGTCATAGCTGGAGCCTCGCGATGCCCGTCGGCAGGACGAGCACGGTGCGCGTGAGCCCCTGCGGAACGCCGCCCGGCGCGCGGTACACGTTCACCT
>CAZDNG010000071.1:0-11473 GCA_964506835.1 uncultured Polyangiaceae bacterium
AACGGCGTCGTCAGGAAGAACGCGACGGCGTTGTGGCCGTACCACCACTGCATGAGCGCGTCCTGGACGCCCCCGTAGATCGAGTAGCTCTTCGTGAGCGTCACCGGCAGGGCGAGGTTGTTGAAGATGTGCAGGATCGCGACGGTCACGATGGTCGCGATGTAGAACCAGATCGCGACGTACAGATGGCGTTCACGCCTTTTGGCGATCGTGCCGAAGAAGTTCACCGCGAAAGCGATCCAGACGACGGCGATCGCGATGTCGATCGGCCACTCGAGCTCGGCGTACTCCTTGGATTGAGTGATACCGAAGGGCAAGGTCAGCGCGGCGGACACGATGATCGCCTGCCAGCCCCAGAAGTGGAACTTGGAGAGCTTGTCGCTCCACATGCGCGCTTTCAGGAGGCGCTGGCTCGAGTAGTAGATGGCGGCGAAGATCGAGTTCCCGGCGAACGCGAAGATCGCGGCATTCGTGTGGAGTGGCCGGAGCCGTCCGAAGGTGAGGAACGGCTTCGAGAAGCTCATGGCGGGAACCACCAGGTCCACGGCGAGCAACAGGCCCACCAAGGTCGCCACCAGTCCCCACACGATGGTTGCGAACGTGAACTTTCGAACGATGGCGTCGTCGTAGACGAACTTTTCTGTACGCGCTGACATTGGCGAGGCACCCATCGCAAGAAGCGTGCACAGCGCGAAGAGCGCATTTCCCGCGCGCTTCGTCGATGGTCTCGACGACCCCGGCGCTCTTTCTGCGCCGCCGCGCCGATTTTGCGCGAACAAAGGGCTTCGAGCTAGAGCGCGAACGGCGCAGAACCTGCGCGGTCTCGCACGGGTTGCGCGGAGTGGACGTCGATCGCGGGCGGATCCCGCACACATCGCGCGGGCACGGCCCTTGCGTAAACCTTGCGCATGTTCACTCACCACCACAGCATCGATCCGGAAGCGCTACGCGAACGCTTGGTCCAGGAGCATCTCCGTCTCGAGAGTCTTTTCCACGCCGTCCTCACCGCCTTCGACGCCGACGACTCGGAGGGAGTCACCGCGAACTGGACGTTGTTCAACGCCCAGATCACGGCCCACATGGACGCAGAAGAGAGGCTACTTCTCCCGCGTTTGGCGCTCGAGAACCCGGAGGCGGCCCACGCCCTTCACGACGAGCACGAGCTGATAAGGAGTCGCCTGCTCGAGCTCGACGTAGGCGTCGACCTGCACCTGGTTCGCTGCAACGCAGCGCGCGCCTTCATCGACGAGCTTCGTGCGCACGCGCGCCACGAGGACGAGATGCTCTACGACTGGGCCGACCGTCATTTGACGGCGGAAGAACGCCACGTGGTCAGCGAGTCGCTCGCGCCAGGCGCGGTCGTCCGCAGCATTCGCCCCAGCGCGCTCGGCGAACAGCGCGTCTGAACGGCCAGCGCGCCGCGAGTGCGGAGCGCCTAGTTGCCGACGATCGTGCCGATCGCGGCTTCGAGCTCGTTCACTTGGATCGGTTTCGTGAGGTAACGGAAGAATCCCGCTTCTTCGCCGCGCCGCCGATCGCGTTCGGAGGCGGCCGCGGTGAGCGCGATGACCGGGATGTGGCGCGTGTCGGGCAAGGCGCGGAGCGTATTCAAGGCGTCGAGGCCGCTCATCCCGGGCAGATTGATGTCCATGATGATGATCGCGGGCTTCTTCGCTCGAGCCAATTCGACGCCGATCTCCGCCGTCGGCGCGACGGAGAGATCGATGTTGTCGAAGGTGCTCAGCAGATCTTTCATGAAGAGCACGTTCGCGGGATTGTCCTCGACGTAGAGGACCAGGTTTCGATGCGCGGAGCGAAATCCCTGGGCGTCCGCCGAAGCCTTCGGAGCGATCGCTGCCACGGAATCGTCGGCTTCGACGGGAAGATCCACCCAGAACCTCGACCCTTCGCCTTCGACGCTTTCGAACCCGACCCGACCGCCCATGAGCTCGACGAGCCGTTTGGTGATGACGAGGCCGATCCCCGTACCCTCTATCGGTCCCGTCTCCTGTCCGGCGCGTTGAAACGGCTGGAATAGCTTCGCCTGTTTGTCCGAGGGAATTCCGAAGCCGGTATCGGCAACCTCGACGCGCACGAAGCCCCGTTCAGGCTCCGAGAGGCTGAACGTAACGCGGCCGCCCGCGCGGTTGTACTTGATGGCGTTCGAACCGAAGTTCATGAGGATCTGCGCGCAGCGGAGGCGGTCGACCTTCAACAATGGAATGGGCCCCGCCGGCGGCACGACCTGCAGCGTGAGGCCGCTGCGCGTCACCATGGGCTCGAGTGTCGAGCGCACTTCGGACAGCACTTCTTCGACGCTGACCGCCTCGACCGATAGCGAAACACCGCCCGCTTCGATGCGGGACAGATCCAGGATGTCGTCGATGAGCCTGAGAAGGTGCTCCCCTCCTTTCAGGATTTGCGCGACGCGGTCCAAGTGCTTTTCCGAGAGCGGCTCTTTCTTGTCCCTCCGGAGGAGTTGCGCGAAGCCGAGCACGGCGTTGAGTGGCGTGCGGAGCTCGTGACTCATCGACGACAGAAATTCGGATTTGGCGGCGCTCGCTGCCTCCGCCGCAGCGCGCGCCTCGCGCAAGTCTTCGGACAACTGAACGTCGTCGGTGAGATCCCACACCGTGCGGACCAGGCCGCCGTCGATCGTGCGACGATCGGTGACTCTCAGGCTGCGTCCGTCTTTCGTACGCACATCAGAACTGGTCTGGCGCGTCAGCGCGGAGCCATGCCGCGTTTGAAAGGAGAGCCTTTCCGCATCGCTCTCGAACGTGAGCCGCTCGAGCCAAGCGTTGCGGATTTCGGTTCGAGTCTTGCCGATCAGGGGCCCGGAGATCGCGGTTCCGGCGAGTTGGCGGAAGGCGCTGTTGCACAGGATGCAACGGTCGTCGACGTCGAAGAGCGCGATGGCGTCTTGGATGCTTTCGACGGCGCTCGCGAGGCGATCGGAAGCCAGATGCGCCGCCGCTTCGGTCCGCCGTCGCTCCGTGATGTCGCGGATCGCCGCCGAGACGCGAAGGCCCTTGTCCGTGTGCACCGGACTCAGGCTCACTTCGATGGGCATCTCCTTTCCGTCCTTTTGACGTCCGAAGAGCGCCACCCCCGAACCCATGGGGCGCGTTCCCGGGCGGGAAAAAAAGCGCGCGACGTGACTCGAATGACTCGCGCGCAGTCGCTCGGGAATCAGCGTGTCGAGTTTCTTTCCGATCAGATCGGCCCGGTCGTAGCCGAAGAGACGCTCGGTCTGTTGGTTGACGAAGAGAATCTTTTCGTCGTCGCCGACGATCACCATGGCGTCGGGTGCGGTTTCGAGTACCTGACGGTACCAATCTTCCGGCTCGACGCTCGCGGGCGGGTCGGCGCTCGGTGCGGTCATTGGGGAATACTCAACCTGAACAACGCGCCGGGCTGGGCATCCTCGACACGAATGCTGCCGCCATGGGCTTCGACCGCTACTCTGCAAAAGGCGAGGCCCAGCCCGCGTCCACCGCGCGAGCGACTCTCGCTCGCGTTGTCGAGCTGAACGAACGGGTCGAAGACGCGCTCGCGGAGATGCTCCGAAATGCCCGCGCCCGAGTCGGCGACCGAGAGCTCCACGGTTCGGTCGGTCAACGTCGCGCCGACGCGCACGATCGTCCGTGACGGCGCGTGCCGGATCGCATTTTCGACGAGATTCACCAGCACTCGGCGCAAAAGTTCGGGATCCGCCGAGAGGCGGTCCACCTTCATGGACGTCTCGAGTCTCAAGTTTCGGACCTCCGCCGATGCGGCGACCTCCGACACGACTTCGTCGATGAGCGCTCGGAGATCGACGTCCGCTCGCTGAGCGCCGAGTTTCCCTTCGTCCCCTTTGCTCACGTCGAGCAGGTTCAGGATCATGCGGTTCAGCTGACGCGCTTCGTTCCTGATTTGCGTCGCAGACTCCATCGCGAGCGGCGACAGCGTCTTGTCGCGCAAAAGAAGCTGCGCATGGAGATCCATCGAATTGACTGGATTTTTCAGATCGTGAACGAGAAACGCGGTGAGGCGCTCCTTCTGGAGCTGGAGCCGCTGAAGGTCGTCCCGCTGACGCTTCAAGAGTGTGTAGTGATCGCGCAGGTCGACGCGCATCTGGCGCAGTGTCAACGCGGCCTGAACGCGTGCCACGAGCTCAGCCGGCCTGACCGGTTTCGTCAGAAAGTCGTCGCCGCCGGCCTGGAGAGCCTGATCGAAGGTGTCCACGTCGCGGAGCGCGGTCAAAAATAATATGGGGGTTTCCGCGCCGCCAGGCAGTGCTCGAATGCGCGCGCAGGCACGGAAACCGTCCATGCCCGGCATCCGGATGTCGAGCACGGCACAATCCGGCGTCTCCCGTTCGAATGCTTGCACCGCGCCGTCTCCGTCGTTCGCGAGCACCACGACGTAGCCCTCGTCTTCGAGCGCAGCGCGAGCCAGCGCCCGATTCCCCTCGTTGTCGTCGGCGACGAGAATCTTCTTGTGAACGGTTTCCACCTTCTCCGTCATCTCTTTCTTGCCCGACGTCCGGCCTGACAATAATCCCTCGCCCAGCGGGAACCAATCGGAGACGCAGCTCTAGCGCGACTCTGCTCGGACTGCGCGTCGCGTTGAAGCGGTCCGACGCAAATCTGTCGGCGAAAGGATTCCGTGACGCGGCATGTGCGATGCAAGGTGGACTGGAGCGCGCTTCGCTCGCGCTGCTGCCGAAAGCCCCTGGGAAGAGGCGCGATACGCAGATACCCATGCCCGACACCTCATCTCCCGCATCCGCAAAAAAGCCCTTCGAGATCGTCGTCGGCTTCGATTTCTCTCCGCTAGCCGAACGCGCCTTCGAAGAGGCGCTCGAGATTGCCGAAAAGCGAGCTCCTGCGGAGCTTCACGTGGTGACGGTCGCGCAGCCCGCCGGAATGCTCGTACGGTTGCCCGGGGAGGCAGATGGCATCTCCGAAGAGCTCGCGCGAGAAACCGTGCGGTTGCGGATTGGACAGATATTGGAAGAGCACCGCGCACGCGTCGGGGCGATTCGACTCGAGCGCGTCGCCGTATACGTGCTGACGGGAAGTGTCGTTCACGGGACCGGAAGGACCATCGTCGAGCTCGCGTGTTCGGTCGAAGCAAACCTCGTGGTCGTCGGTGCGCACGCCCGCATGGACCATTCCACCGCACTTTTGGGCTCCGTTGCTCAACAAGTGGTGAGCGAGGCGAGTGCCAGCGTCTACGTGGTTCGTCCGCCGGAATTGGCTCGCGAGACGGAGGCTTCCGACCAAGAGGCGCCCCTGGATTTCGGACCGAGCTCGCTCCGGCACTTGGAGCATCGGCGTACCTATCATTACGTAGAACGCACGTTGCGCCGGGCGAATCGCACCGTGCCCGTGTCTTGACTTGGGGAAGAAGTGGAGGGGCGTATCGATTGCGGCCGGTTGGACGGGAACGGACTCTAGAAAAAGCGGCGCAGAGACTGCAGGCGAGCGCAAGATCTGCGCGGTAAATTCGGGGTGATCTGCAGGTTCTTGGAGGACGGAGCGCGGCACGGGGCATGCTGTACGGCCGAAGTTCATGAGCGCCGCCGTCCCATCCGAGGTTTCCGTGCCCCCGCCGGGCGGCGCCACTCCGGCGTTGGCGGGCCTAACCGACGCGGATGCCGCAGCCTTGCTCGAACGGTTTGGACCGAACGAACCCGTCGTCTCCGAGCGGCAATCTCTGGGGCGACAAATCCTCGCGCGATTCGCGAACCCGCTCGTCGTGATCTTGCTCCTGGCGAGCGTCGTCTCCGCGCTGGTCGGCGAGTTCGACAATGCGGCCATCGTACTGGTCATGGTCACGCTCAGCATCGTGCTCGAGTTCGTGCAGACGCGACGCTCGGCGCGCGCCGCGGAGTCGCTGAAGGCGCGCGTGGCGAACACCGCGACCGTCCTTCGTGATGGGCACTGGAAAGAGGTCCCGCGGCGCCTCTTGGTTCCTGGCGACGTCGTGCGGCTTTCGGCCGGCGACATGGTGCCCGCGGATGCAACGCTCCTCGAATCGCGCGATCTCCACGTGAACGAAGCGGCGCTCACGGGCGAGTCGCTTCCCGTGGAAAAAGAGCTGAAAGCGGACGTTTTGATGGGGTCCTCGGTGATCAGCGGGACCGCCAAAGCGCGCGTCGTCCGCACCGGAGCCCAGACGATGTTCGGCGACATCGCGCGCGCCCTCGCGTCGCGGCCGCCGGTCACCGAGTTCGAGCGCGGCATCGTTCGCTTCGGGGCGTTCATTCTGAAGACCGTCGTGTTCCTGGTGCTCTTCGTGTTCCTCGTGAACGCCGCGCTCCACCGAAACCCGCTCGAGTCGCTCCTCTTCGGCGTGGCGCTCGCCGTCGGGCTCACGCCGGAATTCTTGCCGATGATCACGACCGTCACGCTGACCAAGGGCGCCGAGCGCATGGCCAAGCACAGCGTCATCGTGAAGAACCTCGCCGCGATCCAGAACCTCGGCAGCATGGACGTGCTCTGCTGCGACAAGACCGGCACGCTCACGACGGGGGAAATGACGCTCGAGGGGCACGTCGACGCCTTCGGCGACGCCTCGGCGCGGCCGCTCCTTCTCGGCTACCTGAACAGCCATTTCGAGAGCGGCGTGGACGATCCCACGGACGCGGCGGTACTCCGGACCGTGCACCGCGATCCGCTCGATGCGGCGGTGATTCGCCACGACCACCCGGACATCTCCGAATACGTGAAGCTCGACGAAGTGCCGTTCGACTTCGAACGCCGCAGGGTGAGCATCGTCGTGGCGCGCGGAGACGAGACGCTGCTCGTCACCAAAGGCGCGCCCGAGCACGTGCTCGCCGTCTCCACGAGCTACGAGCGTGCGGGCGAAACCCAACCTCTCGACGAACAAACCCGACGTAAGGCAACCTCGACGTTCGACGAGCTCGGCGCGAAGGGCTATCGCGTCCTCGCCGTGGCGCACCGGCGGCTCGAACGCGGAAGCAGTTTCGGCAAGGCCGACGAACGGGAGCTCGTGTTCGCCGGATTTCTGGCGTTCGCCGATCCGCCTCGTCCGGACGCTTGCGACGTGCTTCAGCGACTCAAGGACACCGGCGTCACCGTGAAGGTGCTCACCGGCGACAACGAGCTCGTCGCGCTCCACGTGTGCGAGCGCGTCGGTCTCGCCGCGTCCCTGGCGATCGTCGGCAGCGACATCGAGAAGATGAGCGATCCCGCGCTCGCTCACGCGGCGGAACACGCGACGCTCTTCGCCCGAGTTTCACCGGCTCAAAAGAACCGCATCTTGCACGCTCTGCGCGCTCGCGGTCACGTCGTGGGGTTTCTGGGCGATGGTATCAACGACGCGCCGTCGCTCCATGCCGCGGACGTGGGGCTCTCGGTCTCCGGCGCCGTCGACGTCGCGCGCGACGCCGCGGACGTGATTCTGCTCGAACCAGGCCTCGGTCCGATCCTCGCCGGCATCGTCGAGGGGCGCAAAGCGTTCGGCAACGTGATGAAGTATCTCCTCATGGGGACCAGCTCCAACTTCGGCAACATGCTCAGCATGGCGGCCGCTTCGGCGTTCTTGCCGTTTTTGCCGATGCTGCCCGGGCAGATTCTGCTGAACAACTTCCTCTACGATCTCGCGCAGATCACGATCCCGTCCGATGCCGTCGACGACGAGATCATCGCGCGCCCGAGGCGCTGGGACATCGCGACGCTTCGCCGATTCATGCTGTTCATCGGCCCGATCAGCTCGGCCTACGATTTCTTGACGTTCTATGTGCTCCTCCGAGTCTTTCACGCCTCCGAAGCGCTCTTCCACACGGGTTGGTTCGTCGAATCGCTCGTGACGCAGGCTCTCGTCGTTTTCGTCATTCGTACGTCGAGGATGCCGTTCGCGAGCCGGCCGAGCCCGCTCCTCGCCGCGACCGTCTTGGCGGTCGTCGGCGTTGCCCTCGTCTTGCCGTTCACCCCTCTCGCGAAGCCTCTCGGGTTCGTTCCGCTTCCGTTCGTCTTCTATCCTCTACTCGCCTTCGTCACCTTCACGTATCTTGCCTTCGTCGAGATCGTGAAACGCACTCTCCTTCGCAAACAAATCGCCTAAGACGCTACGGAGTTCCGCCATGTCGAGCCAAGAACAGAACAAAGCGCGCGTCCTCGTCGTGGACGACGAGGCGGGTGCCCGCTCTGCTCTCATGCACCTGCTCACCGCGAAGGGTTACGTGGTGGACACCGCCGAAGACGGCGTAGCGGCGCTGGCCGTCGCCGCGGAGCGTCCGCCGGACGCGGTCGTCACCGATCTCGACATGCCGCGCATGAACGGCATGGAGCTCCTGAAAAGCCTGCGCGCGCACGACGCGGATCTGCCGGTCATCGTCCTCACGTCGATGCAGGATCTGAATTCCGCCGTGGTCGCGATGCGCGCGGGTGCCGAGGATTATCTCACGAAGCCCGTCGACTTCGACGCGCTCGAGCTAGCGGTGGAGCGTGCCCTTCAGCACCGCGAGGTGCGCGCCGAAGCGGAGAATCTGCGCCGGCAGATCGTCGACCGAGACGCGGGCGGTTTGCAGGGGCTCATGGGCACGAGCCCGCCGATGCAGAAGGTTTATCGCGTCGCGCGTCAAGTCGCTGCGTCGCGTGCGACGGTGCTCGTCACCGGCGAGAGCGGTACCGGTAAGGGGGAGCTCGCCCGCGCGATCCATGCGCTCGGACCGCGCGCTGAAAAGCCGCTGGTCACCTTGCACTGCGCCGCGCTCGCCGAGTCGCTGCTCGAAAGCGAGCTCTTCGGGCACGAAAAGGGCTCGTTCACGGGCGCCGATCGGCGCCGGCTCGGTCGATTCGAACAGGCTGACGGCGGCACGTTGTTCTTGGACGAAATCGGTGAAGTTCCGTTGTCGACGCAGGTGAAGCTCCTGCGCGTGCTCCAGGAGCGAACGTTCGAACGGGTCGGCGGCAACGAAACCCTGAAGGTGGACGTGCGCGTCATCGCCGCCACGAACAAGGACCTCACCGTCGAAGTGAGCGAAGGGCGCTTTCGCGAAGACCTTTACTATCGCCTGAACGTGGTCCATATCGAGATGCCACCGCTGCGGCTCCGCGGGACGGACATCGTCGGCCTCGCCGAATACTTTCTCCGAAAGTTTGCGCTCGAGAACCACAAGCGCATCGACGGCTTCACCAAAGAAGCACGCTCGAAGCTCATGAGCTACCGCTGGCCCGGCAACGTGCGCGCCCTCGAAAATGCCGTCGAGCGGGCGGTAGTGCTCACCGAGGGGCCCTTCATCGATGCGGACGATCTACCCTTCGAGGCCACCCCGGAAGCGCTCGGCGCCCTCCGCGTTCCGGGCTCCACCATGGCCGAAATCGAACGTTACGCGATCATGAAGACGCTGGAAGCGACCGAAGGATCCACCTCGCGCGCCGCGGAGATCCTCGACATCAGCGTGCGAACCATCCAGTACCGCCTGCACGAATACGGAGTCACGAAGCCCGCGCGTTGAACCGGCGCGGCGCGGGCTTCTCCCTCAAAGGCGCTCGTGCGCGCGAACGACCAGCACCGAGCGATCGGCGTGATTCACCACTTTCGCCGCGGTGGTTCCGAGGACCCGATCGGCGCCGTGATAGCCGTGTGACCCGATGACGATGAGGTCTACGTCTTCCTCGGCTGCGATGCGCTCGATCGATTGCCACGGCGTTCCCACTAGAGTTCTCGTCGTGGAACGCACATCGGCGGGAACCGTATCGCGTAGTTTGTCGAGGTCCCGAATGGCCCGCTCTTCGAGGAGAGCAGGGACCGCGTCCGGTGCAACGCCGAAGGCCTCGGCTGGAATTTCTTGGGGAACGCCCACGCTCCGAAAGAGTACGAGTTCGGCGCCGGTCTTGCGCGCAAGCGCAATTGCTGCGCCGAGCACGCCGTTTTGACGAGTGGATCCATCGAGTGCGACCAAAAGTTTCTTCATCGGTAACCTCCCTGCGACTTTAGCAGAGCAAGGATCTCGCCACGATATTTCAGCCCAACCGAGCGTGGCCGGGAACTTGCTTCGATGGTCGCCATGCTGTCGAAAGCAAAGGCACGAGCCGCGAAGCCTCCGGTGCAGCGAGAGGTTCTGCGAGTGAAGCAGTGCATGACCCTGGCGCCGCACTCGATCGGCAAGGATCAGCCGCTCGCCGTTGCTCACCGTCTCATGCGCCAGCACGAGCTTCGTCACCTTCCAGTGCTCGAGCGCGGCAAGCTGGTCGGAATTCTGTCCGAGCGAGATCTGTATTTTCTGGAATCGGTCGCGGGCGTGAACCCAGAGACGGAAACCGTCGAACAAGGAATGAGCAACGACGTGTATTGCGTCGCGCCCGAGGCGACCGTGGCGAACGTTGCCGTGGAAATGGCGACCCATCGCTATGGCTGCGCCGTCGTCATCGAAGGGGCGTCCGTGGTCGGCGTATTCACCACGACGGACGCGCTCGAGCTGCTCGCGAAGTGTTTGAAGGCCGAGACGTGATCCCTCGCGCGCTCGAACGTCGAGGCGCGAGGTCTTCAGTGGGCGCGTCGTCGCGACAGAGCCCAGGGAAAGGGCGACACGGCCCCTCAAGGCTTCCCTTGCACGGTCGTATCTAGAGGAAGATGCCGTCTCTCTCCGTCAGCGAACGCAAGACGTCGGACCTTCCGATGCTCGATCCGGGGAGGATCCTCGTCGTCGACGACGACCCGCTCGTGCGAAATTCGGTTCGGAGGATCCTCGAACGCGACGGGTTGCACGTCGACGAAGCGGGCTCCGTTGCGGAGGCATCGCGCGCGCTCGCCGAGCGACACCCGGACGTCATGTTGCTCGATATCGGGCTTCCGGACGCGAACGGGCTCGATTTCTTGAAGATGCTCGCGCCGGACGAAGACGACGTCGAAGTGCTGATGCTGACGGCCAACGGCGATCACGAGAACAAGCGCCGGTCGTTCCGCCACGGTGCGACCGGTTACATCGAGAAGCCCATGGACGCACCGCTGCTCGAGGCGCACGTCGACGGCGCGCTCCTGCGCCGGCGGAAGCGGCGCGCTTCGCGACAGCAAGACAAGGGGCTCGAAGCGTCCCTCTCCGAAGCTCGAGCGCTGCTCGAACTCTTGCCGTGGCAGATGGCCGAACACCTTTGTAGCGCGTGGGATCTGCGCCATGTCGAAACGGGCACGCACGTGCGCCGCATCGCTTCCTATACCGAGGTCGTCGCCCAGAAGCTCGGCTACACGAAGCTTGCCGCACAAGAGCTCGGCCGCGTCGCGATGCTGCACGACATCGGAAAAATAGCGATTCCCGACGCCATCCTCGGCAAGAACGGTCCGCTCACCGACGACGAGTTCCGTATCATGAAGCGACACCCCGTCGAGGGAGCGAAGATGCTTTCCGGCGTCGATCACCCGTTCCTCGTACGGGCCGCGACCGTCGCGCTTTGCCATCACGAGCGCTGGGACGGAAGCGGCTACCCGAATGGCCTTCGCGCGGACGATTGCCCCC
>CAZDNG010000071.1:11573-25336 GCA_964506835.1 uncultured Polyangiaceae bacterium
GAGCGCTGGGACGGAAGCGGCTACCCGAATGGCCTTCGCGCGGACGATTGCCCCCGCGAAGCGCGCATCGTGGCCGTCGTCGACGTCTACGACGCGCTCGGTCAGGTGCGCTGTTACAAGAAGGCGTGGAGCGAGGAACAGATCGTGACGTACTTCCGGGAAAAATCCGGCCTTCTCTTCGAGGCCCCCATCGTGGACGCGCTCTTCGAAAGCATTCCCCGCCTCGAGGAAATCGCCGCCACCTTGCCTGAACCCGCGGGCTTCTAGTGCCCTGCGTCGGCGAGCGGATCGGGAATGATCCCGCCGTGGATACGCGCCGCGAACAGTTTCCCTGACTCGGCAAAGTAGAGCCAACCGTCCTTGACTGCGACCGCACCGATGTAGCGACCCGAGTTTCCGGCCGAGTTGGCGATGGTCTCGGCGGTCACTGTTCCGCGAAGGGGTTCTCGAACGATCTGAGCCACGCCGACTCGAAGATAGAGGTATCCCGAGTCCGCGCCGACCAATGACGAATCGGTGGAGGGACTCGGGTAGGTCGAGCGAGGGGAACCGTCGAAGGGGATGCGATGGACCCGCATGACGCTGTCGGACTCGACGTCGGAGACGTAGATCGCGTCACTGTCCGCTAGCTCTGCCTCGATCGGCGACGACGAGGGTGGAGTATTGAAAAGGAGCGTTGCACGCGAGCCTCCTACTGGCCCGCTCCATACGCTTCCGTTCTCGGAGAAGAACAACTCGTCGCCGTGCACGACGAGCGCCCCGACGAGCCAGGGAAGGGTCGCTGCATCGAAGTCGAATGCCATGCCGAGATCGAAGGCGGTGGTCGCGCTCGTCGACCCGACCGCGACTTTCTGGATACTGGCTGGGGTCGGGCAAAAGAAGCCGGTCACGTCCGCAGCACCGAACGTACAGTCGAAACCCACGTCGAGCACCGTCGCCGGACCGCCCGCTTTCGGAATGCGGAGCATGGTGCCGGACTCGAATGTCCCCGGCGCGTACAAGTATGAGCCGCCTCCGGTGAACGAGGACAACTCGTTCTCTCCCCACACCATGTCGCGTAAGGCCTGTATCTGGGTGACCGTGCCACCGCAGCGCGGCACGCGGTAGACGTTGCCCGGCGTCTCGGAGCAGAACCCTTCGGAGCAGAACCCGCGCGCGCATCCCACGCCGTAAACGTCCGTGTCGTCTACGACGAGGTTCATCGTCCCTGCTTCCGGGAGCTGAACCGCGGCGTCGGGTGGACAACGTTCGCCCGGATCGAGCAGCAGGAGGTCCGGCGCGTTCGGGCACGGATCAGGCTTCGGTGGGCTCACTTCCACGTCGGCGACGGCGTAAGCGTCGAGCAACGCCGCATCGTGAGTCCCCGCGCTCGCGTCTACGCTCGCGTCGCGTTCGGAGCCGTGACCGCCGTCGGTCGTGCCGCCCGCGTTCGCGCCACCTGAATTCGCATGGCCACCGCTCGCAGCTTGTGACGTACCGCCCACGTTCGCGCGGCCGCCGCTCGAAGCGCTTGCTCCGCCGCTCGCCCGTCCACCCGAGCCGCGCACGGTGCCTCCGGAACCGCTCGCGCCGCCGGAGCCTGCGGAACCCCTACTGTCGAACCTCACACTGCCGCTGCAGCTCGAGCACGCGCTCACCGTCGCGAGCGTCACGGTCCAACACGTCCACTTGTTCATGACTTTCCCTGGCGCAACGACGCGGATTATCGCCGCCGCGACGCGCCGAGAGAAGAGCAACCGGGTCCTCGCGCGTGGCCCCGATTGTCCGAAGTGGTTCGGCGGGCCTCCTACGGGCTCGCGCTCTCAGACAATGCCGAGCGCCGCGACCAGCGAGCGACCGGCCATGAAGAGCAGGATGAGCGATCCGGGCGTCCAGAGCATCGCGCGCGTGTCGTGGGTGCGCCCGGTGAGGTACGCGACGAAGTGCAGGAGTCGCGTCACGACGTACCCGTAGAGCAGGACGCGCGCGACGAGGAGCGAGGGCTCGGTCAGGATGTAGAGAAAGCCCGCGGCGAGGAAGAACGGAATGTTCTCCAGATCGTTCAAGTGGATGCGGCGTATCCTGTCGACGGCTTCGTTGGGCTCGAGCTGCTTCGGATTGGGGGTTGGGTTGATGGGGGTCTTCTTCACGTCCTCGGGTGCGCGGAAGCCGCCGTTCACCTGGAGCATGCGAGCGACCGTCAGCCACGACATGCTCGCGGCTTTGAGGATCATGAGCGACGCGGCGATGGCGTACGTCGCGAAGAGGGGATCGTGCAGGCTCAGCTTGTCCATGGGCAGGGTCCGAGCCTAGCGTCCGAGCTTCGCTTCGTAGGCGTCCGCGAGCCGGAGGAGCGCGTCGCTGCACTGGGTCGCCGTGGAGGAGCCGTGCATCAGCGCGAGCGTCCGTGGCTCGAGCGCTGCCAGGCGGCGAATGGTCGGAGCGGTCGCGACGCAGAGCCCCGTCGCTTGGAACATCTCCTCGGCGGCCAGCGCCGGACCCACGATGTCGTCGGTCGTGAGCGGGGGACCGTCGCCGGCGTGGGTGAACAGGTCGCCGCAGAACAACGTCCTCGTCGTCTCTTCGAACAGGACGCGCGCCTCCCAGTTGTGAGGGACGTGGGGCGTGTCGATGTGCCGGACTCGACGGCCTCCGAGGTCGATGATCTCGCCGTCGACGAGCTTGCGGGGAGGCCGATCGCACAGGTCGTCGAGCGAGACCATGCAGCCGACCGCGCCGTGCGCGACTTCGGCGTGGGGAGCAGCGGCGAGCAGCGCGTTCATGGCTCCGCACTCGTCGGATTCGACGTGACCGAACGTGATCCAGCGAAGGCGGTTCAGCGGCACGACGCGTCTGATCGCCTCGGACACGAGCGGGAACATCCGTCTTGGCCCAGTGTGGAAGAGCAACGGCTCCTCGGCCTTGATCAGGAACTGGTTGAACGTGAAACCTCCCGGGGCGGCGTCCGGAACGCACGTCGAGAAGCGGTAAATGCCGTCGGCGATCTCGTGGGTCAGCGTCTGCATGGGGTCCTCCGTCTGGCTCGGCCGGGTTCGTCCCAACCCGATGCCGAACGAGTACCACTAAATTCGACCGACGGTTAGAAAAATTTACCGTTGGTCATAATTACCAACCGAAGGTAGAATATGCGGCGTGTCATCGTCCTCGAGAACTTCTCGTAAATCTCCCCGCAAGGTCAGCCAACCTGCCGAGAGCTCACCTCGGATCGCGCGTCGTGAGCGGCGCCGCGAGCAGTCTCGCGAGGAGATCGTGGCGGCGGCTCGCCGCGTCATGCTGCGCGACGGCATGGCGGCGACCACGCTCGACGCCGTCGCCAAGGAGCTCGGGCTCACGAAGGCCGCTCTCTACTACTACTACCCGTCCAAGGACGCCCTCTACTTCGAGCTCATCTTCAGCGTAGTCGAGGCAGAAGCACGAGCGATTCACGACGCCGTGGCGAAGGCGAACGGCGGCGGTGACGCCCTTCGCGCCCTCATCCGCGAGACCGTGCGCACGTTCGCAGCGCAGATGGATGACTTCCGTCTCGCGTTCATGCATGGCCAGGTCGCCGGCTCCGGTGCCGTTCACTTCGGCGTCGAGCAGTTCGCGCGGATCCGCCCGCTCAACGACCTGGCCTACGCGGGCGCCACCAAAGCCCTTACCCAGGAGTGGAAGCACGCGCGCGGGCGCGCCGGAGTCGAGCCGCGACTGATGGTTTTCCTCGCCAACCTGGCCGCGGTCGGGATCCTCACCGTGAAGGGGATGGTAGAGAGCCTCGGCGACCCGCTGCTCTACTCCGACGAGCAACTCATCGACGGCCTCGCGCGGATCTTCGAGGCAGCCGCGGCACCGTGAGACGCGTTCGCGGTCTTGCCCGCTCAGTGGCGGCGGCGGAGCGCCCGACCTCGGGCATTCGGGTCGTCGCGAGCGCCAGTCAATTCGTAGTCAGCGAGAAGTTACTCACCGTGAAGGTCGCGTCGTGCCCGTCCGTCGACACGAGCTCGACGCCGTAGTCGATCGCCCCGATCGTCGAGGTCGCGGGGATCCAGCTCTTGCCGATGATGTAGTTGAAGAACGAAAGCAGGTTGACCGTCCCGGACGTCACGTTGTTCGCTTCGACGAAGGCGATGTAGCTGCCGCTCTTGAAGACGTGGTAGGTCTGACCGTCGTAGGTCACGCTGTCGACTTGCGATCCCGACGGCGTTTGATTGAAATTGTCGGTCCAGATCATCACCTCGGTGGAGCCGCTGCTCGCGACGCCGTTGAGCCAGATGTCGTACGCGAATTCGTAGATGCCGACGTGCGGTCCCGCGTGGGCAAAGCTGCTCGAGATGGACGTGAACGAGCTGATCAGCGGCGAGGCGTCGAAGTCCTTGTGCACGTCCGGGTACGTTTTCACGGCCCCGTCGCCGCTGTCGTTGTTCATGTTCGCCACGACGTACCAGTTGTCGTAGTCGCAGACGTATAGGGTCTGCGACACCGGGTAGTTCGCCGCGTTCCAGGTGTCCGTGTCCACGTAGAACCCGCTCAGCGTGATGCCGTCTTGGGCGTTCGACGGATTCAGCGGCAAGGTGTGCGTCGGGTTCGTGCAGGTAGCGGACGTCGAGCCGCTCGTGCCGCCGGTTCCCGTGCCGCCGGACCCACCAGTGCCCGCGTCGAACATCGGCGCACCGCCCGTCGCACTCCCTCCGGACCCTCCCGTTGCGGTGCTGCCGCCCGCCGCCGCGCCGCTCCCGCCGGTGCCTCCATTGCCGGCACCACCCGAACCGATGGTTCCGCCGGTAGCGCCGCCGCCGGCTCCTCCCGAGCTCACGGCACCGCCGTTCGATATGCCGCCGTTGGCCGCGCCGCCGCTTGCCGCACCGCCGCTGGAGCTCGCGTTACCCGAACCTCCATCGGCGGGAGTCGTGCCGCTAACGACCTTGTCTCCGCAACCTGCGAGCGCCATGGCGCACGCGAAAGCCCACGAAGCGCGGCACTCGGCGACTCTTCCGCCCCAGGCGATGCTTTTCGACGTCATGCCAGATAGTTGCCGCTGGCCGTCCCCGCGCGCAGGAAATCGTACGGGGCCGCACATTCGACGGGTACGACTCTCCGCCACATACTCGGCTAGACTACGAAAATTGGCATGATTGGGCCCGTCCTTCGGCGTCTCGGGTCCGTGCTCGTCTCTGTGCAGATGGTGGGGTGCTTCTATTACGATTCGACGTGGGGTCAGAAACAGGCCGAAGAGAAGCGCGCGGCGGAACGGCTGAAGCCCGCGACGCTCGAGCACCGGGCCGCGCCGCACGACGGAATGCGGATCGCGCGCGTACGAGCGCACGCGACGCGCGCCTACGCCGCGGAAACTTTCGACTGGGAAGGGAGCTTTCGAGCACTACTGAGGGACGCGAGTGCTGTGCTCGAACCCGCACTCGGAATCGCGCTCGAGGACGGAGGCACGTCGCTCTGGCAGCCGTCAGGAGACGAAGCGAGTCTCGGTCCGATGTTGGATGAGCTATCAGACGAAGACGAGGGGCGCGACGCGGAGTGGGTCGTCGGGTTCGTGCAATCGACGCCCAAGCTCGTCACCGACTATCACGTGCTCGGAATGGGCCGTCCTTTTTCGAAGTACCTCGTCCTTCGAGCCTCGAACGACCCGGCCGAGCACGACTTCATCGGTCGCGAGTTCGACGGCATGAGCGAAGCTCAAAAGGAGCAGCTCTATTCGGACCGCAAGCATCATCGAATGGTCACGGTGTTCCTGCACGAGATCGGCCACACCCTCGGCGCTCTTCACCGAGTCGGCGTCACGACGATCATGAGTCCAGCCTACGACCCGCACGCGAGTGGCTTCGACGCGCCGACGCTCGAGCTCCTTCGCATCACCGTTCCATTGCGGTTCGAAGGTCCGAGCTCGCGGACCTCGTACGCCGAGCTTCGGACCTATCTCAGCAATCATCCCGATGGATGGGCAGCAGACGAACGCCAGGCTCTCCTTCACAGTCTCGCGCCGGCAGAGGAGAGCGCTTCCGCTCCCCCTGCCGTGGCTGTCTCGGCCCGACCGCCGCCGCCCATGGTGCCGCGCGGCCTCGACGCTCTGACGCCCGACGAGCGATCGCTCTACGACAAGGCGCTCGCCGTCGAGCCGAGTGACTCGAGCACGGCCTGGCTCTTGGCGGGACCGCTATTCGAAGCGCATCCCGACGTCGTACCGGTTCAAGTCCTCCGTTGCCGCCTCGCGCACGAGCGACGTTTCTACCCGGCGGTCATCGCGGCGCATTGCTCGCGCCTCGATGCGCTGAAGCAAGTCCCTTAGGGTCCTTGGCTTCTGCGCGCTTGCCCATGAACGGAATCAGCGCTGCCACCTCCGCTCGATAGCGCCGGTAGCGGTCGCCGAACTGCGCGATCAGATCGCGCTCTTCGAGACGCAGGCCGATCAGAATGTATCCGGTCGTCGCCAGCGAGAACACGAGGTGTCCGACGGTCATGGTGGGAGCTGCCCAGAACGACAGTAGAAAACCGAGGTAGATCGGGTGCCGCACGTGGCGATAGAGGAGCGGCGTTCGGAACTCTTTTGGTAACTCGTCGAGGCCAAGGAGCCGAGCGACGGCCTGGCGCAACCCGAATAGCTCGAAGTGATTGATGAGGAACGTGGCGAGGACCAACACGAACCAGCCGAGCCAAAATATGCTCCACACGATGGCGGCGCCCGTCGGATTGGTCACTGTCCAGACCGGCGCGGGAACGGGGCGCCACTGCCAATAGAGGAGCAACAAGACGAGGCTCGCAAACAGCACGTAGGTGCTCCGTTCGATCGCGGGGGGCACGAACCGGGTCCAAGCGCGCTTGAACCAAGGTCGCGCCATGACGCTGTGCTGCACCGCAAAGAGCCCGAGCAGGAGTACGTCGACGACGAGTGCTTCAGGCACCGCGACCGCTGGTCCGACGTCGATGGACCTCGGCACGACCAGGTTTCCGGCGAAGCCGATGGCGTAAAGAATGGCGACGAGGAATGTCGCGTATGCGACGATCCCGTACAGAACCCACGAAATGGATTTCATTTTGCTCTCTCCTTCTTTTTCATGTCAGCGCGCTAGCCACGTGCGGTTGTCGAGGACCTCTGCGATGCGAAGCGCGGCTCGCCTCGCGCCGTCGGTTTCCACGGGTCGGTATCGGACCGGGGCGTGCATCGTCGCGAGCGCCTTATCGGCCAGGGTCTCCGGAGTGACGGACTCGTAGTCGACGCTGGCGTCGGCGCCGTAGTTCGAGAGCCGCCGGCGCACGTGAACGCCTTGCTCGAAGTGACGTCGCAGCGGAAAGCTCAAGAACGGTCGTCGGGTCGCAACCAGTTCCATGCACGTGCTGAGCCCGCCCTGGACCAGCGCGAGATCCGCGCAAGCGAGATGCTCGAACAGGTTGTGCACGTAGGGCTTCACCTCGAGCCCCTCGATCTGCGGAAGCGCGCCGGGAGCCAGCCGCGGGCCGGCGACGAGAACCACGCGCAAGCCCGGCACCTCGCGCTTCATGCGCGGATAGGCGTGGGCGATCTTCGAGAGAAGGTCCTTGCCGACGCTGGTCCCGCCGATCGAGGCGATGACGATCTTCTCGTCTCTGGCGTAACCGAGGCGCGCGCGGAGGGCGTCCGTGTCGGCGAACGTCGCCGGATCGAAGGGTAGGGTGTAGCCGCTGTACACGAAGTTGCGGTCGGTCCACGCTCGAATGCTGGGAAGCCCCGGGCCGAATGGAAGCTCCGTCACGTCGTCGGGGTTGCCGACGAAGATCGCGGCGTCCCGGACATAGGGAAATCGCTCGACGTGATGGATGTCCTCGGCGTTGCGATCGGCGCAAAGAAACGCCTCGCGCTCGTCGCCTTCCGTCGGCAGACAGCCGACGAAGTCCGTCAAGAACACGAAGGGCTGACGCTTCAGCTCGGGATTCTCGTGGTAGTAGTAATCGACGTCCCACGCTTCGTCGCCGATCACGAGATCGTAGTGCTCGGCCTCCATGAGATCGACGAAGGTCATGAAGTTGTTGACCATGATCTCGTCCATCGTGCGGAGCGCGAAGAACGCCGATAGATCGTGCTCGCCGGCGACGCTTTCGAAGTGCCGGCTCTCGTTCGCGAGCCGCACGGTGATCGGGTGGACGCGCTCGCCCTCCCGTTCGAGGTACGAGCGAGCCGGGTCGACCGTGAACCAATCGATCTCGAGCTCGGGACGGAATTTCTTCAGCTCACGGGCGATGGCGAGATCGCGCTGGACGTGTCCGAGGCCGATGGGACTCGAAATGAACAGAGCCCGTTGCTTCCGGCTCCTTCCACGAACCCAATTCGTCGTTTTCGGAGCGCTCGCGACGAAGTCGCGGACCGACCGGTTGAAAACGACCGGGTCGCGCGCCGGCGTGATGTGCCCGCCGCCTTCGATCGTCAGGAGCGCGGAACCCGGAACCAGCTCGTGAATCATTTCGCCGTTCGAGTACGGCACGAGGCGATCGCCATCGCCGTGGATGACGAGCGTCGGGCATTTCACTCGCGCGGCGAGCTCCCGGACGTCCGTCTCGACCCAGCCGTGCAAGCATCGAGCGACGACGTCGCCGGTCGTGGCCCAGCCGTAGCGAACTCCGTCCTCGAATGGTTTGGTGGAGTGCGGTTCCGTGAAAACGGTCGAGAAAAACCAATCGAGGTACCCCGGCCAGTTCGTGCGCATGCGCTCGAGCTGCGCGCGGAGAAGCGGAGCTCGCTTCGCGTCGGAAAGCGGCGCGTCGATGAATCCGCCGGCCACGACCACGTGCGAGACGCGATCTGGCTGTTCCGCGGCGAGTCGCACGGCCGTTTTCGCGGTCGCCGAGATACCGATCACCGCGAGACGGTCGACCGACACGGCATCGAGCACCGCGACGAAGTCGCGATAGTACTCGTCGAACGTGTACGCCTCGGCACCCTCCGGGCGATCGGAGCGGCCGTTGCCGCGACCGTCCATGGTGATCACGCGGAAGTGCCGCGACAGGTACGGCACGGTCGCTTTCAGCATCTGTGAGTGCACGATCTGGAAGATCGGGGCGAACGCGATCCACGGCCCGCTGTCGCCCCAAACCGCGTACCAGCTCGCGACGCCGTTCCTTTCGACGTATCCGTCGCGCACGGGCCGGATGGTTCGGAATGGGTGGTCCTCTATCGAGCCCAATTGCCCCGGTTCCGGCAGCGTGCCGACTATCTTCCGAAAGCTTTTCGGCATCTCGCGCGTCGTGGTCATTTGCTGCTCCGTCGAGTCGTTCCGTTGCGCCCAGTGCGCGGCTCTTCGCGTTTCGATCGCCGCGCGAGCCCGTCGAGCCGTTTCAGGAGGTGCTCCATGGCGTCCAGCGCCTCGCGGTGCTCGTCTTCTTCCGCGGGCCCGCCCAAGAGATTCGAGAACTCCATTCCGAGCCAGAACTCCGCGATCCACGACGCGATGGCCGTCGCGGTGAACACCGGGGGCAGCTTCACGTCGGTGGCTTCGAGCGCTCGGAGGGCGTCGCGAACGCCGCCTCGGACGACTTCTCTCCACGCGTTGACGCGCGGCAAGAATTTTTCGCGTAGGTCCGGATTCGAGAAGCTCGCCGCCCAGAGTTCCGCCTGGACGCGCACGAAGCCCGAAGCGAGGTCCTGCCGATAGAACGAACGCGCCTGCTCCCACTTCTCGGCGAAGCCGCCCGGCGTGGCGTACATACGGCGCTGTCGCTCGAGGAGACGTTGGTTCGCCGCGTCCAGGACCTCGATGACGAGCTGGTCCTTGGTCCGAAAGTGGTAGTTGATGAGCGCGTGATTCACGCCGGCCGCCTTCGCGATCTCGCGAATGCTGAGCGCCGCGTACCCGTGCTCGGCGAGCTGCCGGAACGCGGCGGCCAAGATCCTGCCCTTCGTGTCACCCGAGGCCGGCTCCTCGAACAGAGACGGACCGTCGGGAAATTTCGGTGTTTTTGGGTTTTTCGCGCGTTTTTTGTTCGGCCCGAGCATCGGTTGGCGCTCCGGTTATACGGTCGGTTTAACCAAGTGTTCAAGTCATGCAACGGGGCGACGTCGTTGTCAAGGTGCAGAGGGGCGATGCGCCGGATCGCGGCGTCCGTGCGTGGCCCGGTAGACTCGAACGCGATTTCGCGAGCGTCGAATGCCGCTCGCGAAGTCATGACCATGGCGAGTGTCATACGGCGCCCGCGCCGAAAATAAACGAACGGTGCGCGAGCGAATCCGTCGTGGTGCCGACGATTTGCCTATGGCGATGCGCGCCTCGATTTGGCATCTGTCCCTAGCGAGGTGAGGCAACAGATGAACAATGCGCGATTGGACGCCGAGGTCCGCGGTGAGCTCGACGACCTGATGGATCTCTTCTATCGAGTGGTTTCGTTCGAGGAAGGGGGCAGTCCGGACTGGGATTCGATGGCCGGGCTGTTTTCCAGCCGGGCGCGGATCACGCGCGTCACGCCGGAAGCCATCGACTACCTGGATCTGGAAGGCTTCCGAAGCATGGCCGAGGAGCTGATCGAGGTGGGGGCTTTCACCAGCTTCTTCGAACGCGAGATCGCGCGTCGCGTGGATCGTTTCGGAAATGTCATGCACGTCGCGAGTGCTTACGAAACCAGGATCTCGCCCGATGCCGTCGACTACATCGAACGTGGCGTGAACTCGCTTCAGCTGATTCACGAAGACGGAAGGTGGAAGATCTGCAGCCTCTGCTGGGACGATCACGCGTCATCCAGCGCGGAAGACATGCAACGACAAACGGCCGTGAGCCGTGCGCCGTGGTTTCAGGAGTAGTCTATGTCCAGAGCCGCCAGATTCCGGTTCTCTCACACCCGTAAGATCGACAGCGCGTACCGATATGTCTCGGAAGCTGCCGATGCGGGCGCGATCCTCAGAACGGGCCAGGGCCCGAACGGACGCTACGTCACGGTCGACGGCGTCCGGCTCATGAACTTCGGCTCGTGCAGCTACATGGGGCTCGAGGCGCTTCCGCAGATCCGTGAGTGCGCTCACCGAGCGATCGACGAATACGGCACGCAGTTTCACTTCTCGCGCGCGTACGTGCAGTGCGAGCTGTACGAGGAGCTGGAAGCGCTGATGGAGCAGATCGCGGGGCGCCCCATTCTGGTGGCGGCCTCGACGAGCCTCGCTCACCTGTCCGCGCTGCCGGCGCTGATCGCGGACGAGGACTACATCCTCGTCGATCAATTTGCCCATGCGAGCCTGCACACTGCCTTGCAACTGCTTCCCGAGGTGCCCATGGAGATTGTTCGGCACAATCGAATGGATCAGCTCGAGGCGCGGCTCGCTCAGCTTCGCGGCAAGGCGCAGAAGGTCTGGTACGTCGCCGACGGGCTCTACTCGATGCTCGGAGACTTCGCTCCCTTCGCAGAGCTCCGGCGGCTGCTCGACCTCTACGACAACCTTCGCCTCTACATCGACGACGCGCACTCCACGAGCTGGCTCGGCGCGCGCGGTCGTGGCGCGGCGCTCGACCACTTTGCGGACGACGAGCGAGTGGTCGTCACCCTTTCACTGAACAAAGCGTTCTCCGCGGCGGGGGGAGTACTGGCGCTGCCGACGAGGGACCTCGTCGCGCGCGTCCGGCGCTGCGGCGGCCCGATGCTCTTCTCGGGCCCCATTCAGCCGCCGATGCTCGGCGCAGCGGTGGGCTCCGCGCGCGTGCACGTGAGCAAGGAGTTTCCGGCCATGCAGGCCGACCTGAGGGCACGACTCGAGCTCTGCGTCGGGGAAATGAAGGGAACCACCCTGCCGCACTCTCCGTTCGACCCCTCGCCGATCTTTCAGGCGCCCTGCGATTCGCCGCGCGTCGCGTTCCGCGTCGCCGAGCTCCTGCAAGCGCGCGGGTTCTACTGCTGCGTTTGCGTCTTCCCCGCCGTCCCCATGAACCGTCCCGGCCTCCGCTTCACCGTGACGCGCCACAACGACCCCGGCGACATCGCTCCGTTCGTGGCCGCTCTGGACGAATGCCGGAACATCGCCCTCAGCGAAGCCGTGCGGCGCAGCCAACCTGCCAGCGCGCAGGCGAGTTGAGACGCGCCCTCCGGCGTGAGGCACACCTCGAACGCTGGCGTCACTGAGCCTCGACGGCTCCGATCGTGCACGGGCTCTTTCGCGGCTTGCCGGTCTGATCCGTCGCGGGGCAATTCGTGCCGATCTGGACGACGGACGCGGAGGCGCCGGGAAGCATCGTCTGGGTCGTGCCGCCGTTGTTCGCAAGCGCGCCGACCATCGCGTCCGCGAAGGTGATCCCGGTGACGCACGGCGAATCGGCGGAGCCGCCGACCACCTTTTTCGACGGCCATTGAACGTCGTGGCTGCCCGTGAACGTATTGCCGCACGACATCCGCCCGTCGTCGTTCTGGGTCGTGTTGTTGTCGAAGATCGTGTTGTCGATCGTGAGGTTGTTGCCGAAGATCGAAGCGCCGTAGTAGTTCGAGAACGTGTCGGTGCCGCCGAGGGCCTGGTTGTTCGCGAAGGTAGAGTTCGTGATGGTCCCCGAGTTCGAAAAGAAGCACAGCGCTCCGCCGACCCCGGACGTGGCGGTGTTGCCGGCGAAGGTATCGTTGATGAACGTCAACGTGGAGCCGTCGGACTGAACACCCCCGCAACCGGGAGAAGAATTGTTCGAGACCGTCGAGTTCTGCATGCTCAAGTTCGCTTTCTCGGCGTAGTACGCGCCGGCGCCCGGGCCGCTGCCGGTCCTTCCAACGGGGCCATCGGCGACGTTGCTGTCCATCGTGCAGAGGTCGATGGTCAGATTGTGCGTGGCCGTGTCGAACACGCGGAAGAACACTCCCCCGAGCGCGTTCGCGTGGTTCTTCGAAAAAATATCGCCGCAGAAGGTCACATCCCCCTCGCTGCCGCCGTCCATGTAGATGGCGCCGCCGCTCCCCCCGTCGCCCACCTCTCCGCTCGCGCTCGAGCAGTGGGTTTGATCGATCGTGTTCTGCCCAGTGCCTGTTGCCGAGTTCCCCGTGAACGTGCTCGTGTAGACGGCGAGATCACTATTCAACGAGCCGATCGCTCCGCCGTTCGACGCAGTGTTGTTCGTGAAGGTGCTCTGTACGATGGTCGCGCCGAGCGAGCCGTCCACGTAGATCGCGCCGCCCGCGACGTCGGGCCCCGGCGTTTGCCCGGAGCTGCTCGAGAACGTGCAGTCGAACACGCGGAGCTCGCCGTCCTGAACGTAGATGTCGCCCCCGCCTGCGTCCGTGTCGTAGCCCTCCGAGCAATCGGTGTTCGCTGGAGGATCCGGTAGCTTCGTCCCCGTCGCGTGGCCGTTCTGGAACGCCAGGTGCTGGACCGTGATGCGCGTCGTCGTCCCGCGATAGTTTCCCCCCTTGAACGACAAGAGCCGGGAGGTTCCCCCTCCGTCCAGAGTGATGTGTCCGCCGCCGTCGATCGTCGTGTCCTTGCTCTTCGGCGGAGCAAGAGGCGCCGTGAGCGTTATCGTCACATCGCCACAGTCGAAGGTCACTATGCCGCCCGCGGCCACTGCAGCCGCGACGCCTGCCTCGTCGCAAGTAACACCGCCCTGACCGACCACCGTCGTAGGCGTCGAGGTATCCGCGGCCTGAAACGGCAAGGTGCACGAGAGCGGCCCTGCGCTCGTGCCGCCCGCGCCGCCCTGTCCACCCGATGCCATGGCTCCACCGCTGCTCGTCGCTCCGCCGCTGCTCGTCGCTCCGCCGCTGCTCGTCGCTCCGCCGCTACTCGTCGCTCCGCCGCTACTCGTCGCTCCGCCGCTACTCGTCGCTCCGCCGCTGCTCGTCGCTCCGCCGCT
>CAZDNG010000071.1:25436-43419 GCA_964506835.1 uncultured Polyangiaceae bacterium
TACTCGTCGCTCCGCCGCTACTCGTCGCTCCGCCGCTGCTCGTCGCTCCGCCGCTACTCGTCGCTCCGCCGCTACTCGTCGCTCCGCCGCTACTCGTCGCTCCGCCGCTGCTCGTCGCTCCGCCGCTGCTCGTCGCTCCGCCGCTAGAGGGGATCGACGCGTCAGGGCCGAGTCCGGCACTCGAGGTGCCCGACGAAGAGCAGGAGCACAGCGTCAACGCAGCCCACACGACCGAGATCCCGCGACGGTTCATGGTGATACCTCACAAAGAGAGCTATGAAACCACGCCTCGTGAGAGATCGCGAGGGGTTCGGAAGCCGCTTCGGCCGAAGGAGCTGGGACGTCTCGAAAAATTCCGAATGACTCACCCGTGTCTCGGCGGTTGCACGGCATGGTAGGAAAACGGTCGGATGCCCGCGCAGGTTCGATGGCTCGCGATTGGAAGCGCCGTCCTCGCCGCGTGGGCCATCAGCGGACTCTTGCGCCGCTAAACCGCCAGAGCGGCGCCCCTCACGCTCAGGGGGCTCAACCGAGTGATGTTCGGTATCCCGATGGGAATATCGATGGTGAACGTCGCTCCTTTGCCCCATCCGTCGCTCGCGACACGGAGCGATCCGCCGAGCGATTGCGCGGCAAGAGCGGAGCTGTGAAGGCCGAAGCCGTGCCCGTCGGACTTCGTCGTGAATCCGTGCTCGAAGATGCGGGTCAAGCTTTCCTGCGGAATACCGACCCCGTTGTCTTCGACTCGAAAAATGAGTCGCAGCGGATCGTCGGACTTTCGTGCGACCGTCAAGGAGAGGTTGCGCTCGGGTCCGACTCCGGCGAGGGCCGCGCGCGCGTTGCTCAACAAGTTGACCAAGATTTGCAGGAGCTTGTGCTTGTCGACGTTCACCAAAGGAACGGCCGCGTACTTGCGTTCGAGGTGCACGTCCGGCACTCGGACGCTCTCGCAGCTGATCATGAGGGCTTCTTCCATCAAAGCCGCGGGGTCGAGGGCTTCGGCCATGCTGCCCTCTTTTGCGTACGACTGATGACTACTGACGATGTGTTTGATGTGGCTGACCCCGCTCGTGAGCGCCGTGAGCTCGGCGATGAGCTCCGTTTGCTCGAGCGACAGGTGCTCCGACAGTTTCATCAGATATCCGGGCAAGAGCTTGCCCTTCTCGTCCGTCGTCAAGTACGAGGCGACGTCGGCAAGGTGCTCGTGAAGGAGGTCGGTCGCCTTCTTGAGCTGGACGACTTTCGATTTGCGAACTCGGCTATCCAAGATGGAGGCCGACACGTTGACGCTGTTCAACACGTTGCCGACGTTGTGCAGGACCCCGATTGCGACCTCCGCCATGCCGGCGCGCCGTGCCGCGTCGACCAGCCGTTCGTGGAGTCCTTGGAGCTCCGCGGTGCGATCGGTCACCCGCTGCTCGAGGTTCGCGTTCGTCTCGGTGAGCTCGGCGCGCGCGGACCGTAGTCCCTCGCGGGCTCCAGCGAGACCGGTCGCGGCGCGGGCGATTTCACGCTGCAAGGTGTTGAAGCTTTCTGCCATCTTGCCGATTTCGTCGTTCGTGTGGACCACGACTTCGACGACGTCGGCGCGGGCGTACGCCCCATCCAGGTCGCCGTCGCTCAGCGCTTTCATGGCGCGCGAGAAGTCCGCCATCGTTCCCGCTGCGAGCCGTTGCGCGGCGTCCGTCACTTCCACGACGGAGTGGGCGATCATTCCGGGCAACACCAAGCCGACGGAAATCGTCAAGATGGCGACCGCGACGAAGATGTCCTCCAGGCAGGTGACGAGCGCCGCGTGAGCGTGGTTGACGCTGCTCACGGCCATAAGGTACCCCGACCCGTCGAGGAGGAGCACGATGACCATTGCGCCGGTGAGTTTCAGATGGAGCGAGCTCACCATGCCCGGAAGGCCGGCCTTGCGACGGTCGCTCCACTTGCGCCACGCATAGAGCGCCGCGCCGGAATACGCCATCAGAAGGCCGAGCAGCACGGTCGGCAATCCGAATTGCTGAAATCCGAGCACCGTGGAGAGCGCCCACGTTGCGGCGGCGACGAGCCCCAGTCGAATCGTGCCGCGCGGTGCGCGATAGGGACGGGGTAGGTTCGGCTGATCCTTGCGAAGTAGCCACACCGCAACGTTCGGAAGAGCGATGCCGATGAGGTACGTGAAGTTGGCGGCGGCCAGGAGCCAGATGGGGTCGCCGATCATCAAAAACAGAATGGCCGCGAGAGCGGTGACCGTGACCGCCACCCAGGGCGAATCCCTCTTCGTCCTTCGCGCGAAGAACTCCGGCAAGAGCCCATCCTCGGAGAGCTGCGACAGGGTGCGCGCGACGCCCGTCAGAGGTGCGAGCGTCCCATGGAACATGTTGAACACCATGAACGCGATCGCGGCACCCTTTGCCCCGCTGCCGAGGAGCGGGGCGAAGGTCGGGCCAAGCGTTTCGGCGAGGTCTCCTGCGAGAGCTTGGGGTCCAATTGCGCCGAGCCAGACCACGGGGAGCACCACGAAGTACAGAGTCGCCATTCCGGCGCTCGCGAACATCGCGCGCGGTACGTTCTTGTTCGGGTCGATCGTTTCTCCGACGTGGCAAGCCGCTGCCTCGAACGCGGGAGCTGCGAATCCGACCAAGTAGAGGCCCGCCATGGCGCTCGTTACTTTTCCGAACAATCCGGGAAACGGCGTGTCCAGATGGAAGGTCGCGGCGCGGTGCCAGTCGACGGAGCCCGTGGCGACGGGAATGATCGACGACGCGAACGCGAGCGTTGCCGACGTGGCGGCGATCGGCACGGCCAGCCGAGCGGCCCATTTTACGCCCATGAGATTGACGAGCGTGAAGAACGCGACGATCCCGCACGCGAGCAGCGTGACCGGCACATTTGGCAAAAACCATTGTCGGATGGCCGACGCGGACAGGAGAGCCGTCAGTCCACAGGTGGGCACCCAACCCCACCAATAGGAGACGCCGGTGAGGTTCGCGAGCACCGGCGCGTAAGGACGGAATGCTTCGCTGCACGTCGCCGCGATTCCCCCGACCCGATTCGGGTACATCAAGATGAGCTCGGTCCACCCGGGCAACGCCATCCATCCGAGGAGCATCCCGACTCCGAGTAGCTCGATCGCCGCGCTGCCTTGTCCCCGGAGGCTGCCCTGTCCGATGAGGAGCGCACTCAGCAAAAAGAGGCTCTGATTGCTGCCGCCCATCGCGAGCGCCGTCGTGCTCATCCAACCCATCGTTCGCGGGTGTGTCGCAGAATGGGTCGAATCGGGAGCGCGCGGCATGACTCGGTGTTCTCGAACAGCTGAGAGAACGGACGGCGCGCAAACAACATTAGAATTAAAGGAGCGAGCGTCTCCGCCGTTGTTAATGGAGCATGCATTCGGAACGGATCCGGCGAATCCTGATCGTCGACGACAATCGAGCAATTCACGAAGATTTCCGGAAGATCCTCACCGGAGCCTCCGAAGAGGCGCGAGACCTCGACGCCCTCGAAGCGGATCTGTTCGGCGAGACGGGCGCAAAAAATGCGCTTCCGAAGTACGAAGTTGGTTCTGCGTACCAAGGTGAAGAAGGGATCGAGATGGTCCGCGCGGCGCTCGAGCGCGGCGAGCCCTACGCGATGGCTTTCGTCGATATGCGGATGCCACCGGGCCTGGACGGCGTGCAAACGGTGGCGAAGCTGTGGGAAATCGATCCCGAGCTGCAGGTCTCCATCTGCACGGCGTACTCCGACTACTCGTGGGAGGAGATCCTTCGAAAGTTCGGCGTGAACGATCGACTGCTCGTGCTCAAGAAACCCTTCGATACCGCAGAAGTGTGCCAGCTGGCGCTTGCTCTGACGGAGAAGTGGCATCTCGCGCGGCACGCGCATCTCAAGCTCACCCAGCTCCGCGGGATGGTGGACGAACAGACCCGCGACCTCGAACGCTCGAACCAGCGCTTGCAAGAAAGCGAAGCCCGATACGCGCGTGCTGCCGCGGGGGCGAACGACGGGCTCTGGGATTGGGATCTCAGGACGGCGGTCGTGACGTATTCACCCCGTTGGAAGGCCATGCTCGGGTGCGCCGAAGGAGACGTGGGCGGCTCTCCTTCGGAATGGTTCGATCGCGTTCACCCGGATGACCGCCTCGCGGTCGAGCGCGACTTCATGGATCACTTGTCCGGAAAAACGGCGCACGTGTCGGTCGAGTACCGCGTCCGCCACTCCGACGGTCAGTACCGGTGGATGCTGTGTCGCGGCTTGCTCGCCCGGGATCAGATGGGCTGCAATCCGCGTGTCGCGGGCTCGCAGACGGACATCACCGATCGAAAACTCGCCGAAGCGCAGCTCACGCACGACGCGTTTCACGATACGCTGACCGGCCTACCGAACCGCGCGTTGTTATCGGAGCGCATCCAACGGTGTCTGGTTCGGCAAGCGCGACAACCCGAGTTTCGCTTTGCCGTCATGTTCATCGACCTCGACCATTTCAAGGTCATCAACGACAGCCTCGGGCACCTCGTCGGGGATGCGCTCCTCGTCGCGCTCTCGAAACGACTGACGTCGTGCATTCGCGAAGCGGACACGATCTCCGCGTGCGAGCGAAACGACCTCGCGCGCATCGGCGGGGACGAGTTCGTCGTTCTCCTCGAAGGCATCAAGGAAGACGCCGACGTATTTCGAGTCGCCGACCGCTTGCTCGAGAGCGTGACGCATACGATTCCGATCGAGGGACATGACGTCCATGCCTCGCTCAGCATCGGCATCGCGATAGGACGGCCGGGCTACCTGAGAGTGGAAGAGCTCTTGCGTGACGCGGACGCGGCCCTGTACCGCGCCAAGGCCGACGGGCGCAGCCGTTACCGGGTCTTCAGCGACGACCTTCACGCCTCCGCGATGGCGCGCTGGCAAACCGAAAAAGACTTGCGACGGGCCCTCGAGGAACGAGAGCTCTTTCTCCAGTATCAACCGATCGTTTTCCTGGAGACGGGGGAAGTCGAACATTTCGAAGCGCTCGTCCGGTGGCGTCACCCGACGCGCGGCATCGTTCCACCGTCCGATTTCATTCCACTCGCCGATGAGACGGGGCTGATCGTTCCGCTCGGCCGCTGGGTGCTCGAAGAGGCCTGCGCGCAGCTCCGTTCGTGGCAAGCAGCCGCCGCTCCCGGGCGCATCATCTCCGTCGCGGTGAACGTCGCGTGCAAGCAGTTCGTCCGGCCGTCGTTCGTCGAGGAGGTGACCTCGATCCTCGAAAAGACGGGCGTCGCTGCCTCCGCGCTCAGCCTCGAGATCACGGAGAGCACCATGATGGACGCGAGCGCCATCGGTACCTGTGACCGTCTTCGCGAGCTCGGCATCAAGCTTCATCTCGACGACTTCGGGACGGGGTATTCATCGCTCAGTTACTTGAATCGCATGCACGTCGACGTGTTGAAGATCGATCGGTCGTTCGTCTCCGCCATGTGCAACGACCCGTCGAGCGCATCGATCGTGCAGGTCATTCTGGCGCTCTCACGCGCCCTCGGAATCCGGGTCATCGCGGAGGGCGTCGAGATGCTGCAGGAGCTCGAACTTCTTCGTCGCATGGGGTGCCAATCGGGCCAAGGCTACTATTGGTCGAAACCCGTCGACCCACAGCGCGCCTTCGAGCTCTTGGAGGCGCGCTTGCCGCGACCCGTCGCGCAGAAACCTCGCGAGGAACCCCGGAGCGTCGGCGCGACCCTTCAGGTCTTGTGAAACGTCCGCGATGAGCCCGCGCTGCGGCGAGGCCCCATGCTTCCTGTACGGTATGCCGTCGTGTCACGGTGCAGCCACAGATCGACGAGCGCCACCAGGTCGCCAATGGTCTCCACCAGATCGAGCTGGATCAGTGGGAAGCTGCCGCCCCTTCCGTCCAGATCCTCGAGCCGAAGCACCACGAGGACGAGGTTTAGCGGGTCCAGCCCCAGCTCCTCGAGACGGTTCGCGTCGTCGATGGTCACGTCGTCAATCCGAAGCTGAGAAGCGACCAGGCTGTGAACGAGCGCTTGGGTATGAGAGTTCACCGCATTGCCTTCCTGTTCGTGCGGGACGGCGCACATGACCTCTCCCCCCGCAAGGTGCATGCCAGTGGAGTTCGGCTGCAGAAATGCGTCGGGCAACCCCTCGAGCATGCGGATTTCGCACGATGTCCAGTGCGAGATTTGCTGCTCTGCGGATCGGTAGCCCGGGTTCTCGCGTTTTTTTCGGAGATCTGGATGGCTGGTTCTTTGCACGAACCTTTCCTGAAACATGGGTCGCCTCGACGGTTCCGACTTGCCTCTGAGCGCCGCCCGGTCGGCACCTTCCAAGGTGAACCCATCGCCGCTGCCTCGCGCGATCGCAGTATCCTCTGCCGCGAGATCGCTGGAGCAACAGATGAGCGAGCGGCAACGGCGTTGGTCGTGGTGGGCGGAGAAGGGAGCGGTGGCCATGGCGACCTTGGCCGCCGGCTTTCTTGCCGTTACCGTATGGCTCACCCAGAAAGCGTTCGACGGCGCGGCCGACGTCCTGATCCGAGGCGACGGAGATGCTCTCGTCGACCGGGTGATCGCCGATTTCCTGGACGCAGAATGGCCGGTGACCTCGGCGACGCTCGCGCGGTCGCTCGCGAAGCACCAGGCCCAGCAACCCCGGTACCTCGCCCTCGTGGACCGGACGGATCGCCGCGTGCTCGCCGAAGCGGGGCGAGCGGCGATCGCAATACCCGTCGGAGTGCCGGGCCAAATCGTCCGGCAGGATAAGCGCGTGAGGATCATCAACGCCCTGGCGCGGCTCGTCGCGCGAACGGAAGGGCGGCGTGATCTCGCGGCGCTCATTTCCCGACCAGGGGAGCCGGGGGCCCCGCCGCCTTACCTGGTTCTCGAGTTCGAGCCGCGTGCCATCGGCCAGCTCCAAGGGGACCTCACGCGCATCTCGATCGTCGCCGGTCTTGCCGCGGCCATCCTGGTCGCGCTGGCATTCGCGTGGTCGCGCGCGCAGGAGCGCCTTGCCGAGGTGCAGCGGCAAGCAGAGGCCGAGCGCCGCCTCGTGGCGCTCGGGCGAGCTTCGTCGGTCATGGCCCACGAGCTCCGTAACCCCCTGACGGCGTTGAAAGGACATGCTCAGCTCCTCGTCGAAGACCTTCCCGAACCGTCGCGGGCCAAGGCTCTGCGCGTCGTCGAAGGCGCCGAGCGGCTCGAGCGGCTCATGAGCGTGCTCCTCGATTTCGTGCGCGACGCGCCGCTCGAAGTGCGAACCATCACCCCCGAAGAGCTCGTCGATCGCGCGCTCGCGCAAGTGCCGAAGGAACGCGTGCGCATCGACCTTTCTGGCGCGCCCAGGGCGCTCTCGGTAGACGCGGAGCGAACGTCTCTCGCGTTGCACAACCTGCTACAGAACGCGGTTCAGGCCAGCAACGACGAGACGGAGCCGGTGGAGATTCGCATGCGCGGAAACGCGCACGAGGTCGTCATCGAGGTGCGCGATCACGGGCCCGGCCTCGTCCGAGGAGCCGAACAGCAGATCTTCGATCCCTTCGTGACGACGAAGGCACGGGGGACCGGGCTTGGCCTGTCGATCGCGCGGCGCATCGCGGAACAACATCATGGTACTCTCACCGGCGAGACGCACGGCCGCGGCGGCGCGGTGTTCCGCCTCGTGCTTCCCGTCGTCACCAAGGCTGCGAGTCCCCCATGAGGAGTTCCGAGAAGCGCGTCGGAAGGATCTTGGTGGCTGACGACGAGGAAGGTGTTCGCACCTTCCTTGCAGAGGCGTTGGAGCGCACCGGACACGAGGTAACCCAAGTTGCCGACGGCGCCGCGGCGTTGCTGGCGGTGCGCGAAGAGCCGTTCGACGTCGTCCTGACGGATCTGCGGATGCCGGGGACCGACGGTATGACGGTCGTGCGCACGGTCCGCACCCAGCAGGCCGACGTCGAGGTCATCGTACTCACCGCGTTCGGCGACGTCGCCACGGCGGTCGAAGCGATGAAGCTCGGCGCGTTCGATTACGTCGAAAAGCCGGTACCGAGCCCCAGCGTCATCCGCGAGCTCGTGGACCGGGCGCTCGAGCGTCGTCTGAAGCTCGCCGCATCCTCGCCGGCGGAGCTCGCGACGTCCGTCAAGCTCACGTTCGGTGCGCCGGCGATGAAACCCGTCGTCGATGCGCTCACGCGGGTCGCGAAGTCGGGCGCAACGGTGCTCCTTCAAGGCGAGAGCGGAACAGGCAAGGAGGTTGCCGCACGGTTGCTTCACGAGACCAGCCCGCGCGCGCAGAAGCCGTTCATCGCCATCAATTGCGCCGTTTTGACCGAGCAGCTTCTCGAAAGCGAGCTGTTCGGTCACGAGAAAGGCGCGTTCACCGGAGCGCACGCCCAGCGCCGTGGTCGCATCGAGCTTGCCGACGGCGGAACGTTCTTCCTCGACGAGGTAGGGGAGCTGAAGCCCGTCCTGCAAGCGAAGCTCCTTCGCGTGCTGGAAGAGCGTCGCTTCGAGCGGCTTGGAGGATCCACCCCGATCACCGTGGGACGTTCGGTGGGTAGCCGCTACGAACCGTGATCTCCGAAACATGGTGCACGAGGGCACCTTTCGTGAGGACCTTTATCACCGCCTCGCGGTATTTCCGATACGCTTGCCGCCGCTTCGTGAGCGGCGCGAAGACATCGTGCCCCTTTCGGAATCGCTCCTTCGTTCGCTCTCAGTGTCTGCCGGAAGATCCACGGTGCCGCGCCTCGACGAGGACGCAAAGACGCGGCTACGGCACGAAGACTGGCCCGGGAACGTCCGCGAGCTTCGCAATGTGCTCGAGCGCGCGATGATCCTCGCCGATGGCCCCATCATCGACTCACGGCACCTGTGGATGGAGTCGACCCTACCGTCGCCAGAGGCGATTGCCGAAAGCGCCCCCCCTGGGTCCCTCGCCGACCTCGAACGACAGACGATCCAGCGTACGCTGGCGGCCGTGAACGGTAACCGGCGTCTCGCTGCATCGAAGCTCGGCATTGGGCTGCGAACCCTCTACGAGAAACTGAAGCGGTACGAGCTTCGTGATCCCTCGAGCGAGTGACGCTCGAGAGGAGACGCGGTACTGGTCCAATTCGCGAAGCGATGGCTCGGGGGAGCCAGCGCAGCCGGCGATGGCGCGAGGCGCCCCAACACCAGACGATCCCGACGGTGGTGTCGCCAATAGAGTCGCTTCGGCATGCGCTTTGCTCAGAGGGTTCCCACACCATTGATTCCGCGAGAACGACGACTATGAACCGATTGGAACGAGCCCTGTGTGTCGCCGCCGTGTTTGCGTCCGCCGTCACGCCGGCGAAGGCCGCGGATCCGCCGGTGAAAGCCGTCGATCCGAACGCGAAGAGCGGCGAGCCTCCCGCGCAGGACTGGCAGACGGATCGCCCGGCGCTGAGGTACGACCTTCCTCTCGACGCTACGGTTACGGCGGCCACGGGGGTGACGTTCGTCACCCTCACGCTGCTCGGACCGACGATTGCGCCGAAGTCGTGCCGCTGGTGCGACCGCAACGCGGACGGCAGCGACAGCCTCAACGGCTTCGATCGCTCGATCCGCAACGCACTCAAGTGGAAAAATACCGGATCCGCCGACACGGCGAGCACCATCTTCAGCTTCGGGCTGGCTCCTCTCGCCGGACTCGGCATCGGCGCCTACATCACGCAACGCGACGGCCGCGGGAACGAGCTCCCCGTCGACCTCCTCGTCGTGGCCGAATCGGCGTTCATCGCGCTCGACTTGAATGAGGTGAGCAAGCTTTCGTTCGCGCGCGAGCGTCCTTACGTGCATTTTCGAAGTCCGGCCCAGCAGACGTCGTCGCGTTCGGCGGGTGACAACGAGTCATTCTTCTCGGGACACGCCACGCTCGCCTTCGCTCTCGCCACATCCGCGGGGACCGTCGCGTCGCTCCGTCACTACCGATTGGCGGCCGTGATGTGGGCGGTCGGACTCGCCTTCGCGACGACCGGCGGATATCTCCGGATCGCCGCCGATCAACACTACGCGACCGACGTGATCACGGGCGCCCTCGAGGCGTCTGCAGTCGGATTCGGCGTGCCCTATTTCTTTCACCGCCCGCTCGCAAACAACGTGCGCGTCGCGATGATGCCTACCGAAGGTGGCCTCGGGCTCAGCGTGTTCGGTCTCTGGTGAAGCACCCTGTGCGTGGCGCCGGCACCGTACGAGTCGCCTGAGCTGATCGTTGGAAGACCACGGCGGTGACCAGATCTTGAGCAGAACCGAGGCAGATTGGGCTCCTTGCGAGCCAAGTCTGGCCACGGTCAATTCAAGGCGGGACGTGCCGGTCTTGCTTCCCGAAGCCGGGGCTCCTTGCATACCGACGGATGACGGCCGAGATGTCGAGATTGGCGTCTTCGGTGGCGGCTTCGTCGATCCATTCGCGGACCAACGCGGTCAGAGGGACGTGTGCTTCGACGCCATGAAACACGTTCAGCGCGAGATCGAGGTCTTTGCGCAGGTCGCGCAGGGCAAACATCGTGGGTTCGTGCTTGTCCTCGAGGAACCCCGCGCGGCGCACCGCGAGCGACGGTACGAATCGAGTGAGGACATCGAAAGTCGTTCCGGGGTCGAGCCCCGCGCTTGTTGCCGCAATCTCGAGCTCGGCGGCGATGAGAACCAGGGCGCCGAGCATGCTGTTCGCGACGAGCTTCAACCGTGCGCCGCTGCCGAACGGGCCGACGTGAACCACCTCGCCGATTCGCTCGAGGATCGGCCGCACGCGCTCGGCGGCGTCCGGCGTACCGCCCAGGATGATCAGTTCCTTACCGCGGAGCACTGCGGGTGGAGGGCCGATCACCGGCGCGTCCACGAGGGTCGAGCCCGTCCTTGCGACGAGCGGCGCGAGTTCCTCCAGCACGTCGGGTCCCGCTGTGCTCATTTCGACGAAGCTCTGCCCACGCGCCGCCGCCAACGCGCCCGTTGGACCCGTGAACGTCGCCCGCAGCGCTTCAGGGCCGGTCAGACTCGTCATCACGACATCGGCCTTCGCGACCGCATCAGCGGGCGTTGCGACGACGACTCCGACACCGACACTCTCGGCATGCGAGCGAGTTCGGTTCCAGAGCACGACGTCGAGCCCTGTCTCGGCCAGGCGCCGCGCGATGGCGGAACCCATGCGACCGGTGCCGAGGACGGCCACGCGCGTGCTCACGGTGCCCCCTTCGCGGTGACCAAGCTCGGTCCAGAGCCAGCGGAGGTCCGCCGGATGGCTTCTGCAATCTCCGCGAGCTCCGAGGACTCTAGCTCGAGCGAGCCGCCAGCGATCCACCCATCGAGCTGTTCGGGGCTGCGCGCTCCGACGATCGCGCCGGTCACTCCCGGCCACGCGAGCGTCCACGCGATCGCGACCGCGGACACGCTGACGCCTCGCCGCTCGGCGATCGGGCGGAGCGCGTCGCGCAGCGCGATGTTGCGCGACAGGTTCGGCTCGTTGAACTGTGGCGAGCTACGGCGCCAATCGTCGGCGGCCATCGCGGCGACGCGGCTTTCCGAAAACGTTTCAGTGAGGATGCCAGACTGCATGGGGCTGTACACGATGACGCCGGTTCCATGCGCGGCAGCCCAGGGGATCACGTCGGCCGCAGCGTCACGGTGAAGGAGCGAAAACGGGGGCTGAAGACTATCCACATGCCTTACCGACTCCGCGCGATCGAGCAGCTCTCGGTCGAAGTTCGACACGCCGGCCGCCCGAATCTTTCCATCCGAGATGAGCCGGCTCATCTCGAACCACGACTCTTCGATGGGCGTGCCGACGCGGTCGGGCCAGTGAAACTGGTAGAGATCGATCCGCTCGACACCGAGGCGCCGGAGCGAGGCCTCGACCTCTATCCGGATCGACGCCGGGCGCAGGCTACGCACGGGTTCGTCGTACGGTCGCTTCCTATTCGGTATCATGCCCCCCTTCGTAAAGATGAATGGGCGCTCCGACGCGGGCATCTCGCGGAGCGCGCGGCCCACGACCTCCTCGGAATGACCGAGCCCGTAGATCGCGGCGGTATCGATCCAGTTCACGCCTCGCCCAACGGCGTGCCGGATCGCGGCGATCGAGCGCGAGTCGTCTTGTGGCCCCCATCCATAGGCCCAACCCCCGCCTCCGATCGCCCAGGCACCGAATCCCACCGTGGTGATCTCGAGGTCAGTCGTGCCGAGTCGTCGTTTGTGGGGCCCGACGGTCTCGTCGTTCGTCCGTTGGTGCATCCCGTCGTCTGCTTGAGGGGACGATTTGCTCGTCGACGTCGAAGCCTTCCTGGAATCATGACTTGGTTCGCTTGTCATGGCTTGCTCCTTTCACGGTTGTCGTCATCACGGGCACCACGGGTGCCCGGTGACGATGTTGGAAGGGAGCATCTTCCGTGCCGCCCCCTGCGACGACGAATGGCGACTGCGTGCGTTTGCCCCCGTGCCGGTTCTGCAGCGCTTCGCGTGCCGAATCCGCACGCGCCCTGCCGCACAGGGCAACTCATCTACCCTATCGTTCCAGCGACGGATCGATCAGCTGAAGGTCCGTCGCGGGATCGAGTCGCTTGTACAGCGGCTCTGGGTACGTCGTAACGTAGAGCTCGACGGTCGGGGAGGCCGTGGCTTCGATGAGATGCCCTCCCCAAGCCTCGCCGTCGCTGCGAGCCAGAACCAGGTGTGTGTGCACGACCGGCTGGCCATCGACGCCGAGTGTGATGTCGCCGGAGAGCGTCAGGACCTCCATCTGCTCGTGCAGCGACATGGCCTTGAACTGCTTCCGGCTCTCGTCGAACCAGGCCACCTCCGGATCACGAATCGCGCCGATGGCCGAGAAGTGGGCGTCGAGGACCTGGTGGTCTTTCGCGAACGCTACGATCGCGGCCTGCACCTGGTCGCCCCGGGAGAGAACAAGCACGTAGGTCTTGGCGCCGTCCGACTGCGTCGAAAGGAGGCGAACCTTGGCGCCCGGGGCGCGCCCCGGTGTGGCCGTCTCGGACGGCCTCAGCCATCGGACGACGGGCGCGGACGGGCCCGGTGGCGACTGGGCGGCGCACGAGAGGCACCCAAGCGCCAGTACCGCCGGTGAGAGCCGCCGAACAAAGACGCTGCTGAATGCGAGTGACATGGGAAGTCCGTGGGTCCCTACTTCTCTATGGGTCCCCTACCCAACGGGGTCGCCCCGGCGGAGACTCTCGGCGCTTCCGCTCGTGCGCGCGCGGCCAGGACCTTGTCCGTTACCGTGTATCCGGTCGCCATGGCGACGGCCAGAAACGCGCCCAGGATCGCGGGCGGCCCCGGAAGCGGGATCTCGAAGAACCGGCAACCAACGCCGATGAGGACGCCGACGACGACTCCGCAAACCACCTTCACGATCACGTTGGCCTCCTCGGCTTGTGAGCCATCGCTAGAACCTCGGTACGAGGACATGTTTGCTGCCGGGCATCCCCACCTGCACCGCCGTATAGGCGTCGACAGCCTGCTCCAGGGACCAGGTCGGGACGGATGGCGGCCGCAAGTGACCGCCTTCGAAGCCCGGCCGGAGGCCGTCCATGATCGTTGCGATCTGCGGGCCCGTGCGCGAGGTCGACTCCCTTTCCATCCGTCCACGCTCTCGCTTCGACGACGAGATCCTTGCTCTTCGCATTGATGAAGGCGTCGGCGTCGGACTGGCTATCCAGGATATCGGCACCCATCACGCGCGCCCCCTTCCAGTGCGCAATCTGGATTGCCGCCTGGCCGACCGCCCCTACGGCGCCGGTGACCAGGACGATCTCCCCGGCCTGCATTTCCGCGGCGTCGACCAGCGCCGAGCATGCCGCAAGATACGAGATCCCGACGGCAGCCGCCTCCGACATCGAGAGGTGCGCCGGTTTCTCGGAGAGCGAATCCAGGTCCACGACGACATATTGGGCATGCGTTCCATCCCGGGTGACGCCTAGCCCCGGGGCACTTCCCCAGACTTCCTTCCCCGTCCACCCGTCGCCGATGGCAACGATCCCCGCGTAGTCGCGCCCCGGAACGCGTGCCAGTGGCGAGTGAAACGCACCCGCGACGTTCTTGACGTCGCTGGGGTTCACAGCCGAAGCGTGCAACTCGACCAGCGCCTGACCGGGACGCAGCTCTGGCACTGCGAGCTCTTGAAGCGTGAGCACGGACGGCGGTCCGTACTGCTCGAAGCGCAGGGCCTTCATCGTTTTCATGGCGAAGCTCAGCCCCCCTTCTGGAGCACCGGCTTCGGTGCGTCGTCCGAGCTCTTCTTGCCCGGCGCGTGATGAACGAGCGCTTTCATGCCTTGGCTCGCATTGTTGTTGCACATCCGGATCCGACGGTCTGCATCGACCATGCCCGCACGCTCGATCCGTGACCAGCCCAGTTGTTCATTCCGAAGCTCTTGGAGCTGTATCAAGCAGTACACCTACCTGGTCACGACCGCCTGCAGCGCGACAATTGCGCTTTCCGCATGGGTGCGCTTTCCGCATGCCTTCGTGCTTCGATGAGGGATCACGCGGGATCGCGTCTAGATGCCGAGCTTCTCCGCGAGCCTCACGAGCTCAGCCAGAGAGCCGGCCATCATCTTGCGCATCACCTGACCGCGATGGACCTTGACCGTGATCTCGCTGATCCCGAGCTCGGCGGCGATCTGCTTGTTGAGGAGTCCTTTCACGACCTCCTTCATCACTTCCTGCTCCCGCGCCGTCAGCGAGCCGTAGCGGGACTGCAGGTCCGCCATCTCGGTCTGTCGCTCGCGGGCGGTCCGGTGCCGCGCGATGGCTCGGTCGATCGCCTCCAGGACGTCCACGTCAGCGAGAGGCTTGAGGAGAAACTCGACTGCGCCCGCCTTCATGGCTGTGACCGAGGTGGGTACGTCGCCGTGGCCCGTGATGAACACGATGGGGATCTGTGCGTTCAGCTCGGCGAGGCGCCGCTGCAGGTCGAGGCCGCTTCCGCCCTGGAGACGGACGTCCAGCACCAGGCAGCCGGGAGCATCTACGTTTGGCCGCGTGAGGAATGCCTGCGCCGAGGCAAACACTTCCACACGCAAACCCGCGGAGCGCACCAGGCTCGCCAGCGCCTCCCGGACCGACTCGTCGTCGTCGACCACGAACACGATCGGTGCGGACTCGGGCTTGCGTATCAGGGGTCCGTTCACCGCCCGATCATGCCATGGCTGACGTCAGTAAACAGGCCCCGTGGCTGCACCGGTGCGCGGGGGAGGCGATGGCGCGCCAATTGCTTTGGACGTCTCGTGTAGCCAAAGGAGATTCCTATGTACCCGACGAAGAACAACCTGCCCGAGACCGTCCGCAGCACGGTGATTGATGTTCTCAACGCCCGACTCGCCGATGCAATCGACCTGCAAACGCAGTGCAAGCAAGCGCACTGGAACGTCAAGGGACCGACCTTCATCGCCCTTCACAAGCTCTTCGACGAAGTGAACGACGACGTCGAGGAGTACGTCGACCTGATTGCCGAGCGTGCCGTCCAGCTGGGTGGAGTCGCGGACGGAACGGCGCGCTCCGTCGCCAAGCGAACCACGCTCGTCGAATACGCGGCCAGGGGACCCGGCGCGCTCGACCACGTCCAGGCCTTGTCGAGCGCCCTGTCGACGTTCGGGAAGGCCGCGCGAGCGGCCATTGCCCGGACGGCCGATCTCGGCGACGCCGACACCGCGGACGTCTTCACCGAGATCTCGCGCGGGGCCGACAAGTGGCTGTGGATGATCGAGGCTCACGAGACGACGGAGCGATGACGAGCGCACTCGACCCGAGGAGCGTCACGATCACACCGTGAAGAGAAAGGTCGCTCCCGGACCTTCGTTCGGCACGGCCCACAACCGTCCGCCATGGTTCTCGATGATCGACCGGCTGATGGAGAGGCCCATCCCCATTCCGCCACTCTTCGTGGTGTAGAACGCGTCGAAGAGTCGGTGCATGCTCTCGGGGTCGAGTCCGACGCCCATGTCCCGCACCGCGACGCAGGCGTGCTCGGCGTCCTCGCGTTTCGTCTCGATCGCCAGCTCCCGCGGCCGGTCTGCGACGGTGCTCATGGCTTCGAGCCCATTGAGGACGAGGTTGAGCACCACCTGTTGCAATTGAACTCGATCCCCGATGATCCTGGGAAGATCGCGCGCAAGTTCGGTCCGCAGCGCCACGCGCGTTCTGCGTAGCTCGCCCTGGACGAAGGCCACCACCTCGGCAATGGTCTCGTTCAGGTCGAGCGGTTCCTTCTCGGCGCCGCTCTTCTTCGAAAGGTTTCGGATCCGAGCGATCACCTCGCTCGCCCGCTTGCCGTCGCGAATGATCCGCTGTACGGCGTCGCGCGCTTCAGTCATGTTCGGGGGATCTCCCGCCATCCATCGCAGACAGGCGTTGCCGTTGACCACGACGCCCGAGAGCGGTTGGTTGACCTCGTGGGCGATTGACGCCGCCATCTCACCCATGGTCGTGACTCGTGCGACGTGCGCGAGCTCCGCTTGTACCTCGCGTAGCTCGTCCGCGGCCCGTTTGCGCTCGGTGATATCGACCACGACCGCCGCCAGAAAGGGCGAGCTGCCCTCAACGGGCGCCACCGAGAAGGCGCTGACGTCTCCCCAGACCACGCTGCCGTCCTTATGCCAAAAGCGCTTCTCGAACCGCTTCGGAGAGTCCGCTCCTGCGGCGAACTCGAAAAACACCGCCTTCGTGGCGGCACGGTCCTCCTCGTGAGTGATGTCGGCGGGCGTCAGACGCCGAAGCTCGTCCTCCGAGTAACCGGTCATTCGCCGAAACGCCGGGTTGGCCGCGGTGTAGTTTCCGTTCGAACCGGTCAAGGCGATGCCGACGGCGGCGTTCTCGAACAGATTGCGCCAGCGCTCTTCGCTCGTCCGCAGCGCTGCTTCGGCCGTCTGCCGTTCGCGGTTCTCCGCGATCAACTCGGCATAAAGACGGGCATTCTCGAGTGAGATCGCGGCCTGCGACAACAAGAGATTCAAGACCGAAAGGCGCGCGGGCGTGAAGACGCGCGGCGCCAGGTTATTTTCGAGATAGAGCGCGCCAATCAGCTGGGCCTGCTTGACCAACGGCAGGCAAAGGACGGACCGGGCTCGATTCTGACGGAAGTAGTCGTCCGCGGAGAACGGGTTCTGGACCGAGGCATCCTCCAGGATCACGCTCTGCCGCGTCCGGATGACGCTCTGCAGAAGGGACTTGGGCAAATCGGACGACGCCACCGATTCCTGTCGAGGTATCACCTCGACGGTGCTCCGGTCCGTCCGGGCGCTCGCCACGACCTCCAACGTGTCGCCGCGGCGAACGACGAGCAGGCCCCGCTCTGCACCCGCGTGCTCGAGCGCGATCGTCATCAGGGCTTCAACCAGCCGGTCGAGAACAATCTCACCCGAGATCGCTTGCGAGGCTTTGACCACAGCCCCGAGGTCCAGCTGCCCGGTGGTCGCGCCGAACGTGGTCGTGGCGGGCAGCGAGACGTCTTCGCGGAGCTGCGGGTGGGCCTCCTGGAGCTGCCGGCGCTTGCCATCGGCTCCTCCGCGAGCGAAACACGACATCGAATTCCGCAGATACACGTCGGCGATCGTGTCGAAGCCACGCTTCGCGTAGTACCGCGCAGCCACCTCGTGAGCCACGCCCTCGTCGAGCACGAAGCCGTGCGCGCGGGCCGATCGAATGGCGTCCTCGTACAGACGCATGGCCTCGGCATCGCGACCCTCGAGGCGCGCGATCTCGGCTGATACGAGCGCGAGCTTGTCGCCGAACGTAGGTGGATAGTTCTCGGCCCAATCGCTCAGCTGTTTGCGGTGGGCCGTCAAGAGCTCACGCCACGCGGGCTGTTCGTCGGCAGAACCCTTCTCGTAGAGCGCCGCGACCGCCAGCCCAGTGTAGGAGAAGTAGTCGAGGAGCACGATCTGCGCGGAATGCGCCCAGAGCACCTCCTTGGCCTGCTTGGCTGCCGCGAGAGCCTCGGCGTAGTCCCCTGACAGGAACCGCGCCTTGAGCTTGAGGATCCAGTGCAGGCAGACC
>CAZDNG010000072.1:0-42661 GCA_964506835.1 uncultured Polyangiaceae bacterium
CGTGCCCCGGACACACCGCGACCGACTTGAACGGCCACAGCGGACAGCGCACGGTCGACGAAGCAGCGAAAGAGCCAGTGCGGCTCGCACTGCTCGACGACGACGGACCCACCGGCACGTTCTCGGACGACGCCGGCACCATTCCGTGGTGAAAGATGGAGGCGTTACGCCGACGACATTCCCGGAGACTTCACGCCACGAGCCTCCGCTCGAACCCCAACGATACCGCGGTATACAGCCCGCATTGCGTCCCCGCGCAACAAATGCTTGGGGCCCTCACGGGGCCCTTCGCCATTTCTGGTCAGGATTACTTTCGCGCTGGCGCGCTTCGCGCGCCGAGGCTTCCCGCGCAACTGAATGAGGACGCGAGGTTAGCCCCGAACGGGCACCTCGCGTTTTTCGTTCTAGGGCCATTCTGGGGCCACAGAGCCCTCGACCAACGCGATCCTGCAACGGATCGCCAGGGGTGCTGCAGCAGACCGGCGCTCGTGCTCGGAGCAAGGAGCGAGCGCTCGACGAGTATCAAGCTCATGCGACCAGTCTTGGTGTCCTGATGCTGAGCTAGCCCGGGGCCGCCGTCCGCGGCGATCAGCCCGCGAACGCTCCGCGGATGCGCCGAGCCATGTCCACCACTTGGGGACTCGCGTCTTCGCGGAGATGGAGCTCGAGCCCGAGCGCGAGCTCGAGACGCATCCATCGCGGAGCGACCGCGAAGCCCGTGCCGGCGGAACCGGCAACGGTCGCGTCGGGGAGCGAGGGAGCTGGTGGAGGCAGACCAAGAGCCGTCGCGAGCGGACCGGGCGGCACTGCCTTCGCAGCGAGCGCGTCGAGTTCAGCAGACGTAAGGGTCTGCAGCCGGCTGCGGACCGCCGTGAGCGAGAGCCTCTCCGTCGCCATGAGTGCGCGAGCGACGACGAGCCGCACGAGGTGCGAACGCTGATAGCGCGTGGCTGGACCCTTGAAGGTCGGCTTCGATAGCACGCCGCTCTCCAGGTAACGTTTCAAGCTGCGGGGCGCGAGGCCGACGAGGGTCGCGAGCTCCCGCAGCGACCAGCCCGACTTGGGCTTTGCCCGCGACGGGCGCACATAGCCGCGCCGCTTGGGTTTCTTCTTTCGAAACCGGCTGAGTCTCCGTGCCGTCATGACTCGCGACGATACGCGAGCCGACGGCCAGCGTAAGCCCTGATCTAGGCCTCTTGAGGACAATCCAGGCGCTCGAAACGCGATGATCTAGGCCTTCCGGATCCGATCTGGGCTCCCATAGGCCCTGATCCATCCACTCAGGATCTGTTCCAGGCCCCCCTGAGCCCTTATCAAGACATCGTCGGATTGGTACAGGGCTCTTCAGAGCTTTAAATGGCCCTCGAAGGGATAGTTCAGGGGGATTGAGTATACCGATGCTGACGTTCCGAGATCGGTCCAGGGCTTGGGGGTGCTCTTTTCACGGCCCCATGGGTCCGTTCGGGGTGCGCGCCAGGAGGTGGTGCGCGTGGGGACGGGGCGCCGAGCTTCCCGCGCCCGACGAGAAAGCATGCGCGCTGCAAGCCATGGCGACCGATGGCGCATCCGCTGACTGCCTCCGCGCCGTATCACTCGGTCCAACTCTGCCGCATGCGTGACCGCATCAGCGCGTCGTAGAACTTATTGTCCCCGCGCCAGACGTCGAGCGCGAGAAGGCTGATGAGCCCCGCGCGGAGCTCGGGATCTGGGCGCCTCGAGAAGAACAAGTGCCTCAGGAAACCCGTATGATAGAACGCGTAGATGAGCGAGCGCATGGCCTCGTACGCGCGTTCCATGTGGAGCCAGACTGGCGTCATCATCTCTGGAGCGGCTTCTTGTCCGCATGCGAGCGCCGGGACGAGCTGCCCGACGACCGCTTCGGCTCCGAGCATCGCGAGCGCGACGCCAGACGAAAAGACAGGGTCGAGAAAGCAAGCAGCGTCGCCGACCGACGTGTAACGTTCGCCGCTTCGACGCTCCGTCGTGTAGCTGAAATTGCGGATGACCCGCGTGTCGAGGCGCCGCGCCCCGCGGATGAGCGTTTGCGTCAGCGGCGAGCTCGCCATGGCTTCTTCGATCAAGCTCGGGGTCACCTTGCCATCTCGCGTGACGGCTCCGACGCTCAGCCGCCCTCCGGAGAGTGGAATGAGCCAGCCCCATCCCGACTGACGCATCAGCACCTTGATGTTCCCGTCCGTGCCGATCACGTCGAGTGCGTCACTGCCAAGGTCCTCGAAATGCGTGAAGACGGCTGCGCGCCCGAAGCTCTCGATCGGCACCGTCCCGCGAGACCGACGCGCAAAGAACGCATCCTGACCGGTGGCGTCGACGCAGTAGCGCGCCACGTAGTTGTCCTTGTCCGTGACGACGCGCACCTGCTCGGCATCGATTTCGACGTTTTTGACTCGCTCTCCTTGATGAACAGTGGCACCAAGAACGCCCGCTCGTTCGAGCACCGCCGCGTCGAACGCCGCCCGATCGACTTGGTATGCGTGACCAGGAATCCCCGGGAGGGCTTGTTCAAAGGGGTAAACGGCGTGGTCGCCCGTCAGTTCGTCGAAGAACTCGGCACCTCCCTTGTAGAGGAACGCGGCTCCGCCGACGTCCACGCCTACCCTCTTCAGAACCGGCAACGACCGCGGTAGTAAGGACTCGCCAATATGGAATCGCGGGAACGACTCCTTCTCGATGACCAGCACGTTCAGGCCAGCGGTCGCGAGTAAAGCCGCGGTCGTCGCGCCCGCGGGCCCTCCGCCCACTATGATTGTATCGGCGGAACTGCGCATCGTTCAGCCCGGAACCGCCGACATGGTCAGCCACGCCGCGCCGCGCGTCTAGTGTGTTCAGACAGGGGGCACGAAATCCGCGACCCAACTCGGGCCGTCGCCCTGCACGAGGGACACGACACCATATTGGCGGAGGGCCACGCTGCGCATCAGGCCGAGTGCCCCTGCGGCCGGGTTCAGGGCGCGCGGATCGGCGCTGTCTCTAGAGGTCCGGGTCGTCGCTTTTCGCAAGGAAGAGAGCCGGCCGGCGGAGGCCCGAGGAGGTTCGTGCTCCCGAGCGACCAAGTGAAACGCCATCGCGACAGCGGGATGGGGTCGTTCCGGTGCGGGAAACGCGACGGACGCTTCATCCGCCAGCGCGACGATCATCTCGCCGCCGTGCACGCCCAGCCACGCGAAAGCCTCGACGAGCGCCATGGCCGCCGTGTAGCGCCCCGCGGCTATGGAGGTTGAGAACGCCCGATTTTGGGTCTCGATAGACAGCACGCCTGCCGCCGTGTTGTGTACGGAGGCCTGGAACTTCAGAGGGGACAAGAGCACGCGCTCTCCTTCGAGCTCCGCGAGCAGTCGGACCGTCGTGCCGACTTCTCCGTAAGCCGAGCCGAATACGATCGGGACGGTCGAGAGATCGACCGCGCCGTTGGCCCCGGTCTGGCCAATGACCTCGGCAAACATGCGGGTGAGAAGGCTTGCGCGGCCCCTGGCGCGCAAGCCAAGCAACGCTGCGGGCGGCTCCGCGGCGTGCGTCGTTTCTCTTCCTTCGAGCCATGCTGCCACAGTGGGGGTGCCGGGTGCCCAAAACGCGGTGCCGACGACATGGATGCTCGACGGGGCGCAAGCCGGCACCGAACCCAAAGGCGGCTCGCCCACGATGACACTCGCGTTACACCCGCCAAAAGCAAACGAATTGCTGAGCGCGCGCCGCGCGTTGGTGGCAAGGGAACGATCGACGAGCCGAACGGTCACGTCCGGATCCGGCACCGTCAGGCCGACGTTAGCGGGCAAGACCCGGCGCACGAGCGCGTCGATGGTAAGCACTGCTTCGGTTGCGCCGGCCGCCCCGAGCAAGTGTCCGGTGAGTCCCTTGGTCGACGAAACTGGAACGCTCGACCCGAGCACCCGAGCCAGCGCGTCGCTCTCCACTTGGTCGTTGAGCCGCGTTCCCGTGCCATGTGCATTCACGTAACCGATTTCCGACGGCTGGAGTCTCGCCAGTTGCAGCGCGAGAGTCATGGCATTGACGGCTCCCAGCCCTTCGGGATGAGGAGCAGTGAGGTGGTGAGCGTCCGCACTCTCGCCGACGGAAAGGAGATGCACCCACCCCGCTCCACTCTGCTCCAACAAAACCGCGGCAGCGCCTTCGCCGATGCTGATACCGTCTCGGTTGAGGTCGAAGGGTTTGCACGGCTCAGTCGCCAGGATCTTCAAGCCACCAAAGCCGTGGAGGGTCAGTCGGCACAAAGAATCCGCGCCGACGACGAGCACCGCGTCGGCTAGCCCGAGCGTGAGCAACCGCTGTGCGGAGCCGAGGGCCTTCGCGCTCGACGCACACGCCGTGGAGACGACGAACCGAGGCCCGCTCGCGCCAGTTGCCTGCTCCAAGAATTGCACGAGGGCGTCGAAGGAGTAGCGATCGAAGGTATAGCCATCGGGTGGCCGCGATTCTCGACGGCAATACTTGAACGCTTCCTCGGTTTCCGCCATGCCCCCCGTCGAGGATGCGGCGATGATCGCGACCCGAGACGCGCCCCACCGGTCCACTGCTCGAGCGACGGCGTTCGAGATTGGGCTGAGGGCGAGCCAGGTGAGCCTCGCGAGACGTGCGTCGTGCCGCACAAACTCCTTGGGGAGCTTCGGCGGAGATAGGGCTCCAACGAAGGTGCGAATCGGCAGGTCCGGCGAGCTCGGTTGGAGGCGCGTCGTACCTCGGGCCATCGAGGCCGCCACCTCCGCCATGCAGAGTCCGAGTACGTTGACCGCGGAGTACGCCGTGACGACGCAGGGGCGAAGGGGCCGTAAGGCCGAATCCATCGGCAGCATGTTAGCGGATCACCTCTCGCACGGTCGCGTGAGGCAGGGTCGTCCGCGGCCCCATCTGGTTCCACCTCCGGAGCTCGACCGCTTGACGGAGCGCGAGAAGGTGAATCACGGCGACGGGTTCGGCTCATGATGGAGCCGGCCCTCGAGCGCTCCTTCTCCAGCTTCGCGAAGATCGTCGAAGGCACCGACCCCCAAGCGTATCAGGGCACGCGTAGGGTGGAGGTCACTCAGCCCTTCTTACCCTCGACGATCGAGAACGGCGAGTGGGTCGCGTGGACGCGCTCCAGCTTTAGCCCGGCGGCGGCGAACAGCTTGCCGTATTCGGTCGCCGCGCGCTCTTTTCCGGGGAGGAGCACCAGCATGTTCACGTCCATCAGGTGAGCGGGGCTGGGGCTGCCATCCTCCGAAATGACCATCTCCACGACGAGCACGCGGCCTCCTTTGGGGAGAGATTCGGCGCAGTTGCCCAGTACGGTGATGCACTGCTCGTCGTTCCAGTCGTGGAGGATCTGCTTGAGCAGCATCACATCGCCCTCGGGCACCGACTTGAAGAAGTCACCCGCGACGACTTCGCAACGCCCGGCGAGCCCGAGCGCCGCGAGGGTTTTCTTCACGGGCCCGATGACGTGCGGCAGATCGAGCAGCACGCCCTTCGTCTTGGGAAATGCGCGCAGCACGGCATTAACGAGCGTGCCGCTGGCGCCACCGACGTCGACGACCCTGCCGACGTCGGAGAAGTCGATCGCCTTCGTCACCTCCGCGGCCACCTGCGCTGCGAGGTTGTCCATCGCGCCGCTGAACGCGCCCGACTCTTCCGGGTGGCTGCCGTACCAGTCCCAGAGCTCACACCCCAGCGCCTCGCTGGCGGAGCTCTTGCCGGTCCTGACGACCTGCGTGAGAAGCTCCCAGGGCCGCCAGTGTCCCGGCGCGCTCTGGGCGATCGCGAAGTCTCGCATCGAGCCCGGGACATTCGAGCGGAGCGTTTGCGAGAGGGCGTTGTTGGCGAACGTCTGCCCAGCTTGCTCGGTGAAGACTCCGACCGCCGTGCAGGCCCGGAGCGTCCGATAGAGCGCCTGCGGGTGAGCCCCGATTCTGGCGGCGAGGGCCTTCACCTGCAGCGGCTCTGGCTCCAGTTGATCGGCCACGCCGAGGCGCGCGGCGGCTCCCATGAGCTGGGTCACCCAGTAGGCGGTGATGTGCTGGAACATCTGCTGCGGCGGCGGAATCTCGTTCGTCTGCATGGTCGGCCTCTCTTCGTTTGTTTTGCGGGCGCGAGGGACTCTCGCGACCTGTCCGCATCCTACGAGCGAGCCCGAGATCACGCGCCTGGGGAGATCGCAAGCGGGGTGTGCAAGAATGCCTGCGTCGTGGACTGGAACGATCTCAAGTACCTGCTCGCGCTGAAGCGCGAGGGGACGCTCGCGGGCGCGGCCCGCGCACTGTCGGTCGACCACTCCACCGTCAGTCGGCGGTTGGCGGCGCTCGAGGAGGCCATCGGTACTCAGCTGCTGCGCCGGACGCCTGAAGGGCTCTGCTTCACCGAGGCGGGGAATGCGGCGGCGGCGAGCGCCGAAGCGATGGACGTTGCGGCCTCGGCGCTCCTGAGCAAGCTAGCCGGCGAGGATGACCGTGACGCCGGCGTGGTCCGGCTCACGTGTGCCGAGGGCATCATTCCTTTTCTCGTCACAGAATTGCAGGAGCTGCGCGTCGCGCACCCCGACCTGCGCGTCGAGCTGCTCCCCTCGACGGCGGTGCTCGACCTGCAGCGGCGTGAGGCGGACATCGCGGTGCGAATGTTCCGCCCCACACAGGCCGCGCTCGTGGCGCGCCTCGTGGGAAAGCTCGGTTGGTCGCTCTACGCAAACGAGGCTTACCTCGGGCGACGAGGTCTTCTGCAGAGCCTCGGCGATCTCTCCGGCCACGACGTCGTCGCGTACGACGCCGAGCTCAAGGCGGGCTTCGGGCCGCGCTGGCTCGACGAGCACTCGGCGAACGCGACTGTCGTGATGCGCTGTGACAGCGTGCGCGGAGCGGTGCTTGCCATCGGTCAGGGCGTCGGCATCGGCACCATCCCTTGCTATCTGGCGGCAGGCGAACCGTCGTTACGCCGTCTGACCCCGGAGGTGACCGCGAACGCGGAGATCTATCTGGTCACGGCGCCGGACGTGCAGGAGCTGAAGCGAGTCCGACTGGTCCTCGAAATGCTGACAGCAATGTTCGAGCGCCATCGCGCGCTCTTCGCCGGAACGCTCGCCTGAGGCGTCGCCGCTGTTGGAGCGCGTTCGAGCGTCCGATATCAGCGTCGCGGTCGCATGAAGACGGCGCCCAGGTGGTGCGCCGCCGCCCCCTTCGGTCCTTCAAGTCAGCGCAGCACCGGACCACGTCAAAAAATCCCGGAGAGCATGAAGCCCGCCGCGGAGGTGCCACCCATGGGCGACAAGGTTGCGACGCCTTCCTTCGACCGACCGGGAACGTCGTAGTGAAGGAGCGTCGGACCCCCGAAGCCGACACCGAATCCGATCAGGGCGCTGACGAGGACGTCGCTCATGTAGTGTCGGTCGCCCATCACGCGGAACAGGCTCGTCGCGGTCGCCAGCGTGAGGGCGGTGCCGCACGCGGCGGCGTCCGCGAAGGGACTACCGTACAGACGGAGGTGCGCATGATGCGCGCACGACAGCCCGGCGGCGGTGAACGCCGCGTTCGCGTGACCGCTCGGGAAGGACGCCGTCGCTGAGACGCTACATTGCGGATCGAAGCTCGGGTTCTTCTGGCAATCCGCGTACGACGGACGAGCACGACCTATCGTCTTGAACATCGTCGTCGTGACGAGCGTGCTCACGACGAACGCCTCCGCGTCCATCAGCGTCAGTTGCAGCGCGAGGTAGTCGCTCTTGCGTGCGAGGGGGATGGCAATGGAGTCGACTCCCACTACGAGGACAGCCGACGCGATCGCCGTCACGTCGCTGGTCGTGCGGATCGCGTCGCGAGCAGAGGGAGAGCGCAGCCGGAGCGCATCGCGCGCCGCATTGTCGAAAAGGATGCCGCCCGTCCATCGCGGATGAGTCGGGTCGTTGAAACCGAAGTATGCGGCGGCCGAGACTGCGCCCGCGATGCCAGTGAAGACGTATTCGCCGGGCCGGAAAGGGACCCACTCCGGCTTCCATGCGAGCGCGTCCGTATCTTCCGTCGCGCCGGCACGCGAGGAAGACGTGATGACGCCGATCACCGTGACGAGCACGGCCGCCCCGCGGAGTACCAGGCGACTCACGGAAGCGGCCGTTCGAGCCCCGCGAGGAGATAGCCGCGCACCGCGCCGAGGTCGTAAAGATGAACGTCGAGCGGGCCTTTCGCAACGCCGTTGTAGATGGAAACGACGTGGTAGCCCGACGACGACGGCCGAGGCAGCGCGACGCAAATCCGTCCGTCGCCGTCCACCGTGGTGGGGAGTGACCCACGAGCGTCGAGGCGCGCCTCGTAGTGAAACGCCGAATCCTTCCGCACTTGCCGGTAGCGTGCGAGGTCGAACGCGCACAACTCGACTCCGCCCTCGAGGTGCACGTCCGACAACGGCGAGAGCCGCGTCAAGTAGCGGTCGAGTATCCGCTCGAGCCGCGCTTCCAGAACGTACGCGAGATAGTCGGTATCTGTCGGATCGGAGAAGTTACCCATCTCCGCGAGCGTCCGCACCATTTCCTTGGTGAAGTGCGCAAGGATGCGCGCCATCCACGCGCCGTCGCGCTCCGTCATGCGGCTGAATGCCGGATTCGGGTATTCGTTCTTCCACGCCTCGGGGTCGAAGGTCGCGACATCGAAGTACCCGAACTTCTCGCGCCCGGGCGCCCGCTGGACCGCTTCCCAGTCTCGAGTCGGAATGCCGAGTGTCACGAAGTCCCTGCCGATGTCGCCCCAATCGAGCACGTACGCACGGCCAAGCCTTCGCGAGATGCCGTCCCACGCCCATTCCGAACCGAGCGAGTCACTGGTGTCGAGATAGTAGTGGCGCACGTAACCCGGAGACGAATCGGGCACCGCCGGTTGGTCGGCGATCCAGCTGTCCATCGAGTTCTGCTCGCGCGAATCGTAGTGGTTCAGCCACGCGGCGAGCAGGCGCACCCCGCGCAGCTCGCGTCGATCTTCGTGCGGGATGATGTCGTTGGGGTCGCCGCTCCGCGTTCCTTCGTAACGGAAGGGGCCGATCAAGTAGCCCGGGAGCCAAGCCGAGGCCTGCATTCGAATGAGCTCGCCGCGCTTGGTGGCCTTCGAAAGCACCATATCGAGCGCTTTGCGATCGAAGACCTCTTCCACGCCGGTGTTACCCACGCGATGAAGACCTGGGGTGAGCTTCAGGAGCGATCGCCGGAAATAGACGACCTGCTCGCACGACGAGAAGAAGCCGACCGCGTAGTACACGGCCGCGCCGATGACGCTCGCGGCGCTCGCACGCTCCGGGTTGTTGTCGGAGTCGTTCTTGAACATGTACTTTCCGTTGCCGGGCACGCGCACGCGGAATCCGAGCGAGTCACCGTTTGGCTTGCCCTGGTCGATGACCCAGGAACCATCGGTCGCGGCGGACGGCGCGAGATACTGCGAAGGTCGGCACGCCCCCTTCCGGAGTTCCTCGACCGAGAGCGCCCCGACGCCGATGCGGTTGGTGAACCACGCCGAATCCGCGACCTCATCGATGCTCGTCGCGTTCGCCGCTTCCTTCGTGGCCCGGATCGCGAGCACGTCGGAGACCGGCCGGAAAACGGAGTTGTCCATCCCGTCCCAGACCAACGGCGAAACGTACGGTTCGGGCGCGCACGACACATGGTGGGGGTCTTTTGCCGACGGTTCGTCATGACAAGGCACAGTGACGGATGCCAGATCCGTGTCGCGGCCCAGGGGAGGCCGCGGCGCAAAGTTCCCGTGACTTGCGCACGCCGAGAGCAGCAGCAGAACGAACGGGGAATGCCTAGATCCCATTGTTGACTCCGACGGTCAGACGGACCGAATCGACCTTCGTGCCTCGTTCGAAGGTTTCCGTGCCGACGCCGAAGAGGAGCTGGAACGCGTCGGCGCGCGTCGAGAAGCTCTGGACACCCACGGCCCCGGAGAGCCGCAAGCGCGACAACTCGAAATTGTCCAGGTGTTCCCCGAAAACGTTGCCCGTCGCGGCCTGGATGGAGCCGTCGAGCCAGACCCAGATGGGCCAGGTGTAGCGAAGCGTTGCAACCGCTGCGCTGCGATCGAGGAGTCGCCCGGGGAAAAAGCCCTGCATGGGACCCGTACCGGACGCCATCCCGTCGTCGTTCATCCAGGGGTCGCGCGCCGGCACCGAGACCAGCTCGGTGAACGGGATCGGGTGGTGTTCGAGCGGATCGGCGAAGAGCCCCGCGACCGTGAGACTGAGGACGCGATTGCGTCCGTTCAGATCGAGGAACGCCCCCGCCTTGGCTCCGTAGCGAACCCACTCGTCCCCCCCAGAAGGTCGCCGCACGTCTGCGGCATGTTCCCCTTCGAGCTCGAGGCGGAACCCGGACCCTGGCGCCGGCAAGGGCTCTCGCGTATCGAGCGCACCGAAAATACGTGCCGTGAGGGCGGTGTATCCGCTGTCGAATCCGAACGGCGCGGGAAAAGCGCCCGCGGCGGCGCGCGCTGCCAGACCGGGGTCCCCACCAAAGTGACCATCGTGAGTGTCGATGCTGCGCACGCCGAGGGTCGTTTCCACGATGCTCGATCGCCCGAACGGAAACGAAGCCGTGAGCGTGCTTTCGAGCCGGTCCTCGCCGTAGCGGCTCCTGTTGGATTGCAGCGAATCGGGTCCGATGCCGAAGAAGGCGTGGTCCGGACGACGCACACCGATGAGGCGAAGCCTGACGAAATCGCCGTTCCTGAGGTTCACGCGGTCCTGGAATGCGCCGGCGAGCCAATCAGTGCCGCCGAAGGAGCCGCGGAGGCTCAGATCGTGTCCCGTGAAGAACGCGTCGTCCCAGAACGTGTACAGGCCAACCGAGGCACGAGATCCGAGGTCGAAAAAGGCGATCGGCGCAAAGCCCGCCTTGTGATCGGGGCCGAAAAAAAAGAAGTTGTACAGCGTTTCAGGCAGGTTCGATCGCTCGGCTGCGGAGATACCTGCACCGATCGGGCGACGTAGGCCGTAGTCGAAGACCAGGTAGACTGGCGCGACGACGATGCGCGGCACCCACAGCGCGACGTCGCCCGGCGTCGTGGGATCGGGATCGCGACCACGATAGTCGGGCAGCTTGCGCTTTTCGGATTCAGCCCCAGCCGCCGCCAGGGTCGACAACGCGACGGCGGTCGCGGCCGCGAGCGCGAGTGCGATCTTTGCCCGATGACGGTCCACTCACGGAGCCATGGAGCAATATGTGAGCCACGCATTTCCGTACGGTGCGCCGTCGCGTTCAGAAGCTGAAGAGAAGAGTGTTCGACGAACGACGGGCGGCGGCTACGGCAGCACTCGGAAGGACGCCGAGCAGGTTGGTCCAGCTGCCCAATATCTGGTCAACGTAAGAGACTTTCCGAATCACCTCGATCGGGCTTCGCTGTGACGCGGCATTCACGAAGGTGGCAGAGGCACCGACTACCGAGGCCCGCTACCGGGCGCAGGTCACAGCTTCAGCAAATCGATCGAGAGCGCGGCGGTTTCCTCGAGCAGCGTGTCGCACATCGATACGAGCCGCTCGACGAGTGGAGCGCAGCTCTCGATGTCCTGGCGGGCGGCCTCGTCTTCGAGCGTCAACGCGGCATCTGCGGTCACCGTCGAGAACGGCCCAGCCGTTCCAGCCAGCCCGTGCGCCGCTTCGCGCAAACTCACGAAATCGCCGTCGCCGAGGGCCGTTCGAACCCTAGACACGTCATTCGGCAAGTTTTTGCGAAGCAACACGAGAAATTGCTCCAAGAGCGACGCCTCACCGTGGCATGAGCTAAGAATCGAAGGCGGATCGAGCAACTTCGACTCGACCTGAGGTGAGACGCCCCTCGGCGGGGACCAGCGCCGAACCAGCCGTTCCACGGCCGCCCACAGCGCAGCGCCTTCGATGGGTTTGGACAAGAACTCGTCCATGCCGGCGGCAATGCAGCGGTCGCGATCATGCGCGGACGCGCGCGCTGTCAGTGCGATGATCGGTAGATGTCCGCTCGTGCCCTGCTCATGCTCGCGAATTGCCCGTGCCACCTGGAAACCGTCGAGCCCCGGCATGTGCAGGTCGAGAAGCATCAGATCGCAAGCATCCTCGAGCTCGAGCGCCAGCTCGAGCGCGGCGCGACCATCGCGCGCGAACAGCGCTTCGTGCCCACGCCGCAGCAAGAGCTCCTCGAGCAATGCGGCATTCAGCTCGTTGTCCTCGGCGACCAGGATGCGAAGAGGCAGTGAGTGCTCGATCCTTTCTCCAGATTTGGCATCCCCACTCGGCGGCGTCAGAGCCAGGTTCATTGCCGCCCAAATCGCCTCGAGCAATTCGGATTGCTGCACCGGCTTGAGGAGAAAAGCGAGCACGCCGTTTGCGTGTGACCTTGCTACGAGGGCCGGATTGTCTCCGGCGCTCAGCAAGATGAGTCGCGGTGCGCGCGGTCCCCAGTGCTGGCGAATCTGCCCAGCCAACGTCACCCCGTCGACGTCCGGCATCCGCGCATCGAGCAGCACCAGCGAAAAAGGTTTCCCTGTGTCGTGCGCCCGCGTCAATGCGTCTATCGCCGCCACCGCGTCGCCGACGGCGGTCGGCTGCATGCGCCAGCTCGTAAGCCACTCCTCGAGAATCCGCCGATTCGTCTCATTGTCGTCCACGATGAGCACACGCAGATCGGCCAGCCGCTCCGACGAGGTCGCCGCACCCTCGGGACGGATGGAACGGGCGAAGCGCGCCGTGAAGCGGAACGTGCTGCCACGCCCTGGGACGCTCTCGACCGTGATGCCGCCGCTCATCAGGGCTGCGAGCTGCGCCGCAATGGTCAGCCCCAGGCCGGTGCCTCCGTAGTTGCGCGTCGTCGACGAGTCCTCCTGCTCGAACGCACGAAAAATGGCCGCCTGCTTCTCCGGCGCGATACCAATCCCGGTATCGCGAACGGTGAAGACCAACTGCACGTCCTCGGCCTCGAGCGATGCCCCACCAGGAGGTGAGTTCGCGACGTCGACCTCGATCTCCCCACGTTGCGTGAACTTGATGGCGTTACCGACGAGGTTCATGAGTACCTGTCGCAAGCGACCCGCGTCGCCGTCCAGCGCGTCCGCGACGTCCCGCTGCACGTGGCACAAGAGCTCGAGCCCCTTGCGGTGCGCGCGCACCGCCAGTGACCGAAGCGTGTCCCCGACGGCAGCACGCAGCGAGAACGGAGCACGATCGAGCGTCAGCTTGCCGGCTTCGATCTTCGAAAAGTCGAGCAGCTCATCGATGATGCTGAGCAGGTTCATCGCGGCAGAGCGCACCGTCGAGAGTAGTTGTCGCTGGTGATCGCTCGGCGCTGAATCGAGCGCCAGCTCGGTCATACCGAGGATCGCATTCATGGGCGTGCGGATCTCGTGGCTCACGTTGGCCAAAAATTCGTCCTTGGCTCGGTTGGCCGCTTCCGCCGCTTCACGTGCTCGCGAGAGCTCGCTTTCGATTTGCTTCAGCCGGGTGATATCAGTGGCAGTTGCAATGAACCTGCTGAGATTGCCCGAATCGTCGTAGAGGATCGTTCCCCGTAAAAGTCGCCAGTGCACCGATCCGTCCGCGTGGAAAACGCGATGCTCGATGTAGTAACCGGGGCTTCTCGACTCCACGGCCTCTCTGAAATCCCCAAGGACCGCGTCGTGGTCCTCGGGATGAATCAACAGCCGGGTCCGATCCTCGAACGCAGCGGGCACTGTGGCGGGATCGATGCCCATCGGCTCCCACAGGTTAAAGACAGTCCATCGCGAGTCGCGGAGATCGCCGCCGGGGACGTCGACTACCACCACTGAAATGTCGGAGCCGCGCATCCCGAGCTCTAGCGTCGCCCGCCCCTGTCGGATCTCCGCTTCCAGCGCTTTCCGCTCCGTGATGTCCTGCAAAATACCCAACACGTGCACCGGCGTGCCGTCCGCGTGGCGTTGAATGACCGAGACAGTGACAGACCCCCAGACGACCGCGCCGTCCTGACGGAAGTAGCGCGTGTCGCGCGTGAAGGCGGGCGCCTCGCCGCCCACCACGCGTTGCTGGTGTTCGAGATGCAACGCGGCCTCGTCGGGATGCATGAACTCGAACGAACAACGACCGGCGAGCTCCTCGGCTGAGTAACCGAGAAATTCGCAGAAGCGTCGATTGTATTCGAGAAACTTACCGTTCACATCGGTCAGCATCATCCCCACCGCCGCGTTCTCGAACGTCCTGCGGAAGCGCTCCTCGCTCTCCAAGAGCGCACGCTCCATCAGCTTGCGATCGGTAATGTCGATACTCGCACCAATGAAGCGCGTCGCTCTACCATTGGCGTCGCGCATCACGACGCCGCGGCCTGTGAGCCATCCTTTTTTGCCGTCCTTGTGAATGACCCGCACCTCGGTGTCCCATTCGCACCCGGTTCCGTCGAAGAAGGCTTGAACACGTTCGGTGAATGGCCCCAGATCCTCGGCCGGAAGCAGGACGGACATGGCCTGGCTGGCTAGGTTGGGGTCGGATGGCACGTTATAACCACACAACTCCCAAGCATTGATGAAGACGGGTATCGAATTGACTATCCGCCCATCCGGCAAGTCGAAGTCCCAAACGCAGGCCCTCGAGCCGAGAAGGGCAAGCTCCAGCCGATCCTTGACCCGTTGCAGCTCCTCCTGCGTCTGCTTGAGCTGCGTGATGTCGACGGCCGTCCCCATCAACGCGAGCGGCCGCCCCGCTGCATCGCGCGTGACGATGCCTCGCGAGAGCTTCCAACAAGTCTCCCCGTCCTTTTGGATGAGCCGGTACGACTGTTCATACCTTGGAGACTTGCCGGCCAAATAGTCTTGCAGCACCTCCTGAACGCGCGGTCTGTCGTCGGGCAGGACAATCTTCATCATCCTGCCGATGATATCCCGCGGAATTTCGCCGTTGTCGTAGCCGAGGTCCTGAATCGTGCTGTCGACGATCGACGGCGATGTCGCATTCGCCAGGGCGCTGCCTTCGAACTCGTAGCGCCAAACGGAGACGCCAGAGAGTTCTGTGGCCAGACGCAGTTGCTCCGCAGCCTGCCGTGCTTCTTCTTCTGCCGTTTTGGTCTGCTGGATGTCGTGAGAGAACGTGACGCAGCGCTCGGGAACCCCCTTTTCGTCGCGGTAGACCTTGACGTGTCCGAGCCGCCAACGGAAGCAGTCGCCGGGGGAGGGCCGCACACGGGCTTCCATGATGAATTCCGGAATATCGCCCCGGATGGCGCTCTCGAGGAATTCGAGCGCGCGCGGCAGATCCTGGGGCGCGATGGCTTGCCTGAGGTAATCGAGGTACGAGGCCAGAGGGATCGAGCGCAGGCCACACCCACCCAAGGTCCCTGAACCGTTGGAGACGGCTTTTGCACGTGAAGCTGCGCCGAGCAGATCGACGTCCGTGACACGGAAATCAAACAGGCGCGCCGCCAGGTCGAATTTCTCGCTAATCGCGCGCAGCTCCGCCTCCGCCTGCTTGATGCGCGTCACGAACACGCTCGTGCCGGTGAGACGCGTGGGCCTGCCATCGGCGTCACGAATGGCGACGCCTCGAGCAAGGTGCCACTCGACCGATCCGTCCTTGCGTAGCACCCGGGCTTCGGCCTCGAATCGTTCGGAGCGACCGTCGAGGTAGGCTTGTACGGCGGCCATCAATCCGGGCCGATCCTCCGCGTGGATGGTCAGCTCCATGGTCGAGGCTAGATCAGGCGGTATCTCCCCGGGCTCATAGCCCAGTGACTCAGCCATGTTGATAAAGGTCGCCTTGGCGCTCGCCAGGTCGCCCCCAGTTAGATCGATGCTCCAGACGCTGACGCCCGAAAGGCTGGTCGCCAGCCTCAGCAACTCGACGGCACGCTGTGCTTCTTCCTCTGCAGCCTTGACCCGCTCGAGCACACGCCGCGCTTCTTCCTCCGCCGTCTTGAGTTGCTGGATGTCACTGGAAAGGGTGACGCAGCGCTCGGGCACCCCCCTTTCGTCGTGGTAGACCTTGACGCGTCCGACGCGCCACCGAAAACCCGCGCCGGCGCGGTTCCGAGCACGGAACTCCATGACCGCTTCCGGAATATCGCCTCGGATAGCGGCCTCGAGCAATTCGATCGCGCGCGGCATATCCTCGGCCAAGACGTTCTGTTCGAGGTGATCGATGAACGAGGCCACAGTGATTGCGCGCAAGCCACGGCCATCCCGGTTCCAGGAACGGCTGATGACGGCCTCTGCAGGTGAAGCCGCGCCGCGCAGATCGATCTCCAGGACACGAAAATCGAAGAGCTGCATCGCTAGATCGAATTTCTCGTTGATCACGCGCAGCTCGGCCTCGGCCTGCTTGAGGCGGGTAGTGAACACGCTCGTGCCGGTCAAACGCATGGGCCGGCCGTCGGCGTCGCGGATGGCGACACCCCGGCAGAGCTGCCACTCCACTGCCCCGTCCTTGCGTCGGACGCGGTATTCGGCCTCGAACTTTTCGGAACGGCGATCGAGGTAGGCTTGTACTTCGGCCACCAGCCCCTGCCGATCCTCCGGCAGGACGATCAACTCGAGACTCGAGGCAAGGTCAGCCGGTATCTCGTCGGCCTCATAGCCGAGCGACTCGCCCAAATTGATGGAGACTGCCTTGGCGCTCGCGAGATCGCCGTCGCTGAGATCGACGCTCCAGACGGTGACGTCCGAAAGGCGGGTCCCCAGCTTCAGCAGCTCGACGGCACGCCGTGCTTCTTCCTCTGCAGCTTTGACCAGCTGCTGGTGCTCGAACGCACGCTGCGCTTCTTCTTCGGCGCGTCGCCCGGCCTGTTCGACTTGCTCGAGTTCGGCCTGCTCGATACGCCGCTGCAAACGGCGCCTCTCCTCCTGGCTCTCCTTCAATTGCGTGATGTCCCGAGTCGACCCCACCAGGTGGGTGGCTACGCCGTGCTCGTCCCGCACCAGTGAGACGCGCGCCTCGCGCCAGCACATCCGTCCGTCGCCGCTGTCTGGCGCTCGATACTCGACGACGAGCCGCGCTATTGTCTCGCGCGCGAGCGCATCGATTTCGGACATGAAGCGCTCGCGATCTTCGGGCGCGATAGATAGCCCCTCGAGCTCCCTCGTGGTGATTTCGTTGTTGAACGGAATCTCGAAAAGGCGAACGTCTGCCTGGCGGAGCGCGAGCTCGATGTGTTCGTTCAACATCTCTGATGCCGAAAGTATACACCGAGAGAAACGATATTTGGCTGCCAGGCAAGTAGTCCCGGGGACTTGCTGCCCGCACCGTGATCGTCCGACTTGGCCAAATTCTTGGACACATCATGCTCAACCATTGGCCCACCGCTTCGGCTTGCCCGCGGACCGCAGTCGGCTTGGCGGATCGTTTGTCTTCGTCGCGGACCTGTGCACGGCCTTGCTACGAGGCCAGGTCACGAGAGGTCGAAGCGATCGAGGTTCATGACCCTACTCCACGCAGCGACGAAGTCGTGGACGAACTTTTCCTGCGCGTCCGAGCTTGCGTAGACTTCGGCGAGGGCCCGGAGTTGGGAGTTCGAGCCGAAGACGAGATCGACCCGGGTACCAGTCCACTTGAGCTCGCCCGTCTTGCGATCGCGTCCTTCGAAGACGTTCGCGTCGGATGACACCTTCCACTCCGTACCCATGTCGAGCAGGTTCACGAAGAAGTCGTTGGTCAGCGCTTCCGGCCTCTTCGTGAAGACGCCGTGTTTGGACCGTCCTACACTTGCTCCTAGCACGCGCAGGCCGCCGACCAGTACCGTCATCTCGGGCGCGGTCAGCGTCAGCAATTGGGCCTTGTCCACCAGCAGGTCCTCGGCGGGCACGCTGTGCTTGCCCTCGAGATAGTTGCGGAATCCATCCGCGAGGGGTTCGAGCACCGCGAAGGACGCAACGTCGGTTTGCGCTTGTCGCGCGTCCATGCGTCCGGGTTCGAAGGGCACCGTCGCGTCGTGGCCAGCGTTCTTCGCGGCTTGCTCCACGCCTACGCAGCCACCGAGCACGATCAGATCGGCGAGCGAGACCTTCTTGCCGCCGGACTGTGCCCGGTTGAAGTCGACTTGCACGCCTTCGAGCGACTTCAGCACCTTCGAGAGCTGCGCGGACTGGTTGACTTCCCAATCCTTCTGCGGGGACAAGCGAATGCGAGCGCCGTTCGCGCCACCGCGCTTATCGGACCCGCGGAAGGTGGACGCCGACGCCCAGGCCGTCGAGACAAGCTCCGAGATCGAAAGACCCGACGCCAGCAGCTTGCCCTTGAGTGCAGCGATGTCCGAACCGTTGATCAGCGGGTGGTCGACGGCAGGGATAGGGTCCTGCCAGATGAGCTCCTCCGCGGGAACTTCGGGGCCGAGATAGCGCATTCGCGGGCCCATGTCGCGGTGGGTCAGCTTGAACCACGCGCGGGCGAAGGCGTCCGCGAACTCTGCAGGCTTCTCGAGGAAGCGGCGCGAGATCTTCTCGTAGGCTGGGTCGAAGCGCAGCGACAGGTCGGTTGTTAACATCGTCGGAACGCGCTTCTTCGACGGGTCGTACGCGTCTGGGATGATCGCTTCGGCACCCTTGGCGAACCACTGATGCGCGCCCGCGGGGCTCTTGCCGAGCTTCCACTCGAACTTGAACAGGTTTTCGAAGAAGTGGTTGCTCCACTTCGTCGGCGTCTGACTCCAGGTTACCTCGAGGCCGCTGGTGATCGCGTCGGCGCCCTTGCCGGCGCCGAACGTGCTCGCCCAGCCGAAGCCTTGCAGCTCGATGCCGGCCGCCTCGGGATTGGCCCCGACGAGCTTTGCATCGCCCGCGCCGTGGGTCTTACCGAAGGTGTGGCCGCCGGCGATCAACGCCACCGTCTCCTCGTCGTTCATCGCCATGCGAGCAAAGGTCTCTCGAATGTCCCGCGCTGCAGCGACGGGATCCGGTTTGCCGTTCGGACCCTCCGGGTTGACATAGATGAGTCCCATCTGCACGGCAGCGAGGGGGTTTTCGAGGGTGCGCTCGCCGGAATAGCGCTGGTCATCGAGCCAGACTTTCTCGGCGCCCCAGTACACGTCCTGATCCGGTTCCCAGACATCGGGGCGACCGCCACCGAACCCGAAGGTCTTGAAGCCCATCGACTCGAGCGCGACGTTGCCGGCGAGGATGATCAAGTCGGCCCAGGAAATTTTCCTGCCGTACTTCTGCTTGATCGGCCAGAGCAGTCGACGCGCCTTGTCCAGGCTGACGTTGTCCGGCCAGCTGTCGAGCGGCGCGAAGCGTTGTTGGCCCCGGCCGCCGCCGCCCCGGCCGTCCCCCGTGCGGTACGTGCCGGCGCTGTGCCACGCCATTCGAATGAACAAGCCTCCGTAGTGACCGAAGTCCGCCGGCCACCACTCTTGCGAGTCGGTCATCAGCGCCGCGAGGTCCTGCTTCAGAGCTCCGAGGTCGAGGCTGTTGAACTCTTCGGCGTAGTTGAAGCCATCGCCCATCGGATCGGACTTCGACGAATGCTGATGAAGGATGTCGAGCCGTAGCTGGTTCGGCCACCAGTCGCGGTTCGACGTCCCGCCACCGGGGCTGTGAGTGAAAGGGCATTTCGTCTCCGTCGTCATCGTTGCTCCTCCTCGGATCGGCCCGAGCCCAACGCCCGGCGTTGGCAGGCTCACCCGTCGGGTTCGTCGTTCGCCTCGCCGGGTATCGCCCCGTGCAGGATGCGCGCCGCGGAAAACGCCGACGGTCGCGGCACGCGGCCCATGCGCCGAGCCCGAAGCTTCGACGGCCACTACGAGGCGCCTAAACCGGCGACGCTGGAACGCGATGACGACCGCGCTGCCTCCTTCTCGCGAAAGCAGGAAAGGCGGAGCCTGACACCGACATTGCCAGCGTTGCTCACGAGCTGTGCAAGCCCGAAGGTATCGGCCAATTGCTTCGCCTGAATCCTCCTGGCCATTTCGGCGCTCAACCCGGGCCGGAACCGCGAAATCCGTATTGGCGCGGGGCTTGCTCGGGACCGAATGAGGCGCAGCAGAGGCAACGCTGCGTTGCTCCTTTCATTCGGCGAACGGGATTCAGGAGAAGAAGTCCATGACAACAGATTCAGAGATCAAGCGCGTAGCGATCGTGGGAACCGGCGTGATTGGTGGGAGCTGGGCGGCTTTGTTTCTCGCTCACGGGATGGATGTCATCGCGACCGATCCGGCTCCGGGCGCTGAAGCGGCGCTGTTCACGTACGTGAAAGCCGCGTGGCCCGCTCTCACGACGCTCGGGCTCAAACCCGGCGCTTCGATCGAGCGCCTGCGTTTTACGAGCGACCTCGGACAAGCGATCCGCGACGCCGATCTCGTGCAGGAGAACGGGCCTGAGCGCGAGGATTTCAAGATCAAACTATTTGCAGAGATCGACGCGAAGACGTCGCCGACAGCGATTCTCGCTTCGAGCTCGTCCGGCATCACGATGAGCCGCATTCAGTCGGGTTGTGCGCATCCGGGGCGCACCGTGATCGGGCACCCCTTCACTCCGCCGCATCTGGTTCCACTCGTCGAGGTGGTGGGCGGCGCCAAGACCAGCCCAGAAACGGTTCTGCGCGCACTCGCCTTCTACACCAAGATGGGGCGACGCCCCATTCACGTGAAGAAAGAGCTCAAGGGGCACGTCGGGAATCGGCTGCAAGCGGCGCTCTACCGCGAGGTGGTCAATCTCGTCGAACAGGATGTCGTCAGCGTGGCAGACGTAGACGCCGCCGTGCACCTCGGCCCCGGTCTCCGCTGGGGCCTCATGGGGCCGAATCTGCTGTTTCACCTGGGCGGGGGACCGGCCGGCATGACGCACTTCTTCGAACAGTTCACGGGTCCGATGACGGCTTGGTGGGCCGACCTGGGAGGCAACGTCGATCTAGCCAACCCACGGCTGCAGGAGAAGTTCAAGAAAGGCGTGCTCGAAGAAGTGGCAGGGCGTTCGTTCGAGGAGCTGGCCCGCGAGCGCGACGAGCTGCTCATGGGTCTACTGAAGCTGCTCGCTAGTCAGCATCGCGGTTGAGTTGGCGAGTGACGTCCGCAGAGGAAGAATCATGGGTACCACAGCGACCATCGTGATCGACTACATCGTCCAGCGCCTCATCGACGAGGGGATCACCGATTGTTTCGGCGTGCCGGGCGACTACGCGTTCCCCGTCTCCGACGCCGTCGACCGCAACCCATGCATCAGATGGGTCGGCTGCTCGAATGAGTTGAATGCGTCTTATGCGGCCGACGGATATGCACGCGTCAAGGGGGCGGCAATGCTGTCGACCACCTACGCGGTTGGCGAACTGTCTGCACTCAACGGGGTCATGGGCGCCAAGGCGGAGCGTTCACTCGTATTCCACGTGGTCGGCATGCCGTCGTACCAGAACCAACGCCTGCGCAAGATCATGCATCATACGCTCGGCGACGGAGTTTTCGGGAACTTCATCGACATCTCCGCTCGAGCGGCCTGCTGCCATGCCTTGATCACTCCCGACAACTGCATGATCGAGATGGAACGCGTGATCGCGGAGGCGCGCCGCAACAATCAGCCTGCCTACATCGTCGTGCCGTCGGACACGGCCCTGACACCGGTTTCTCCGACCGAGGTGCGGCCCGTGACGCTCAAGTCGGACCCGACGACCCTCGAGAAAGCAGCCGCCGCCGTCGCCGAGCGCGTGAGAAGTGCGAAGTCCGTCGTCGTGCTCCCGGCCTTCACGTTGTCGCGTCTCCGCTTGCATGAGGAAGCCCGGCGGCTCATCGAAACCCTCGGCTGCCCATTCGTCACCACGGCGATGGAGAAGTGCCTCATCGACGAGAGCCATCCGCAATTCGCCGGCCTGTACGTGGGCGCGGTTTCCGCCGAGAAGACGCGACAGATCGTCGAAGACGCCGAGTTGGTGATCGACCTCGGCGGAGTGAGCCTGAACGACGAGACGACCGCGGGCTTCTCGGGGCGGCTCGATGCCGAGCGGTTCGTCTCGATCGGGCTGAATGACGTCCGCGTCGGAGAGAAGGTCTTCGGCAACGTGCGCCTCGCGGACATGCTCGCTGCGCTGGCACGACTCGAGTTGCCCCCGCATCCGTACAAGAACACGTCGGAACCGGCCCGACCGGTCACCGGACACTCTTCCGACAAGATCACGATGGACGCCCTCTATTCCCGCTACGCGGCGTTCATCCGGCCGGGCGATTGTGTCGTCCTGGAGAGCGGAAGTTCGAGCCTGGGACTTCCGCCCATGCCACTCGCCGACGATGTGCAGGTGCACATACAGATGCTCTGGGGGTCGATCGGATGGGCCACGGGGGCGGCCTTCGGGATAGCGCTCGCCGATCCAAACCGGAGAACGATCCTCATCACGGGTGAAGGCTCCCACCAGCTGACGGCCAACGAGATCGGGAACATGGGCCGGTACGGAGCCGCTCCCATCATTTTCTGCCTGAACAATGACGGATACCAGGTCGAGCGCGCGCTCGAGCCGTACCCAGACTGGTCTTACAACGACCTGGCAAAATGGCGATATGCGGAGCTTCCGCGGGCGTTGGGGTGCACGGACTGGGTCACGGCGCGCGTCGAGACGCTCGGAGAGCTCGATGCCGCAATGGAAGCGGCCCGCCATTGCAAGACAGGCGCATACATCGAGATCATTGGCGGGCGAATGGACATGCCCAGGAACCTCGCGTTCGCGCACACCCGCATTAGAGAGCTCTATGGGGACGTGCCGACGTCAGCTCTACCCAGATAGTACGAGTCCATATCACCTGAGATGATTCCGCAGATGACAACTCGCACAAAGGACGACTAGTCATGTTGACTAGAAAGTTATTTTTCGCGAAGCCTGCGCGCATTGGACGGTTCGACGGGCCACCGACGAGCGATGTAGTCCCCACTTCTTTGGTAGACGGGACACCCAGTGGCCTGAAGGCAGATCTAACCGCGCTCCTCGGAAAAGAGAAGGTCCTCCACAGAGCAATCGATCTCGTACGGTATGCCTCCGATGCGAGCCCATATAGGCTCGTGCCTCAAGTTGTGGTGCTGCCTCGAACGACCGATGACATCGTCGCGCTGTTCCGCTATCGCCGTTTGAACGGGCGGCGCGCGACGTTTCGGGCGGGCGGGACGAGTCTCAACGGTCAATCGCCATCCGACGACATTTTGATCGATGTGCGGCGTCACTCGTATGGCGGCATAGTGGAGGATGACGGCCGACGCGTGCGCGCACGCCCCGGAATGATCCTCGGCCACGTCAACGCAATGCTGGAGCGGCACGGTCGCCGGTTGGGACCGGATCCCGCTAGCTTACATGCTTGCACGATCGGAGGCGTGATTGCGAACAATGCCGGTGGCATGCGGTGCACCGCGCAAAAAGATGCCTACCATACCGTCTCCTCGCTCACGTTCGTAACGCCAGGCGCTGTGATTGACACGTCGAAACCCGATGCGGAAAAAGAGTTTGCGCGGGCAGAGCCGCAGCTTGCGGAAGGCTTGCTCGAGCTGAGAAGGGAGCTTCTGGCAGATCCGGTGCTGGCGGATCGTACGCGTCGCAAGTACGCGATCAGGAACACGCACGGACTACGTCTCAGTGCACTTCTCGACGCTGAAACGCCGCTCGGGATTTTTCGACGCCTCCTCGTTGGCTCCGAGGGCACACTCGCGTTCATCGCTGAAGCGGTCCTAGAGACGATTCCAGCACCCCGCATGACGAGCGTGGCATGGATTCCAGTCCCCACGATCGACGAAGCGGTCGCACTTGTTCCTGGCCTCGTCAAACTCGGTGCGTCGGCCGTCGAGCTGATGGTCGCTCCGGCGCTCACCGCGGCCGGTCAGGCGTTTGCGGAAGCACCCTCCTACTGGAGAACCCTCGATCCCAAAGCCGCTGCTCTGCTCGTCGAGATCGGCGCGGAAAACCCGAGCTCACTCGAAGCAATGCAAAACCAGGTCCTCGATCTCGCGAGTACCGCCAAGCTGATCAAGCCGCTCGAGTTCACGAGCGTCACCGAGGCCATCGAGCTCGCCTGGCACGTCCGAGAGGGACTTCTGGGTTTGGTCGGCAAGAATCGCCCGGAAGGCTCGACGCTGATCACCGAGGACGCCTGCTTTCCGCCCGAGCACTTGGCACAGGGTGCGCGCGACGTGCAGGAACTACTTGCCAAGCACGGGTTCATTCCCGGTGTTGCCGGACACGCAGCTCACGGGAACCTTCATTTCGTCCTCGTCGCGGATCTCGGTAGCGCCGACGGACGGTCCCGGTACTCGGCTTTCATGACCGAGCTCGTGGATCTCGTCGTCAAGAAACATGACGGCTCACTGAAGGCCGAGCACGGAACCGGCCGAAATATGGCGCCGTTCGTCGCATCAGAATGGGGTGAGAAGGTCACCGCCATGATGTGGCGAATAAAGCGGCTCGCCGATCCGCACGGGATTCTAGCACCGGACGTGATTCTGACGCGCAATCCCGGCGTTCACCTGGAGAATCTGAAATCCTTCCCCCAAAACGAGGGGGTTACGGGGGCTTCACAATGCATCGAGCGCGGATTCTGCGAACCTGTCTGTCCGAGCCGCAATGTCACCGTGACACCGCGTCAACGGATCGCTCTGCGGCGGGAGATGGCGCGCCAGAAGAGTGACTCTGCCATGCTTGCACAACTCCAACGGGAGTATCAGTACGACGGGATCGAGACCTGCGCGGGGGACGGCATGTGCTCCCTTCCCTGTCCGATCGGAATCAACACCGGAGCTTTGATCAAAGAGTTCAGAGCGCGCGAGAACAGCCCTGCCGCGGAGGCCGTGGCGCTATACCTCGCGACGCACTGGAAAGCGGTCGAACGCTTGGCGCGCGGGAGCCTATGGGTAGTGCACGCTTTTTCCTCGGTGTTTGGGGTGAAGCCGCTCACGGCTCTTGCCGCTGCCGCGCGAAGTCTTTTCAGCCGGGACCTGGTGCCCGCGGTGCCCGGACCAATGCCACGTGCCGCGTCCGGGCTGCCGGAAACCGACAAGAACGGTGCCGCTGCGGTCTATTTCTGCGCCTGCATCAACCGTATGTTCGGTCGCGATCCCGCACGGCCGAACGCTGCCACACTTGCCGAAAGCCTTGTCTCTTTGTCCAGACGCGCCGGCAAGCCGCTCTGGATTCCGCCCGATGTCGCGTACCCTCCGGAAGAGCGAAGCGCCGTTTTGCCAGTACCTGTTCTACCCATATAGGAGGAATCCATGTCAGTCGATTTCGGGAAGCTCGTCGCCGCTCACCGCGCCTTCTTTCAATCTGGCGCCACTCGCACCGTGCAATGGCGAGAGAGCCAGCTCATCGCCTTGCGATCGATGGTGAAGGACCACGCCGAGGACTTTTATGCGGCGCTTTGGACCGACCTCCGCAGGAACCGCATCGAAGCGGATTTGGTGGACGTGAAGTTCATCACCAGCGAGGCCGACCACGTGCTTGGCCGCTTCCGGGACTGGCTCGCTCCGCTCCCGGTGAACCCGCCTGTCCAGCTGGCGCCGTCGCACGCAGAAGCGCGATTCGACCCTCTCGGAGTCGGACTGATCATCGGGACATGGAACTATCCGGTGATGCTCACGCTGTCGCCGCTGATCGCGGCGATCTCTGCCGGCAACGCGGCCGTCATCAAGCCTTCGGAAGTGTCCCCGGCGACCGGTGACGTGATCGCGCGCTTCCTTCCGGAATACCTGGACAATAGCGCGTTCTCCGTTGTCCTCGGCGCTGTGCCCGAGACCACTGCACTGCTCGAGCAACAATGGGACCACATTTTCTTCACTGGCGGCACAGGGGTGGCCAAGATCGTCATGGCCGCCGCAGCGAAGAATCTGACACCTGTCGTGCTCGAGCTCGGCGGAAAGAATCCGACCATCGTCCACTCCTCGGCCAATCTGCGCGTCGCAGCCCGCCGCATCGCGTTCGGGCGTTGGGTCAACGCCGGCCAGAGCTGCACGGCACCGGACTACGTCCTGGTCTTCAAGGACGTAGCCGAAGAGTTCCTCGCGCACCTGAGGGAGACGTTGGTCGAGTTCTACGGAGCCGATCCGCAGGCGAGCCCCGACTACGGCCGGATCGTCACCACTCACCATTTCGATCGCCTAGTGGGCCTTCTGGAGAGCGGCACGATCTTCCACGGCGGCCAGCACGACCGGGAGAACCGCTTCATCGCACCGACCGTGCTGGTGAACGTCTCACCGGACTCGCCGGCGATGCAGCAGGAGATTTTCGGCCCGATCCTCCCGGTTCTGGAAGTGAGCAGCGTCGAGGAAGTGGTCGCCTTCGTCAACGCTCGGCCGAGTCCGCTCGGTCTGTACGTGTTCGCCGAAGACACCTCTTTCGTCGAGCAAATCCTGAGCGCGACGGCCTCGGGCGATGCTGTGGTCAACGATTGCACCCTTCAGCCCGTTCTCCATGATCTGCCGTTCGGCGGCGTCGGAAATTCAGGAATGGGCAAGTACCATGGGGAGTGGGGATTCCGCGCCTACTCGAACGTGCGCGGAGTCCTGTCGCACAGCACGCGCATCGACATCGGAGGGTTGCGCTACCCACCCTACGACCGCAATCGGATCCTGCGCGAACTGGTGATGCCCAGCTGAATACTCGGTTGGTGTCCCGAGATTGGGGACCGGCTGTCCCCTATGGTTCGTCCATACGTTCTGCTTGACGGCGCAAAGTCTCGACGGTGATCCCATCTACCTGCCTGATGAGTTCCTGTGCAATCGTTTCGAGTTGTTCCAGGATGGGGGCGGCCTCATCAAGCTGGGCGGCGGCAGCTAAGTCCTCCAGGCTGCCCGCGTGATTGCCAGCGACCGTCGAAAACTCCGAGAGTAAGCCGCCACACCTGTGAGCCGCCTCGCGCAAGCGCGGCGCGTCCTGTTCACGCAGCGCGTCCCTGAGCGTGGCAAGGTACTCCGGCACTCGCCTGACGAGCGTTTCACACATTTCCCCGAGCAGGGTCGAGTCGCCGCCGCAGGCGGCCAACAGCACCGGCGCATCGAGCAAGTCCCGCTTGCGGTAAGGGCTGGATGAACGAGTTTGGAGGACTCGGTCGACGGCTGCCAAGAGGTCGGCGGGGCGGATTGGCTTGGTCTGAAAATCATCCATGCCGGCGGCGAGGCACCGCTCGCGATCCTCTTTCCGAGAGCGCGCCGTCAAAGCAATGATGGGCAAGTGTCCCCCGATGGTCACCTCCCGCTCCCGAATTGCTTGAACGACCTGAAAACCGTCCAGCTCCGGCATGTGAACGTCCAGGAGCAGCAAGTCAAACCCCTCTTGTTCCGTCATCGTAAGCACTTCCCGGCCGTTGCTCGCCAGCCGGACGCGATGTCCCTGCCGCACGAGGGACTGCTTCAGCACCTGCGCGCTCAATTCGTTGTCTTCGGCCACGAGAATGTGCAGTGGCGTCGTGGCAGGGAGTGGCAGGCGTGCGAGCTGGGGCGGCACCGGCCGGGCTAAGGGCGGGGTGTTACTTTGAGACCGACTCATCACTCGGTAAATCGTTTCGAGCAGCTCGTCCTGCTCGATCGGCTTGAGCAGTTGAGCGTCGATGCGAAGGTCACGGAATCGAGTCGGCTCACCTGGCCGCTCCCCGGAAGTCAGCAGGATGATGCGTGTGGCGGCGAGTTCGGTTCTTTCCCTGATCATGGCGGCCACGGTCAGGCCATCCGCGTCGGGCATGCGCGCATCCAGCAGCACCAAAGCGTACGGTCTGCCGTTGGCCGCGCGGTGCCACAGGGCATCCATGGCCGTCATCCCGTCGCCCACCGCCGTGGGGTCCAGCTGCCAGCCGCGCAGCCACTCCGCCAGGATGTGCCGGTTGGTGGCATTGTCATCGACCACCAATACCGACAGGTTGTGGAGCGAGACCGGCAACTGAGCCGTGACCGCCTCGGCAGGGTGCGGCTGCTGGCCGAAGCGAGCCGTGAAAGCGAAGGTGCTCCCGCGACCCGACGCGCTGTCCACGGTGATCGTCCCGCCCATCAGAGCGACCAGCCGTGAAGCGATGGTCAGGCCCAAGCCAGTGCCGCCGTACTTGCGCGTGGTCGAGGTGTCCTCCTGCTCGAAGGCCCGGAAGATCCGCGCCTGCTGATCGGGCGGGATCCCGAGGCCCGTGTCCAGCACCGCGAAGCGGAGCCTGACCTCCTCGATTGCCGGAAACGGCGCGGGTCCACCGCCCTCGATTTCCACGCGCACGAGGACCTCGCCCTCGTCCGTGAACTTGACGGCGTTACCCGCTAGATTGAGTAGCACCTGGCGCAGTCGGCCGGCGTCGCCCACGAGGGCGTCGGGCACGTCCGGCTGCACCTGGTAGATCAGTTCCAGTCCCTTCTTGTGGGCTCGCACGGCCAGGGCGCGCAGAGTGTCGCCGACCGCCCCTCGCAGCGAGAAGTCAGCGGTGACGAGCTCCAACTTGCCGGCTTCGATCTTGGAGAAGTCGAGCAGGTCATTGATGATTCCGAGCAGGCTGTTGGCCGCGGACTTGACCGTCTTCAATCCCTGTCGTTGGTCCTCGTACAGTGGCGTGTCGAGCACGAGTTCGGTCATCCCGATGATGGCATTCATCGGAGTGCGGATTTCGTGACTGACGTTGGCCAAAAAGTCGTCCTTGGCGCGGTTGGCCGCCTCGGCTGATTCCTTGGCCCGCCGCAACTCCTCGTCGAAATGCCTGCGCTCGGTGATGTCTTCCACCAGCCCGGCGACTCGAAACACTTCCCCACTCTGATTTTTCAACGGGAAGGCGCTACACCTCACCCAACGGATCGAGCCATCCGGCCGGGCGATGCGAAACTCCGTTGCGGTGGGTTCCCCGCGATTCTGTCGCTCCAGACTTCCAAACACCAGGCTCTGATCGTCGTGATGGACAGCTTCGATCCACGAGCGCGGTTGCTCGTAGAGACTCTGGGTCGTACGGCCCCAGACTTCCGCGTAGGCCGGTGAAATATAGAGTAAGCGTCGCCAGCCGCCTTCCTCCAACCAGAAGACGCCGTCCACGTTTTCCGCGAGCTGCCGGAACCGCTCCTCGCTCTCGCGCAACGATTCGTCGGCCCGCTTGCGGTCGGTCACGTCGATACCCGTGCCCAGGAAGCGAATCGGCGTACCCCCGCCGTCGCGTACGGCTACGCCCCGAGAGATCATCCAGCGAACGGAACCGTCCCTGTGGCAGACCCGGCTCTCGACTTCGAATTCACTCGTCTCGCCGGCGAGGTATCTGCGAACTGCCGCTGCATGGGCGGGACGATCGTCGGGGTGGATCAGGCCCATGCCGGTCTCCTGGTCCTTCGGGGAACCGGGACGTTCATAGCCGAGCTGCTCCCAGATATTCACGGACGAGATACGGCCGTTCGCGAGGTCGCCGTCGGGCATGTCAATATCCCAGATGCCGATGTTGGAGCCGCGCAGCGCCAGCTCGACGCGGGCGGTTGCGAGGCGAACCTCCTCCTCCAGCCGCTTCCGCTCGCTGATGTCACGCACCAGGCTGACGTGGAACACTTCGGCGCCTTCCCAAAAGGCCTTCACCCGAACCTCCGCCGGGAAGGCCGTCCCGTCCTTGCGCCGGTTCTCGAGCTCGAAGGCCAGCGTCTCCCCGGCGCGAAGTCGGCGGATCCGATCGGCGAAAACAGCAGGGGTGAGGTCGGAGACGAAGTCGAACGGGGTCATCCCGATCAGCTCGTCCCGGGTGTATCGGAGGCTTTCGCAAGCGCGTAGGTTCGCATCCCAGATGCGGCCCCGCTCATCGGTCAGGAAGAGGGCGTCTGCGGCGTGGTCCACGAATACCCGGAACCGCTGCTCGCTGGCTCGCAACGCCTCCTCGGCCCGTTTTCGATCGGTGATGTCGGTGGAGGTGCCGATGAAGCGAACTGGTTTCCCTTTCGGGTCGCGCAATACCGTACCGCGCGTAAGAAGCCAGCGGATTGAGCCGTCCTTTTTCCACACCCAATACTCGCTCTCATATTCATGCGAATCGCTGGCAAACAGATCTTCAAGCTCGCGCCCCACACGCTCTTGCACGTCCGGATCAAACAAGAGTGCAAACAGCGACGGAAAGTCCGTTGGCGATGTGCTTGCATCGTAGCCCAACGATTCCCAAACATTTATTAGGGTCAGATCTCCGTTCCGGATGTTGCCATCCGGCATGGAGACTTCCCAAATCGCCAGATTCGAGCCGCGCACCGCCAGGTCCAGGCGGGCGTTTGCCTCACGCAGCGCTTCCTCTACGCGCTTCCGCTCGCTGATGTCACGCGCCAGGGTCACGAAGAACGGTCGGGCGCCTTCCCAAAAGGCCTTGATCCGGACCTCCACGGGGAAGACCGTCCCATCCTTGCGCAAGTGGTCGTTCTCGACCGCAATCGTCTCCCCGGCGATGAGTCGGCGGATCCGGTCGGAGAAGACATCAGGGCGGACGTGGGGACGGACGAACTCGAGCGGACTCATCCCGATGAGCTCGTCCCGCGCGTATCCAAGGCTCTCGCAGGCGCATTGGTTCGCATCCACGATGCGGCCCTGCTCATCGACCAGGAAGAAGGTGTCGGCGGCCTGGTCCACGACCACCCGGAACCGCTGCTCGCTGGCTCGCAACGCCTCCTCGGCCCGCTTGAGATCGGTAATGTCGGTGGAAGTACCGATGAAGCGAACCGGCTTCCCTTCCAGGTCGCGCAATACCACGCCGCGCGCGAGAAGCCAGCGGGCCGATCCATCCTTGAGCAGCGCTCGATACTCGTTCTTCCATTCCTGCCCATCGCTAGCGAGTAGCTCTTGAAGCTCGCGCCCCACACGCTCTAGATCGTCCGGGTGAAAAAAAACCGCACACGCCGAGGCAAAGTCTGTGGGCATCGCGCGCGCGTCGTAGCCGAGCGATTCCCACACATTGACAAGGGTCAGACGGGCGTTTTCGATGCGGCCATCCGGCATGTCGCATTCCCAAATACAGATGCTGGAACTCCTCAACCCTAACTTCAAGCGGGCGTTCGCCTGACGCACCGCCTCTTCGACACGCGCCCGCTCGGTGATGTCGTGGCAGATGCCGATAAGGCCAACGACATTCCCCTCCCCATCGCGGTAGGGGGCCTTGGACGAAAGGTAGGTTCTTGTCACGCCGCTAGCGGTCAACTCGTGCTCATAACTGGTGGCCGTCCCAGACTCCATGACCTGCCGGTCGTGCGTCATCACCATCCGAGCACCGTCCGTGTCGAAGATCGCGGTATCATCCTGGCCAAGCACCTCCGCAATGGGCTTGTCGACCAGCCGGCTAGCTGCCGCGTTGAACAGGAGATGCCTTCCCTCTCGGTCCTTGATGTACACGGCGTCATGGGTGCCGTCGGCGAACCCTTGGAGCAGGACGTTCGCCTGCCGTAGCTCCCCTTCGAGGTGCTTGCGTTCCGAGATGTCCAGGACCACGCCGATCGCATATGAGGGCTGGCCCGACACGTCGTGTTGAAACGAGACGAACGCCTCGACCCAGACCGTCGACCCGTTCTTACGCAGGTATCGTTGCTCCGCCCGAGAAGCGGGTATTTCGTTGCGGGCAAAGCACGACTCGTAACGCTCCGCAAACGCTGCGAGGTCATCGGGGTGGATGATCTCCCGGAGATTCATCTGGAGCAGTTCCTCACGGGAGTAGCCGACGATGGCGCAATACTTCTGATTGACCCGGACGAAGCGGCCGGAACGGTCGTTGTGGACCATGCCAACCGCGGCGTTCTCGAACGTGCCATGGAATCGCTCCTCGCTCTCGCGCAGCGCCTCCTCGACCTTGAGCTGCTGTTCATTCATAGAGAAGCGTCATGGGTTGGAGCCGCGTCGCCGGTCATCTCTCGATGGGTTCGTCGTTCCCCCGGCACTCGCTGTCGACCAGCCGGCGCCGCGTCCGGTGGAGGATTTCACTCGAACCACTGATCGAAATACCGATCAGCACGAAAATCGTCAAGGTGACGATCGCAGAGAGAGTAGCGTCGAGACAGGTATCGTTTGTCCATGCCTTCACCAGGCAAGCGTGTCTCTCTATGTAGATGGCGCTGAGCGCTCTCGCGAAGATGGTGGAACGCGCTTCGGACACGTCGCTCCACTCTGGACGTCAAACACGATTTCTAGATTTCCGTAGTGGTCGCGCGAGCGCGCCGACCGGGATGCGAATTCGGTGCCACTGCGGCGCGGAGCCTCGGAACGTGGCCGCCGTGGCTGCTGGACAGGCAATCGAAGCTGCCGCATAGTCGCCCGCGTCGAGGGCGTGCTCAATCTGGGTACGAAAAATGAAGAGCGAACGGCCATGGCCCATCTGCTGCTGATCGACGACGACCCCGAACTGCTGCCCGAGAAGGTCCGTCACGTCTTCCCATCCCCCCGGAATCGCGTCGAAGTCGCGTATTCCGGCGCGGAGGGACTGCGGCGCCTCGCGGCCGCAACGCCCGACGTGGTGCTGCTAGATCTTCGCCTTCCTGACCAATCTGGGTTGGAGGTCTTGAAGCAGATCCGTGCGATCGATGCGCGCCTTCCGGTTGTCTTCGTCACCCTGTCGCGATCGGCCGACGCGGCCATCGGAGCGATGCGGCACGGAGCGTACGACTACCTGCTGAAGCCGCTCGATCTGCGAAGACTGGAGCAGGTGATCGGCGAAGCATTGAAGGTCAGCCGATTGATGCGGGAGCCGGCGCGGGTTGCAGAGATGTCTCCCGATGACGACGCGCCGGGGGAGCTCATCGTCGGTGGTTGTGCCGCGATGCAGGAGGCGTACAAAGCCATCGGCCGGGTCGCGGACCAAACGTTTCCGGTATTGGTCCTGGGCGAGAGCGGTACCGGAAAGGAGCTGATCGCCAGGGCTATCCATCAGCACGGCAGCCGCGCCAAGGCCCCGTTTCTGTCCCTGAACTGCGCGGCCATTCCGGAGAACCTGCTCGAAAGCGAACTCTTCGGGCACGAAAAGGGGGCGTTCACCGGCGCGGACCGGCGCCGCATCGGAAGGTTCGAACAGTGCAATGGCGGCACCCTCTTTTTGGACGAGATCGGCGATATGCCGCTGGCAACACAGGCAAAGATACTTCGGCTCCTCCAGGAGCAGGAGTTTCAGCGCGTGGGCGGCGACGAAACGATTCGCACCGATGTCCGGCTGATTGCCGCGACGCACCGCGACCTCAAGACATGGTCCACCGACGGCAGATTTCGTCCCGACCTCTACTACCGCGTCGGCGTATTCACCATTTTCCTGCCTCCACTACGAGAGCGAGGAGACGACCTCAGGCTCCTCGTCAATCATTATCTACGCCGTTGCAGCCGGGAACTCGGACGCGACGTCCGCGAGGTTTCCCCCGAAGCGCTCGAGCAGCTCCAGAGCTACGGTTGGCCCGGCAATATCCGCGAACTGCAGAGCGTCCTGAAGCAAGCTTTGTTGCGCGCCACCGGCTCCGTCTTGTTACCGGAGTTCCTGTCACTGCGTGATGGAACGTCGGAACCCCCTCCGGCGCCGTCGCCCACGGGCCCGGTCGAGGCGTTCGTCCAGCGACGACTCGTCGCGAACACGGGTAACGTCTACGCGGAGGCCCACCGATGGCTCGATGAAATCTTGCTGAAGGCGGTGCTGGAGCATACTGGCGGCGTTCAGCGGCAAGCAGCCATGCGTCTCGGTATTTCCAGGCAAACATTGCGCCAGAAGCTTCGCGAGCTAGGGTTGGCATCGGTCGACTCCGCTGACATGCCTGAAGAGGAATTTGGCATCCAACTGAGCCGCTCTTAACGAGGATCGTGCCGAGCGCGACGCCGGCCCGGGATCTGATTGGGTCGCTTTCGTGCCAACGCATGGCTCAAAACCTAGCCAGGTCCACCCGTCGAGCGCACGGCACTGCACGGATTCAGCTGGGCGGCTCCGTCGAGGGCGAATCGAAGAAGATTCTCATTGGCCTGAGAAAGAAGGCTGCACAGACGATGAATGCTGCGCACAGCCCGGCAACGATGAGAAAGCCGTCGATGCAGGATAGGGTGAAAGCCTCGCGGCTGACCTGAAGCGCCAGCAGCGCACTCGCCCGCTGCTGCGCGTCCTCGAGCCCGGCGGAGCTCGGAAGCATTCCGAGGCTGAGCGCCCTCAATCGCTCGTCCGTCAGCCAGTCGCCGGCGCGCACGTTCAGGCCGAGCAGGTTCGAGTGGAACTTCTCCCGTACCGCCACGGCGTGCTGCAGCGCCGAGACCCCCGCCTGCCCGCCCAGCAACCGCACGATCTGAAAGAAGGATGCAAAGGTCAACGCATCGACGGGTCTCGCTAGCGCTCTCGATTCCTGCGCTTGCTGAACGGTCATGCCGATGACGCCGACGAACACGAACGCGAGCCCAGAGGCGATCACGATCTGCGGTAGCCAGAACGTGTCGCCAGACCAAACACTGGTCAAACGTGAATCGAGAAAGCACGCGACTGCCACCGCCCCAAAGCCCATGCTGGCGATCACTCTGCCGTCGAGCCTCCGCATCAGTCGCGATGCCAAGGTGCCCATCGCAAGCACGGGTGGCACCAACCACAAAAGGATCGTGCCCGTCTGGAGTGGGCGATAGCTCTGGACCGTGCCGAGATAGCTCGGCAAGAGCAGCACGATCGCGAGCAACACGAATCGCAACGAAAATATCCCGAATCCGAGGAGAAGGGTGTTGCGCCGTGCCAAGAACGACAAGTTGACCAGCGGGTTTGGTGAGATGCGCCGTTGCACGAGCGCGGCAAGCAACAGAAAGGCGGCGGTCGTAAGCATCGCGACGATCACTCCGGAGCCGAGCCAATCCAATCGCTCGCCTTGTTCGAGCGCTCCCTCCAGCAAGCTCAGTCCGAGACTCGCATACAAGAAGCCGTGCCAGCTGATCTCGGGTTTCGGTCCGGGCCGCGGCGGCGGGATTGGAATTGCGATGTAGACGAAGAGCAGCATGATGGGCGTCAACGCTGCGCTCAACCAGAACATCCAGCGCCAGGACCAGTGCTCCATGAACCATCCCTGAAGCGCCGTCGCGATGCCGATCGATGCGATGAGCTCCATGGAATAGGCACCGACGGCGTAAACGGTGTGTCGCATCGGCAAGGTGCGAAGCGCAAACGAGAGGGCCATTGGATAAAACGTCCCCGATGACAGGCCGGCGAGCACCTGTAGCGAGATCACTGAGCCGAGGCTCGGCGCGTATGGCAGGACCAACGAGACGACGACGTACACGGGGCCGGCGACCAGCAAGACCCGTCTTGGTCCGAAGAGCCCACCAAGGTACACGGAAAAAGCGCCCATGAACATCAACGCCATGTTGGACGCCGTCGGCACCCAGGCCGCCTCATCGAACCCCAAGCCGAACGCGCCTCGCAAGTCCGCGAGCCCCGTACTGACGACCCGCTGGCTCAGGCTCACAATCCCGGCGCCCAGAAAGACGCCGGCTGTCCCGACATAGGCATTGTACTTTGTGGCGCCAGAGGTCATGGCGCGGTGCTCTAACGCAATCAGCGTGCCGGCGCGTCTCATGCTGCAGTGAGCCCTCACGCTCGATGGTTTGCGATGCCCCGCGACGGAAGTGGGTCAACTCCAGAGCCGTTGCGGGAAGAGTATTGGGCAACCCCCTTCGCTCGAGGTCGATGGCTGTCGCCGGATTTCCTTCGTCCGACTGGCGGCTCGGTCCTTGCAGAACGAGGCCAACGACGAAAGTGGCGGTTCTGCCGACCATCGGGGAACTGCAACCGGCTGCTCTGACGAAACGGCACGCAATGGCCAACGGTACTGGCTCGACGATCTCCCGCTACATCGGCATGGTGCAGAGCTTTCCGCGCCTGAGCCTCGAGGAGGAGCAGGCGTGCGCGAGCGCTTGGGCAGATCGCGGAGATCGAGAAGCGGCCGAGAAACTCGTTCGGGCTAACCTCCGGTCCGTCGTAGCCATCGCCTCGAAGTATCGAGGATACGGGATTCCTCTTTCGGAACTGATCGCGGAAGGGAACGTCGGTGTCGTCCAAGCTCTGAAACGTTTCCAACCGAACCGCGGAAATCGGTTTGTGACCTACGCATCCTATTGGATTCGGTCCTACGTCATGAACTACGTCATCCGCTCATGGAGCCTCGTCTCGACCCAATCCGGAGCGATGCGCTCGAAGACCTTTTTCCGGCTCCGCCGGGAGAGAGGTCGCCTCTTGAACATCCTCGGCGACACCGAAGCAGCGAACGAGCACCTTGCCACGACGCTCGGGCTGAGGCCCGATCAGGTGCAATCCATGTTGCACCGCATGGATGATCGCGATGTCTCGCTAGATGCAAAGGTTTCGGACGATTCAACCACGGCAATTATCGATACACTCGTCGTCCCCGCACAGGATCAGGAGCAATCGTTCGAATCCCACAGCTTGGCAGACTGGCTGCACGATGCCGTTCCGGGGGCACTAGAGGAACTCGACTCTCGTGAGCGGTTGATCGTCGTACGTCGACTTCTGGCAGATCCGGAAGATGAGCTCAGCTTGGCCGAGCTCGGGCGTTTGTTCGGCATTTCTCGAGAGCGCGCTCGGCAACTCGAGCGGAGAGCGAAGATGAAGCTCAAGCGAAGTTTGGAAAGGCGCTCGAGCATCGAGGGGGCGGATTGGTTTTCGAGCGTCGCATGAGCATTCGTCACTCCCACCTGCGCCGGTAGCCGGTCGTCAGACCGACCGTTTGCGCCGATGTGTGCGCCGGGAGAATGGGCGCGCGGCCTAGAACCGCGTGAGATCGGCTTCGATGTCGCCGAGCTTGGCTCGGGCGAAGTCGCGGTCGCGACGAGTGAGCTCGGGGAGGGGTTGATGGCACGCCGACCTGTCTGGCAACGGCCCAGCGCTCTTCTTCGCGGACCCGCTGGCAAGAAGTGGTTCTCACTCTGGGTCATTCGCTGGCCACGGGCTCGTCCGCCATCGGGGCGACGCTCAGAGTTGCGGCGCACATCGCAGAAAGGCAACTGGAACGACCATTGCACTCGAATACTCGCGATGAGTCCGACCAGCATCTTTTCCCCCGAATCCACGCCGGCACGCTGGGTCTTCGATCTGTCACTCATGGTGTACACGATCACCGGGGTGATTTTCGTAGTCGTGTTCGGCCTCATCACCTACACGCTCGTCAGGTTCCGGAAGAAGGCGGGGGACGATGGACGCGAGCCGCCTCAGATCTACGGCAGCCGCCAGATTGAGCTCGCGTGGACGATCATGCCGATCCTCACCGTGCTCGTGCTCTTCTTGGCCTCCGCACGAGTCGTGGCCTCCACCCAGAGAGATACCCGCAAGCCGGGCTCTCTCGAAGTGAACGTCGTTGGTCATCAGTTTTGGTGGGAATACCGATACCCGGGTCTGGACGTCGTTACGGCGAACGAGTTGCATGTGCCCTCAGGTGACCTCCCCACCTTGCTGAACCTATACTCGGCCGACGTGGTTCACAGCTTCTGGGTCCCGAGGCTCGCCGGGAAAACCGATCTCGTTCCCAACTTTCCGAACACGATGTGGATCGACCCGGAAAGGCCCGGACTCTACCTCGGACAATGTGCTCAGTACTGCGGAGCCGAGCACGCGATGATGCTGCTCCGCGTCTACGTGCAGACGCCCGAGGACTTCGCGAAATGGGTCGCAGCGCAGCGCCAGCCGGCGCCATTCAGCGATGCCACCCTCCCTGGCAAAGAAATCTTCGAACGCACCGCTTGCATGAGCTGCCACACCATCGCGGGCACGCCGGCGAACGGCCGCTTCGGGCCGGATCTGACTCACCTCATGTCGCGCGACACCTTGGGTTCCGGAATCGTCGACAACACGCGCGTGAATCTTCGCGCCTGGATCAAAGACCCTGGCGCCCTCAAGCCCGCCTCGCTCATGCCGGCGATGGGGCTCGACGACACCGAGCTCGATGCGGTCACCGACTACCTCATGACTCTACGTTGAAGCGAGGACCGGACCATGGCGATGCAATCGATGACTCTGCCGCGACCGCCAGTCGCGCGCTCCCGGAACGATGGCCTCTACGAGTGGGTGACCACCGTCGACCACAAACGTATCGGCATCATGTACGTGCTCTTGGCTCTGGGGTTTCTGATGGTCGGCGGGCTGGAGGCCGCCGCGATGAGACTTCAACTCATTCGACCGCACGCCAGTTACGTTTCTCCGAGGGTCTTCAACCAGATCATGACGATGCACGGCACGACCATGATCTTCTTCGTGGCGATGCCGCTCTTGTTCGGCTTCGTCAATTACCTGGTGCCGCTGATGATCGGCGCGCGCGACATGGCCTTTCCGCGTTTGAACGCGTTCAGCTTCTGGCTGACGGCGTTCGGCGGCGTCCTTCTCTACTACAGCGTCATCGGCGGGTACGGGCTGTACGGCGACGGGAACGCGCCGGAGGTCGGGTGGTGGGCGTACGCTCCGCTGACTGCGCGGGCGTTTTCGCGCGGACACAGCAGCGACTACTGGACCTTGTCGCTGCTGGTCTCGGGATTCGGCACCATCCTGACGTCGATCAACGTCATCGCCTCGGTGCTGTGCATGCGCTGCCGAGGGATGACGCTCGGAAAGATGCCGCTGTTCGCGTGGCTCAGCGCGACCATGGCGGTGCTAGCCATCCTTGCCATCGCCCCGCTGACCGCTGCCCAAGTAATGCTGATGGTCGATCGGTACCTGGGGGGTCACTTCTTCGACACCCAAGCGGGCGGGTCCGCCGTCCTCTGGATGCACTTCTTCTGGATCTTCGGTCATCCGGAGGTCTACGTGCTCATCATCCCGGCCTTCGCGTTCGTCTCGGAGATCATTCCGGTGTTTTCGCGAAAAGCGATGTTCGGCTACCCGATCATGGTCGCCGCCACGGTGACGATCGCGTTCATCAGCCTGAGCGTGTGGGCGCACCACATGTTCACCGTCGGGATGTCGGCCTCGGCCACGACGTTCTTCATGATCACGACCATGGCCATCTCGGTGCCAACGGGTATCAAGATCTTCAACTGGCTGGCCACGATGTGGGGCGGAAGAATCTCGTTCGAGGCGCCGATGCTGTTTTGTATCGGATTTTTGTTTCAGTTCCTCATCGCCGGACTCACCGGTGTGATGCTGGCGGTGGCGCCGCTCACCTGGCAACTCGGCAACTCGTACTTCGTGGTCGCTCATTTTCACTACGTCATCCTGGGTGGAGTCTTCTTCGGTACCTTCGGCGGTTTCTACTACTGGTACCCGAAGGTCGTCGGCAGGATGTACAACCCGACACTCGCGAAATGGCACTTTTGGCTTTTCTTGGTCGGATTTCACCTCACCTTCGACTTCATGCACATTCCAGGGTTCCTCGGTATGCCTCGTCGCATCTATACCTATGAGCCGGGGCGAGGCTGGGACGTTTGGAATTTCATTGTAGCAATTGGGGCTCTCGTCCAGATCGTCGCCACGGCGGTCTTCGTTCTGAACATTCTGTGGTCCGCGCGTCGTGGCCCCGCCGCCGGTAACGATCCATGGGATGCATGGACGCTCGAGTGGTCGACCACGTCGCCGCCGCCAGTCTACAATTTCGCGACGCTACCCACGGTCAAGAGCCGCCGCCCGCTGTGGGACCTGAAGCATCCCGAAGATCCGGACTGGAAGTACGAATGACCCGGCACGAAAAGCGCGAGTGAGAAGGAGAGCACCGTGGAGAGCACACCAAGGATGGCAGACGATGCACCGTGGACGCTACCCTCGGCGGGGAAGGTCGGAATGTTCACCTTGATCGGAGCGGAATCGGCCATATTCGTTATCTTCATCACCGCCTACGCCTTCTACATCGGCAAGAGCGTGAGCGGTCCGACCCCGGAGATCTTGAGCCCGCCGATCTTCTTGAGCGCTTGCCTGCTGTCTAGCAGCGCAACCATCGAGCTCTCGATCAGGAATCTGAAGCGAGGGAATTCGGGGGCCTTTACGGCGCTGTGGCTCCTGACGGTGGCGCTCGGTACGACGTTTCTGGTCGGCACGGGCTTCGAGTGGCGCCATCTGATGGTGGATGAGGGGCTCACCATCAGCACGAATCTCTTCGGCACCACCTACTACTCGCTCGTCGGCCTGCACGGCTTTCACGTCACCGTCGGAGTGCTGGTCATGGGTCTGGTGGCGGCGTTCGCCTGCCTGGGGAAAGTGAATCGGGAGCACGAATCCAAGCTCGAGGTTCTCTCGCTGTACTGGCACTTCGTCGATACGATCTGGGTCGTCGTTTTCACGCTCGTTTACGTGGTGGGCCGCTAAAAATGGAACAACACGAGGTCGAAACTCGTTCGACGGCCGGCGAACGGTGGATCGAGCTTCCCGCGCCGACGGCGGCGCCGGTCGTCCTGGCCTTCGGCATCGCACTGATGTTCGGCGGCCTGGCCACGCACGCGATCGTTGCCGCAACGGGTGCATTGCTCGCACTCGCCGGCGCGTTCGAATGGTTTACCCAACTCTTACCGCGGCCAGCCCACGAGCGTGTTGCAGCGGTCGAAGTCGTTTGCGTACCCACCACGAGCCGTAATCAGGTCGAGCACGTCGACGGCGCGGTCGGTCTGGTGCGGGCCAACCTTCCGGTCGAGTTCTACCCAATATCGGCCGGAGTGCGGGGAGGGCTTGCGGGTGCGGTCGCGATGGCCGCCTTTGCCATCTTCTATGGTCTGGTGAGCGGCCACGGGATCTTCTTCCCCATCAATCTGCTGGCGGCGGGGTTCCTTCCCTCGGCGAGTATCGCGGAGCTCTCGGCCTTCAATGCGACCGCATTCGGGATCGCATTGCTCATTCACATCATCGCATCGCTCCTGGTGGGTGTGCTCTACGGAGCGCTGCTCCCGATGCTTCCGCGGCGGCCGATCCTCCTCGGAGGGCTCATCGCGCCGCTGGTTTGGACAGGACTCCTGCATTCGAGCCTCTCTCTCATCAACCCGACGCTCGCCGAGCGAATAGACTGGAGATGGTTCTTCGTCTCCCAGCTCGCGTTCGGTGTCGTCGCGGGGCTCGTGGTTTCTCGACGGCAGCGCGTCGCGAGCGCGCAGCCGCTCTCATGGCAGATGCGAGCCGGAATCGAGGCGCCGGGCCTTTTGGACGAGTCGCCGAAGAAGGAATGAGAAGATGTCCGAAGCACCCACACTGGGTAGACCACGCTCGCTGGTGCTCGTGGGGTTGGCGCTCGCGCTTGCCGCATGCGACGGGAAGCGTGACCTCTTGGCGCAACCGCCGCCTCTCGACAACGTGGTCGATCCCCGCACGATCCTGAGCTTCGACGCGCTCTACGGCGCGAACTGCGCCGGTTGCCATGGGACCCGCGGGAAGGGCGGGCTCGCTGTCGGGCTTGCTTCGCCTGCTTATCTCTCCATCGCCTCCGACGCGACCCTTCGCGCCGTCATTGCCACTGGCAGAGCGAAGACGGCGATGCCCGCCTTCGCGGTGAGCGCGGGAGGCATGCTCACCGACGCACAGGTCGACGCGCTCGTGGCCGGCATCCGTGCGTGGGCGCCGGCAGGGTTGCAGCGAGATCCGCAGGCGTCCATCTGCCAAGCCTCGGCATTCGGCGACCCCGGGCGCGGCGCGAAGGTGTTCGCCGACCACTGCGGCTCGTGTCACGGCGCCGACGGACGCGGAAACCACGAGGTGGGCTCCGTCATCGACGAGTCGTTCGTCGCCTTGGTCAGCGACGCATCCCTTTGCACCACGGCCCTCGCCGGCCGTCCCGACTTGGGTTGCGCCGGAGCTCGCCGCAACGGCGCGACCCCGATGTCGGACGAGGAGATCTCGGACATGGTGGCGTGGCTTTCGAGCCACCGCCAGCGGTCTTCGCGCGAACTCTACCGCAGCGCAGAGGCAGAATCGGGAACACCATGAGCAGCGACGACTCGATCCCCAGGCGAACGTTACTCAAGATCGGCCTCGCCTTGAACGGTGTCGTCGGATCGCTCCTCGCGGTTCCCGTCGTCAAATATCTTCTCTCGCCGGAGACGACGAAATCGCCAGAACGTGACGCTTGGGTCTCGCTCGGGGGAGTTCAAAAGTTCCCCGTCGGCGAGACCCGACTCGCGACGTTCACGAACCCCGTCGTGAAGCCCTCCGACGGGGCGACCGTAGAAATCCCGTGCTGGGTCAGGAGGATCGACACGATCACCTTCCAGGTCTTTGCCATCAACTGCGCGCACCTCGGTTGTCCGGTGCGATGGTTCCCGGAGTCCAACCTGTTCTTGTGCCCCTGTCACGGGGGCGCGTACTACGCCGACGGCTCGCGGGCCTCGGGTCCGCCGGAGCGAGCGCTCTTCGAGTACCGCCATCGGACCGCGCGGGACGAGTTGTTCATTCTGGCCGAGGAAATGCCGACACCCGGAGTGGTTCCTGCGGCGGACGGAAAGCGAAGGCTCCGATGGATCTGATGCGATGCCTGGGGGCGTGGTTCGACGCGCGCTTGCAGATCAAGGACACCGTCCTCTCGACCATCCGTCATCCAGTGCCTCGCCGCACGGCGAGCTGGGCTTACGTCTTCGGCAGCGCCGCGATGATGATCTTCGGATTGCAAGTGGTGACGGGGATCCTCCTTGCGTTGCTTTACGTCCCTTCGGCGGGCGAAGCGTGGAACGGGCTTCAGAACATCAACCATCACGTCGCCGCCGGCTGGTTCATCCGCGGGCTCCATGGCTGGGGCTCGAACTTCATGGTGGCCATCGTCGTGATTCACATGGTCCAGGTTTTTCTCTTCGGGGCGTACAAATTCCCCCGCGAGCTGACCTGGACCGTCGGAGTGTTCCTGCTGCTCGTGACCCTCGGGATGGCGTTCACCGGCCAGATCTTGCGCTTCGATCAGG
>CAZDNG010000073.1:0-42554 GCA_964506835.1 uncultured Polyangiaceae bacterium
GGCCCTTGCCCCGTCGGGGCCTCGAAAATTCTCCGACGAATCTTGGATCCGGGGACCTAAGCCGCCGAGCGTCTCGGGCTCTGCGGCGGTAACGTGTCGGGGCCCGGACCTGGGGTGTCGCTGCGGCGCGTGATTTCGACCTTCGAGACTTTACGATCGTCGGCGTCGCGAATGACGAAGTCGAAGCCGCCCTCGGAGATGGCTTCGCCGACTTCGGGCACTTGCCCGAGGCGTTCGACGATGAAGCCGCCGAGCGAGGCGTAGTCGCCGTCCTCGGGAAGCTCGACGCCGAGGTAGCGAGATAGGTCGCCGATGGGCACGCCGGCGTCGACCATGAGGCGGCCGTTGCCGAGGTCGACGATGGGCGGCTCGTCCGCGTCGTGCTCGTCTCGGATGTCGCCGACGATCTGTTCGATTATGTCCTCGAGCGTGACGATGCCGCTCATGCCGCCGAACTCGTCGATGATCATGGCCATGTGGTTCGGACGACCGGCACGCATGTCCATGAGCAGGCTCGACGCGCTCTGGGTCTCCGGCACGAACACGACGGGCGTCCGCATCAGGTCGGCAATCTTGAAGGTGCGAAGGTCGGCGGTCGCGGCGGCTCCGATGAGATCCTTCACGTGAAGAACGCCCACGATGTTGTCGATGCGCTCGCGGTAAACCGGGTACCGGGAGTGCGGGCGCGCCGCGATCAGCTTCAGCGCCTCTTCGCCGGGGGTGGTCACGTCGAGGGCGGTCACCTGGGTGCGGGGCACCATGACGTCCTCGGCTTTGAGATCCTTGAAGTCGAGCACGTTGCGGATCATCTCCGCACGCTCGTGGCCGAGGGAGCCGTCCACCTCGCCTTGCGTTACCAGGACTTCCACCTCGGATTCGGCCAAGCTGGGGCTCGGCGGGGCCGAGCCGCGGATGAACCCCGAGACGATATGACCGAGCCAGATCAGCGGCGCGGCGAGCGGCGCGATCACGATCTCGAACGGACGTAGCACGCGCAGCGTATAGGGAAGTGCGAACTCCGCGATGCGGCGCGCCACCACCATGCCGAGGTAGGTCGGAGTGCCGTATGCGGCGAGCACGCCGACCAGCGCGGCCGCGTGACGCCACGTCCCGGCGCCCAGCGGAATGCCGCGATCGAGCAGAATCGCGCACGCCGCGAGCCCGAGCACCCTGAGCACGAGCCAGCGAGACTCGACCGTCGTCGGGCTCGCCAAATAGCGGTCGAGGGCGACCTGGTCCGGCCCTGTCATCGTATTGCGGAGCGCGACCTTCCGCGCCTCCGGCACCGCCGAGACTATGGCGCTGGCAGTCGCGAAGAGAGCGGCAAACAAGGCGGGCAGCGCCGCAAACAACAACTCGATGCCGACATGTGGGGGACTACTTGGATCCACCGGTTCCGGGCCCTGTCATCAGTTCAGGAGAGCGTAAAGGGACGGTCCCCTTAGCGCAACCGAGCGCCCCTTGGATCTCGCGGTCGTTCACAAAGGCCGATTTAACCAAATCTTTCAAATGCTTGAGTCGATAGCCTCGGCGGTGAATCCCCGCACCACGCGGTAGCCCCCGGCATCGTCCGGCTCGCCGAGGGCCACCAGGCGCCCGGCTGGGTCGAGCCACGCGACGACCGCGGCTTCGTGGGGCAAGGCAGAAAAATGGTCCGCAGACAGCGGTTGGCCGAGGCGCGCGCGCGCCGCCCCTTCGTCGGTGAGGGTCGCCGGTCGCAGGCTCCGATGAGCGATGTCGCGCAACGAGAGCAAAGGTGGGGGCTTGTCGGGGGGCCACGCGAGCGCCTCGTCGAGCCGAAAAGGACCGCTCGCACGGCGCTCGAGCGCGCGGAGGTGCGCCGGCACCCCGAGCGCGGCACCCAGATCGCGGGCCAGCGCCCGGACGTAGTAGCCCTTCGATACCTGGAGGTCGCAGATCAGCTCGCGCTCCGATCGCTCGACGAGGTCGAGCCGGCGCACGGCGACCGGGCGGGGAGCGAGGAGAACCGGTTTGCCGCTGCGGGCGAGGCGATGCGCCCGCTTTCCGTCGATGGAGATCGCGGAAAAGTCGGGGGGTACTTGTTCTTGGCGGGTCCCCTCCGCGGCGAGCGCGGCGGCGAGGCGGTCCGGGGTGAGCCAGCCATCGTCCAGCGTCGCTTCGTCGACGGTGCGACCGAGCGCGTCCAGGGTGTCCGTGCTGCGCCCGAACGCGATCGTCGCGCGGTACTCCTTGTCGTCGAGTGTGAGGTACGACGACAGTTTCGTCGCTTCGCCGACCAGGAGGACGAGCACCCCGGACGCCATCGGATCGAGCGTCCCGGCATGACCGACGGCGCGCGTCCCGAACAGGCGGCGAGCCTGGGAGACGACGTCGTGGCTCGTCGGGCCGGAGCGCTTGTCGACGATGAGAACGCCATGGATGCCCAACAGGTCACCCGAACCAGACGCTTTTTCGCTCGCCGAGCGCCGCTTCGAGCATCGACTGGATGCCGGCGCGAACGCGATCGGCGAGGCGCCCGACCAGGACGGGGTCGTCGGCCGCCTCGGGCGAATAGCCGTCGAAGCTCACGAGCTCGCCGAACACGATCTTCCACTTGGTGGGCGCCGGAACGAGCCCGAGCGGACCGAGGAGCGGAAACGTCGGCGTGACCGGCAAGTAGGGCAAGCCGAGCGCTTTCGACACCCGCTCGTCCCGGTGGAGCATCGGGCTCGCTTCCTCGGCGCCGATGATGGCGCAGGGGACGAGCGGCGTCCCCGTCCGCAAACAGAGCCGGATGAACCCGCCGCGGCCGAACCGCTGCAGCTTGTAGCGTTCGCGGTAGAGCTTGCCGATCCCCTTCACGCCTTCCGGGAACACCGCGACGAGGCTTCCGCTCGCGAGGAGACGCTCCGCGTTTTCCTGGCACGCGCGCACGCCGCCGACGCGGCCGATGAACGCGCCCGCGAACGGCAGGTGATACACGTAGTCTTCGACGAGCCAGCGGAGGTCCCGCGCGTCGGCGTGCCGGAGGCGCACCGCCGTCCGGAGCATCCAGCCGTCGAGGGGCAACGTCCCCGAGTGGTTCGCGACGACCAGACACCGGCCGTTCCGCGGGATATTTTCGACGCCGACCGTGTCGACGCGAAAATATTTCTCGTAGAGGAACGTCGCGAACGGACGCATTCGCTCCTCGTAGACGGCGTCGAGGCCGAACTCGTCGACCTCCTCGGAGCGGTTTCGCATGCCGAGGCGCGCCCACTGACGGAGGTAATAGTCGCTCGAGAACAATTCGCGCATGGCGTGCGCGACGTTGCCGTCGGTCTCACGGCTCACCGGCGTCGACAAGCGATCGACGACGTCGCGAGCGGCGGAGCTCACCTGTTCGCGGATCGACGGCGGCGGCGCGCCGTCGATCGGAGGCGAAGACGGCCGCGTGAGCCGCGCCAGGCGGGCCTCGAGCGCGTGGAGGCGCGTGTTCGGATCTTCGCCGGGGACGCGGATGGTCGGCCGCTCGTCGTCGTCGCCGGGGGATATCGAAGAGTCGCTGTTTTTCGTCACGCGGTGCTCTCCGATAGCAGACGCGCGTCGCGCAAGTGCTGCGCGCTCGCGAAATCGAGCAAGGCCTCGCGCGTCGTGTAGACCGGAACGAAGCCCAAGTCGCGTCGCGCTTTGTCGCCGTCGGCGACGCAGAGGTACTGGAGATAGTCGAGAAGGGTCGGCGGCGCTTCGCCGATCTGCGCCAACCACAGCGCTCCAACGACGGTGTTTGCCACCGAGCGAGGCAACGGAAACGTGACGCGCCCCGAGAGTTTCACCACGGTCGACAGCGGGAGCACGCCGTCGCCGGCGACGTTGAAAATGCCGGGCACGTCGCGATCGACGGCGAGCTTGAACGCGGCGATCGCGTCGCTTTCGTGAAGAAACTGGAGCAGCGGATCGAAGCCGAGGATCGTCGGAACGACGCGCCGGCTCAGAAATCGCGTCAAGAAATTGCGCACCGTGGGCCCGAGGATCGGCGCCGTGCGCAAGATCGTGACGACGCGCTCCGCGTCCTGATCTCGATACTCGAGAAGGTCGTTTTCTGCCTGGATCTTGTCGACGAAGAACGGCTCGCTCCGGCGGGCGCGAAGCGGGCGCGTTTCTTTGAGGTAGTTCGGGTTGTTCGGGTACGCGCCGTAGAGCATCGTCTGGCTGCGCATCACGATTTTCTGCACATCGGCGCGTCGAGCCGCGTTCAAGAGGTGCATCGTGCCGACGCTCTCCAGCTCGTGCGCCCACGAGATGGCGTACGAAGGCGACGACAGGAACGACAAATGGAGGATCGTGTCGACGTGTTCGGCGACGAAGATCTCCGCGATCCGTTCTTCCGCCGTCGGCTGGGCGAGGTCGACCTTGTACGTTTTCGTCTTCAAGCCGGCGGTGTTCGGATTTTCGAGATCGACGCTGACGATCCGCCTCACGCCCGTGTCTTCCTCGAGGAGGCCGATCAAGTTCCGGCCGAGAAACGACGTCGAGCCGGTCACGGCGACCACGCGCGCTCGGTCGTCAGTTCGCATCGGGCTCACCGGCGCGACGGTAGCCGATCTGGCAGCGAGCGGTCACCCAGACGAGCGAGCCGTCGGTCGACAGCCAGAGATCGATCGCGTTGTCGTGGGTCGAAAGCGCGAACCCCTGAGCATCGGTGACCGCCATCGTCGACGTTCGCGGCGTTCCATCCGGTCCCATCAAAAACGCGTGCACCACTTGGCGGCTGTGCTGCTTGCAGCTCACCGGGGCGAGCCACGCGACGATGAAGCCGTGGGGAAGCGCTCGCGTCACGACGGCTTCTGGGGGGACTTGCCCGTCGATGATCGACGCAGGTCCATGGGCGTGGGCGAGCCGGAGCGAGAAGGTATCCTTGGTGCAATCCTTGTCGGTGCTCTCGCCGGGCTCGACGGCGATGGGCACGTCGCCGAGCACGACGTCGTAGACGCCGAACGGGGCGTCGAGCCGATCGAGCGGCGTCACGTTCTTTCCTTCGACGCGGAAGAGCGCGATCACGCCGTTCCCCGAGAGCGCGACGACCACGTCGTGCTCGTCGACGCGCGCGATCGAGAGCGCCGAAAACGACTCGGGGCCGCCGGGCAAGTCGACGCGTGAGAATGCGCCCGTCGCCGGCTCCCCGACGAACAGCGTCGCGCCGGGCCCGGTGGTCGCGAGCGCCGGCGTGGTCAGCACCGCGCACTGGCCGCCCTGGCACGCCGCGTCGGCGACTTCGAGCGCCTCGCCTTCGGCGAGCTCGACGACGCGATCGGGTTCTACCCAGAGCTCGGCGCGGCGCTGGCCATTGCGCAGATCCGTCGTGTCGGCCGCGACCCAACCCGTGCTCGCGCGCGCGGCGACGGGCGGCGCGCCGAGCTCCGTCCACGGAAATCGCGCGCGCGGACGCCCGTCCGCGCCGAGGATCGCCGCCCCGCCGACGCCCTCGTCGTCGAGGGAGCCCACCCCTAAAACCACGCCGGATGCGCTCTCTCCCGGCGCAAAGAACCGGATCGCGCCGGCCGGCAACCGCGCGTGCTTGGCGCCGGACATCGTGCAACCCACCGGTAGACCAATCGCCGTCGTGTCTTTCAAGGGCGTCCACTCGAGCGCGTCGAGAAGCGGCGTGGTCGGCGCGCGGGTCACGACGTTCGACGGGTTCACGCGGGCGCTCGCGTTCGGCGCGGTTCCCGTGCCGGCCGTCTCTTTTCGGTGGCACGACGTCGTGAGCGCGCACGTCGCGAGCGCCGTCACTGCGATGATCACGCGCGCGGTTCGCGCAACGCTCGGCGCGCGCGCGCCCGCGGCACTCACGGTCTTGTCGCGTCGCGTTCGCGGGCTCACAGATCGAGCCGTAGCACCGGATAGGGTCCGAAGTCGTGCGCGATGGCGAACCCGGCGCGCTCGAACGCGGCAAACGGCCCGGTCCATTTTTCTTCGTCGCGAAGGGCTTCGGCCCGCCGGGGAAACGCCTCGATGGCGCGCGCGCCGGCTTCCTTTGCGACGCGAACCGCACCCTGGACGAGCGCGTCCGACAACCCCGTTCGCCGGACGGCGGGGTCGATCAGCATGCACCCGACCGCGAGCACGCCGTCGCGGTCGCCGGAAAAGCACGGGAGTCCGCGATAGAGGCGTTGGTCGTACAGTTTCGGCACCGACGCGGCCGGCGCGAGCTTCAACCATCCGACCACCTCGTTGGTCGAAACGTCGATCGCGACGACGCCGGCGGCTTCGGGCGAATCGGTCTCGAGCGCGTGAACGAGCTCGCTGCGATTCGTTCCCGGCGCGTGACGCGAGCGATCGAGCCAGGCATTGGACGTGCCGGCAAAGTGCCAGTAGCGGCAATAACAGGGGATTTCGAGGCGATCGAAGAACGCGACGAGCCCTTTTGCGTGCGCCGCGTCGACCTTCGCGACGTCGAAACGCGCCGGCTCGGTCACCCGGACGCCGCGAGATCCGGCACGAGGCCGCGCGCGGGCGAAACGCGTTCCCACGCGGCCGCGACCTGGAACATCAGCTCTTCGCCGAAAGCCGGCGCGATGACCTGAAGCCCGACCGGGAGCGACGGTCGATCGGCGCGCGCCGGCGTGGGCGCGCAGGGCACCGACAGCGCCGCGACCCCGGCGAGGCTCGCCGGGAGCGTGTACACGTCGGAGAGATACATCGTGACGGGGTCGTCGATCTTCGCGCCGAGCTCGAACGCCGGCGTCGGACTGATCGGCGTGAGCAGCACGTCGACCTCCGCGAACGCGCGGTCGAAGTCGCGCTTGATCAAGGTGCGCACTTGCTGCGCCTTCTTGTAATAGGCGTCGTAGTACCCGGAGCTCAGCGCGTACGTGCCGAGCATGATCCGGCGCTTCACTTCCGGACCGAACCCCGCGCCGCGCGTCTTTTCGTACAGCGTTCGCAGGTCGGCGCCGCGCGGTTCGACGCGGAGCCCGTAGCGAACGCCGTCGAAGCGCGCGAGGTTACTCGACGCTTCCGCCGTCGCGACGATGTAGTACGTCGCGAGGCCGTAGTGCGTGTGCGGCATGTCCACGTCGTGAAGCGTGGAACCCTGCTCGACGAGCGCCTGCAATGCCGCGCGCACGCTCGCCGCGACGTCGGGGTCGAGCCCTTCGGCGAAATATTGCGTCGGCACGCCGATGCGCAGCCCGCTGAGCGGACGCGCGCACGCGGCTTCGTATTTGCCGACCGCGAGCTCGGCGCTCGTCGAATCGCGGCCGTCGCGTCCGGCGATCACCTCGAGGAGGCGCGCCGCGCTCGCGACGTCGGTCGCGAACGGTCCGACCTGATCGAGGCTCGACGCGAACGCGATGAGCCCGTACCGCGACACGCGCCCGTACGACGGCTTCACGCCGACCACGCCGGTGAGCGCCGCCGGTTGACGGATCGAGCCGCCGGTGTCACTGCCGAGCGCGCCCGCGACGATGCGCGCCGCGACCGACGCCGCGCTCCCGCCGCTCGAGCCGCCCGGCGTGCGCGTGCGATCCCACGGGTTTTTCACCGGACCGAACGCGCTGTTCTCGTTCGACGAGCCCATCGCGAACTCGTCCATGTTCGCCTTGCCGATGATCACGGCGTCCGCGGCGCGCAGGCGCGCCACCACGGTCGCGTCGTACGGCGGCCGATATCCGTCGCGCGTCGGTGTCGACGGCGTGCCGTCGGGTCGCGCTCGCACGAGGATCTTCGACGCGCACGTCGTCGGCGCGTCCGCGGTGCAGAGCGCGTCCTTCAAGGCGATCGGCACTCCGGCGAGCGCGCCGAGCGGTTCGCCCTTCTGCCGCCGCAGGTCGATCGCGCGCGCCGCGGCGAGCGCTTCGTCCTTCGAGACGTGCAGGAACGCGTTCAAATCGCGGGTCTGCTCGAGCCGCGCGAGGCTTTTTTGTGTCAGCGTCTCGGCGGAAACGTCTCCGCGACGCACGTGCTCGGCGAGCTCGACGGCAGAAGCCGTCGTCGGATCCAGAGAGGTCGTCATCGTGCTCGCGCGGGGGCTTTTGTTTTTAGGGGCGCCTAGCCGTCGGTGACGTAGGCGGGAACCGCGAAGGCGCCGTCGGCGCTCCGGGCCGCTTCGGCGAGCGCGAGCTCGCGATCGACGCCGGGGACGACCACGTCGTCGCGGAGCGGCGCGGCTTCGACGGCGAGATATGCCGTCGGCACGATGCCCGTGGTGTCGACTGCGCCGAGCTCTTCGACGTAGCTCAAGATCCGCCCCAGGTCTTCTACCATGCGCCCCACCTCGGGCTCGGTGAGCTCGAGCCGGGCGAGGGTCGCCACGTGAAGGACGGCAGCGCGTGTGATGGCCATGGTCGGAAGCTGCCGCGATTTCTAGACGACCGGTCGTCATTCGGCAACCGACCCGTCGACGGCTCACCCAACTTCCGCCACATTTCCCCCCGTGACGACGCCGTATCGGGAGGCGCTCCCCGCCGCGCCCCCGCGCGAGCTCCGGGTGGACCTGGAGTTGGACGAGCCGAAAGGTGCGCGGCGGCGGTGGGTCAATTGGGGCGGAGCGGTCGGTATGTCGTTCGCGGCGCTCACGGTGCTCTCCCTGCGCTCGTCGTCGCACTTTTTCTTCTTCTTTCTGCCGGTCTTCCTTCCGTTCGGGCTCGGCGGCGGCCGCGTGTTTCGCGGGCTCGCCGCTCTGGTGAACCGGCGCACACTGCGGCTCGACCACGGCGGGCTCCAGCTCCGGACGCGACGACCCTGGGGCGCGACTTCTGCGGCGCCCATCGACGCGACGAGCGGCGTGTTCGTCGCGGTCGCACCGACCGGGGTCTCGGTGAACGGCGTCGCCCGCGTCGACGTGCGATTCGTCGGTCAACGCGGCGCGGTCTTGCTCCGGATGCTGGGAAGTGAGCGCGCCCAGGATCTGAAGCGCCGCTTCAAGTCCTTCATGGAGGAAGCCGGCTTCGACGTCGCGACCGCCGAAACGCCGCTGCAAGGCGGCATCGACGTTCGCACGACCGGCGGGACCGAGGAGCTCGAGTGGCGCAGCGGTCAACGATCGAGCACCGGCGCGACGGTGCTCGCCGTCCTGTTCGTGGCGGCGCTTGCCGTTTTTCTCGTTCGCGTGGACCTCGAGCTACTTCCGCTCCTCGTCGTGGCCGTCGCGGTCGGCTCGTTCGCATACCTCGCGGGGTTCGCGAGCGCTCGCCGTCGCACCGTGCTTACCCGCGGACCCGAAGGATGGACGCTCCGCGTCTGGCGCGGACCGCGTTCCGTCGCGTCGTTGGGCGCACCGGATCGGCTCGAAGCCCACGTCGTTTCGCGTGATCTGCCGGATCCCTTCGGATCTGGCGTCGTGCCGCGTGAGACGGCGCTCGAGCTCCGCTCCGACGGCCAGGTCGTCGCGACGGTGGGCGCCGAGTTGTCCGCGCCCGAGCTCCACTGGATCGAGCAACGGCTGGCAGAGCCGTCGGTTCCGTCAGGCGACGCGGAACCGGACGCGCCTCGTCGTTTGACCTGAGCAACCCGCGCCGGAAGCGCCGTCGTTGGCGGGAGCGCCGAGCGCGAACGAAATCGGGCAACTCGCGGCGGCGGCGAGCCGAGACCATCTCAGGGCGGCGACCTTTTGCGCTGGCCCGAGAAGGGAATCCAAACATGTCTCGGAACATCAAACGCCGCTTCGCGTCGTTCTTTCACGACACGCGCGGCATCACGACGGTCGAGTACGCCATCGTGCTCGCGCTGGTCGCGATTGCGGGCGTCGCGATCTGGCAAAAGTTCGGAACGACGCTCGTCACTGCGGTCGGCAACAGCAACACGTCGATGAACAGCGTGGTCGTCCCCGCCGGCGCGACCTCGGCCACCGCTGGCGGCGCCTAGAGTCGATCTGATGCCGCGGCCCAAGACGGGCATTTTTGACTCCGAGCGCGGCACCGTCACCGTCGAGTACGTCGTGCTCCTCAGCATGGTCGCGGTCGGTGCCGCGCTGCTGATCGCCGCGGTGGGCGGGCCGCTTCTCGCGCTCTTTCGTCTGCAGCGCGACTGGTTGCTTCTCCCTATTCCGTAACTGCGTCGCCGAGGGCGAGAACGTCGACCTCAAATTCGCACCAACAAAACCCCTAATTTCCCATGTTTTCTTCGTTCATTCCATCCGCTCTCGCCGTGGCCGCGACTGCCCTCGCCGCGGGCACGGACGCTCGCACCGGGCGCATCCCGAATCGACTCACGGTGCCGCTCCTCGCCGGGGCTCTCCTGCTCCATTTTTCTTGTGGTGGGGCAGGGGAGCTTCTGGCGTCGATCGTCGGCGCGGCGGTGTGCGCGGCCACGCCGCTGGTCATATTTTCGCGCGGCGGAATGGGCGGCGGCGACGTGAAACTCTTCGCGGCGCTCGGCGCGCTCGTCGGAGCGACGCCGGGGCTCGAGATCCAGATCGTCGCGTTCGTCGTGACGGGCGCGTATGCGGTCGCGTCGTTGATTCGACAAGGGCGCTTGACGCACGTGCTCACTGCGTCGCTGCGAAGGGCAGGCCTATTTCGCGGCGGCGCCATGCTGGCAGCGCAAGATGACCCAGACGGCGTGCGCATGGGCGTGCCGATCTTCGTCGCGGCGTCGGTGTGTCTCTGGTCGAGTCTCGCGGGGTCGTGATGCGGGTGCGACTCGGGTGCGACTCGGGGCTCGTCTACGTCGAGTTCTTGCTCGCGATTTTTCCGGTGCTTCTCGTGTTTCTCGGAACCGTGCAACTCGCGCTTTCGGCGGCGGCCCAGCTCGTCGTGCGGCACGCGGCCGTGAACGCCGTGCGCTCCGCGATCGTCGTCTTGGACGACGACCCGGCGCACTACGAGGGCGCGGCGCGCGGCGAGCTCGGGCAAGCGACGAGCCCGACGGATGCGCTCATCGGCGCCGTGAACGACGTCGCTCAGGGGGCGTCGTTTCTGACGGTGCTCGAACAACTGACGGCGACGAGCCGGCTCGACGTGATCCGGCGCGCGGCGTCGGCGCCGCTCGCGCCGTTTTCGCCCTCGGCGACGGAAGTCATTCAGTGGTTTCTCCCGAACACGCCCGAGAGCGTCGCGCGCGCCGTCGGATCGAACGGCCTCGATCGTCCGCTGTTCGGGCTCCTCGCTTACGACGCGGCCACGGTCGCCGTCACGTTTCCCGACGCGCCGTCGAGCGCGACGCTGGCGACGAACACGGTAACCAGCGATTCGGTGACCGTCCGGGTCACGTATCTCTTTCATTGCGCCGTGCCCGTCGTGTCCGCGCTCGCATGTAAATCGCTCGCCGACGTGCTGTCGGATCCGAACGCGTCGCGCGAGCTCGCCCACGTCGCGGACGTCCGCGAACGCGATTTGCTCAAGGTCACGCACGAGCGCTTTCTGGTGCTAACGGGAGAAGCGACGCTGCCGCGCCAACGCGCGGGATACGAGGCGGAGAAGAATGCGACGTGAACCGCACACTGCGATCGCGCGCGACGCCCTGCGCGACGTCGCCCGCGACGATCGGGGCGCGATCCTGCTCCTCGCCGTGTTCATGGGCGTGTTCATGGCGGGGATCCTGTTTTACGCCGTGGGCATCGGCGAGACGGTGCTCTATCGCGAAGGGATGCAGGACGCGGCGGACTCCGCCGTGCTCGCGGCCGCGACGACGCACGCGCGCGGCATGAACCTGATCGTGCTGATCAACCAGATCATGGCCGCGCTCCTCGGCATCCTCGTCGTCTTTCGGCTGATCGAAATGCTCGCCACGCTGGCGATCGGCGTGTGTCTCGCCCTCGCGTTCTTCACCGGTGGCGGTTCGACCGCCGCGATTCCGCCGCTCGAGGTCGTCCGTTCGGGGGCACACGATGCGTACACGGCGCTCGACCCGCCGGTGCACGAGGCGCTCGGTCTGTTGCATACCGCGGAGACCCTCGTCGCGGACGGCATTCCCGCGCTCGCGGAAGTGAGCGCCGTCGATGCCGTGGTCGCGCACTATTCGCCGCCGGCGGCGTTCGGCGTCGCGATCCCGCCGCGCCTCACGCTCCCCGTCGAAGACGACGACTTCGGCGTGCTCTGCAAGTATGCCGGAAACGACGCGGGCGACGTGGTGTCCCTCCCGTTCAAGCCGTTGCCCGGGTTCGTGCAAGACGCCGTGAAAGGCGCCGTGACCGACCTCGCCCAGACAGCGAGCGCGTATTTCTGCGGGGAGAGCGGCGCGACCGCGCCGACGCTCACGAAGAAGGTCACGGATAAGTTGCCGAAGCTCGCTGCGCGCCGCCAATGCGAATCGGACGCGGGCGACTCCGATGCCACTGACGACTCGACCGCGAGTTGTCTCGAGGTCGACAAGATCGAGACGGCGTCGAACCCCGATCCGGACACGGGCGAGTGCGCGACGGATTGCGGTCGGAGCGGACCCTACGAAGAGCGCCTGCAAGACGCGCGCGTGCAATGCGATCCGCGAGCGACGGGCGGGCTCACGGATTTTTCGTGGCAAGAGCACTCGGTCGACATCGAATATCGGTACACGAGCTTCGGCTGGCGACCGACGGGAAACCGGCGTGAGGGTCCGTTTAGGGTGGTCACCGGGAGCGGTGCGGCGCATCCCTGTGGGGACGCGAGCGCGCGCTACTCACTCGACTATCAGGTCGACGTGCACCCGTCGTCGAGTGACGACACCGTGCTGCCGCTCTGTGCCGAAGCACCGAAGATCCCCGTCGGATGGGGACGAGGGAGCGTGCAGACCGTCACGATCACCGAAGTGACCGAGGTGTTCGGCTGCTCGCACCAGAAGACGATCGCCGTGCCGAGCAATTTCGGGGGAGCCGGCGAGGGCACTCAGGGCGGCTCGAGCCAGGCGCCCGAACGAGTGAAGACGGGAATGAAGCTCGGTGACGAAAATTTCCAGATCAGGAGCGTGGTGATCGGTCGGGAGCCGCCGAGCTTCGCGGACAAGCTCGTCCGCGTCGCTGCCTGGAACGCAACGGGGGCGTCGGTGATCGAGAGCACGCTCGGCCGGCTCTCCGCGGCGCAGGCCGAGTTTTTCTACGACGGCGATAGTCCGTCGAAAGAGTGGATGTGGCACCGCAGCTGGCGCGCGCGGCTCAAGCGCTTGCGCGCTCCGGACGGAAACGCGTCGTCCGACGTGAGCGCGAACTTCGGCGAGGCGTGTGCCAAAGCCGCGAATGGAAGCAAGGGCGCGAGCTCGTGCAGCGACGCGCAACAAGGGCTCGAGCAGATCTTCGATCTGTCGTCGCATTGAGGAAAACACCATGAACGAACGAGCACAGCGCGGCGTAGCAACGGTGGAAGCGGTCATCGCGTTGCCTGCGCTCCTCGTCATGTTTCTTGGCGTGCGGTTCGTGTTTCATCGATACGACGCGATGGAAGGGGCCTCGGCAGAGGCCCGGTCGTGTGCGTATCGATATGCCGCGACCGGTTGCACGGCCTTGCCGAGCGACTGCGCGCCGGCGTCGTCGAAGACCGAGTCGAACGGCGCCGCGTCCAACGATCCGAACGCCGCGAACATCGCTTCCAACGTGCAGACGGCAAGTGACGACCTCGGCATCGGAAGTATCCCGATCTTGAGCAACGTCGTGGACGCGCTCCTCGGGTCGGGAACGACGTCGACCGTCGACGTGGCCGTAACCGATCCACTCTACGTCGGCACGGCGTCGTTTGCGGGCACGGGACGCGTGTACCTGCCGTGCAACGAGACGAAGCAGTCGGACGACGTGATCAGCGCGATGTACGACGCGTTGAAGGGAGCCATCAAATGATTGGCGTTTTCGCGACGAACAATCTCGACCGCCCGAAGGGCCGTCGAACGTCGTGGACGCTCGCGGCCGTCGGCGTTGCCGTCCTGGCTTCGGCCCTGGCTACTCGAGCGGCGCGCGCGGCGTCAGAGGACACCCTCCTGAAAACCGCGAACGTCCTTCATTACGCGAACGCGCTGCACGCGGAGAGCGCCGACACCGTGTTCGTCAATGGTCTCCGATTCCGCGTCTCCGCCGGTTCGACCGCGGATTCGCTCGAGCAGGTTTCCGACTTTTTCGCGTCCGTGTGTCGGTCCGAGAACGACGCGTTCGCCAGTGCGCTCGACCCGGCGCGAACGCCGCATTCGGTTTTCACGCGCGCCGCGGTTTTTTCAGGAGCATTCGACGGTGTTCTGCGCCTCCGGAACGGCGAGCGCGGCCTCGTCGCGTGTCTGGACACGGCCGCCAATCACGTGGGTCCCACGACGCTCGCCGCGCGCGTGAAGGCGTTCCTCGACACCGGCGATCTCGCACGGCTCGGCGATCTGCGCCTCGTACTCCTCGAGCGAAGCGGGGCGACCGTGACGTACGTCGCGGTGTCGAGCGACGGCGCGCTGCCGTTGCTCCGCGCTTTCCCGCTGCATGGCGATGCTCCCGGAAGGGATCCGCCGCTCGTGCCACGACCGGAAAACGCCGAGCGACGCTTCTCGGCCTGGTCGCCAGGCACGTCCGGGGCAATCGGCGTCTATGCGTTCGACGCCCGCCCGCCGTCCGTCGTCGCGAGCGAGTATCGAGAGACGTTGTCCCGCGAAGGCTGGAAGGTCACGACGGGCGCGCGCGATCGCGAGAACGTGACGGCGCGCCGAGACGGTCGAACCGTGATCGCCGCGCCGTCCGTTCGCGACGGACGCGCCGTGCTCACCGTGCTCGCGTTCTGACGGCTACCGCGCAACCGACGGCGCACCGTGGCCGATGTCGCCACACGATGCAGAAAAGACGTTCCACCGCGCGAGGGCCGTCGTGAATCGCCGAGCGCTCTTCGCGTCGGTGGTTTGCGCCTCGCTCGGGGTCGGGCTCCTCGAGATCTACAAGCACCGATTGGTCGTGGAAACGTCGGGCGGCGACCCCGTGTCGGTCTTGATCGTGACGCGCGACATCCCGATCGGCGGAGCCCTCGTCAAAGACGCGCTCGGGGTCCGAAATGTGCCCGAGGCCTACGTCGAGAAACGGCAAGTCCCCGCGAAGGAGCTCGACAAGATCGTCGGCGCGCGCGTGAGCCTCGGGCTCAAGGCGAGCGAAGGCCTCCTCTGGACGGATCTCATCGCCGCTCGCTCGGAATCGCGCGATCTGTCGTCGCTCGTCCAGCCCGGCATGCGCGCCGTCTCGGTGCGCGCGGTCACCTTCGACGGGCTCTTGCGACCCGGCGATCGAGTCGACGTGATGCCCCGCGACGACAAGACCGATCCGGCGGCGTTCGGCACCTCGCTCCAGAATCTACTCGTCCTCGCGGTCGGGAGCGACACGGGTTCGAGCGACGATGCCGCCGCGCGACCGACGTCGGGAAGCGGCGTTACCTTGTCCGGCAGCGTCGAACAGGCTACGGCGCTCGCGGCCTTACGCGGCTCCGACGTCACGCTCGCGCTCCGCAATCCCGACGACGGGGTGCTCGTTGCGAGCCGAACGGCGAACGTGGCGCCGCCCCTCGCCCGTCGCGGAGCCGCGACTGCGGAGATCGACCATGTCCGGTGATGCCTCGCTCGAGCTCGAGGCGCGCGCTCCGTGGACGAACTGGGGGATTGGGCGCGCACTGCCGATGCTCGTCGTCGCGGTGATGACGCTGCTCGCTTCGACGGCGTTCACCCAACCCGAGACGGATTTCGTGGACCTTGCGCTGGGCATCGGCGAGCAGCGCGTCATCCCGACCGAGGGAGTTCAGAGTTACTCGGAGGGCGCGCCCGGAATCATCGACGTGCGGCTCACGAAAGACGCGCGCGACTTCATCGTGGTCGGCAAGCAAGCGGGCTCGACCACGTTATTGTTCCTGCTGACGAACGGCGCTCAGCGACAGTACCGGGTCACGGTCGGAGAGCCCAAAGGCGCCGAGTCGCTCGCGCCGAGCGATAAGGACAGCGGCAAGGTCCAACAGCGCGACAACGTGCGGCTCGACTTTTACTTCGTGCAGCTCGACACGACGTCGTCGCGAGGGGTCGGCGTGTCGTGGCCCGCGTCGTTCGGCGGAGGCACCGCGACGGCATCGTTCGACCTTCTCCACGGTTCCTTTCAGAGCGCGACCGCGGTGGTGACGGATCAGGCGCTCCCGCGTCTCGACTTCGCCGAATCGTCGGGTTGGGCCAAGGTCGAACGGCAGGCGGCCGTGATCACCGCGAACGGCGAAGAGGCAAGTTTTTCGGGGGGAGGCGAGGTGAACATCCCGGTGCGCGGCGCGCTCGCGGCGGAGATCCGCACCATCGAGTTCGGCAGCAAGGTGAAGGTGCTCCCGCGATACGACCGGGACAGCGGGCGCGTCGAGTTGACGTTGAATGCCGAGGTCGCCGATCTGACGCCCGATAACGGAACCGGAGCCCCGGGGCGCTCGAAGACGGCGCTTCACACCGTCGTCAATCTCGCGATGGGGCAGTCCCTGGTGCTCGCGGGGCTCGATGCGCGCTCCGAGAGTTGGACGCGGTCGGGCCTTCCCGTGCTCAGTCGCATTCCGATCCTCGGCGCGCTGTTCGGCTCCACGTCGGACCAGAAAGACGACTCGCGGAACCTGGTGCTCATCGTGCCGACGGTGCTCGACGCGGTCACCCTGACGTCGCGCGATCGCATTCGAGAGGCGCTCGGCGCGTACGAACAATTCGACGGAGAGCTGGGCGGCATGATGCTGTTCCCGAAGCCGTCCGACGCCGCCCCTCGGAGGAGGGCGCCATGACGTCCGCGGCTCCGACCGTCGTGATTTCGGTGCGAGGGCAAGGGAACCGCCGGCACGATGCGTCGTTCCGCGCCGATCGAGCCCTGTGGTTCGGGCGAGGCGCTCAGTGCGACGTCGTTCTCCGCTCGGAGCGCGTGTCCCGGCGCCACGCGTCGGTGGACGTTTCCGACGGCGTCCTCCGCGTCACCGACGATTCCGCGAACGGCATCGTCGTGGACGGAGTGCGATGCCACCGCGAGAGCCGGCTCATCGGGAGACGCGGATCGTTCGAGATCGGACCGTATCGCGTCGAAGCGGCGCTCGACGAGCGCGTCGCCGAGCTTCCGGCCGAGCTTCGCCGGAGCATGCATCGGCGATTGCTCGATCACCTCGATTTGACCACGGTTCAACGAGACGGGATGAGTCCCGAAGTGATCCGACCCGACGTCGTTCGCGCGCTCGAACGCATCGTCGGAGAGCACCAAGGAGAGGTCCCCCGTTCGTCGGCGCGCGCCGCGCTCGTCACCGAGCTCGCCAACGAAGCCCTCGGTCTGGGTCCGCTCGAAGCTCTGCTCGCCGATCCGTCGGTGAGCGAGATCATGGTCGTGGATCCGGGAACGATCTTCGTCGAACGCGACGGAAAGCTCGAACGAACGGACCTCCGTTTCACCGACGGCGAGACGGTGCGCGCCGTGATCGAACGCATCGTGACGCCGCTCGGTCGGCGGATCGACGAGTCGGCGCCGCTCGTCGACGCCCGGCTCGAGGACGGTTCGCGCGTGAACGCGATCATCCCGCCGCTCGCGATCAAAGGGCCGTGCATCACGATCCGGAAATTCCAGAAACGCACCCTCGCCCTCGCCGACTTGGTGACGATGGGGTCGCTCACGGAGCGCATGGCGACGTTTCTCGAGCGCTCGGTTCGCGCGCGAAAGAACGTCGTGATCTCGGGCGGCACCGGGAGCGGCAAGACGACGCTGCTCAACGCGCTCTCGGGCGCGATTCCCGAAGGGGAGCGCATCGTGACCATCGAAGATGCCGCGGAGCTCCGGCTCGTACAGCCGCACGTCGTCTCGCTCGAGTCGCGGCCTTCCAACATGGAAGGGAAAGGCGCGTACACGATCCGCGATCTGCTGAGAAACGCACTCCGGATGCGACCCGATCGGATCCTCGTCGGCGAGTGCCGGGGAGGGGAAGCCCTCGACATGCTCCAGGCCATGAACACCGGTCACGACGGTTCGATGACGACGACGCACGCCAACAGTCCGCGGGAAGCCGTGACCCGGCTCGAGACCCTCGGGCTCATGTCCGGTCTCGATCTTCCGGTGGCTGCGATCCGCGCGCAGATTGCGTCGAGCGTCCACGTGGTCGTTCAACAGTCGCGCCTGGCGGACGGTTCGCGGCGCGTCATCAGCATCGCGGAAGTGTCGGGGCTCGACGAGGAAGGCGCGGTGCGCCTCGACGAGATCTTCCAATTCGAGCGCACCGGAACGTCTGCGACGGGGCGCGCCGAGGGCGAATTTCGGGCTACGGGCTACATCCCGTCGTTCATCGACGCGTTTGCCGCGCTGGGGCTCGTTCACGATGAGGAGCCGCTGTGAGTCTGGTCACCGACGTGGCGGGGCACGCCGGCGCATTGCTCGGTTCGATCGGCGTCGCGGGATCACTCCATTCGCTGGTCCTCGATCCAGCGAGCGCGGCTCGCTCGTTCGTCCGCCGATACGAGGCACGTCTCGGTCGAGACCTGGCTTTCGTGCGGGTACGCGTCGCGCCGCGGGCGATCGTGGCGGCGCAAGGCATCGCAGTCTCCGGATTGCTCGCGGTGGCCTTCGCGTCGTGGAGCGTCGTCCCGCTCATCTGCGTCGTGCCGGCCGTGGTCGGCCCCGGTCTCTGGACGAAGCGAGCACGCTTGCTTCGCATTCGAGGCGTCGAGGAACAGCTCGACACGTTCTTGTTGTCTCTCTCCAACGCCCTCGCCGCAACGGCGGCCGTCGGCGACGCGCTCGAGGGAACGATGCAACTCGTCTCGCCGCCGCTGGCGGAAGAAATCGACCTGGTCCTCAAGGAAAACAAATTGGGCGTCCCCCTGGATCGGGCGCTCGAGACCGCCGCGGCGCGGATCGGGAGTCGCGTCGTTGCTGGTGCGTTCTTGACGCTCCGGGTGGCGCGCAACTTGGGTGGTGACTTGCCCGCGACCTTGGCCGTCGCCGCGTCGTCGCTCCGCGAAATGGCCCGGCTCGAGGGCGTCGTCCGCACCAAAACCGCCGAAGGAAAGGCCCAGGCGATCGTCGTGAGCGTCATTCCCGCGCCGCTGGTCGGCGCCATTCAGTGGATCTCGCCGGATTTTTTCGCGCCTCTCGCGAGCTCCGTTCTTGGAAAAATCTGCGTGCTCGCCGCGCTTTCGCTCTGGGCCGCCGCGGTCTGGCTCGCGGCGCGCATCACCGCGGTGGACGTATGACGCCGACCCGCTCAATCGGTGATGCGACCACGGCGATCTCGACTCTCGCGTCGATCGCCGTCGCGTTCGCGATCGGCTTGTTGACTCGAGAGCTTGCGCAGTTTCTGCCGCGATCGGCACCTCGGTACGGCCGTCGCGGCGAACGCTACCGGCGTCTGCTCGCGACCAGCGGACTCTTCGCGCTTTCCGATCCCCTGATTCGACAGATCGCGGCCTGGGTCGCGGCGGTGCCGTGGCGATGGTCGCGCGCCGCGCTCGACGAGCGCCTCGTTCGCGGCGGTTATTTCCTCGGGCTCGGTCCGGACGAATTCGTCGCATTTTCCGCGCTGCTCTTCTTCGTCGGAGGCGCGGTCGCGGCGGTGCTCGCCGCCTTCGTCGGCGACTCGGTCACCTGGGCCGTCCCGGTCGCGTTCGTCGCCGCGTCGATCCCGTATTTTCGACTCTCGAGCGCCGAACAGAAGCGCAAGAAAGACGTCGCGCGCGCTCTCCCTGCGACCATCGACGTGGTCGCTTTGTGCATGAGCGCGGGTCTCGACTTTGCCGGCGCGCTCCGGGTCGTCGTGGCGGATCGATCGTACGGCGGCGTGGTCGCCGAGGAGCTCGCCGCAGTGCTTCACGAGCTCGACGTCGGTCACACGAGGGCCGAGGCACTCCGCGCTTTCGGCGAGCGCGTCCATTGCACGGCCGTGCGTGAATTCGTCGCTGCGACGGTGCAGGCGGAAGAGAAGGGGAACCCGCTCGTCGACGTGCTCCGCATCCAGGCGAACGTGCTCCGGAGCCGTCGCAGCTTCACCGCCGAAGAAGCCGCCGCGCGCGCCGGTGTCCTGATGGTCATCCCCGTCGTGCTCCTGCTCGCGTGCGTACTCATTCTCTTGTTTTCGCCGTTCGTCGTGCGGGGTGGTCTATGAAAAATCCACTGCCTCCGAGAAGAAAGCCGGTCGCGTTGCCGCGTCGCGTGCTGTCCGTCATCGGGCTCACGGTGATCGCCGCGTCGGGAATCTATTTCATCGCGGCGCTCGGCTCCGCGAGCGCGGAGCCCGAGCCTCCCCCGGCGCCGGCACTGTCGTTCGAGCCCGCGATTTGCACGGCCCTCCCCGATGCGCGACGCGAGCGCAGGGTCGAGGCGGAGGCGCTGGCTCTCTCGAAATGGGCTCGATATCCCTTCGACGCGCGCGAGGGGTTCGCCGCGGCCACGTTGCTCGGCGAAGCCGAATCATGCGCGACGTCGGCGGGCGCGACGAACGACGCCGCGCACCTCGGTGCGGTTCGTTCGGCGTGGCAAGCGCGGCTCGAAGCGGATTATCGCTCACTCGAACTCCGGCTTCGTGTGGCGCTCGCGCGCGGGGACGCCACCGCCGTCGTGCGTGAAGCGTCCGCGATGCGACGGCTCGTTTCGACACCGTCGACGTACGCGGAGTGGCTCGATGGCGTCGTTCGCCACGCCGCGGAGGGCAGCGAGCCATGAGGGGTCTCAGGGATATTTGGGGGGGCACCTTGCTCGTCCTTGCCGTCACGGATTGCGGCGCGGGTGCCCCTTCGCGCCCGCCCGCCGCGGCGCGCTCGGAGACGTCCGGAGCGCTCTTCGAGATGGCGAAGCAGAGCGCGCGTGACGACGACTTCGTGCGCGCCGAGCAATATGCGTCTGCGGCTGTCGCCCGCGGTTTTTCGTCCGATCGCGCGACGCCGTTTCTCGTCCAGGTGTGCATCGGCTCGGGTCGCTATGGGGCCGCGCTCGACTACGCCGCGCCGTTTCTCGACCAACACCCCGACGATCTCGCGCTGCGTGACCTCGTCGCGACCCTCGAGCTCGCCCTCGGCCGGGCGAGCGACGCTCGCGCCGACCTCGAAGAGGCGACGCGCGCCGACCCCGGGCGCTCCGCGTCGCACTACCTGCTCGCCGTCGTGCTGCGCGACCAATTCGACGATCTCGCCGGCGCATCCTCCGAATTTTCAGCTTATTTGCGAGCCGCTCCGGCGGGCGAGCACTCCGGCGAGGCGCGGGTGTGGCTCCGCGCGCGGGCGCAGAACGAGCACGCAACTCGGTGGCCCGAGGGGACGATGTCGCACCACGGAGGCCAACATGATTTCCCCAGAAGTGCATCGACGGGCCCTGGTCTCGTTTCTCGAGCCGCTCCAGCCGTTGCTCGATGACGCGACCGTCAGCGAGGTGCTGATCAACGGCCCGTTCCAGATTTTCGTGGAACGTGGAGGGCGCCTCACCCGCACCAAGGCGCGATTTTCGTCGCGCGCGTCGCTCGACGCGGCGCTTCGAAACATCGCCCAGTACGCCGGTCGCCCGCTCGACTCCGAGCACCCGATCCTCGAAGGGCACTTGCCGGACGGTTCCCGGGTCCAGGCCATGATTCCGCCCGCGTCCCCCGATGGGCCGACCGTCGCGATCCGGCGATTTTCACGCGACCGACTCACCGTCGCGCGGCTGATCGAGGGGGGTGCGTTGACCGCGGACGCGGCCGACTTTCTATCCGAGCTCGTCTCGGCGAAGCGGAACATCATCGTCGCGGGCGGCACCGGTTCGGGCAAGACGTCGCTCTTGAACGCGCTCTCGTCGTTCGTCCCGCCGGACGAACGCATCGTCGTGCTCGAGGACGTGCGCGAGCTCGATCTCGCCGGCGACCACGTCGTTCGGCTGGTGGCGAGCGGCGGAGATCGCCGCGGACGGGGGCGTTTGACGATCCGCGAGCTCTTTCGCGCGAGCCTTCGGCTCCGTCCCGATCGCATCGTGGTCGGCGAGATCCGCGGCGAAGAAGCGGTCGACCTGGTGCAAGCCATGACGTCCGGCCACGGCGGATGCCTCTCGACGCTCCACGCCACACACCCCATCGATTCCCTGCGCCGGCTCGAGACGATGGCGCTGATGAGCGGGCTCGAGTTGCCGCTCGCGGCGCTGCGCGCCCAGGTCGCGTCGGCGATCGACGTCATCGTGCAGACGGCGCGCTTTCGGGACGGCAAGCGAGGCGTGACGGACATCGTCGAAGTGTTCGGCACCGACGACGGCGGCGCCTACGAGCTTGCCGAGTTGTTCACGCGCGGCGCCAACGGAACCGGAAATCTCGTTCGCACGGGCGTCGCGCGGCGCGAGGCTGCGGAACGCGCCGGCGTCCGCCTTTCCGACGCGACGCGGGTCCCAACCGCGGCGAGGTCGCCGTCGCCATGACGTTGCAACTCGAGCTCATTCGGGGTCGCTCGAACGACGGGACGCGCGTTCTCGACGCGCCGGGGACGTTCGTCGTCGGGTCGTCGGTTCGCAGCGATTGGCGAGTCGTCGCGCGCGGAGTCCGTCCGAACCACTTCGTCTTGTCGTGGGACGGCGTCGCGCTGGTGGTGCGGAGCGCCTGCGAGCCCGGATCGGTCGAGGTCGACGATCGCGTCGTGACCACTCCGTTTGCCATCACCGGATTGGCCCGAGTCCGCTTCGGCGAGGCCGTCGTCCGCGTGCTCCCGACCCCCGTTCGCGACGATACGCCGACGCTCCATGCGGCGCTCGGCGCGGCTTCGTCGAGCGACGACGCATCGGACGATGACGGGTCGGACGACGTGACGCGGATCATGCCGGTGATTCACCGGCCCGTGGTGACGCCGCCGCTTCCGGTGACGCGCAGAGAGGGAGCGAGAGCGACCCCCCCATCGCTTCCGGAGCCGCACGATGCGCACGTGCGGGCCACGCCGCCCCTGTTTCCGGAGATGCCCGACCGGGACCCGCGGGCGACGCGGATGCCGTCGGGGGTGCGCGAGGACGCCGCGCCGGTTCCGAGCGCGGGCGTGGAGACGTGTCGTGAAGGCGTGACTCCGGTGCCGGACTCGTGCGTCACGGAGGAGATCACCGACGTCGAGCCGGAGAGCGACGGCCGCGTCGCGCCGCTTCGTGCGCTCGCTCTGGCGTTTGCAGCGCGGCCGCGATGGGTCGTCGGTGCGGCCGCAATGGCCGCGTCGACGTTCGTCGCTTCCGCGTGGGCCGTGCACGCGCACCGTGCATCGGTCTCCCACCACGCGGCCGCGCCGGTCGTCGCGAGGGCGGCCGCCGCGACCGTCGCGCCGGCGCCGCCGAGGGTCCCCACTCTGCCACGGCCCGCCGAGCAGAGCGCCCACCCAACTACAGCTCCGACGACGGTCGCGGGAGGAGCGCCGGAGACGTCTCCGGTGTCGCCGGACATCGCCGCGAAGCTCCTCGCCGCGGGTGAGCACGACGACGCGGAGCGCGCGTACGCCGAACTGGCGAAAAGATATCCGGACCAGCCCGTCTATCGCGTCATCGCGTCGGCGCTCTCCGACGACTCGACGGTCGCGACGCGAGCGGAAGGGACGGAACGATGAGCCGAGCGATGCGTCGGCGATGGGTGTCGCTGCTCTTCGTGCTCCCGGCTTTCACGAGCGCGTGCGGGGCTCCTCGGGTTCATTCGTATGCGATCGCGCTCCAAGCGCGCTCGGACGACGTCGCGCCGCTCGCCGGCGTGCGCGTCCTGGTCGAGGGAAAAGCGCTCGGCGTCACCGGCGCGGACGGGCGGCTCGTGACGGAGATTTCCGGAACCGAGGGGCAGAACGTCGCGCTCGACGTCGCGTGCCCCGAAGGATTTCGTGATCCGCCGCGCGACGTGTTGAAGCTCACCGGTTTTCGGTCGGTCGCGAACGAGCCGGCACGCCTCGTCGTGTCGGCGACGTGCCGGCCGCGTCGTCGACATGTGGCCATCGTGGTGGACGCTGACGGGAGAGCGTCGTTGCCGGTCCTGGTCGACGGCGTCCATCGCGCCGACACCGACGAAGCGGGCGTCTCGCACCTCGTCGTCGACGGCGAGCCGGGTTCGCTTCTGCGCGTCGGGCTCGACACGTCGACGCGACCGGAGCTCTTGCCGAGAAATCCGCTCCGACAATTTCAGCTCGACGATCGAGACCAAGTGGTCCTGGTCTCCGAGCATTTCATGGCGCGCATCGCGCGCCGTCCGAGCGACCCCATCCGTCCCGCCGCCGCTCCTTACCGCATCAGGTGACCCATGAATCAGGTCGATCCCATCCCGCGTTACGAGTTCGGTTCGTCTTCGGAAGAGTCCGCGATCGTTCGCGTGTGTCTCGGCGCGCGGGTCGGCACGAGAGGGTTTCGTCGCGTCGTGTCGATCTGGTCGCTTCACGAGGTCGTCCCGAACGAAGCCGACGCGCAGCGCCGCTTCGCCGATGCCGCCGTACATTTCGCGGGCACGCCGCATTCCGCGGTGCTCGGCGTCGAAGACGTGTTCGGACTCGGCGGACGCATTTTCGTCGCGACGCCGCCGTTTCGCGGCAAGCCGCTCGCTCGGACGCTCGAGACGCTCGTCGCCGCGGGACAACCGGTTCCCGTCGACGCCGCGTGCGCGTTCGTCGGTCACGTTGCCGAAGCCGCTGCGGCGGCGTTCGCGGGCGGTCCTCGCGCCGCGTCGTTCTGCGGGATCTCGCCGGAGACGGTTTGGGTGGGTTCGGACGGTCACCCGACGCTCGTCCCCGGGTTTGGCTCGATCTCGTGTCGTGAACCGAGCGCCGTCCGGCGCTCGCATCCGGGACGCTATCTGGCCCCCGAGCTCGAATCCGGAGGCGAATCCGACCAACGCGCCGACGTCTATGCGCTCGCGGTCCTTCTGTGGGACCTCCTCGCGTTGGGTCGTTCGCGCGCCCCGGACGAGCTCGCGACGACGAACGAGGTCGTCGCGATCACCGGGGAGCGCTTGGTTCGGATCGCGATGCGGTCACTCGCGGCGCGCCCCGACGATCGCCCACCGACGCTCGCGGCCTTCGCCTCTGACATATTCGAGGCCGTCCCGCTGGCTCGAAACGCGCGCCCGGTGCTCGCCGACGGCGGCGTTCGCGTCGACGGGCTCGCGACGTCCGACCTCGAGCCCGAGGTGTCTCCGTTGCGTCCGCTCCCCGCACCCGTGCGGCGTTTGAAGCACGCGGGCCCAAGCGCCGTTCGTCGCGGCCCTCCGCGCCCGGCCGTTAAGCCCATCGCGCCTCAGGGACCGCGGTTTTGCTTGATTCGAGGCGACGCGAAAGCCCCCTTATTGAGTCTCGCCCCGCCGTCGACGAGATGGGTCGTCGGGCGGTCCCATGCGGCGGATTTCGTCGTCGATGATCCGGACGTGTCGCGCGAACACTTCGAGGTCGTTCATGAAGGCGGCGCCTATCGGCTCTACGATCTGGGAAGCAAGAACGGGCTCCTGATCAACGGCGCGCCCGCGGACGATCACCCGCTCTCTCCGGGCGACGAGGTGACTGCGGGCGCAACCGTCCTCAGGTTCGAGGCTTAGCGATGGGCCTGGCGGGGGGCTCATCGTGTCGTCGACCCACCTCGACGGGACCGCCACCCGCCGATATGCTCGATTCCGCTCGGAGGGTACGGAAACCACGAACGATGAGCGCCCAGCGAGAATTCTCAGACGGCGAAGTCGTCCCCGGAACGCGATATCGCGTGACCACTCTGGTGGGCATGGGTGGGATGGGCTCCGTATACGAAGTCGAGCACTGCGAGCTCGGCAAGCGCTTCGTGCTGAAGGCGCTCTTGAGGAGCTTGGCCGACCGTGACGATCTCGGGGTTCGCCTCCGCAACGAGTGGCGCGCGCTCGGTCGACTCGAGCACCAGAACATCGTGAGCGTCACCGACGCCGGTGTGACGTCGACCGGCGTGCCGTACTACGTGATGGAGCGCCTCCTCGGCGAAACGCTCGCGACGCGTTTGCGGCGTGAGGTGAGGTTACCTCTCGTCGATGCGCTCCGCATCGCGTCGGAGGTGCTCGAGGGGCTCAGCGCCGCGCATCGAATCGGCGTGGTGCATCGCGACGTCAAACCGCCGAACATTTTCCTCGTCACCGGGCGACAAACGAAGCTCCTCGACTTCGGGATCGCCAAAGTGCTCGACCCGAAGGCGTCGCAGATCACCGGTCGCGGCATCACGCTCGGAACGCCGCGCTACATGGCGCCGGAGCAGGCGACTGGCGACCCGATCGACGCGCGCACCGACCTCTACGCCGCCGGTCTGATCTTGTACGAGATGATTTCCGGCGCGGGTCCATTCGACACCGCCCGCGACGCGAACGAGTTGTTCCTCGCGCACGTGGCGCGCGAGCCCCCGTCGTTGATCGCGTCGTTTCCCGAGGTGCCTCTGGCGCTCGAGCAGCTCGTGAAGCGCTTGCTCGCCAAGCGCGTGGAAGAGCGCCCGAGTGACGCTTCGGTCGTGGCCGCCGAGCTCAGGGCACTCCGAGCTCAGATCGCGGCGAGGCCGTCGGTGCGCGCTCGAGCGCCGGATGCGACGTCGCCCGGCGGCCCTTTCGACACCATCGAGCGCGCGGTGACCCAACCCACACCGAATGCCCAGCGACCCCTCGGTCGAAGCGAGGCGCCGACGCACACGAACGTCGGCCTGGGCCCGAGCGACACGGTCCAGGGCAATCCTCCGTCGCTCGCATCACCCGACTCATTGGTCACCGAGTCGGATCGCGCGCTCTCGGCGTCTGCGCCGTCGAGCGGCGAGCGATCGCAGACGCTCCGGCTGGACGGCTACGACGACGCTCCGGATACGCACACCGCCGTGCCCTCGTTGCAGCCGGAGACGCCTCCGCCGGTTGCCCGCGAAGAGGGGAATCAGTTCCGCCCCGTGCGCCGCCTTCTCCGATGGCCGGTGATCGTCGCCGCCGCCGCGGCACTCGCGCTTCCGGCGATGGTGGCACTCCGGAGCGGAAACGGTGCTGCGTCGACCGCGGCCGCGCACGGTCCAACGCTCCAGGCCGCAGCTACGACGGCGGTCGAGCCTCGCGCACCGGCGCCCGTCCCCGCCGCGCCGACTCCCGAAGCGGCCGCTTCGGCGACGCCCGAGCCCGTCCCGGAGGCAGCCCCGGCTCCGGGCGGCGCCACTGCCGCTGTGCCCCCGAATGGCGTCGAGCATGCGGGTTTTCTCGTCCAAAACTCGCCGCATGCGACGGGAACCGGCGCTTCCAAACCTCGAGCAAACGCGGCAAATGGCGCGGTCTCGACCACGCCAGGGAGCTCGACCGCGCACGAAATCGCCGCGGTCCACCATTCTAAGTCACCAGGAAAGCACGGCATTTTGCCCGGCGAGGCGTTGCCGAGCTCGGGTCTCTGAGGCGCGCTCTGCGGGCCGAACCCGGCGACCTTCGGCCTGGACGAAGCCCCGATCTTGCCGTAGCTTGCGCGCCCCAAACTACAACGACACACGCCCTGCACGCGAACGCCGTGGCCCGGTGCTCGTAAGAGTTGGTCCGGCGGCGGGGCGGAGGAAGAACCGAAAGGAGAGCGAACGTGCCCGAAATTCAATCTGCGGATAGTTCCGCGTCGTCGAAGACGAACGACATCATGTTGAGTGGCTCCGTAGCGAGTCAGCCGGTTTCCAACCGCCCGCTCTGCAGCCCCGACCAACCGCTCACCGTGCGCGATCTCTTCGACGCCGGTGTTCACTTCGGCCACCAAACGAAGCGGTGGAACCCGAAGATGCGCCCGTACATCTACGGCTCGCGCAACGGCATTCACATCGTCGATCTCGACCAGACCGCGAACATGCTCAAGCGCGCGTTCAACGTCATCGTCGACACGGTCGGCCGCGGCGGTCACGTGCTCTTCGTCGGCACCAAGCGCCAGGCGCAGGAAATCATCCGCGAAGAAGCCCAGCGCGCGCAGATGTACTACGTCATCAACCGCTGGCTCGGCGGCACGCTGACCAACTTCCGCACGATCAAGGGTGGTCTCGAGCGCCTTCGCGGCCTCGAGCGCATGCGTGAAGACGGCACGTACACCCAGATCCCGAAGAAGGAGATCGCGCAGCTCGAGAAAGAGCGGACGCGGCTCGAGAAGTACATCGGCGGGGTGAAGGGAATGGGGTCACTCCCGGCGATCGTGTTCATCGTGGATCCGGCGAACGAGACGATCGCCGTCTCCGAAGCGCGGCGCCTCGCGATCCCGATCGTGGCGATCACGGACACCAACTGCGATCCGGACGCGATCGAGTATCCGATCCCCGGCAACGACGACGCGATCCGATCGATCCGATTGATCACGAGCGCCATCGCCGACGCCTGCCTGCACGGCGCCGGCCGACGCAAGGATCTCGCCATGGGACGCGAGCGCGAAGGACAGCGCTCGAGCGAGACCATGGTTTACCAGGCGCGGCCGCGTGCCGGCGCATGAGGAGACGGTGATGAGCACGGTATCGATGCAACAGGTGAAGGAGCTCCGCGACCGCACCCAGGCGGGGCTCAACGACTGCAAGAGTGCGCTCGTCGAAGCGAGCGGCGACATGGAGAAGGCAGTCGAGATCATTTTGAAGAAGGGTCTCGCGAAGAGCGCCAAGCGCGCCGGCGCGGTGGCGACCGAAGGCGAGGTCTTCGTTCAAGTCTCCGCCGACGCGACCAGCGGCGTGATCGTCGAGGTCAACATTCAAACCGACTTCGCGGCGCGCAACGACGACTTCAAGGCGTTCGTCCGTGCGGTGGCGACCGCGGCGAGCCACGCCAAGACCGGCGCGGACCTCGGCGCGCTGCCCTACCCGGGCAGCGACGGAACCATCGAGGAGCACCGTCAGGCGCTCGTCGGTAAGCTCGGCGAAAACATCTCGATTCGCCGCTGGGGTCGCGTCTCGGTCACGGCGCCCGCCAAGGTGCAGGCGTACGTGCACATGGGCGGCAAGATCGGCGTGCTCCTCGGCGCGACGACCGACGGCGCCGCGGCGCTGAAGACTCCCGAGCTCGCCAAGTTCCTCGACGATTCCGCGATGCAGATCGCGGCGATGGCGCCGCTTTATCTTCGCGGCAGCGAAGTCCCCGAGTCCACGAAGGCCAAGCAGGCGGAGATTTTCGAGGCTCAGCTTCGCGAGCAGGAGAAGGCCCCGCCCGAGAAGCAATGGCCGAAGATCATCGAGGGCAAGGTCGTGAAGTGGGTCAAGGAAGCGGCCCTCCTCGAACAACCCAGCGTGATCGAGACCGAGCACTCGGTGGACGAGGTGCGCGCGCGCACGGCGAAGGCGATCGGCGCGAAGGTCGAGCTCGTCGAGTTCATTCGCTACCAGGTCGGCGAAGGCGTCGAAGTGGCGAAGGGCGCGGATTTCGCGACGGAAGTCGCGAAGATGGCCGGCAACTGACCCCGTTCGGCGGATGCTTGCCCGTGCCGGGCAGTGTCCGCCGCGTCTGACCCTCGGCCACGCCGTTCGGCGTCGACGCTGTCCGACGTTCAGCGGGCGCGTGCGAAGTGCTCGTTCAGGATTGCGAGCACTTCGGGGCGCTCGTGGAGCACTGGCGGCGCTTTGCCGGTGCGGAGAGATTCGACCGCGTCGTCGGCTCGAAGCACGACGGCGCTAGCCACGTCGGGCGCGGCGCGGTGGGTCGTCGCGCCGCCGACCACGTTGGACAGCACCACGGGCCCTATCGGCCACAGCTCGACCCCGAGCTCGCGCGGGCTGTACCCGTCGAGCCAGCGCGCCGGGTCGCCGAGCGACGATGCGTCCGCCTGTTGGTGAACGATGTAGTGCGACGCGCCGTAGTTCTTCGCGACGATCGCGCCGTGGATCGCCCGGCGCCGAGCACCGCCGCGCCGCTGCCCCGCGCGCGGCGCGAGCAACGAACGGCGGGGCGGAAAATACTTCGCAAGCAGCGTCTCGAAGCAGCGTACGCGAACGTCGAGGGGAACTAGGTCGCTCGCGAGCATCGTGGGCGTCACGAGGACGCCGTCGAAAAAGTCGAGACAGGCGCGCGCGACGTATTCTTCGGCGCCGAGCGGCGGCGCGTCGGTTTCGAACGCGGCGGCGCGCGCCCAGCCCGCTTGCGCCATGCGATCGCGCACGTCGCGGGGCGTCGTGCTGGACGCGAGCAGGGAGGGCGGTCTTCCGTCGATCACCTCGATTTCGCCGCCGACGAACAGATTTCCGGCGTCCCCGCGCGGTTCGGCGTCGGGCTCGGTCGACGCACGCAGTTCGAGCTCCGACGCACGCGCAGGGTCGGCACGAAATACGTCTTCGACCTGAAGCAGCGCGACGATCCGGCCCTCGGCGCGCAACGCCACGCGACCGTGTCCGCGGAGCTCGCTCGCGCGCGCGTCGGAGATCGACAAGGTGATGGGAAGCGCCCACGGGAGGCCGCTCTCGAGCCGCATTTCGTCCACGACGCGCAGGTAGTCCTTGCTCGTCATGAAGCCGCGCAGCGGCGAGTACGCGCCGTTCGCGAGCGAGACGACGTCCGCGTGAGCCTCGAGGTCGAGGTCGAGCGCCGGGAACGACCGAGCTTCGTCGAGCGCCGCGCGCGCGGCGTCTCCGTTCAGCGTCCGATCGACGAGCTCCTGACCATGCGGAGTGACGAGCGCGTTCGCGCCGACGGCCGACGACGCGCCTTGTCGCCATTTCCCCCACGCCGGGATCAGTCCGAGGTGTTCGAGTCGGTCGAGAATCTTCTCGAGACTCTCGGCGGGCGTTTCACGATCGGTGTGGACACGAACCTCGGGCTCTTCCGGCGCCTCGTAAGGGTCGTCGACGCCGGTGAAGTTTTTGATCTCGCCGGCGAGGGCCTTCTTGTAGAGGCCCTTCGGGTCGCGCTCGGCGAGCACGGCGATCGGACACTCCGTATAGACCTCGACGAAGTTTTCGATCGAGCGCCGTACCTCGTTCCGCACCTCACGGTACGGGCTGATCGCGGCGGCGATGGCGCACGCGCCGCTTCGTCCGACGAGCTTCGCGACGAAGCCGATCCTCCGGATGTTCTCGTCGCGGTCTTGCCTCGAGAAACCGAGCCCGCGAGAAAGCTGCTTTCGAACTTCGTCGCCGTCGAGCGTTTCGACGTGAACGCCGCGCCGTCGAAGCTCGGCCGCGACCATCGACGTCAGGGTGCTCTTGCCAGAGCCGCTGAGCCCGGTAAACCACAATACGAATCCACGTGCCACGCGCCGTCGTGCTCCTGGCTGTTTCGCTCGCTCAGAGCTTCAATACTTTGGAATGGTCCCCCGGCACGCCGCGGAGCGCGTCGCGCGTGTCGATGACGAGTCGCGCTTCGGCCAAGAGGCGCGGCCGATCGAGCGAGGCGTGGTCCGTCACGATGACGACCGCGTCGTAGCTCGAAAATCCGTCCGCGGGATCCATGCTCGTCATCGCGAGCCCGTGTTCGTCGATGCTCGGCACGTGGGGATCCATGTACGAGACGGCGGCGCCGCGCTTTTGCAAGCCGACCAATACGTCGAACGCCGGCGATTCGCGCACGTCGGTGACGTCGCGTTTGTACGCGACACCGTAGACGAGGATGCGCGAACCGCGCACGGCCTTGGCGTGCTCGTTCAGGCCGTCGGCGATGCGTTCGACGACGTAGTCGGGCATCGCGCTGTTGATCGAATCGGCGAGATCGATGAACCGTGCCTGGTACTTGAGGGTGCGGAGCTTCCATGACAAGTAGAGCGGATCGATGGGGATGCAGTGCCCGCCGAGCCCGGGGCCCGGAAAAAACGGCATGAACCCGAACGGTTTCGTCGCCGCCGCGCGGATCACCTCGAAAGCGTCGATGCCCAGGCGCCGACTCATGATCGCCACCTCGTTCACGAGGCCGATGTTCACGGCGCGGAAGGTGTTTTCGAGGAGTTTCACCATCTCCGCGGTCTCGGTCGACGACACCGGCACGACCTGATCGATGATGTGTGAATAGAGCGCGTTCGCGTGCTCGAGACACGCCGGGGTCGCGCCGCCGATCACTTTGGGCGTGTTCCGCGTCTTGAACACGGCGTTTCCCGGGTCGACGCGCTCCGGCGAGAACGCGACGAACACGTCCTCGCCGAGGCGAAAGCCTTTCTCGGTGAGCTTCGGAACGAGCACCTCGGTGGTCGTCCCCGGGTACGTCGTCGACTCGAGCACGATCGCCATGCCCGGATGTTGATGGCGCGCGATTTCGTCGGTCGCATCGACGATGAACCGCATGTCCGGGTCTTTCGTCTTGTTCAGCGGCGTCGGTACGCACACGATGACCGCATCCGCTTTCCCGAGCACCTCCGGATCCGTCGACGCGTCGAGGCGGCCTTCGAGCGCATGCGGCGCGAGCTCGTCCGACGACACATCGTCGATGTACGACTCGCCCGCATTCAATGCGCGAACCTTGCGCGCATCTTTGTCGAACCCCGTGACCCGAAACCCGACGCGCGCGAACTCCGCAACGAGCGGCAGCCCGACGTAGCCGATGCCCATCACCACGACGTGGGCGGATTTGTTCGAGATTCTAGCGAGCAGGGACGACATCGAGCCGGAGAATAGGTTCGCCACCACTTCGATGCATAGGGGCGAACGGCGTTCATGTTCGAAACGCGGTCGACGAAATCATTCGCCCAGCATGCCTCGGGGGGAGGCACCACGGAAGGTGAGGCGAACGCGCGGACGCCCCTTGCGCCTCGGATCATGAGCCTGGTACGTTCCGCGCGCAGGTAACCGAAATGAATTGGGAAAAGCGCGTCGTCTTGGTGACCGGAGCCGCAGGGTTCATCGGGAGCCATCTCGTCGAACGGCTCACACGACTCGGTTGTCGAACGCGCGCGTTCGTTCACTACAACTCCGCGGGCTCGAGTGGATGGCTCGACTCGTCGCCGTGCCGGAACGACGTCGAGATCGTCCAGGGCGACATCCGTGACGGCGATAGCGTCGAGGCCGCCGCGAAAGGGGTCGACGCGATCTTCCATCTCGCTGCGCTCATCGGGATCCCGTATTCGTACCGGACCCCGCTCGCGTACGTACGCACGAACGTCGAGGGCACGCTGAACGTGCTCGAGGCGGCGCGCCACCACGGCGTCGCGCGCGTCGTTCAAACGTCGACCAGCGAGGTCTACGGGACCGCGCAGTTCGTTCCCATCACCGAAGCGCATCCGGTCAAGGGGCAATCCCCTTACTCTGCGTCGAAGATCGGCGCCGACAAGCTCGCCGAGAGTTACTACCTGTCGTTCGGCGTTCCAGTCGTCACGTTGCGACCTTTCAACACGTACGGGCCTCGCCAGTCGGCGCGCGCGGTGATCCCGACGGTGATCAGCCAGGCGCTCCGTGGGGCCGACCTCCGACTCGGCAATCTGACGCCGACGCGCGACTTCAATTTCGTCACCGACACCGCGGAGGCGTTCGTGCTGGCCGCATCGGTCGACGCCGCGATCGGCAAGACGATCCAGATCGGCACCGGTCGCGAAATCAGCATGGGCGACCTCGTTCAGGCCGTGTCCGCGCTCGTCGGTCGCGAGCTCAAGGTGACCACCGACGCCGAGCGCATCCGTCCGGCGGGAAGCGAAGTCGATCGACTGCTGTGCGATCCGAGCTTGGCGAAATCCGTCCTCGGCTGGGAATCGAAGGTCGATTTCGAAGACGGGCTCCGGCAAACGTTCGAGTGGATCCAAGAAAACCAGACCCGCTTCAGCCCCGACACGTACTCCGTCTGAGTCGAGGGCGAAGGGGCGCGACCGGATCCGCGAATGACTCTTCGAAGCGTCCTCGCGGGGCTTCTGCGGCTGTGCATCGCCGCGGCACTCGTGCTCGCGAGCGGCGAGCTCGTGATGCGCCGCTATTGTTACTCGCCGCGCGTCCTCGACCCGGATTTCGGGTTCGTCCCCGCAGGGAACCCGACCATCTGTAAGAAAGAGGGCGACGGCGTCGGGCACTGGGGAAAGCGCGGCATTCGTCGTTCACCGGGTCGTCCCGCCGGCGCGTCGAACATCTTGGTGCTCGGCGATAGCCTCACCGAAGCCGAACAAGTCGACGACGATCAGACGTTCACGCATCTCCTCGAGGCGCGACTCGTCGCGGAGGGGCGCCCCTACGCCGTGCTCAACGCGGGCATCGAAGGGCTTGCGCTGCCGTACTACGTCGAGGCGGCGCCGGCGTACGAGCGGGCCTTTTCGCCGCGGTGGACCATCGTCGCGATCTCCGCCGATGACGTCGCGGGTTCGGCCTTCTCCGCCATCGCGACCCATTTCGTGAAAAATCCGGACGGCACGCTCGGGTTGAAAGCGAACCCGCCGGTGGGCCGCGGTGGCCCCGTTCGTCAGTTCGTCCGCTACGCGCGCGCGCACTCGGCGCTGTTGCAGAACTACGTGCTGCAATACGAAGGCTACGCGCGGAGCGTGCGCGCGTTTCGTCCCTTCGTCGCGACCAAAAAGAAAGACGACCCGCCGCTCTCGCACCCGGAGCGCTTTCCGGTGCGAGAAGAGCTGTCGATGCTCGAAGAGCGGTTCCAGGGGCGGGTCACGATCCTGTTTTTCTCTGGTTTCAGGCCAGAAGACCCCGACGAAGAGTCGCCGATGGGCCGCGCGATCTTGGACATCTGTGCCGCCGAGGGCTGGAGCTGCCGGAGCACGCGGGAATTTTCTCGCCAATTTGCAGCGTCGGGAACGGCGCCCGCCGGATTTCCGAACAGCGGCTTCAACTGGGGACACCTGAACACGGCGGGGCACGCCGCGGTGGCGGCGCTCCTCGATGACGAAGTGAGGAGGCTCGGCGAACGTGGTCTTCTCTAATCCCTGGTACTTCGTCTTTCTCGCGGTCGTGCTGGTGGCGCTCGCGCCGCCGCTGTCGATCCCGGCGAAGAAGAAGATCCTCGCCGTCGCGTCGTGTTTTTTCTACGCCTGCTGGGACTACCGCTATCTCGGTCTGTTGCTCTTCATCAGCGTCGTGGACTACGTGTGCGCGGCGAAGATGGACGCGGCCGCGCCGACGGCGCGCCGTCGATGGCTCACGGCGAGCCTCGTCTCGAATCTCGGGCTCCTCGGGTACTTCAAGTACACGAACTTCTTCCTCGACAACTTGAACGGCGTCGGCGCGAGCTTCGGCTTTCACCTTCCGCACCAGGACATCCTCTTACCGGCGGGGATCAGCTTCTTCACGTTCAAGACGATGAGCTACGTGATCGACGTTTATCGACGCGAACTCGCGCCGGTGCGTTCCCTCTGGGACTACGTGACGTTCGTCACGTTTTTTCCCGAGCTCATCGCCGGACCCATCGTGCGCGCCTCGGTGCTCTTGCCGCAGATGGATCGCTCGATCGGACCGCGGCGGGAACGGCTCGGCCTCGGAGCGAGCATCTTTCTCCTCGGGTTCACCAAAAAAATGATCGCCGATCGAATCGGCACGATGGTCACGCCGGTGTTCGAGCGCCCGACCACGTTTTCTACGGCGACGTTGTGGGCCGTCGCGCTCGGGTACGCGCTCCAGATCTATTGCGACTTTTCCGGATACTCCGACATGGCGATCGGTAGCGCGAAGATGATCGGGTACGACCTGCCCGAAAACTTCGCGATGCCGTACTTGAGTGCCGACATCACCGAGTTCTGGCGGCGTTGGCACATGACGCTGTCGCAATGGCTCAGGGACTACCTCTACATTCCGCTCGGCGGAAACCGACTCGGCACCGGGCGCACGTACGTGAACCTGATGCTGACGATGCTCCTCGGCGGACTCTGGCACGGCGCCAGCTGGAACTTCGTGGTGTGGGGCGGTCTTCACGGCGTAGCGCTCGCCCTGCATCGATTGGGGCGCGATCGCGCGCGCCCACGGCTTCCGCGCGCGCTCGGAATCGCTACGACGTTCGTTTTCGTGACCCTGTGCTGGATCCCGTTTCGTGCCTCGACGTTCGCGGAGACCCGCGCCTTCTTCGCCGGCCTCTTCTCGGCGCAAGCCGGCCTCAGCTGGATCGCTCCGGAGTTCTGGTGGCTCGTCGCTCTCGTGGCCATCGGACACGTCGTGGGGGCGCTGGCGCGCGAGCCGGAGGGGTCGGGCGCCAGCCTGCGTCTTCAGTCGTTGCTCTCGCGCCTCGACGCCAAGCTCGTTTCGAATCCGATTTCCGGGCCTTACTTCCGGCTCGGAACGGGGAGCATTCTCGGCGCCTACGTCGTCCTCGCCTGGGTGCTCTTCGCGTTCTTGTTCGCCGTCACGGACTCGAACCCGTTCATCTATTTTCAATTTTAGGGGGTGCCCTCGTCGCCCCGATCGTCTCTTGCTCGACTCGGCGCCGCCGTGAGAGGCTCCGCCCATGCACGAGACCGGGACACGGACGCATTGGCGAGCGCTGAGCTCGGACCCGAACGCGGCGGCCGTTCGCGCGGAGCTCGTGGAGACGTTGCGGAGCCGTCGAGGCCCGCGGATCCCGGATACCGAGCAGTTTTTGCGCGACTTCGTCCGGGGTCACTCGACGCTCGACGTCGGCGTCGTGGAGCACGTGGTGAGCGCGAGCACGTGCTCCCACTGGAAGCACCGCATCGTCGTCGAAAACGCGAGCCATGTTCTCGGCGTGGACATCCTGGCCGACGCGGTCGGCGAGCTGTCGGCGCGCGGGTTCAACGTGCGCACGTGCGACGCCACCAGCGACGTCGATCTGGGCGAGCGATTCGAGCGAATTCACGTCGGTGACGTCATCGAGCACGTGGACGCACCCGTGGCGTTGCTGAGGTTTTGCCGCCGTCACGTGACCGCGGACGGCCTCATTCTCGTCGCGACTCCGAATCCGATGTTCTTTCCGCAGCTGGTGGAAGCGCTCAAGAACGAGATGTTCATCCCCAACGCCGAGCACGTCGCGTGGATCAGTCCGACCATGGCGCTCGAGCTCGCTCACCGAGCGGGCCTCCGGCTCGTGACGTATCACCACACGCAAGGCGACGGAAAAACCTTCAAGCGTCGGATCGCGGTACAGGTCTTGAAGGCCTTCGGGCTTCGAGAGAACGAACTATTCTCCGGTTGCTTCTATTACGTCTTCGCGCCCGCTTAGCATGACGATTCCGATGGCGAACCACGTCGAGCCGAGCGCAAAGACGCAGCACTACGAGGCAAAATCCTCCGGCTACCACTCGAGCAGCGATCGCGACCGGCGCATCCTCGAGCTGGTCGGCGGCCCTGGGTTACGTGTTCTCGACGCGGCGTGCGGTCCCGGTCACGTCGGCGCGGTGATGCGCGGAGCCGGCAATCGCGTGGTCGGCGCCGAGCTTTCGGCGAGCGCGGCCGCCGAGGCACGCAAGGTGCTCGAAGAAGTGCACGTGCTGGATCTCGAAGAGCCCTGGGTGCCCGTGCTCGGCGCCGAGACGTTCGACGTCGTGTTTCTGGGTGAGGTTCTGGAGCACGTGTTCGATCCGGTTCAGGTCCTCTCGGAGGCGCGCAAGGTGCTCGTCCCCGGCGGAAGAGTCGTCATCACGACGCCGAATTTCATGGTTTGGATCGCCCGGCTTCAGATCTTGTTCGGGCGTTTTCGATACCAGAAATACGGGCTCTTCGATTTCGGACACATCCGCTGGTTCACGTACAAATACCTGAAGCAGGTTCTCGACGAGTCGGGGTTCGCGCTCGAAGAAGAACGGCACATGTCGCACCCGAAGCAGCTCGATCGCGTCGTCGGACGATGGCCGAGCCTGCTCGCGCTCTATTTTCTCGTGTCGGCTAGGAAGACTGCATCTTCTGCAGGCGGCGTTCGTAGAGAGCTCTAGAGACACCCCTCGGAAGCCGGCTCACGAGCCACCAGAGCGGGAGCTTCCACGACACCAGCGGGTCGTGACGAAACGCGGTTTTGATCGCACCGCGGCCCTCGGTGACCTTGCCCTGCGAGATGAGCGTCACCGCCCGCTGATAGTACGAGTATGCCTTCGCGGTCTGACAGTCCGCGGCGAACTCCGGGTGCTCGACCTCGATGAGCGCAAGGCTCACGTGGATCTCTTCCCATTGGAGGATTGCGTGCTGGATCGTCGCGTTCTTCCCGTGGCGTCGATAGCGCCCGAGCACGCCGGGCACGTAGCCGAATTTTCCGCCGTGCGCGAGCACGTCGGCCGCGAACTTGTAGTCGGAAAATACCCGAATGCGCTCGTCGAAGCCGGGGTTCGGGATCGCCGAACGCCGCGCCATCAGGGACGACGTTGCCGGGAAATAGCCACCGCGGATGAACTCGCCGGTGCCGGTGCCGAAACGCTGCTCGGCCATCGAGCTGTGGAGCCGCAAGGTCTTGCCGGTCGCGGAATCGAAGTGCTCGACGTCGTGCGAGCACAGAACGCGCGCGGGGTCGCCCTCGAGCCAGTCGACCTGCGCGCGGATCTTGCCGGGCAACATCAAGTCGTCGCCGGCGAGGAACGCGACGTACACGCCGTCGCATCGTTCGAGGGCGCGGTTTTCATTTCCGCAAATCCCCAAGTTCGGTCCGCCGGTGATCGCGACGACCTGGTCCGGAAAGCGCTCCGCGTAGCTCCGCACGATCGCGTCCGTGCCGTCCGTCGAGGCGTCGTCGGAGACCACGATCTGGAGATCGGGGTAACCCTGCGACAGCGAGCTTTCGATCGCGGGTCCGATGAAGTCTTTCTGGTTGTAGGTGACGATGTGAACCGAGACTCGAGGGAGCGTCATGAGGAAAACCGATTGCTACTGTGCGATGGGGCGCGGGTCACGCGGATTGAGAAGACGAACCGAGGCGAGCGCGAGCGTCCGCCACGATGCGTTCGAGGGTCGCCGACAACGGGATCAGCGCGCGCCTCCCGATGGTACGATCGAGTCGGTCGCGGCTCGCGTAGAAGACGGGGACGTCCAGAGTTCGCAAGCGCGACGGATCCGCTCGCAGCCCCACGGAGATTCCGAACGCCGAGATCAGTCCGTCGAGCGCGTCCTTGAGCCGTACGGCGTGGCCGGAGGCGACGTTGAACACTCGCCCGACGGCGCTGGGCTCGGCCACGAGCGCGATGTAGTCCTGAACCGCGTCGTCGACGTCGACGAAGTCGCGGAACGTCTCGAGATTGCCGACCTCGATGAACGGTGGCCTTCGCCGCGCCTCGATCTCCGCGAGCTGCCGCGCGAAGCTCGCGAGCGCGAAATGTTCGGGCATGCCCGGTCCGATGACGTTCGAGGGCCGCGCGACGACGACGCGCCGGCCGCGCTGTGCGGCAAGGAGCGCGAGCTCGGTCTGCGCGCGCTTCGTGCTTCCGTACGGAGTCAGCGGCGATAGCGGATGGTCCTCGATCACCGGCAAATCCGCGGGTTCGATGGCGCCGTACTCGGCGGCGCTTCCGACGAAGAGCATCGCCGGTTCGATCGCGACCCTCTCGACGGCGTCGAGCAGGGCCGCGGCGCTGACCGCGTTGATCTGCAACAAGGTGGCCCCGTCTCGCGCGGACGACGCGCCGTGAAGATGAAACACGACGTCGGGGCGCGCCTTCTCGAGCACCGCGGCGACGGCACCGACGTCCGTTAGATCGACGCGCAAGACGCCGGCCGACTCGGTGCGCTGGCTCAGCCGCACGACGGTCGCCCCGCGCGTTTCGAGTGCGCGAACCAGGTGCCGCCCGCAGAACCCCGACGAACCGGTGACCAGCGCGATCATTTCTTCGGCGGCAACGACGGTAAGAACTCGGCGCGCCGGTCCTCGAAAATTTCAAGGGCTTGCTGGTAGTCATCGACGCGCCCGATATCGAGCCAGAAGCACTCGCTGCGATACCCCCGAACCAAGTGCCCGTTTCGCGACAGGCGCGTCATGAGATCCGGCATGTCGAGGTACTCGTTCTCGACGATGTATTGCTTGACGACTTCGGTTCGCAAGCAGTTCACGCCCATGCTCACGTCGAACCGATACACCGGTTTTTCTCGGTACTCGACGAGCTCGCCGGTGTCGGTCGTCTCGACGACGCCGAAATCGATTTTCACCTCGCGACGGTAGAGGCCGATCGTCGCCGCGGCTCCAGAAGCGCGGTGCGCGTCGAGCATCGCGCCGTAGTCGAGCGTCGTGAGGAGGTCTCCATTGGTGACCAGGAAATTGTCGCCGAGGCGATCGATCACCGACGCGAGTGCGCCGGCGGTACCGAGCGGACGATCCTCGAACGAATATTCGATGTTGAGGCCGAGCCGCGCGCCGTCCTCGAAGAAGGCGCGAAAGAGCTGGCTCATGTAACCGACGGCGAGCACGACGTCTTCGACGCCCGCCTTCCGCAGTTGCCGAAGCAAGATCTCGAGGATCGGGTAGTCGCCGACGGGCATCAGCGGTTTGGGCAACACCGTCGTGTAAGGCCGAAGCCGCGTTCCTTTTCCGCCGCAGAGGACGAGCGCTTTCATGGTCATCCGGGGTCCACGTTAGCGTAGACGCGCGCGTACATGCTCTCCAGCGCGGCGACGTAGGCCTCGGGCGAAAAGCGGGCGCTCGCCGCGTCGCGCGCGCTCCTGCCGAGCACGGCCCGCGACCCGTCTGAAAACCCGGCAAGGCGAGCGATCGCCGCCGCCCAGCCGGCCGCGTCTTTGGGCGGGACGAGCCAGGTCGGGTCGAGCCCGGCCAACACCTCTTCGTTGCCCGGGACCCGCGAAGCGATCACGGGAAGGGCCATGGCCATGGCCTCGATGAGGGACAGGCTGCACCCCTCGGAGTGCGAGGGCAGGGCATAAGCGTCCGCGGCGCGGAGGGCCGAGACCAGATCGGGCACGAACCCGGCGATCTGCACTCGGTCGCCGATGCCGAGCTCGGCCACGCGCGCTTCGAGCGATGAGCGGAGCGGCCCGTCGCCGAGCAGGACGAGCTCGACGTTCGCGCCCTGCTTCACGAGGTGGCCCATCGCCTCGACGAGCACGCCTTTGTTTTTTACCTCGACGAGCCGGCCGACGCTCACGACGCGGAAGCGCGGACGCGTCACCGCGTAGTCGTCCTTGGGATGCGCGAAAAATTCGCGACCGCCGCAACTGTGGATGACCCGGATTCTTCGTCGCGGAACGAACTCGGACTCCGCCAAGTAGTCACGAAGCGCGTCCGATACGGCAAGGTGAGCGTCGACGCGACGATGCAACGCCGCGAACACGAGCCGTCGCGAGGCCGGCCGCGCCGGCATACCCGCTTCGTCGACGATCACGCGCGCCGCGCCGGCGAGCTTACCGACCAACGACGCGTGAAAGTCCGCTTCGGGGACGCTCGCATGCAAAATGTCCGGACGCGTGCGCCGGAGATAGCGGGCGAGCGCCCACGGAGCCTTCGCATTTCTCACCGACGGATCGGCGTCGAGCACGTCGACGGGAATGCCTTCGCCGCGGATCGTTTCCGCGACTCTCCCCGCTTTCCAGAAGGTGCACACACGAAGGTCGAAATGCGCACGATCGTGAAGCGCCGCCTGAACGGCGATCTCCGTCTCGACGCCGCCGAAGTCGAGGACCGGCACGAGACGCACCACACGCAAACGGCCTCTGCCGTTGGTTTTCGGGGTATCGCCTGAGTCTCGCACGCTCGGCGTGTGCCGTAGCTCCGTCGAACCGTCAAGTTGAACCATCGAGTACGGGGCATTGAGCCTCGGCAACTGCACGGGTCAGACGTAGTGAGGGCCTCGACGCCTGTGCTATTGAAGCGGCGTAGGGATCGCGCCCGCATGAATGCGGGCTGGCACTGCTACAACTCAACGCTGAGGCGATTTGCGACGATGATGGCTCGGTCGAGATTCTTAGTCCGTGTGTCGCGGCTCGCGTGCGTCGGGATCGCCGTGACGGCGTGTTCGTGTGCTCGCACGCATCACCCGCTGACCGAGGCGACGGCATCGACGACCCAAGGTCCGCCTGGAACTCCGGCGCCGGTGATCGACCCGACCAAGCAGCGGCCACCCGATCCGTGGCCGGGACCGAAGGGTTGGTACGATTTCGTCGAAGCCGAGTCGTTCACGCTTGGGGCGAAGGGGTGGAGCGTGGCCGACTCGGTTGGCGGAGCGCGCGATCGAAACGTCGCGTCGGGGGGCAAGGCGCTCGTATCGGGTCAGGCCGCGTCCGGAGAAGCGTCGACGACGATCGACGTCCCCGCCGACGGCCAATACTTGCTCGCGCTCCGGATCGGGAGCCCGCGCAGTGGAAAGGGGTTCCCGCCGGAGCAGCCGCTGAACGTCAGCGTGCAAGAGGCGGGGAGCGCCGCGGTCGATTGGGCCGTGAGCCCGATCGAGCCGCCGGAAATGGAACTCCACTGGTCGCTCTACCAATGGGTGACGAAGCAGCTCGACCTCAAGGCGGGTCAGGTCACCGTTTCTTTGCGCTCGATCCCGGGCGTGAAGGACGAAAACCAGCGTCGCGTCGATTGTCTCGTGCTCACCGCCGATACCGCGTACGCGCCCGACCATCGTGATTTTGCGCCGCAGGTCTATGCGCGATTTCGCGTGAACGAAGCGCCGAAGGCCATCGCATTCGCGAACGGGATGACCACCGGTCGACTCCGGCGTGGCCCGCTCACCGCGGCGTTGAAGAGCGGTGAGGCGTCGACGTGGCTCAATGTCAGTCGCGACTTCACCGGGGGCATCGAGAACACGCTCTTTCTCACCACGGCTCAGAAGGTGGATCACGCCGACTACGCCGTCGACTTTGCGAACGCGCCCTCGGACAAGGCCGTGTTCAAGGCCGTCAATCACAACGGCCCGGGCACCGACGTGCGCATCCTGATCCCGAGTGACGCGTCGTCCGTGCATCCGCCCGAAGGCGACGCGGAGCTCGCCCATGCGCGCGCGGATCTGGTCGCGCATTTTCCCCCGATCACCTTCGGAAAACGACCCACCAAGTTCCCCATGTTCACTCAGTTCGACACCACCAA
>CAZDNG010000074.1:0-9988 GCA_964506835.1 uncultured Polyangiaceae bacterium
CACTCCGCCGTCTGCGCCCGGCGTTTTCGTGCCGGCGTGTCCCCCGGTTCCGGACACGGTCGACGACCCACCGTGTCCGCCTGGTCCGCCGTCGGCGCCCCGGCTCGATGAGCTGCCCGACGCACTGCAGCCGAGCACGACGAACCCCACGACGCACGCGCCCCGAAGGAGACCTCCCGACATTCCCACAGAATATACGGACGCTCGCGCCCCGAATTCGATTCATTTCGTGGGGCCGACGGGAACGAGCTCGGCGCAACGGAGCCGACAGACACCTACGCTGCGGCTCTTCCGCTGGTCAGATTGTCCGACGGCGCGAGCCTGCGTAGTAGAATGACCGCGAGGCTAGCGATGAAGCGACGAATTCTGGTTCTCCCGATCCTCCTCATCGCATCCGCATGCGGGGGGGTCACCGAAACGACGGGGCCCGCTGCGAGCGGCGGTTCGGGACCGGCGAGCGGCGGTTCGGGACCGGCGAGCGGCGGAGCCAATCCCGCGAGCGGTGGAACCGGTCCGGCCAGTGGCGGAGCCGGGCCTGCGAGCGGCGGTTCGGGACCGGCTATTGCGCCCTGCACGAACCCGGTCGCGGCGGGCACGGCTTGCGGCGCGCCCGCGGCTCACTGCGTCGGCGTGTGCAGCAATTCGTGGCAAGCCGAGAACGTTTGCACGGACGGCACTTGGACGTTGCTCAACGGCATCCCCTGCGGGCCCGACGCCGCCCACGCGCCCCAGTGCCGTAACTCGTTCGCGTCTGGCCAGCTCACCCCCTGCTGCAGCACGGAGATGACCGACTGCACGGGCAAGCCCGACGGCTGGCCGGGCTTCGGTTGCACGCCGGGAGAAGGTTCCTTCTGTTCCTGCACCTGCTCCGCAGGAGGCTGGTCGTGCGGATGTTGAGACACGAACGCGTCGCGGCTACTGAATATTCGCCTGCGTGACGGTACCGAGATTGGGCTTGGTCTCGAGCAACGGCTTCCAGCGGGTATCGCCTTCTAGGTAGACCTTTTGGAAAGCGAGCGCATAGGCGCCGGATTCACCCATGCCGGCGTCGGTCGGGCTGAACCAATTGAAATGGCTCTCGCCGGGGATGTCCAAGATCATCTTTGGAACGCTCCCCGATATTTGTTGATACGTCGTGTCCGTGCCGCTGCATGCCGCAACGGTATCCGCATCGCTACAGATCAAGAGCGTCGGCGTCTTGACCGTCGTGCCGTCGGGACCCCAGGCGGCCAACCCTACCGACGTCAGCAACGTCGGATCGCTCTCCGACGCCAAGGTCGTCCCGCCGCCTCCCATGGAGTACCCGGAGGTTCCGTATCGACCAGCCAGCTTGCCGTTCAATGGACTACTGCTGGTCGTGTTCTGCGTCTTCAGATCCTTGATGGCGTTCAACAACTCCATGCCGCGCGTCGCAGGCAAATCCAACGCGCCCGTGTTGGTCACGACCGTGACGATGCCATAGGAAGCGTAGAACGGACCCCACGGCGTCATTTCCGGGCCGGTATTGAGGAAGCCAGGGCAGATGCTGACCGCGGCGAAAGGCGCCGTGGCGTTGGTCGGATAGTAAACAGTGCCGCTCGTCATCACGAAGCTCGCCGTCGTGAAGGGACCGGGCTGTGACGTCGGCGCGCTCGGCACCGGACCGTGGCAGAGGCAGTTGCCGTCCGAGCAACACGTTCCCCCGGTGACGGTCCCGGAGCCACCGCTCCCTGTGCTCGTTCCGCCCGAACCCGTAGCGCCTCCCGTGCTCGCGACGCCGCCGGAGCCGACCGCGCCGCCGCTGCCCGCACTCGTGCCACCGCCGCCGACCGCACTTCCGCCCGATCCGACGGTGTCCCCGCCGGAGCCCGTGACGCTTCCGCCCGTCCCGACCGTGGTGTCTCCGCCGGACCCGGACGAGCTTCCGCCGGAACCGAACGTGTCGCCACCAGAGCCGAAGGGATTGCCACCGGTGCCGAAAGGATTGCCGCCACCGAACGGGTTGCCACCGGTGCCACTCGACGGCGCGCCGCCGGAACCGAATGGATTGCTATCACCACCGGAGCCGACCTCACTTCCGCCGGAACCGAGGTCGCCGCCACCGGTACCGAAGCCGGTATTGTCGGGCTGGTTACCGCCCGCGGAATTCGACGGCGAGCCTGAACAGGCCACGGTTATGGAGGCGATGAAGAAAGCCAGCGTGCCAGTAGTCGCTCGTGCGCATCTCATGCCCTCTAACTTGGCAGGCGCGAGAATGCCGCCGCCGCCACTTTGTTATCTACAACTGCAGAGTGCAGGTTGCGCTGTGCAAGGCGATTGAATTTAACCGCAGTGACGACAATTACAGCGGTTTTCGACGGAAGCTGCCGCGCGCCGTGGCGCTCGCGCCGGCGTTCGAGACGCTCATCGACGTTCCGTCGCTTCACGTGTGGGGCACCACGATTCGTTCGCGGTCGCGGAAGCGCCGACCTTGGTCGAGCGATTCGTCCCGCGCACACGCGAAGCCCTGACCTGGCCCGGTCCGCACACCGTCCCGACGCGCGGCCCCGCCGCGGATCGGATCGTGGAATTCATCGAGCAGCGCGGCACGTTTTCGAAGGCGTGAAACGGGGGACTCTCCGTCGAGTGCAATGGCCGGGGGCGGCCATTCGTTTGCAGACGCGGCCAACGACAAGCATCGAGGCCGTGGCGAGGCCTTTCCGCGAGTCATGGCTCACCGGCGCTACCCGGACCTGCCCTTCATTGGCTCGTTCCGTCATTGATCCCGCCTACGCAAACGCTAGCGTCCCGCATCGAACATGAAGCGAAAATTCCCGATCGCGTGCGCGGCGCTGCTCGCCACGCTCGTTCCCGCATGCTCCAACAGCAGCACCTCGAAATCTACGCTCGTCGACGGCGGTGGATCGACGCTCCGCGTACGGCCCCTAGGACCGGTCGCCGACGTATCGGAAACGATCACGGGTGGGAACGGTCCGTTCATCGCTGCGGCAACCGGGCTTGTCGTACCGGACGGCTATGTCGTGAACGAGTACGTCGCCGCCGGGACCGCCACGGCGTACCAGAACAACGGCCCGCTCACCGACGATGGTCGATGGAGCTTCGGAACGACCACCGGTGCGGCGTACCGCACGCGCGTCTTGGTGCTGCGCCCTGCGAGCGCGGCGAAAGCGAGCGGAACGGTCCTCGTCGAGTGGCTGAACGTCAGCGGAGGCGCCGACGCCGATCCCGAGTACGCGAGCCTCGTCGAGGAGATCACGCGACAGGGCCACACCTGGATCGGCGTGTCCGCGCAGCTCATCGGCGTGGAGGGCGGCCCCGTCCTCGTGAGCGTGCCCGATGCGGGCGGCTTGCCCGGCAAGGGGCTCAAGGGGATCGACCCCGCACGCTATGGATCGCTCGCGCATCCTGGGGATGGCTATTCGTTCGACATCTTCACGCAAGTTGCACGCGCGGTGCTGAAGGGCGGACCGATCCTCGGTGACGCGAAACCCAAGGTGGTGCTCGCCGTCGGAGAGTCGCAGTCGGCATTCGCACTCACGACTTACTACGATGGCGTGCAGCCGCTCACGCGCGCGTTCGACGGCTTCTTGATCCACAGCCGCGGCGCGACGGCCCTTCCCCTCGTGTCGGCCGGTGCCTCTGCCGATCTCGCGGGCTCGATCGGAAGCCCCACGCATCCTCTATTCCGAGACGATCTCGACGCACCAGTCATGGACATCCAGACCGAAGGCGACGTCGTCGGGCTCCTCAGCTCGGGCGTCGTGCGCCAGCCCGACAGTGACCGATTCCGGCTCTGGGAGGTCGCGGGCACCTCGCACGCGGACGCGCACTTGCTCGGACCGGCCGCCAGCGGGATCAACTGCGGCGTGCCGGTCAACAACGGGCCGATGCACCTCGTCGCCAAGGCAGCCTTCAGGAACCTCGACACGTGGGTGCGCACGGGCACCTTGCCGCTCACCGCGCCACGTCTCGATCTCTCGGAAGACAGCGGCACCCCCACGCTCCGCCGCAACAGCGACGGCATCGCGATCGGCGGCGTTCGCACGCCGCCCGTCGACGTCCCCGTCGACGTGCTCTCCGGGGCGCCGGGCCCGAGCACGTCCGTCATCTGCCTTCTCCTCGGTTCCACGACGCCGCTCCCGCCCGCCCGCCTCGCCGCGCTCTACCCGAACCGCGCCGCCTATGAGACCCAGTACGACGACGACGCGGACCAGACCATCAAAGCCGGCTTCGTCCTCGAACCCGATCGCGACGCGCTCCTCGCGTTCGCGCAGCCGTCACGAATCAACCCGTGACGGCGGCTGCCCGAGTCGCTGGTCGTGGTCTCCCGTGCGTCCCGACGCGAATTCGGTCCGAGTCGAGTGTGTTCGCCGGTGCACTCGTGCGGGAAACGCGAGCGAAATGGGATCACCTACACGATCCGCGAAAGCGGCGTCATTGCCCCCGAAATGCGGGCGACGTTCGCGGGAGGAGAATCAACCATGCCGAGCGCGATCAGCGAGTTCGACGAAGCCTACGACGATCAGGGTCGCGAGCCCCCATCTCTGAGCGGTGAAGCGCTGGACTACCCCATACGAGTGCTCGAACCGCGAGACGCCGTGCTCGTTCCTGCAAGCGCGTCCGTCTCTGCCGTGGTTTCCGTCTTGAACGATCGCAAGGCGGGCTGTGTGTTGGTCATGGCAGGCGACAAGCTCGTCGGCATCTTCACCGATCGAGATATCGTGCGGCGCGTGTTACCCGCGGGGCTCCCACTCGATCAGGCCAAGGTCGAAGACTACATGACGCGGGATCCCGAGGTGCTCACGCTCGATGACCCCATCGTGTTTGCCTTGAACCGGATGAGCGCCGGCGACTGCCGGCACGTGCCCCTCGTCGACGATTCGGGGAAGCCGCTCGCCGTCGTGAGTGTGCGCGACGTCGTCCACTTCGTCGTCGAACATTTTGCGGGCTCCGTACAGAATCTGCCGCCGACCCCCTCCGGGCGCTCGAGCGGCTATCCGCCCCACGGCGCAGCCTGAACCCAGGCTGGTCGCCGCGCCGTGACGTTGGCGACTACGGTTCGATGTAACGCCAGATCCCGGCGCCCCAGTTCGCCGTGACGATGATGTTGTGCGTGCCGTCGTTCGTCACGGCGGCTTGTGCCGCGCCGACCGTCATGCCGGCGGGCGTGCCGGGCATCGTCCAGGTGCCGGTGCCGGGTGCCGCGCTCGTTTCGAAGGTGGGGTCCAGAGTCGTGCCGAGCGAGACGGCGCCGCTCGACATGGCGTAGACATCCTTCGCCGTCCCGAAAACGACCGCTTGGCTCCCCATCGAGCCCACGTGCGCCCAGGTAACGCCGTAGTCGGCGCTTCGCAGGACGCCCCATCCGAAATCCGAATACGCGCCCGCCATGTAGACGACGCCCTTCGAATCCGGCTGAAAAAGTTGGGACGTTCCGTGGGGGTGCTCGTTCTTGTCGACCTTCGTCCAGTTCGCGCCGTCGTTCGTCGTGCGCCAAGTTCCGTATTTCGTCGATTGTTGCGCGAGCCACAAGAAAGTCGTCCGCGTCGTCGCTGGGTCGCCGGTATCGACGAAGACGACCTCGGCCGTGCCGCCATATTGCTGCATCCCCGCGTCGGTATTCACCGCCGTCCACGTCTCGCCGCCGTCCGCGCTCTCGACCAGCACGTTCATTTCGTGGCCCGGCATGAGAAGGTGTTTCTCGTCGTAGGGATCGACGACCGGCGGATAGAAGTCCTGACGCGCGGCCCCGGGCGCCACGTTGTAGTTCGTCCAGTCGACGCCGCCGTTCGTCGATTTCCAGAAGCCGTTGCCGTTTCCGCGGATGCACGCTTCGTAGATGATCGGCGGTGACGTCGAGTTCTTCGGCGAGATGGTGATGCCGCCCGCGCAATCGCCGGCGTCCGCGCCGTGGGCGCCCGTGTTGATGGGGCCTTTCCAGCTCTGCCCGTAGTCGGTCGACCTGAAGATCCCCTGGCACATGAAGAGCGTGTAGAAGACACCGGGCGTCTTGGCGTCGGCCTGCATCGTCTCGGTGCCGTAGTTGCCGCAGTCGAGTTGGTTTGTCAGGTCGACGCCCGCAGGCGTGACGTCGATCCAGGTCCCGGGCGGACACGATCCGCCTTCTTCCAGACAAGGATTCGGCGGCGGCGGCCCCGCTTCGAACGGCACGGTCGCGCCGCCGGAGCCCGACGCGCCGCCAGACCCCGACGCGCCACCGGTGGTCGTAGTCCCACCGCCGCTGCTCGTGCTGCCACCCGTGCTGGTCGCGCCACCGGTGCTCGTCGTTCCACTGGTGCCTTGTCCTCCCGTCGCGCCGCCGCCGTTTCCCGAGCCAGCGTCCGAAGCGTTCGCTCCACCGCTGCTCGAGCAAGCACTGACGCAAAAGCAAACCAGGGCGACCCGACGTGCCGTCATTTGAGAGACCTCCGACCTTCCAAAGTAACAGCCTGGATTTGCCGGAACAAGGAGGAGTCGTTGCTCTCTCCCTGGCGCGCGCCGGAGTTGGCCACCAGGGGCCAGACCCCAAGCCCACGGGGACCTTCCACTGACCGAGCGAGGCGCAGCGCGCCGATCTGCACGACTTCGCGCGAAGCTGCCAGGCGCGTGCAGCACGCTGCACGGCGGGCTCGCGACTCGAGCATCGGGCTGCACGGCGGCGTCCGGGGCGGATCGAGAATCGTCGAAGGATGCGGAGCTACGCGCGGCGGCGCGATGCTTGCTGTCACGGGCGTCGCGGCGCGGGGAGCGGTCGAGGACCGTTTTTCCCCGAGCGTCGAACTGCGTTCGGAGTGGAGGCACGAAAATGACCAATATCCATGCTTACGGACCGCGCCCGAAGATCGTTCGACGAGCGTTCGCCGCTTCGTCGCTACTCGGCTTCTGCGCTTTGTTGGAGGGGTGTTCCGGCGCGGGGGTGACGCTCACCGATGACGGCGCAAAGACCGACACCGGAACGGCGCCTACGGCAACGAGCACTGCCGCAGTCTCGGCGGAGGAAGCGGCGCGGGTACGAGCGTATCTGGATTCGTTCTACACGGCGAAGGACGTGGCGCACTCGTTCCGGACGAAGTTCGGCGAGGACGTGGACTGCATCGACTTCTATGCGCAGCCGTCGGTGCGTGCACGAGTTGCGCAAGGGGAACAGGTCGAAATTCCGGAAGCGCCTGAGCCGCCGTCCGCGGCGAAGCGCGATCCGAAGGCACGCGATCTGTTCGCCGAGGCCGTCGCCTTCAACGGCGAGCTCGACGAGAACGGCAGCGGGCGGCGTTGCACGGGGAACACGGTTCCCTTCATCCGTAAGACGCCGGCGCAGATTCAGGCCGCAGGCGGCCTCGACGCCTATTTGAAGCTGCGTTCGCTGCCCCCGATCCGTCCGCCGGCAGGGCCGCAGTCCCAAGACGTTCCGGGGTTCTTTCACGTCATCGCAGAGTTCCCGATCGCGTTCACGGGATCGCCCGCCGTTTGCGGGTTGAACGCGGCGTGCTCCCAGGTTCTCGATGGGACCGCGCCGCCCTGCGCAGCCGGGCAAACCGTCTGTCCCGCGCAACCCGTGCAAGGCGGTTCGGTGATCTCTTCCGTTTATGCGCCAAGCACTGATTCCTTCGGGCACAGCCTGTCGCAGACGTGGACGTTCAGCGGCAACGGAGTTTCCGACCTCACTCAGTGCAAGGCGTGCACGACGGACTGTACGCAGAGCGTGGAGATGGGGTGGATCATGGAACCCGCCTTTTTCACGTCCACTCAAAACCCCAATCTGCCGCATCTCTTCGTCTACTCGACGCAAGATGGCTATTGGAAGACCGGCGCCTACGCCAACGATCCTGGCGGCGCCCCGAAGTGCGGCTGTGACGAAGCCGCGGGCAACTGCCTCGCGTGCGCCAATCACGTGACCGATCCTTTCGTGCAGATCCCGGCGAAGCCCGGAACGCCGCAGTTCACGCCGAACATGTCGGTCTTCACACCGAGTCAGATCGGCGCGAAACCGAACGAGGTGACCTTCGAGACCGTGAACACGGCCAACGGAAAAGGCTGGTTCGTGTTCGTGAACGGCGTCGCCATCGGCAACTATCCGTCTAGTATTTTCAAGACTGCGGCGTTGCCGATCGTGGGATCGATGGCGAACACGGCGCAAGCCTTCTGGGCAGGTGGCGAAGTCGCGGCGCAGTCGGGCACGTCGTACACGACGAGCACGCCGGCGCTCGGCGAAATGGGCAGCGGCATCGGCGCGCCCCTCGGGTACCAGGCGGCCGCCTACGATCGCAACATGGAGTTTTTCGTTCCGGCGAACCAACCGGGCTCATCCACGCCGATCAACATCTCGACCGGTGGCCAGGTGAGCGTCGCCGCAGGCTCGTTCTTCTCCATCTATGACTCGAACCCCAATTGCTACAACGTGGGTTTCGGATTTTCGGGAATTCCTGCAACGGGATCCGCGGGACCCGGCGGAAACAACTGGGGCGACTACATGTACTACGGCGGGCTCGGCCACAATTGCGGCCCCTTCTGGAGCGCGTTCCCCGGAAGCTGCGACGCTTGCTGCACCAATGCCGGAGGATTCACCGACTCGTATTGCAATCAGCCGCCACCTCCTTCGGGCCCTTCGAACAGCTGCAACGGCGGGTAGTTCCAACGGCGTTCGCAGGCGCTCCGCGAGAGCGGCGCTGATGACGTTCAGCGCCGCTCCTCGAGGCTCTTCCGAAGCTCGCCGAGGCCATCGGAGAGGATGAGCGCGTCCTGCATGTTCAATGCGCTCGCCGAGTCTTCCGTCGGTTGGATGCGCACGCAGTCCTTGCCGTTGACGTGCTCGAACGAGCGGGACACCGCGAGGAGGGTCATGAAACCGCGGCCGTAGAAACCACCGAAAAACTCGCCGGCAGCTTCGTTCGCGGCGGCTCCGGGCGGCGCCGCTTGGTTCGTAAAGAGGATCTGGTGAGAGACCATGTGCTTTGCCGAGAAGAGCACCTTCGGAGCGACGATGACTCGACGATCCGTCCACAGAATGGCGTGGCGCCGGTAGCGTGGAAACGACAGCGCGACCGCGCTCCCGATGCGAGGTCGAGGAACGAAGTCAGCTCCGCTGTCCTGCCAGAGCCGCGTTTCGCCGGGCTCGAGCGCGAGCGTTTCGAGATAGACCGCGCGGGTCCCGGTCAGTCGATTGATGACGACCGCGACGAGGACCATGCCGAGCAACGCGGCGAAGAACCAGAGGATGGTCATGAGCGGCGCTTCGACGGACTCGTCCTACTAGTACTAGTGTTCCTGGTCGACCGTTGCTCCGCAAATGCCGCTCCCGCACTGTGCGCCGCCGACGATCGGACCGCAGGTGTACGGCGACGGCGGACCGCACGCAGCCTCGCAACCGAGCGTCGCGGCGTAGGCGTCGAGCGCTTGAATGACCCCGTCCATCGCTCCCGTGCGCGCGGCGATCACGCACGTGCTCGAGTCGCAAGCGTTCGTATACCCGCGCGCGGCGCAATCGGAATCCGTCGTGCACTCCCGATTCGATGGCCCGAGGAGAGACACCAGAAAGCTCTGGTATTGCAGCTGGAGCGCGAAACAGGTCGGGATGCACCCGCTCGGACAACACTCACCCGGCACCGTCTGAGGCTCTTGTCCGGCCGCGCAAGCCAGAGGGGCACACGGCGAGTCACAAGACTCGCTGCCCCCACCGCCCGTGGACACGCCACCGGTCGATGCACCGCCGGTCGATGCACCACCGGTCGAAGTGCCGCCGCTCGATGCACCGCCGGTCGAAATGCCACCGCTCGAGACACCACCGGTCGAAGCACCGCCGATCGAGAAACCACCGGTCGAAGCGCCGCCCGACCCCTCGCCGATGCGCGCGACTCCGCCGCACGCCACGATGCCGACGCTCGCGAGCACGATGGCCCACCCGCGGCCACCACACGCCGACCTATTCCTCATACGGACCCGCAGTGTAGCTCAGAACGGGCTCCGCGCCTGCTCACCTCGTTACGAGACGTAACGGTGTCGGCGTAGCTTCGCC
>CAZDNG010000074.1:10088-36710 GCA_964506835.1 uncultured Polyangiaceae bacterium
TCGCCCTATTCCGTCATCGCAACGAGGTGGCGCGCCTCTCGAAATGGCGTCTGATGCTCGCGAGCGGCACGCCGTGGACCGAGTATTCGCTCTATTACACGTACCTCGAAGCGACCGGGCAGTTCTCGAAGTTCCACACCCTTTCGCCGCGACCGATCTACGACATCTATCGCTCGATCTGGTACGCGGGTCGACCGCGTATCGAAGATTGGAACCCGCGCCAATGCTTCGAAGGTGACGGACCTCCGTGGTTCGTCGTCGTGCAATCTCAGACGCGCGTCCCTGCGACCGCGGTGTGGCGCAAGGTCGAGCCTTACTTCGTATGATTCGGTGCGCCGAGCACGTCGGCGCGTGTTGCTCGGCGCTCCGTTTCTCGCCCGTGGCGCGCGACGTCCAATGGCCCAGAACAATTGCCTATGGCGTTACCGAGCCGCCCTCGCCCATCGTAAACGGAACGAGCGATGTCCGACAATCGATTCCCCGGTGTTTACGTGGAAGAGGTCAGCGCAACTATCGTGCCGATCGAAGGCGTACCGACCCGCGACGGTACGGAGCCGGAATGGAAGTACGTCAAGCTCCGCCGGGTCATCGAGCACCTCGAACATTCGCTCCAGGCTGGACTGGACTGGGTCGTGTTCGAGCCCGACGACGAAAAGCTCTGGGAGAGAGTGCGCCAATCGGTCGCGAATTTCCTGATGACGGAGTTCGAAAGCGGCACGCTCGTCGGCGCGACGCCCGCAGACGCATTCTTCGTGCGCTGCGACCGGACCACGATGACCCAGGACGACATCGAGGAAGGGCGGCTCGTGTGCTTGGTCGGCGTGGCCTTGGTGAAACCCGCGGAATTCGACCTTCTTCGAATCTGCCGACTGACAGCCGCCGCTTGATCGCGCTTGCATTCGACTACCGATCCGAACGCGTCGGCACGGCGCGAACAGGGCGAGATTCGGCGATTGATTTTTTGGGGGGCACCCGCGGCGGCGAGTGGCGTCGTCGTGGGGACGCAGCTCGTCTCCCTCAATGCGCGCCCTTCCTCGCGTTCTGCCCGAATGCGGCCTCGGCGCGCTCGAGCAGTGCGCGCGCGAACGCCGCGTTGTGCACGGCGGCCGCGCGATCTTCGCTGACGAGCGCGACGGCGTAGAGGGCCCGTGCTCGTTCGGGTGAACGTTTGCACGAAGCGGCGTCCGAAGGGTGCGCGTGCGGTGTCTCGACGAGTGGAGGCGCGCCGCACTCTCGGAGCAGTTTCGTCATGAGCGCAGTGGCTCGGTCGCGGAGCGTTCGCCCCGACGCGTCCGGCGTTTCCTTCGGGCCCCCCCCCGCATGACACGTCGTACACGTCGCTGGGTCGACGGCGAACGAGTGGTTCGTCCTTTTACCATTACCCCCGTTGCCCGACGAATTGCCGTGACACCCGATGCATCCGTCGGGCAGCGCGTGCGGTGCGGGGCCTCGCTCTTCGACGGCGCCGAGCGTGGTCGGAAAGCGCAGGCGTCCCTCGACGAGCACGGCGCTCGAGGCGGACGGCAGACTCTCGTCCGGAGCCGGCGCGTGACACATCGAGCAGACGGACGCCGCCGTCGGCGCTCGCGCCGCCACTTCGGTGCCGAGGCTAAAGGGAGCATCGACGGTCCGCACGAGCGCCCCGACGTGAGCGCCGTGCACCGCGTGACACGCCGAGCACGAAATGCCGACCACGGCATCGTCCGGATCGCGCGACGCATCGGGGCGCGGGCGAACGCCGATCGCGTCGAGGAAGCCGCCGGTGGTGTGACAGCGAGCACAAGCCGGCGTGTGGCGCGCTTCGACCGAGCGATCGGCGCGCGCCATCGCCGAGCGACTCCACGCGTCCACGTGCGTGTAGGCGGGCGGCGCGTCGTGACAGGTGGCACACACCGAAGCGCGCAAGATCCTCGCCCTGCCGTTCGGCTCGGGAATGGCGCCCGGTCCGTGACAGCTCGTGCAGCGCACGCCGCCGAGGCGCTCGAGCGCGTGCGGCAACGACTCGAACGACGCCTGCGCTGGTGAGCGAAAACCCAGCTTGTCCGTCGCGTCGAAGAAGCCGCCGTCGTGGAGGCCCCGTTCACCGACGACATGGCACTCGAGCGCGCAGCTCGAGGCCGAGCCGGACCGGAGCGGCCGTACCAGCGCCTCGCTCATCGGCGTGGAGAGCGCCGCAGCCGCGATCGCGGCGTGGCACTCGGCGCGCCCGCAGTCGAGCGGCGTGCGGTCGTGCGTGAGCGATTGCAGGCCCATCTTGTCGCCCGCCGCGTCGACGAGCGTCCAGCGGCCCGGCACGTCCGGCGCAAAGGTTGCCGTGCCGTCGGCGTCTTCGACGCCGGCGCGACCGCCGAACGGCGCGTGCTCGACGTGCCAGCCGGAACCACCCAGCATCACTCGCTGTGAAACGGCGAGACTCGAGAGCCCCGTGGAGCGCGCGATCGACGTCACCGTCACGCTGCGGCGCACGGCCGGAAGATTGGCGAAGGAAAGCGTGGCTTCGAGGACGTAGCGTCCTTGCGTCCGTGGCGACACGGCGACGATGCCCGGCGGCAGTGGGTCGGGGAAGAACTGCGCTCGCGGCAGCGTTCGCGCGCGCACGCGTCGCCCGCCGTCGAGCACCGAAAGCGCGGCGAGCGGTGGCCCTTCGACTTGTCGCCACGCGATCTGCCCCCGCTCGGCGTCCGGACAGCCGAGCACGGCGGTGAGCTCGACCGGTGCGTCGTAACCGACCTGAGCGCGATCACCGTCGAGACGGAGCAGCGCGCTCGCATGCACGCTCGAGGCCCCCGCCGGGATCGACACGGGACACGATTCGGGGAGATACGCCGTGAGCGCCGCGCCGTCGGTCTCGACGGCGAGGTTCTTCACCTCGTCGAGGCGGACGGACTTCACGTGCCCGCTGGGTTCGAACCGAACGCGGTCCACGTCCACGGAAGGGCCGCTCGGCAGCACGATCACGACGATACTCGGCGAACGGCCCGACGAGCGACACGACAGCGTGGCCGTCAGCGCGAACACGATCGCGAGCGCCAGGACGATGCGGGGCGCGACGGACGACTCACCCCGCACGGCAGCTCCCGTACCGACAGCGAGCGCCCTGACCACAGTCCTGGTCGAACCAGCACGCCGGCTTCGGCTCCTCCGGCAAACATCGACCGCCGACGCACGCGGTGGCAGCCGGACAATCGCTCGCGTCCGCACACGCGCCACCGACGCGCAATTCCTTCGACGACGTGCAAACGCGGGCAGCCGAACCGCTGTCGTACGTCACGCGGCAGCTCCACGAGTCGAGTCCAGCCGGGCGCGACGGCGGTGGATCGGGAGAGAGGTCCACGCAGATGCGCTCGCCGTGAACGGCACGAGCGCCGCACGCGAAGGCAGGGTCCGTGATGCCCGACGGAATGCCGGCAGCGTCCGCGAGCGCGCGACAGACGACCGCGCCCGCGATCTCCACGCACTCCCACTCGCCGTTGTCCGGCATGCGGAGAGGAGACTGCACGCAACGGTCCTTTTGGCACACGAACGGCGCGCCGTTCCAGGCCCGGGTCACGCACGAGCGCGCGCTCCGCTGTCCGCTACACCGGAACCCCGACGGAGGCACTGCAACGTCGGGCAACGGACGACGGACGAGGCACGTGCCCGAGCTACAGCCCTCGCCGCCCGAGTGATCGCCCCAGCACGCCCGCACGTTGCCCACGTCGAGACAGCTCTCTCCGCGATCGCCGTCTCCGGGAGAGCGGACCGGCCCGGCCTCCACGCGTGGAGGGACATCGCGGGCGCGGCAAGCGACCAGAAGAGTGGCCAGGACGACCCACGGAACCCGCGGGCGGCGTCCCGGTGCTTGGCGCGTCTTCTCTAAGGCTCTCCCGGCGCTTTCCCGCAAGTGTAGGCTTGGCTGCAGTCGCCCGTGAACGCGCCCTCGGTGTTGCCTGGCAAGCAGCCGTGAAGCCAGTTCCTGCACCCGAGCAGGTTCTTGAGAATGTCGGGGTCCGTCGTTTCGTGACACGCGCCCCAGGTCCCGTCCGGCTGACACGTCTTGTATCCGCTCAGCGAACAGATGACGAGCGTCTGACAGTCTTCGTCGCACCCGATCGTCGCGCCGGGGACGCACGTGCACGGAGGGGGTGCTCCGGAGTCGGCCTGGGTACCGCCGTCGATGTGCTCGGGCGGGTAGTGACAGAGCAATTGCTCGCCTTCGCAGGGCCCCCATTGCGAGAACTCGCCCTGGCCGACGCATTGCTGAACGCCGTCTTTGCAATGGTCCACATGACGATCGTTCGGCGGCCCCGTCCAGCAGGCTTGCTGGGGAGTGCCGGGGTCGCAGCTACAGCCGGGGACCTTGAACGCAAGGTCCTGCTGACAAACCATCGCCTGTGGCCCGACCGTGAATGGAGTGCCGCCGTCGGAGGCGCCGCCGCTCAGATAAATGCCGCCCGCTCCGGGATCCGTTGTCGAAATCGACGCGGTCCCTCCCGCGCCGGATTTTCCCAGGACGGGAAACGACGGGCTCGAATTCTTCGCCGAATCGTTCGACGAACAGCCCGACACCACCAGCGCGACCATCGCGGCTCGGACGACGATCGCCGAGACCGCACTCACCGCGCTGCTCACTTCGCTTCTTGGGTCCATCAGCCGACCTTTCCGTTGTGCAATCGAGCGCTGTACCGATTGGTCTCGTTGTTCGAGAGCGCTCGCGACACACGGTATGTCGCATCGGAACATCGCAATGTTGACGGCGCTCCGCAAATTCGTCGGCGCGGATCCCGAGTCGGCCGACGATGATCCCGTGTGAGGACGGCAGAGGACAGCACGCGCACGCGCCGTCCCCCGCGCAACGGTCGCGCTGTGCGAACGAGCCGGCCCGCGCAGCGACCTCGCCGCCGCTCGTCGTTCCACCGTTTCCCCGCGTCCGCGCTGACGGTGTTCACTCCTGCAAGACCATCTACTTCGCGACGCGAGCTTGCCTCGGCGTCTTTCGAGGTGTTACGGGGCCCGTCGTGCGACTTCCGCGAGCCCTCGTCGTCATCATCACGCTGCTGCTCTCGAGCCCTGCCCGAGCGAAGACGGTCGAGACCTCGGTCTCACCGATCACCGGAGCCAATCGACAACTCCTCCTCGTTCGCTCGGCCTCCTGGTTCGCGGCGAGCGGAACGCTCGATCAATACGAGCGCGATCCGAAAGGCCGATGGACTCCCATTGCGACACGAACGGCCGTCAGTCTGGGCCGGCATGGGATGGCCTGGGGCCGTGGCCTCGACGCGCTGACCGACAGCGGGCCGGTCAAGAAGGAGGGTGACGGGAGATCACCCGCGGGCGTGTTCGCGCTCGCTCGCGCGTTCGGCGCGGCCGACGCTCTACCTGCTGGCGCTCACGGTTTTCCCTATCTGCACGCGACGCCGAATACGTACTGCGTCGAAGACGTCCACTCGGACTTCTACAACCAGATCATCGATGCGCGCGACGTGACGCGCGCGTCGTGGGAAAAATGGAGCGAGCTCCGGCGCGCCGACGGTCTGTTCGACTGGGGTGTCGTGGTGGGCCAGAACGACCCGGACGTGCGACGCGGCGCAGGCTCTTGCGTGTTCCTGCACGTCTGGCGTGGACCGAACGTCCCGACCGCCGGATGCACCGCGATGCCGCGCGAGCGCATCGAAGCCATCGTCGACTGGCTCGACGCCGATGCGCGCCCTCTCCTCGTGCAGATCCCGGAGCTGGCGTACGCGAAATGGCGAACGCGCTGGGACCTACCCGAGTGAACCCCTCTCTCAGTCGACGTGCTCGTCTCCGGAGGCGATGAGATCGAACTTCGTCATCCGGTGTCGGATCTGATCGCGGGTCATGTGCAGCAACGCGGCGGCGCGGCTCTGGTTGCCTTTCGTGCGAAGGAGCGCGGACGTTACCAGGCTCCGCTCGATCTCCCGGTAGTCGATGCCTTCGACGGGGAGTTCGTACGTGTTCGCGACGTCGCGGACCGGCGCCGCAATCTTCAAATGGTCGACGTCGAGGACGTCGCAGTCGAAGAGCAGCATCGCGCGCTCGATCGTGTTGCGGAGTTCGCGAACGTTCCCGGGCCACCAGTGCGCTTCCAGTTTTCGAAGCGCGGGTTCGGTGACCCCGGTGACCGTCGTCCCAAGCTCGCGGTTGAATCGGTCGACGAAATAGTGGGTCAGGAGCCTCACGTCTCCTTCGCGGTCTCTCAGCGACGGAAGCGCGACGTCCACGACGGACAATCGGTACAGTAGATCTTCGCGGAACGTTCCCTCTCGCACCGCACGGACCAGATCTCGATTGGTCGCGGCGATGACGCGCACGTCCGGCCGCATCTCCGAAGCGCCGCCGAGACGGCGGAACGTCTTCTCTTCCAGGAACCGCAACAGCTTGGCCTGCACGCCGAGTGAAACGTCGCCGATTTCGTCGAGGAACACCGTGCCGCCGTCGGCCTGTTCGAAGAGCCCGCGCTTCTGGCGTTGCGCATCGGTGAACGCGCCGCGCTCGTGGCCGAAGAGCTCGTTCTCGAGCAAGCTGTCCGGCAACGCCGAACACGTGATGTTCATGAAAGGGGCGCCGGCGCGTCCGCTTTCCGCGTGCAGCGCGCGGGCGGCGAGATCTTTGCCGGTCCCCGTCTCTCCGGTGAGGAGAACGGTCGCCATGCGTTCGGCCACTCGGAGGAGCAGCACCTTCACGGATCGAATGGCCTCGGACGCCCCGATGAGACTTCCGAGCCCGTACGTTGCGCGCTCCCGCGCGAGCAGCGCGTGGAGCTCGCGGTTCATGCGGGTCGTTTCGAGCGCCTTCTCGACGAGCGCAGGGACGTCCCTGAGATCCAGACTCTTTTCCGCGTAGTGGTACGCGCCGTCTTTGATGGAGTCGACCGCACAGGCGATCGTCGCGTGGGCCGTCAAGAGAATCACGGGAGGCTGCGGATCGATCGCCTTGAATTGCTTCACGAGATCGCTGCCGTTGGCGTCCGGGAGGCGATGATCGAGGAGCACGAGGTCGACGCCTTCTCGGAAACGCTCCAACCCTTCAGCGCCGGTCGTCGCTTCCACGACGGTGTGACCCGTGCGTTCGAGACGCTGGCGTATCGACCAGCGAATCAGGTTTTCGTCGTCCACCACGAGTACGTTCGGCATCGCAGACTCCTTCTTGGTCGAGTCGGTACCGAATCAGATCGGCGCATTTCCATTCCGTAAACGGCCTAGCTCCGTGAGTTCGGGAGCGTCACGGACAGCGTCGCGCCGCGGCCTTCCGAAGGCAATAGAGCAATATCACCGCCGTGCGCTTCGACAATCCGTTTCGCGAGCGCGAGGCCGAGCCCAATGCCTCGACTCTTCGTCGTGAAGAACGGCTCGAAGATTTGATTCGCGAGGGTTTCTGGGATTCCCGGCCCCGTGTCCGTGAACAGGATGGTCGTCGCGCTCCCATCGCCACGAACTTCTACGCGGAATTCTCCCCTACCCTTCATCGCTTGGGCGGCGTTGGTGGCGAGATTCACGAACACGCTCTTCAAGAGCTCCACGTCACCGAGCACTTCTGCCTCATCGCCGATAATGGTCAGCTCGACATCGCCGAGCTCGCGGCTCACTCTCAAGAGACCCGCGGTGTCTTGGAGAAGTCGCAAGATCGGCACGCGGGTGAACTTGAGCTCTTTCGGGCGTGCGAAGAGCAGGAGCTCCGTCACGAGGGCGTCGACTGACGCGATCCGCTGTCGGATCTCGTCGACGACGCGGCCGTCGTCGACGCCCGACGGAAGTCGTGCAGAAAGGACGTCCACTGCGCCGAGGATCGCCACCAGCGGACTTCGTACCTCGTGGGCGATGGCCGCGGCCATTTCGCCGAGCCGCGCGATCCCTTCCTGAGCACGCAGCTGCTTCTCGTTGCGCTTGGCCTCGCTCACGTCTTGGACGACGTGCACCGCACGCGCCGACGATCCGCTGCCGGCCTTGATGACGGACACGCTGACTCTCGCCCACAACGTGGTTCCGTCCGCACGCTGGTAGTGCTCTTCGACGTCGTAGTGCTGGCGCTTGCCGGCTAGGAGGTCGTCGTGGAGCTGCCGGCTCCGACCCTCCCCGTCGGTCTGAGGACGAAACCCAAAGGGATGGCCCACGAGCTCTTCTCGAGGCGATTGAAGCATTGCACAGAGCGCGGGGTTCGCGTCGACGACCCAGCCGCGCAGATCGGTGACGGCGATGCCAATCGCGACGTGATCGAACAGCTCTCGGAGTTGCTCCGCGTTGTCGCGCAATGCCGACCGCGCGAGCTCGAGGGACGTGACGTCGACGAACGTCGCGACGACGCCACGAACGTAGCCTTCATGGGTCCGATACGGCGCGACCCGGGCGATGAACACTCGCTCGCTCGCGTCGCGAATGTGTGTCTCGACGGCCGCGCCGCCCTCGGCGACCGCTCGTGCATCGGCCAAGAAGCGCGGATACGTCGGTACCATGCTGAGCTCGGCGACCGGACGGCCTCGGTCGCGCGCCTGAATGGAGAAGATCGACGTCGCAGCGGGAGTGAATCGCGAAATGCGAAGCTCGGAATCGAGAAGGAGCGTCGCGATGTCGCTGCTCGCGAGCAAGTTGGCGACGTCATCGCTCGAGCGCGTGACCTCCAGCATCTTCTTGACGAGTTCGGCGTTGACCTCTGCGAGCTCTTCGTTCGAAGCTCGAAGCTCCTCACCGGCGCTCTCGAGCTCCTCGTTCGAGGATTGGAGCTCTTCATTGGAGGATTGAAGCTCCTCGTTCGAGGACTGGAGCTCTTCGCTCGAGGTCGCGAGCTCCTCCGAGACGCTGTCGAGCCGCGCCTGGGTCGCGGCGAGCTCGCGCCGTAGGCGAGCGACGAGGCCCTTGGGATCGGCGCTCTTTGCGCTCATCCCGACATCAGCGGACGAGTTCGAGCGCCCGCTTGTCTGCACCGGAGCGTGTGGTCGCGTCAAAATCTCCTGGGCCCTGCATCGCGGAACCCACATGACCCTACTCGCTTTGCTCGACGGGCGATACCGCAGGGGGAGAGCCGGAAGGCGTGCGCTAGCTGTGGCGAATCCCAGCGCACCGTGGATTTCCACGCACTGGTGTCGGCCACTTGCGGCAACGGCGTGCACTCAACGAGCACAACGCCTGGCGGCACGATCGTTGCTCTTCCGACACCCACGGATCCGTGAGTGCGCCGCTACCAGCGAGCAGCACTCCGCCGTCAACAGAGCGGAGGAGCGCTCCTCGAAAGGCCGAGCTCCTCACCACACATGACACGACCCATCGAGAACGCTCCGGAAATTTCCAACGGAGCACGGCGCGTCGAAGACGCTGACCCCGCGGCCCGGAGTGCGGCCATGCAGGATGTCGCATTCCCCATCGTCGGCATCGGAGCGTCGGCGGGCGGGCTGGAAGCGTTCACTCAGCTCCTCAAGCAACTGCCGCCCACGACGGGCATGGCGTTCGTGCTCATTCAACATCTGGACCCGACTCACGAAAGCCACCTGCGCGAGGCGATGGCCAAGGCAACGGTCATGGCCGTCACCGTGCTCGAGGAGAGCACGCCGGTCGAACCCAATCACGTCTACGTGATCCCGCCCAACGCCGACATCGAGCTAAAAGCGGGTCTTCTGGTCCTCGTCGGCCGGGAGAGCGACAGTCGTCGGCCGCATCTTCCCATCGATTTCTTCTTTCAGTCGCTCGCCGCGGACCGCGGGAGCCACGCGGTCGGCGTGGTGCTGTCCGGAACGGCGTCGGACGGCACGGAAGGCCTTCGAGCGATCAAGGCGGAGAACGGCATCACGTTCGCGCAGGAGCCGGAGTCGGCAAGATTCGCGGAGATGCCGCAGAACGCAGTGAACGCTGGCGTCGTCGACCGGGTGCTCGCGATCCCGAGCCTCGCCGCCGAGCTCGTTCGTCTGAGTCGTGACCCGTACGTGGCTGGACCCGGGGTCCCGCACTCGGCCGACGACGGCACGACCATCAGCCAGATTTTGATGGTGGTACGAAACGCCGTCGGCGTGGATTTCACCGAGTTCAAGCAAGGGACGATCGAGCGACGCCTCGGACGCCGAATGGCGCTTCGACGCGCGAACGATCTCGAAGCCTATTCGACCTTGCTCCAGGGCGACCCGGACGAAGTTCGCGCCCTGTACGAGGACCTTCTGATCCACGTCTCGTCGTTCTTCCGGGACCCGGAGGCGTTTGCCGCGCTGGCCGCGCACACGCTTCCGGCCATTCTGAAGAACAAGGCCCCCGACGCGCCGATCAGGATCTGGATAGCGGGATGCTCGACCGGCGAGGAAGTGTACTCGATCGGGATCTTGCTCCTCGAACTCCTCGGCGACTCCCGACGACCGGTGCAGATTTTCGGTTCCGACTTGAGCGAGCCGGTCATCACCAAGGCGCGCGCAGGTATTTACTCGGACGGCGCTCTCCGGGACGTCAGCGACGAACGCCGGAGGCGATTTTTCCTCAAGACCGAACGCGGCTACAAGATCAACAAGGTCGTCCGCGATCTTTGCGTGTTCGTACAGCACGATCTCGCTCGAGATCCGGCGTTCTCGAAGCTCGACCTCGTGAGTTGTCGGAACGTCCTCATCTATTTCGACGACGCCCTACAAAAGCGGGTCGTCCGCAGCTTTCACTACTCGCTGAACCCGACGGGATACCTTCTCCTCGGCCGCACCGAGAGCATCTCCGGGTTCAGTCAGCTCTTTTCGACCGTCGACAAGGCGAACAAAATCTTCGGGAGAACGGCGCTTCCGAGCACTCTCCGATTTTCTCCGCGAAGCGAAGCGCGGCAAGCCGAGTCACGCGCCGAATCCGAGCTGTTGCCGGTGCAGGCTCGACGTGCGGTGGACGTAGCGAAGCACCTCGATCGGTTGCTCCTCGCCCGCTATGCCCCTCCCGGCGTGCTCATCAACGAGAACCTGGAGATCTTGCAATTTCGCGGGCAGACCGGCTCATTTCTGCAAGCTGCTCCGGGTGAGCCTCAGAACAACCTCATCAAGATGGCCCGCCACGGGCTCTTGTCTGCGCTCCGCGATGCGATCGCGCAGGCAAAGAAAGACAAAGCACCCGTCAAACGCGAAGGGGTGGAGGTCGACCAAGACGGATTCACGCGAACGTGCAATCTCGTGGTGTTTCCCCTGACGGGATTACCGGAGGCGGGCGAGCCGCTCTACGTCGTGCTGTTCGAAGCGGCCACGATCGCGCTTAGTCCGGTCGAAAGGCGCCGGAGTTCGGAACCGCTGACCGCCGATAGCCGACTTCCGAAGGTCGAGCACGAGCTCATCGCGACCAAAGAATATATGCAGGCGCTGATCGAGGAGCACGGGCGCACCAACGACAACCTCGGTACGGCGAACGAGGAGCTCATCTCGGGCAACGAAGAGCTCCAGAGCATGAACGAGGAGCTCGAAACGGCCAAGGAAGAGCTGCAATCGACGAACGAGGAGCTCACCACCGTCAACGACGAGCTTCAGGTCAGAAATCAGGAAGTCACGCTCGCGAACGGCGACCTCTTGAACCTGCTTCTGACGGTGGACATCCCCATCGTCATTCTCGACCTGGATCGGCGGATTCGTCGCTTTACGCCTCGAGCGAAGCACCTCTTCAACCTGATTCCGTCCGACCACGGCCGGCTCATCGACGACATCAAGCCGAACCTCGACGTCCCCGATCTCGACTCACAAATTGCGGAAGTCATCGAGACCCTGGAGATGAAGGAGTCCGAGGTCCAAGATCGGCAGGGCCGCTGGCACCGGATGCAAATTCGTCCTTACAAGACCACCGACAACAAGATCGACGGCGCCATCGTGTCGCTCGTCGACATCGATTCCCTCAAGCAGCATATCGGCGAAGCCCAGCTTGCACGCGCGGACGCGGAGCGGGCCAACAACGCCAAGGACGTATTCCTGGCGATCCTCGGGCACGAGCTTCGAACGCCGCTTTCCAGTTTGCTCCTGCACGCGCAAATGCTGCGCCGCGGAGCAGTCGTCGACCCCGTCAAGCTCTCGCGGATCGGGGAGTCGATGGAACGGGGGACGAGGCAGCAAGTGCAGCTCATCGACGACCTTCTCGACGTGTCACGGATCGTCGCGGGAAAACTCCAGGTCCAGCTCGAACCGCTCGACCTTTGCATGCTCGTGCGCTCCGCGATCGAAACCGTGAGCGGAGCGGCAGAGAGAAAATCCATCCAGCTCGATGTCCTCATGGACGACGACCTCGGGCTCGTGCCCGGCGATCCCCTCCGTTTGCAACAAGTGGTGTCCAACCTCCTCACGAACGCGATCAAGTTCACTCCGAAGGGGGGACGGATCTCGGTCACCGTGGATTGCAGCGGTGAATGGGCTCGCATCGAGGTGACCGACAGCGGCTCCGGAATCAGCGCCGAGTTTCTCCCCCACGTCTTCCATCGGTTTTCTCAGGAAGACAGCTCGAAGACTCGCCCGCACGGAGGTCTCGGTCTAGGGCTCGCGATCGTCCAGCACCTCGTGGAACAGCACGGCGGAACCGTCCGGGCCGACAGCCGCGGCGCGGGGCTCGGCTCCACCTTCACGGTCGTGCTCCCGCTCGCGAAAGGCGACGAAGAAGACGTCGTCATCTCGACGCGGTTCCCCGTCGCGAACGATCAGCAACGGATCGACGACGTCAAGGACTTGCCCGTCCTGGTTGTCGACGACGACTCCGCGACGCTCGAAGCCGTTGCCGACATGCTCCGGGAAATGGGTGCGAACGTGAGAACCGCCGACTCGGCCGCGGCGGCCGTCGCCGCGATCCGAGAATCTAGACCGGCTCTGCTCCTCTGCGACATCGCGATGCCCGGCGAAGACGGGTACAGTTTCATTCGGAAGCTGAGAGCCTTCCGTCCCGACGAAGGGGGCGATATCCCCGCGTTGGCGATCACCGCCCTCGCCGCCGAACAAGACCGCCAAGACGCGCTCGGCGCCGGCTTTCAGATGTTTCTCACGAAGCCCGTCGATATGGATCGCCTCTCGAAGGCCGTTGCCGAATTGGCGGGACGTCGGGGTCTCTCGCCAGGCACCGAGCCCACGACCGAGCTCTCCACGCCTTCGGCTCAGTGAGCGGTCAGGTGCGACAGGATCTTCGTCCATGTATCCTCGTGCACGGCTTTTTTCGGAAGCACGCGACCCATAGGCGTCGCCGACGCACCGGCCCGTTGCACACCTTGTTCGATGTGCTCGAGATCGACGTACTCGTCGCCGTTCGCTAGACGAGGCGCAGTCTCTGCATTGCTCACGCTGGCTACTTCCACGTCGGAGAGCAGGCCCAGAATGTGGTCACGAATCACGTAGTCCGCTCGTTTGTCGTTGCTCATTGTTTTCTCCGATACGTTCCGTTGCACGAAGATGCACGAAGCGCGCCGAGGCACAGGCGAACATGCGCGGCACACCGCATGCAGCTCGGCCAGGTCATGATCAAGAGCGATATGCAATTGAAACGGGAAGTCGAAGAAGAACTTCGTTGGGATCCCAAGCTGAACGCCGCGCACATCGGCGTTGCCGTCGATAGGGGAGCGGTTTCCTTGTTGGGGGTGGTCGATACGTACGCGGAAAAGTGGGCGGCCGAAGACGCGACCAAAAGGGTCGGAGGAGTGTGTGCGATCGCGCAAGATCTCACCGTCATGGTTCTCGCGGAGCATGCGCGGAGCGATTCGGAGATTGCCGCTGCGATCCAGCACGCGTTGACGTGGGACGTGATCGTCCCCAAAACCGTCACCGCGAAGGTCGAGCAGGGGGTAGTCACGCTGGCCGGGCAAGTGACCCGGCAGCATCAGCGCCAAGCGGCCGAACACGCCATCCGGTACCTGAAGGGGGTCGTGGGAGTGGTCAATTCCATCGTTCTCGCGAAGCCTGAAGCCTCCGCCGAGCAAGTGAAAATGAAGGTCGAAGCAGCCCTGCAGCGGCAGGCAGCGGCAGATGCGAAATCGATCCGTGTCGATGCCGTGGGCGGGAAAGTGACGCTCACCGGACATGCTTCCTCGTGGCAAGCGATCGAGGACGCCGCGCATGCCGCGTGGGCCGCCCCTGGCGTGACCGACGTCCTGGACCAGGTGAGGATCTCGATGACTATTTGAGCCGATCGGAGAGCAACCGATTCCTCGTGGACGGTCGTTCCGCATCCGTCGACTTTTTTGGGGGGCACGGAACGTGCAGCCACGACGCAGGAAATGAAGGCGTCACCGGTAGCGAAAGCAGCGGAGACGCTTTCGACGCTGGCCTCGAATCGGGAAACGGGGCTCGCCGCATCCGACGCCACCGCACGACTCGAAAAACAGGGCGCCAACGAAGTCCCCGAAAAGCGGGCTCACCCGCTGCTTCGCCTGGCGAAGCGGTTTTCCGGCCTCTCGGCTTGGATGATCGAGCTCATCGCCGTGCTCTCGTTCTTCCTGCATAAGCGCGCCGATACGTGGATTGCACTCTCCCTGCTGATCGCCAACGCACTCCTCGGCTTCTTCCAGGAGGAGCGGGCGTCGGCCGCGGTGGCGGCTCTCCGCAGCAAGCTCCAGGTGACGGCGCGAGTCCTGCGCGACAAGGTGTGGCACCCGATACCCGCTCGCGAGCTCGTCGCGGGCGACATTGCACGCGTGCGGTGTGGCGATTTCGTGCCGGCGGACCTGCAGCTCTTCGATGGCACGTTGCACGTCGACCAATCCGCGCTTACGGGTGAGTCGAACGAAGTCGACAAGAAGACCGACGATGAGGTTTACGCGGGGTCGACCGTGCGCGACGGCGAAGCGACGGGCGTGGTGGTGGCCACCGGCGCTCGGACGTACTTCGGCCGAACGACCCAGCTCGTCGAGGGAGCGCACCCGAAGCTCCATGTCGAAGCGATGATCTCGCGTGTCGTGCGGTGGCTGCTCGTCATCGTCGGCTCGCTCTCGGCGGTGACGCTCGTGACCGCGTCGATGCGAGGAATACCGCTCATCGATCTTCTGCCCGTCGTGCTCGTGCTTCTCATGAGCGCCGTGCCGGTCGCGCTGCCGGTGATGTTCACCGTCAGCATGGCGCTGGGGTCGATCGAGCTTGGTCGTCGAGGGGTTCTCATCACGCACCTGAGCGCGATCGAGGACGCAGCGAACATGGACGTGCTCTGCGCCGACAAGACCGGCACCCTTACGATGAACCAGCTGTCGTTCACCGGGGCGTTGCCGCAGCCTGGGTTCACCGAGGACGACGTGGTGCGAGCCGGCGCGCTCGCGTCGAACGAAGCCGACGCCGACCCGATCGACGGCGCGTTCTTACGCGCGGCGAAGGACCGGCACTTCGTCGAGGTCGCGACGCGGGTCGTCTCCTTCGAGCCATTTTCCGCCAAGACTCGGCATACGGAAGCGATCGTCGAGATCGCCGGAAAGAGAACCCGCGTCCTCAAAGGGGCGCTTCGAACGGTCGCCGAAGCCGCCGGAATGGACGCCGCAGCGATCGCGCTGCTCGAGAAGCGCGCGGTCGAGGAAGCCCAAAAAGGCGTCCGCTCGCTCGCGGTGGCGCGAGCAGACGGCGATGGGCCGCTCCGCCTCTGTGGCCTCGCGCTGCTCTACGACGTGCCGCGACCCGACTCGCACGGCCTCATCGACGAGCTGCGCTCACTCGGCATCAAGGTCCTGATGTTGACCGGCGACGCTCTCCCGGTCGCGCGCGAAATCGCCCGCGTGCTCGGCCTCGGCGAGATCAGCCTCGCCCCCCAACCCGATCCCGCGCGAAAGAGCGCGTTCGACGTGACCACCGCGCTCGCTGGCGGTGGGTTGGCGGAGGTATTCCCCGAGGACAAATTCCTCGTCGTGAAGAGCCTTCAGGCGGCGGGCCACGTCGTTGGAATGACGGGCGATGGCGTGAACGACGCCCCCGCGCTCCGGCAAGCAGAAGTCGGTATCGCCGTGAGCGGTGCCACTGACGTCGCCAAAGGCGCGGCCAGCGCCGTGCTCACGACCGAGGGTCTCGCAAACATCGTCGACCTCGTGAAGAGCGGGCGCTCGACCTATCAGCGGGTCCTCACGTGGATCGTGAACAAGATCAGTCGAAGCATCTTGAAGGCAGGGTTCGTCGTCATCGCGTTCCTGGTGACGGGAAAATTCGTCATCTCGGCGCTCGTGATGCTGCTCGTCGTCGGGCTGACGGACGCCGCGCACATCGCGCTATCGACGGATCGCGTTCAGCCTTCTCAAAAACCGGAGACCTGGAACATCGGGCCGCTCGTGAGAGTAGCGGTCGTCGTGGGCGCGATGACGCTGTTCGAGACACTCGCGCTACTCGCCTTTGGCTGGCGGCGTTTCGGACTCGCCGAGAACACGGGATTACTCCAGGCTTTCACGTTCCAGACGTTCTTGTTCTTTGGGCTCACGTCCCTCGTGTCCATGCGCGAACGACGCGCGTTCTTCCGATCGCGTCCGAGCACCGCGCTCCTCGTTTCGCTCGGGGCGGCAGCGGTCGCCGGCGAGCTCATCGGGCTCCTCGGTGCGGCGGAGTTGTCGCCGTTCCCGCCAGCCCAGAGCGCCCTCATCTTCGGCTACGCCGCGATCTGTTCGCTCGGTCCGAACGACCTCGTCAAAACGATCCTCACCGCGCGCACTCGAAGCGAGCCACCCCCGGAGCGACCCGAGCAAGAGAAGCACCCGGGGCCCCTCGTCCACGCGCGCCTTCGAGCAAAATCATGAACGAAAAAAGCCGCACACCGTCGGGAGGTCCCCTGTGTTCATCCACGAGATGACGAAGGAAGAATGTCAGGAGAGCCTGAAACGAGCGAACTTCGGGAGGCTCGGCTGCGCTCGCGACGACCAACCGTACGTCGTCCCGATCTCGTTCGCGTTCGAGGAAGACTACGCCTACGCATTCTCGATGGCCGGTCAAAAGATCGAGTGGATGCGAGACAATCCCCACGTCTGCCTCGCGGTGGACACGGTGAAGAGCTGGAACGACTGGACGAGCGTCGTCGGGCTTGGCCGATACGAAGAGCTCTCGGACACGCCCGAATGGCGAGTCCAACGAGAACTTGCTCGCAAGCTCCTCGACGCGCGGGCAACGTGGTGGCAACCGGGGTCCGTCGCGATCGAGGGGAGGCCCAGAGACCGAACACCGATTGTCTACCGCATTTATCTCGAGCGGATGACCGGTCGCCGTGGTGTGCCGGCGCCGGACGAAACGACAGCGGTTGTCGTTTGAGCGCGTGGGTCGAACGGCTGCACCTCGCCGTCGGCCGACGCCTGCGGTGATGGCGCAAGCGATGACTACGAGCCAACGCCGGCGCCACTCCGCCGCGTCCATCTTGGGCTAAAGCTCGATGAGCACCTTGAGCGCGCGCGTGGTCGCCGCGTTCGCGAAGGCCTCGTACGCGTCGAGAACGCGGTCGAACTTGAAGCGATGAGTAATCAGGAGCTTCGGATCGATCTTTTTAGACCCGAGAACGTTGAGCAACATCGGGGTGCTGACGGTGTCGACCAACCGCGTGGTAATGGTGATGTTCCGGTCCCACAATTGTTCGAGGTGGAGATCCACCTTCTTCCCGTGCACTCCGATGTTGGCGATCGTGCCACCCGGTGCAACGATTTGCTGGCAGAGCTCGAAGGTGGCAGGAATACCCACCGCCTCGATGGCGGTATCCACGCCGCGCCCACCGCTCAATTTCATGATCGTCTCGACGGCCTTGCCGTCCGCGCTGCTGACTACCGCCGTGGCGCCAAAGCTTTTTGCCACTTCGAGGCGATTCGCGTCGAGATCGACCATGATGATCTCAGCCGGCGAATAAAACCGCGCCGTGAGCAACGCGGAAAGCCCGATGGGCCCGGAGCCAACGATTGCCACGGTACTGCCCGGCTGAACTTTGCCGTTCAGCACCCCACACTCGAAGCCGGTCGGCAGGATGTCGCTCAGCATCACCAGCGCCTCTTCGTCCGCACCGTTGGGAATGGGGTAGAGGCTCGTATCTGCGTGGGGGATGCGCACGAACTCGGCCTGGGTGCCGTCGATACTGTTGCCGAGGATCCAACCTCCAGTCGTGCAGTGCGAGTACATCAACCTCCGACAGTAGGCGCATTTGCCGCAGGCGCTCACGCACGAGACCAGGACACGATCTCCCGGCTTGAACGCCGTGACTGCCGACCCGATCTCGTCGACGACGCCGACGCCCTCGTGACCGAGAATGCGACCTGGCTGACACGTCGCAAGATCGCCCTTGAGAATGTGCAGATCGGTCCCGCAGATCGTCGTCTTGGTCATCTTGACGACGGCGTCCGTCGGCGAGACGACTTTCGGATTGGGACGTTCTTCCACGCTCTTCTTCGCGATACCCTTATAAACGAGTGCTTTCATCGATGACTCCTTGGTTATTCCGCAGCTTGGGGGATGGTCGCGCCGTTGACGGCCAATGACGGGCTGGCCGGCATCGGAACTGGTGCGGCCAAAAGCGGCCGGATCAACTCGATCGGGATCGGAAAAACGATCGTCGAATTCTGATTCGACCCCATGTCGAGCAGCGTCTGCATGTACCGCAGGGCGAGCGCGGCAGGCTGCGTCGAAATGATCTGCGCCGCGTCCGCGAGCACCTGCGCAGCCTGGAATTCTCCTTCCGTGGCGATGATCTTCGCACGCTTCTCGCGCTCGGCCTCGGCTTGTCTTGCCAGAGCGCGCACCATCGATTCGGCGAGCTGGGCATCCTTCAGTTCGACGGTCCCCACCTTGATGCCCCAGGGCTCGGTCTGACGATCGATGATCGCGCGCAACCTGTCGTTGATCTTTTCCCGGGCGCCCAAAAGCTCGTCGAGACTCGACTGGCCGAGCACCGCGCGCAACGTGGTCTGTGCGATTTGCGACGTGGCCTCGAGAAAGTTACCAACGCGAACGATGGCAGCCTGCGCGTCCGCGACTTGAAAGAAAATGACCGCGTTGACCTTAACGGTCACGTTGTCGGAGGTGATGATCTCTTGTTGCGGCACTTCGAGCGTGATCACGCGCAGATCGACCATCTTCACGTGGTCGATCCCGAAGGGGATGAGCCAAAAAATGCCGGGCCCCTTCAACGGAATCAGACGACCGAGCCGGAAGACGACCCCTCTTTCGTATTCTCTGGCAATCTTGATGGTCGATGCCGCGACGGCGAGGGCAAAGAAGATGAGCGCCAGCAGGCTCAAGATGCCGACCGATGCGCCTAACAAAGCAACCGAGTGGAGTCCTCGAAGCGGCCTCCCCGAGCAGAGTGGTGATGCATGGGGGATTCAGCTGCATCTCTTGGACCAAGCTCCGAAACTGGCGCGTCCCGCGAATCCCGGAGGTTTTCGACGCGAACGAAGACCTGTTCAAGACATTTGCGCCTCTGTGGCGGAGCTGCTGCGCCCACTCATGAACGCTCGTGCCCCTACGTCGCTTCGCCGACTCGTGACGCGGTCACGTTCGCCGCGATCGCCGTGTTAGCCACCCCACCAAGCCGAACGCGACGCCTACGAGGAACATCGCGACCAGCGTCGCAATGCATTCGCCGACGCTGATCACTCCATGAGGCCCCAACCCGCTCGCCATCGTTGTCGTCATGTCGAGCAGGGAGATGCAGGTTCCGGACCGAAAGAGCGCCGCGCATTTGCGTCACTTCGTAGCCGAAAGAATGCCCGAGAGATGTAGCCCACGCAGAACGTCGAGCGCGGTGACGACTCCCACCACCGCCCCACTGGAATCGGTCACGACGATGCGATGAACGGATCGTTCCGCGAAGAGCCGAGCGGCGTCGACGAGCGGTGCGTCTTCCGTGATCGACACGACGGAAGTCGACATGAGGCTCGACACTTTCTTGTTCACGCTCGGAGCGGCCTCGCGAGCCACATCGGTGTTGGAGAGCACGCCCACGAGCTTGCCGGTGTGGTCTCGAACGGGCGCTCCGGTAATGAACTCCGCGGCCATCGTCCACGCGGCCAGGCTGATGGGTTCGTCGGCATCGAGCCAAATCACGTCTTTCGTCATCACCTCGGCGACTTTCATGTGACCCAGTCTAGCAACTCAAACGGGAACTGCCGCAATCCCGTCGGCCGAGTTTTACGTATCTCTGCGCACCGCTGTGGGGTTCTACGCACCAAGGAATTGCATCCCTTCGCGCTACAGGTGGCCAGCGGCGAACAACACCCCCGTGTTACAAGTCGACACAGGGACGATGGCGGTCGCAGCGAGCCTCTTGGCCATTGGCTCCAGCGCTCGACGGCGTGGTGTCGTTCCGCAACTCCTCGCGGCGAGCCTCACCGTGCTCGTGCCCGCTCTGGCGACCGCGGATCCAGACTCCGGGGCGAGCAGCCCAAGCTCCGATCGGTTCGATCTCGTCGCGCGCGCCGAAACGCACGCCGAGCTCTTTCGGCGAGCCTTGTTGCCCGGCGCCAACGGTACGCTCTTGATCACCCGCACGCTGCTCCCCGTTCAAGAATACGTACTCCTCGATGCGCGAAATCTCGACACGCCGTGGAAGAGAGACAGCATGGAAGTCGAGCTTTCGGCATGGGCCGAAACGACCTTGGGCGATCCATCGCCCGAGCGCCCCCTCGACGGAGATATCCAGGTCGCGAACGTCGGTTATCGACAAGGACCCGTTTCAGTGCGCCTCGGGCGACAGCACGTCGCGGGAGGCGCGGCCCGCTACAGTCGCTTCGACGGCGCCGACATCGCCGTCGACCTCGGCCTCGGGCTCGGCGTCGAGGCATACGGCGGGTTCACCGTTCTGCCGCGGTGGGATGCGCGGCCGGGTTACTACATTCTCGGGTCAGCCGCGGAAACGCAGCTCAAAGATCCGAACGCGGTCCTCGCGCCGTCGCGGGCGGGGACGTGGCTCACCGGAGGTCGCGTCGGATATCGCAATGCCTGGGCACGAGCCGGCGTTTCTTTCCACGAGGAGCACGCCGGCGGCGAGCTCGCGCGGCGCAATCTCGGCGCCGACGCCCGGGCTGATCTTCACGACGTCGGCACCATCGCGAGCAGCGCGCTGCTCGATCTCGACGCGCGGAGATTCGCAGACGCGCGAGTCTCCGCCGACGCGACGCCGTTCGATTCACTCGATCTGACGGCCGAATTTTCCCACGCCGAACCGGCGCTGCTGTTGTCCCGCCAGTCGGTGCTTTCGGTCTTCAGCACCGATAGCTACGACGAGGTCGGAGGATTCGCGACGTTCCGGGCCGTTCGCATGCTCCGTTTCGAAGCCTCCGGATTCCTCGACGTCTACGACGGGGGTCGACCCGGCGCTCGCGGAGAGGGAGCCGTCCGCGCACTCCTCGACCGCGCGGGGCATACGACGGCGCGCGTCGAATACACGCGCCTCCTCGCGCCCGACAATGGGTATCACTCGGTCCGATTGTCGCTCTCGCGGCGCTTCGCGAGGACGCTCGCCGGCACGCTGGAAGGGTACGGTTACCTCTACGACTCGTCGATCCGCGGCATGCGGACTTCGGCCGTGTCCGCCGGAACAATCACCTGGCAGGCGGAGGCGGCGCTGAGCTTCCTCATCGGCGCTTCGCTCGCGAGCTCGCCCTACGCACGCCTGGACGCCGAGACCCAGGTGCGAGTCGCGTACGCGTTCGACCTGTCGCAACGCGGGGTCTCTCGATGACCGGCAAAAAGGGTTCCCCTGCCCTCGGCACGATGCTCGCGATCGCGATGTGCATGGCCGCCGTCCTGGCGGCCTGCAGCTCGGGCGCTCCTCCGCGGTTCCCGCACCGGCTGCACCTCGCTGGACTCCGATGCGGCGCCTCGGGACAAGCCGAGTGCCTGACGTGCACCAGTTGCCACGCGCCGAGTGCGCCGGACCGCGCGCAGGCGCTACCCGCACCCTCACTTTGCGATCGTTGCCACCGAAGCGAGCAAAAGGAGATGCGGCAGGTGCTCGCGGCGCCCGCGGAGCGGCCAGATGGGATCATCGCGTTCAATCACGACCGTCATCTCGCGCTCGCGGATCTCGGCGGTCAGTGCGTGACGTGCCACGCGGGCGTCGTCGAAAACAATGCGCCGAGCATCCCACCGATGAAGGAGTGCCTGAAATGCCACGAGCACCAGGCACAATGGAATCGGGGACAATGCACGCCATGCCACGAGCGGAAGGATCTCGTTCAATTGATGCCGCGGACCTTCCTCCGGCACGAAGGGGATTTCATCCGCACTCACGGACCGGCCGCGACGGAGGAGAAGCAGCTCTGCCAATCCTGTCACGCACAGGCGGATTGCGATGGGTGCCACGACGTCAGCCAGGGCCTCTCCATCGAGCAGCGGCGCCCCGAGGCGATCGAACGAGGATTCGTGCACCGAGGAGACTTCTTGGTGCGGCATTCGATGGAGGCGCAGGTCGATCCGGCCCGATGCCTCAGCTGTCACGAACCCGCGACGTGCGACGGGTGCCACGTGGAACGGGGCGTCAGCGGGAACGGGATAGGAGGGCAGAACCCTCACCCGATCGGCTGGGCGACAGACACGGGGTCTCGCAACTTCCACGGCGCCGCGGCTCGTCGCGACATCGCCCTCTGCGCGAGCTGTCACGACCAGGGCCCCGCGACCAACTGCATCCAATGTCATAAGGTCGGCGGGTTCGGTGGCAACCCGCACCCTCCCGGGTTTCGAAGTAGCCAGAGCACGAACGAAGGAATGTGTCGGTATTGCCATGGGTGACCTGGGCGCCAAGGAGGCACACCGATCGTCGTTCGCATTCGCGTTCGTGCTCGCCGCTGGCGCGGCGCTCGGCGCTCTTCCGTCGGCTTGCCTCGAACGTCGCGATGACGTCGGACCAAACCCCGCGTCCGCCGAGTGCACGTCGTGTCACGGGAATGCGGCCCGTTCCGGAAGCGCGCTCGCTCGCGCGGCGCCCCCGATCGATCTCAGCGGAGCGAGCGACTCCCACGATCCCGGCGTCGGCGCACACGCGATCCACCTGAACGCGTCGACGACGCATGGCCCCCTGCCCTGCAACGAATGCCACGTCGTTCCCACGACGACCGATTCGCCGGGTCACCTGGATCATGCGCCCCCCGCGACGATCGTGTTCGGCGCTCTCGCGAAGCAAGGAGCTCGGACTCCGCGCTACGATCCGGTCGCGCACACGTGCCAGGACACCTATTGCCACCGAGCTGCGGACGCCGTGTGGACCGAGGCGCGTTCTTCGGCAGCGGCGTGCGGGACGTGTCATGCGTTACCGCCGCCTGCGCCGCACCCTCAACTGGAAAATTGCTCGGTCTGTCATGGGGCCGTCGTCGGAACGGACAATCGCACCATCATCGACCCGTCGCTCCACGTGAACGGCGTCGTGAACGTCGCTGTCCCGACGAGCTGCACCGCGTGCCACGGCCAAGGAACGAATCCCGCTCCCGTGGCGGGTCAACCCGGCGCGGGCGCGCATCTCGCGCACCTCGGAGGCTCCGCGTGGGCGCGTGCCGTCCCGTGCGGCGAATGCCATCACGTGCCGACCACCGTGCTCGAGCCCGGCCATATCGATACCGGAAAGCCCGTGGTGCCCGTGTTTTCCGGCGCGGCCGCGTCCGGAAACGGCTCACCGACATATGACAATGGCAGTTGCCAGAACACGGAATGCCACGGCGCCGCGTTCGCCGACGGAGACCAGTCCGGCGGCTCCAACACGACGCCGGTGTGGACCACCCTCGACGGCTCGGAAGACGCCTGCGGCGCCTGTCACTCCCTGCCGCCCCCGCGACCGCACCCTTACGTAGCGTTGAACCCGGTGTGCAGCGCGTGTCACGAGGACATCGCGGACGACAACCGTACCTTCACGCACCCCGAGCTTCACGTGGACGGGATCGTGACGTTCACGGTTCCGTGACGCGCGGAACGCCGGGGCCGAACCCCGCGTCACTTCGTCGGGCCGAACAGATGGCAACTCGTGCAACTCGGGGCGGTAGGGAAATGCTCGGTCCGATCCGTGTGACACGTCAGGCACGGAGCGCGCAGCGGCCGGCTCGGATCGTCGTGCCCCGAGTGACAATCCTTGCACTCCTCGTGCTTGGCGACGCTATGGAGTCCGGGCAATTTCGCTACGTCGTGACAAGTCGAGCAGGCGGGCGGCGACGCGATTCCGTCCGGGCCGTGGGGGCGGTGACAGTCGGCGCAACCGCCCGCGATCTTGCCGTGCACCGAGGTGGCCTCCGCGACGTGACATGCCGCGCACGGCGCTTTTTGCACGCCGCTGTGCTGGTCGTGGCAGTTCGTGCACGCTTGATGACCGGCCGGCGCGGTTCGCTGCTCGGCGGAGTGACAATCCTTGCACTCCGCCGCAAAGCGGCCGCCGTGCGGCTCATGGCACCCAATGCACTCGGTGTGGCCCTTCGTGGCGACCGCGAGCACCGCGGCGTGACACGTCGCGCACGGAACCTCGACCTTGGTGGGCTGATGTGGAAGGCCCTCATGACACCCCTGGCACGCAAGGTGTCCCGCATTCGTGGATGCCAGCGTGACCTGTGGCGCGTGGCATCCCTTGCAGAGGGTCTGGCTGGTGTGTTTCGACAGGTCGAGCGCGAACTCGTGAGGAACGTGGCACGTCGTGCACGGCTCGCCGCCGTGAAACGCGTGGTCGGACGTCGCGATCTGGTGGCAACCGCTGCAAGGACGCGCGATCTGCGCGGTCGCTGCGGGCGGCGGGTGTGGATTGTGGCAGCTGATGCAGGATTCGTTCGTCTTCGGATGATCCGGATGCACCTTCTCGTGACAGGTAATGCAGACCGCATCGCCCACGGCCTTGACGTCGTGCGGCGAGTGGCAACTCTGGCAGCGCGCGTGCTCGGGCACGAGCGGCGCGGCGAGCACGCGCACGCTCTGGTGACAGGATTGACAAGGGACGACGCTCGCCTTCGCAAAATCGTGCGGACGGTGGCACCCGACGCAGTCGGTATGGCCTCCGGCGAAGAGGGCCGTCGCTGGAATGATGGGTTGATGGCTCGCGTGACAGGTGACGCAGGCGCCGATCGCCTCCGATGCCGGCGCGTGCTGATGCGCGTGACACGTGGTGCAGATCTCGCTGGGCGTCTTCCCCGCCTCGGCGTGCACCGTCTTGATGCCTTCGTGGCATAGGACGCAGGGGCTGCCCTGAGGCAACCCGTTCTCGTGCGGATGATGGCACGTGATGCAAGCCGTGGTCGCGTGCGCCGCTACCTGGGGAGCGTCGTTCCCTTTCGACGCGTGGCACCGGACGCAAGCCGTCGGCGGCGGGACGTTCGCCAACGTGTTCGCGCCGCCGTCCTCGAAACCGTTGGACGTGAAAGCGTGGCACGTCACGCAATTGGTCGAGACTCCGGCACCGAACTTCGCCTGCGCCTCTCGTTTGGCGTGTTCGAACCTTCCCTGAACGGCGTGGCACGCCGAGCAGCTCAGGGGCGACACTTGACCGACCGCATCGCCGGTGAGCTGATGACATCGGTTGCACGCGATGTGCTGTTCGATGACGTGCTTGGCGTGACCGCTCACGCGGCGGTCGGTCTTCCACGCGAGGGGGATGTAGACGCCCAACCCGGGAGCGCCACGGTCCACCTCCTCGGGCTGACGACTCGAGCACGCCGCGATCGCTGCGAGCACCAGAGCGATCACCAGGGCGGCGATCGGAAAGTCGTCGGGTTCCTTCACTGACTGTAGCTGGGTGGGATCCTATCCGCGTTGGGTCTCAGATGTCGCCTCTGTCGGAGTGCAATATTTGCGCGCGACCACCGACCCGTTGTCGGTCGACGCTTCGACCACGTGCGTAGAAACACTGCTCGACGCACGCCGTTCCAATCAATATCGTTAAGGGGTGCACATCGAGTTGACGGGCATCGTCACCCTGTCCGCCTCTGCCGTCGCGGCGTCGATTATCGTCGTCTACCTCGTGAGAAGGCCGGCTCTCGACCTGACCGTCAAGTTGTGGCTCCTTGTCGGCCTTGGAGTCTTGCCCGGTATCGTCGCCGCGAGCTCCACGGCCTCGAATATGCATCGCACGACGGATCGCTCCTTTTGTGGCTCGTGTCACGTCATGGAGGGGCACTACGCGGACGCGTCCGATCCGACCAGTCAGTCGCTCGCCGCTCGTCACTCGCGGAATCCGTTCTTTGGCGGGGAGAGCTGTTACGTGTGTCACGCCGACTATGGGGTTTTCGGCTACGCCCTCACCAAATTGGGGGGCATGCGCCATGTTTATAAGTATTACCTCGGCGGCTACAATCAGATGACGCTCGCTCACGCCGAGCGAGTAATTCGCCTTCTAAAGCCTTACGACAACGCCAATTGTCGCCAGTGCCACTCGACCACCGCGGAGGACTGGCGCCGCATTCCGGACCATCTGTCTCTGAAACGAGAGCTCGACGAAAGCCGAGTGAGCTGCGCCAGCGCTGGCTGTCATGGGTACGCGCACCCGTTCACGAAGGTCGCCGCGCTCGATTCCGCAACGCCATCGAGTTCCGTTGCGACCACCGATCGTTCGAGAGGAGCACGCCCATGAAATTGCCTGCGAAATTGATCCGGCTCTCGATCATCGGGTTGATCCGATTTGCGTGCGGCCTGGCGCTCGTCGGGCTCGCCATCATGTCGTTCGCGATCGTATCGGGACGGCCCTTGCCGGTCGTCCTGGCGATGAGCGTCGGGCACATGGTCGGCATGGCGTCGCTCGCGTGCTTTCTTCTCGCGGTGTTCATCGATGCGACCCGGCC
>CAZDNG010000074.1:36810-39224 GCA_964506835.1 uncultured Polyangiaceae bacterium
AAGCGAGGGCAGCATGAAGTCATGGCACTTGGTTGGTCTATTCGGATTGCTCGCGATCGCTTGCGATGGGAACGACGGCAAAGACGGTAAAGACGGTGCGGTGGGTCCGCCCGGTCCACCCGGCGAGGGCGGAACTCACGTCGTGGTGGTTCCCGCAAAGGGCGATGCCGGCCCCTCGGCGATGTTCCCCGACGGCGGAGTCGCCCTGTCGACGAGCTGTCTCTCGCCGTGCCACAGCTTCAGCGGCATCGTTTCGCAGTGGAAGGCGAGCACGCACTACGCGACGTTCATCGCGAACCTGGGCGGCGAAGAGGTAGCCACGTGGACCGGCGCCACCCCTTGCGGCAACTGCCACGCCATCGACGGCGTTCAGCAGCGGCTCGCCGGCAACGTCACCTTCCTCGGAACCACCGGGCCGCATTTGGGGCTCGGTCAGGTCAACTACCACAACAGTCTCACGGGTGCCGTCACCGAGTCGGTCTACGCGGGCAGCGCGACGGTTGCCGTCGTCGACTGCACGACCTGCCACGCGGTCGACGACTCCAACGACCCGCACAAGACCGGCAAGAACTACACGCCCGGCTCGTTCCCGCTACGAGTCCCGACCACCGCGACCGATCAAATGCTGCTCGAGAAGAGCTCGTCCACCACCGTCTCGGACGGAACCCAAGCTGGCCCTTACGGCAAGGGGAACGCCTGCATCTTTTGCCATAAGTCGCGAAAAGACGTGACGAGCTACATCACCGCGTCGAACAAGATCACGAGCACGTTCTGGGGGCCGCACGAGGGCCCGCAGGCGGACATCTACACGGGCAAGGGCGGCTACCAATACGCGGGCCAAACGTATAAGTCCTCGTCGCACCAGGCCTTCACGAACGGTTGCATCGAATGTCACATGCCGCCCGTCGCGTCGAATCAAGGGATCGGCGATCATTCGTTCAACCCGCAGCTCAGCACGTGCCAGCAAGCCGGGTGTCACGCGACCGCGACGAGCTTCGACGTCATCGGCGGTCAAAGCCTCATGGAGGCGGGCATTCAGGAGCTCCGCGTGGCGCTCAACACCCGTGGCTGGCTCACTCGCGCGGCAGCTGCTCCCTATGGACCCCTCGCGAGTTCCGATCTCGCCGACGATCAGTTCCAGACGGATCAGGTTCGGCCGCAGACCTACGGCGCGCCCACGACCGATTCGGGAACGGCGGCCGTTCCGCTCACCGCCGACCAGGCCGGTGCACTCTACAACTACCTCCTGCTTGCTCGAGGCGCGGCGGGCGGCGTCCACAACCCGGTCTATGTCCGAGAGCTCATCTACGATTCGTTCAAGGCGCTGACGGGAACCCCCCCGCAAACGCTGCCGACCCGGCCGTGAGCCACCCGACGGCCTCCTTGCAGGAGGCTGTCGAGGCAATGCGCGCCGAACGGAGCCCGCGAGCTTGTGACTAAGCCGTGGATTCTATCTCAGTTCTAGTTAGCATCGCGGTGGCTCTCCGGCACGTCCGCCCGGTTGACCCAAACCGCGCCGCCATGTGCCAGAAGCACGAGGGCGTCGCCAATCTTGTCGACCGTTAGCGCCGCACGAACATGGTCGTGTGCGATGGCGTAGTTCGGCATCGATGCGTGCTCTGCTTCCGAAGGCTCTTGCACCACCGATAGGCCGCCCGCAGTGGTGATGTGCAGCAAACCCAGCATGCCGTCGTGGCCGCCGCCAGTGAGCACTACTCCCACCACTCGCGGACCATACTCGGCGGCCGCAGAGGTGAAGAGTGGATCCACCGCCGGTCGTGTAAAGTGTTCCTTGGCTCCGCCGTCGAGCAGGATCGCGCCCTGATCGAACGTCATGTGGCAGTCCGAGGGCGCGATGTAGACCACTCCGCGTGAGAGCAAGTCCCCACTCGCCGGCTCGACTACACGGAGCTTGGTTCTTCTTCCGAGTGTTTGCGACCAGTTCGACGCGCCGTGAGCGCCTCGATGGATCACGATCCCGATGAAGGCCGGAAGATCGCCGGGTAGCCGAGACAGCATTTCGACGACCGCAGGGATGCCTCCGGCAGACGCGCCGACGACGATGACGTCTCGCACTATTTTTTCCGAGTTAATCGAGACGTTCATATCGTCACCGTACCGCGCCAGACGCGTCGTCGCATTAAAACAGCGAGCGTCATTTTACCCACGAGTTGTGGGTTTTGCCGCAAGTGACTCGCATCGACGACGAGCTCAGCTGACTACGCAGCTAGATCCTTCGCAATTCGATCGAGGACCTGAGCCGCATCCGTCGCGATGATGTCGCCGTGTGAAACGATGACGCGCTTCAGGCTCGGTAACCGGGACCAGAGTTCGAGCTGATCTCGCAACGCGTCCTTGTCCTTCACTTGGCGCATCCGCACCGGGGCCGCGATGTGCGGTTCTGCGCCCGTTAG
>CAZDNG010000075.1:0-39113 GCA_964506835.1 uncultured Polyangiaceae bacterium
AGCAAACCCTGCACGACGTGACCGCCGGACGACCGGTCACCTACAAGACCAGCGGTCATCCTCCGCGCGCGGACAGCGCGACGTACAAGGTGTCGCGTGCCGCGCTGAAGAAGATCGTGAGCGCAGCGAAGGGCTGGTACTTCACCGGACGCGACTACCAGGATCATCACGGCGGCGGTCTCTGGCTTCACGACGGCGCCGGCTGGTTCTTCGTGCGCAACCTCGTCGGCATCGAATGGAGCGCGCAGTTCTGCGCTGACCCGAAGAAGGTCGATGCCCTCCGCGTCAACGCGCAGCGCCTCTACGCTCGCTTCCCGGAATCCTTCGTCGCATTCAAGAAGGTCGGCATCGACCTGAAGCGCTTGCTCGACACTCCCATCAAGAACGACGACGGCATTGCCGAGTGGACCGACTCCATCTGCAACGCGAGCGTGCCCTTGCCGCAGCCCCTGCACACCGGCGCCGTTCCCAAAGGCGGCGGCATTCACAACTACCCCACACCCGTCACCGATATCGACCGATTCCGCCATGACGATTTCCGCCTCTGGGTCCGCGACGCCGAAGGCCACCCCGCCGCCGTCGTACCCGTCGGACGTCGCGGCTCCGGAGTTTCGTCAATTCGTGTCGTTCATTCCACGCCAGGGTCGAAGCTTCATCGAAAGCACGTCGCGGCGGAGAACCGCGGCAAGTATTTGGAGCTCAAAGGGAACTGCGCGATGGCGCGGCAGGCGTTCGCGGCGCAAGAGAGGCGAGGGGTGGCGCGACGGCGGTGAGGTGACCGGCTGGATGGTCGATCGGGCAACGCATAAGAAGCGGGCGGCCGGTTCCGAACGAGGTCAATACGACGTAGCCGGAGCTTCGTCCGCGAGCCAACCGCGTTCCTTGAGATGGCGCCATGCGGCGCGGACCTGACTCGGCTTCATGGTTGAAGCCTTGCGTTCGCTCCACGCATGAACTGCGCGTACGGCTTCGTCGTCCGAGCGGGCAGCACCCGAGTCATGCGTTGCGACCCAATGAACCGTAGAAAGCAGCTCCATGCCGAAAGGCGTCTCGTAGCCTTCTATGAGTTCGGCGACGCGTGCGAGGCGCCCCTGCGAGCCGACTTGCGACGCGAGGAATGCCTCCGCTTCCGAAGCTGCATCGCCGATGAGTTCCAACGGCGTCTCGGGCTTGTTCTTGCCGTCACCGAAACCGCGAAGAAAATGCCCCTCCACGTGATTGAGCACGTGGCGAAGGTTGTCGGCGTAGGGGCCGTAATAATTTTTCTGGTAGTCGAGCTTGAGCGGTTCCCCTGCTACTTGCAGAAAGTACGCGAGCTTCTGCACTTCGAGCAGTGAGAGACGGTAGTCGTAGCCAGGCACCAGGTAGCGATTCATCAGGGCCAGTACGGCAGCACGCCCCGACGTCATTTTCGGCTTCTTGGTCTCGTTCCGCATCGCCTCCGGTGCCGGTGCGCCTTTGGGTTCGTAGATGAACACCTCGACGTCGGTGAGCACCGTGAGCGCGCCCTCGATGACTCCACGCACCTTGCTCCAGTCGAGTCCGCCGAGCCCGGCGCCGAGCGGTGGGATGGCGATGGAGCGGATCTTTCGATCGCGGATGACGTCGATAAGAGCCGTGAGTCCTTGCTCGATGTACTCCAGCTTCGATGGTGACCGCCAATGCTTCTTCGTCGGGAAGTTGATGATGTAGCGCGGTAGCACGATGCCGCCCGCGTCGAACACGAACATCTTCCCAATCTGCACTTCGCCTTGTTGGCAGGCAGCTTCGTATGCCTTGTTGTTTGCCGGGAACGCTTTCTTGAACTGAAGCGCAAGACCCTTGCCCATCACGCCCGCCGTGTTCACGGTGTTGACGAGCGCCTCGACCTTCGCGTCCAACAAGTTGCCGATAACGAACTTGATCATCCCTACGCCCTCAGTAGTACCAGCCAGGCTGAACAGTTACGGGGGGCGCGCCGCTCGAAAGCAGAGCCCGCACCTTCGCGGCGACTGCAGCGTTCTTGACCCCGATACTTTCGACGGCTGACCAAGGGAAACTCTCGTAGACTAGGAACTCTGCCTGTCGCTTCGCCCTGATCTCGTCGTTTCCGCCCCATTGCGTCAGCGGCATCACAGTCCAATCCACCTCGTCCAGCTGCGCAACCGAGTCGAAGTACGTCGCGTAGGCGAGATCCGCGTGCTGGTCCGTGAACGCCCATGGCTTGCCGAGACCGATTGCCGTATCGACGCTCGAAACCAAGTGCACGACATCGTCCTGCCCGCCGACGTAGTCGACATGTCCTTGCGACACGACGTACAACATCACCGAACGGCTGCAGAAGTTGAACGGGACGTAGTCCCCGAGCTTGCCGCCGAACCCAGTTGTGACCGGGCGATTTAGCCGGCGCTGCTTGATGTGCGAGTAGCCGATGTTCGCCGTCAGTAGGTTCTGCCCGATGCGCTGGGAATCCGACCAGAGGCATCCGTGGGCGATGATGCTCGGGATGTTCTCCACGTGCGTGATGTGGAAGATCCGAGGGTTCTGCGGGACGACACCGGGCATTTAGCGCTCCGCTATCGCCCTCTTTGCCGGCCGAAGCAGCGATGCGTAACACCTGGACATCTGAGCAGCTTTCCCGCGTCCCGTAAAGCCATTTGATCGACGGGTTAGCGCTCCACATAGTCGAACCAGAACATCCGGAAACTTCGGTACTTTGGAAAGCCGCTCGAGACCCGGTCCTCGCGTCTCGGAGGAGAATCGCAAGTCCGGGGCTTCGTCGCAAGACGAACACGTCGCTTCAACGGCGCGAGCAACGCGAGGATGGTCTGAAAAGGGCGCAGCATTGTTACGCGAGCATCGGGCGCGCCGACGACTCAGCTCAAGACGTCCATTCCCGGACGGTTACGCCGCGCCGAGATCGGCGACAGTAGGGCATGGCCCGCTTGAGCGCCTGGTCGAGTTCGCGACGAGGCACCCCGACAAGGTGGTTGAGCTCATCGGACGTCTTCGCCGTCCCTGAGTCGTGCGTACCGCACGACCGAAACGCGCGATGGCGGTCTTGGTTACGGCGCCGGAGGCGATTCGGGCGACTCCTCGGGTTGAGCTTCCGAGGAGTGCGTAAAGGGCGGCTCCGAGAGTCGGTCTTTCAGATCTTGTACGATGACCACCGCTGAAACCTTGGCGCGGGTGACGGCGTTGTAGAGGAGCCGCGACAGGTGTTCGCCCTTGCCGGCAACCTTCAGAGGCCAAAGGATAACGACGCGATCGAATTCTTGGTTCTTTGCCTGGTGAATAGTCATGCCACGAAGGCGACGCGTTGGTCGCGCGTGGGCGCGGTGGTGTTGAACAGCCCTCTCTGCGGCGGCGCGGAGCTCGTCGTTGGTGAAAGAGGTCCTTCCGGCAATGCGACGTTGCCGGACCATCCAACGGACGAGGTCGGTCGCGCCGGGGAGGTGCGTGGTGGCAAGGGCGCCTTTCTCCACGGCTTCAAGGAGGCGCTTCACGGCGGTTGCGGCGCTGTCCTCCCACGGAACGTCGTACGTTTTGAAGGCGTTTCCGTTCTTGTCGACGAACGCGGGTAGTGAAGCCGCACGGGAAAGCACTTTAGCGACGAAGGGCGATGACGCCGGTCCCGTTGGAGACAGTACGACGGTCTCCTTGCCGCCTGACCACGCGATCTGTTGGACGAGAAGTTTCGCCGCGGGGTTCGCGTTCTGCGTGCTCACCAACGAGAACCCATTCCCTCTTGTGTTCCAGCCCTGCGGCAGAGACTTGAATTCGCGGAGTAACTTCGCGGCCTCGAGGAGCGCCGGACGGTCCGTTCGATGAACCTTTTCGAGCTCCTGTAAGTTGGTGTCGTCGCGAATCCATGTAACCGCCGAACTGTCGAGAGAGTCGAGGTTTTGAAAGTTGTCGGCGGCGACGAAGAGGTTCGTGGCCGACGCCAGCCGCTGGACGAGGAGAAGCCGGTCATCGCAGCAGTCTTGGCACTCGTCGACCATGACTACGGGATACGTGGCCGATAGCCACGCTGCGACATCCGGTTCGTCCAGGAGGCCCGCTGCGACGCGACACGTCCCGTCAAAGTCGAGTTCGCTCGCCCGGGGGAAGCCGAGGAGTTCAGCGCGGAGGCGCCATCGGGACGCGATCATCCAGGCGAGGCTGTCGATAGTGCGACAGTCGTATCGCAGCACGGACGCGCCAACGCGCAAGCGCGCGTCGATCCGTCGACGAGCGCCATTCATTCGCGTGATGGCGAGTAGCTGCTGCCCGTCGAGGAGCGGCGTAGCTCGGGCCGCGTTGCGGACTGCATCCAGGAGTGCGGTGGTCTTCCCGGTGCCCGCACAACCCACGAAGGAAACGGGCTTCATGGTGTGAAGCGGAAGGCATTGCTGTCCGAAGGCACCGCTGTCACGGCTGTGTGCGTGGTACCCAGCGCGCAGCACACCAGGGCGTCGAGGACCGTGCCCACTCGTTGGAGGCACGCTTCCGAGAACTCGGCGACAATCGCGTCGTGCGCGACCAGGTCGTCCTTGAGACCCGCGGTCGTTTTGTCGTTCTTACGCTTCAAGATAGCCACGAGCTCGGCAACCGTCGCGAACGGTGCGGCGGTCACCACCGCGGCAATGCGTGAGACGACGGCGGCGTCAGCATCCAAGACCCAGCCAACTACATCCTCGATCGTCCAGGCGTCTGGCCAGCCGATGCAGCGGGCATCCGCGGTTTGCGATCGGACCTCCTTCTCGTAGTCGCGGCCTGGCCCGTCGCCGTCCGTGAGCGCTACGATGTCCGGACGTCGTGCGCGAATCTCGGCGACCGTGTACGGCACGGCGCCGTTCTCGGTCGGGGCCAACCCAAAGACCGACGTAAACGGGGGATGCTGCTGGGACGGCTCTCCTACGGACGCGAGGCGCGTCAACCACTCCGCGTCGAGGGCCCCCTCCGGAACGAGGACGACCGGATGCATCAGCGCATCGATGAGCTTGGCCTTGTTCTGGTAGAAGAGCCGACGCGTCGTATTGGACGCGCTCGACGGTAGCGGTGCTGACAGCAAGGGAACTGCCGCCAAAGAACCCGCAGCGAGTGAGAGAACCCCCACTTGGGTCGGACCGTATGCGGAGGCAACTCGGGAAGAGTGCGTCGTGCAGATCGTTTGCGCGCCGACCTTGTTGCCCGACGCGACGAGGCGCGTCTGGATGCCGGGCGCGAGGTGGAGCTCTGGCTCCTCCAACGCGAGGATGAAGTTTAGCCCCTGCGCTGCGCGAAGGCGCCCGATCTCCAGGAGCAACAGAAGCGTCTGAAGCGAAAGAAGGCCGGAGCCATGGCGCGAGGCAGGTAGGACGCGCCCATCCATCGCGTAGTGAGGGACGAGTGCCGTGAGCACGGCTTCGGCATCGGTAGCCGTGAGCATCAGTCGTAGCTTCGGCTTGCCGACGAGCAGCCCTTCCAGCGTCTTGTTGATCGAATCGACGATCGCGGCCAACTGCGGCGACTGCTCAATAGGCGAGCTCGGTGAGCGCAGCTGGTCGCGCAACGCGAGGATCTCGGACGCAGGCAGCCCGGCAGCATTCGAGATGGTCCGCCGGAAAAGTTCGGACGCGAACGACACGATGCCCTCGCCGCCGCGTCGCGCCGGTAGCACGAAAAGGCCGAGCTCATGTAGGAGGGGTCCCGGTACCTGTTCCGCTGGAAACGTGTCGTCGAAGGGGTCGGTCGCCGCCGCCGTGTCATCGCAGAAGTGCCGGATGGTCTCTACTTCGAGCTCTTCGGCGTCAAACCTTCCGACCAGAGCGATCTCCGCGCAGAGGAGAGTCTCCGGTTCCTGCTTGGCGTGCACCCAGCCCGCGGCATCGATCCACTTTGGGACCGCGCGCCTCGCACGAAACCATTCCGGGTAGCGAGCGTGATTGGTGTCCGGGAAGCCGCAGATTGTCGCGACAATGCGGAAACGGTCCGCGGGGCCTGGCGTACTGCCGTAGAAGTCATGCTCGGTGAGCGCGCGCACGATCTTGACCCGCCCAAGGAGCAGCGCGATGGCGTCGATTACGGTGCTCTTCCCGCAGGCGTTCGGCCCGATAAGCGCCGTGCGACGCTCGAGAAGGATCGTTCCGTCCTTGATGCCGCGGAACCCATTGATAGTGAGTTTCCGGATGTACAAGGACGAGCTCGCCGACGCCGCGGCTCCCGCGGGTCCGGACGAGGCTCCGGTCGACGTTGGCGATTGGGACTTCCTGCGGCCGGCCATGTGAAGCTACGCGCCTGCTGCTTTCAGAACGCGTGCGAGGTCGCGAAACGCAGGAGACTCATCGCTGCTCCACCCGTACGTGACGGTCGCGATGCCCAGCGCATCGAGCTTCTGACGAAAGGTGGGTCGCAGATCCTCGGGGAGCACCGCGACGAGCTTCCGCGCGAAGCCGTTACCCCCATGGAAGAAGAGCTGCCCGATCGCTTGGTAGACACTTCCTGTGTCCGTGTCGGTCTTCACCTCGAACAGCATCTTCATCTTGCCGTTCTTGCCTGGCACGAACAGATCCCGGCGCATGTCGTTGCACGCGGTGATCTTCCTGGAGAGCAGTAGGTCTCGGAGGCCCTTCACGACCTTTCCATGGGCGACGTTCGCTTCGATCGTTGATGAAGTCTCGTAGCGCTTCGTCCCCTGGAACTCGTCGTGGTAGTCGTCGCCCTGCCTGTCGTTCGGTTGCACCGCCGCCGGGTTTCCGGCCTTGACGGCGGTGCGGAACTCAGCCGACATCCGCGTGAGTGAAGCCATTCGGTTCGGTAGCTTCGGGTCGGTGACGTCGCCCACGACGTACATCCGGCGCGGTCGACCGTCGAAGTCGACGGGAGTGTGGGCGGGGTAGTAGGCGAGGAAGTTCGTCAGGCCCACTCCCTTCGCGCCACCGCCGACGCGACCCGAGTGAGCGAGGTAGCAGTTCCCGTCGTCGTCCTTCACGAAGGCTCCGGCTGTCTGGCGGTTGATCCCCTTGAACGGCGCGTTGATCTCTAGCTGGGGCGCGGGCGCGCTCTTTGCGAAGGGATCGCCAAGCCCGCACGCCGTCCAATATCGGTTGTGAACAGCTTCGAACCCGACCCAGAAGTCCAGGCGAGGGAGGTAGCAAACGTCGGCCTCCATCGATCCGCTCGGGAAGCCGATCGTGTACCGAGCTCGTTTCTTCGCCGCCCTCTTGATCGACGCTTCCATCTTCCGTTGGCAAGCCGCGATAGTCTTCTGATCCGTGATCACCTCGAGCATGGCCCTCTTCCTTTCGACACCCGTGTCCACCTAAACGCGGAGCAGTCTCACTGCGTCGGGATCGCTCCCACGCGTATGCCGCAGCTGGAGCAGAACGCTGCGTTGGGCGACAGCGCGAATGCGCAGCTTGGGCAGACCCCGGCCGGTGCTGGCGCAGTGTCGGCCTCCGCGCCACCGGCCACGCCGAGGACCGACTCCACAAACGCGGAGGCGATTCCGAGCGCGTCTGAGAGCTCCTGTAGGAACCGACGCTCCGGCTCGGACACCATCCCGTCGGACGCTGCGAGCTCCGCGAGCTGCAAGATGAGGAGCTGACGCAATACCGGGGGGAGCTCTCGCAGCGCGCTCAAGCTTGGTGGCCCGCTCACGTGCCGTCCCGAAACTGCCGAGCGAACTTCTTGGTTTGGCAAGCGACCGAACATGCGCATGAGGGATTGCACGGCGACTTCGAGCTCGTTCGGGTGCACGACGCCGTCGATGCCGGCAAGGTAGAGCGCCGCGTCCAGCACCGCGGCCTCGGCAGCAGCGAACGTCACGGCCGGCACGGTGACGGCGGTCCGAGAGTCGGGAGCTCGCGGCGCAGCGCCAGCCTCACGCTGAAGTAGCTGGCTGAGTGTTCCGCTCATCTCGGCGGCAGCGAACTCGGATTCAGTCCAGAGCTTCAGCTCCTCGATCGCGCGTAGCGTTCTCAACTTATACCGCAGCAGTGTCTCGTCCAGCGCCTCCGGCAGTCGACGCCGGAACCACGAGAGGTCCCGGCCAGCGCGCGACTCCAGAGAGCTCAGCTCGCCTAGAAGGATCGCGGATGCAGTGAGCGGCGAGAAAGGCTCCGTGCTCGGCACGAGCGTCGCGCCTCCCTGCGCAAAGGAGACATTCGTCGTCGCAGCGACCTGAACCGCCTGCACCTCGGTAAGGGATCCACCAGCTAGGAAGTCGCGGAGCGCCGCGACGACCTGCGCGTGCACACGCTCCAGCTCTGGAGAGAGCTTGTACTCGCATTCCCGAGGATCCGGCGGGAGGTCAACAGCAGGGACGACGGGCGAGATGCCCCCAGCCCCGGGCTCCTCGGCCTCGAGGTCTTCGAACTCCACGTCCTGCCCGGCGAACGACGGCTGGTACCCCTTGAAATACTCGTACAGTCGAACGAGCTTCACCGGGTCGATCACGTAGCAGTTCTTGGTTCCACCAGCCTTCGGGCCCCTCGTGCCGCGCCCGATCATCTGCCAGAAGCGATTCGTCGACGTGGTCAGCCGGGCGAGGACGACGGTGCGGATCTTCGGGTCGTCGAAACCCTCGGTGAGCATCTCGACGTTCACGAGAATGCTCGGCTGATCGCGAAGGTTGCGGAATCTGTCCAGAACGCGGTGGACCGTTTCTCCCTCCTGCCCCGGAACCTCGAGCTCGTTCATCTTGCTGTGGACGGCGGCGACCCGGCCGCGCAGCGCCGGGAACCTGTCGTGCAGCAGCGCTACGAACCGATTCGCCGCTTCGATCGTCGGGACAAAGACGATGGTCTTGCCCAGCATCTCGAAGTTCCGGCCAAGACGATCCGCGAGGTGCGCCAGCATTCGCGGGTCCGAGAGAATTCGGCGGTTAAACTTGGCAGCGTAGTCCTGGACGTCGAACTTGGACGCGCCAGCGCCAATGGGTCGGAGTCGCGCGTCACCGACGACGGACCTGAGTAGCGCCTCGGGGTAGTCGAACTCCCCGGATTTATCGAGCACGAGGTTGATCTGGCAGAGCACCCCGCTCGCGATGAGCGCGTCGTTCTTCACGCGGTGAAAAAAATGAAAGGGCCAATCGTGGTTTGTCTGCGGTGCGTCCTTCGGTCGCTGGGGGAAGACGTATCTTCGCAGCAGGGCGTGGGACTCCTGGGAGGTCGGCACCGGCGTGGCGCTGAGGCCGATCGTTCTCCATCGCGCCTTGCTCGGTGTCACGATCGTCTCGTGAAAGCGTCGCCAGCCTTGCTGAAGCTGTTCGGCTCCGAGCTGGTGGCATTCGTCATAGATGAGAGTGATCGAGTTGCCGCTTGCGAGGGAGTCCTTCCACAGGTGCACGGTGCGGCCATCGCTCGCCTGTCTCAAGACATCAGTCAGGTTTCGACGCGTCAGAAAGAGAACGTTGGCGTCGTGCTCGCCGGACTTCACTTCGTCAGCGCCGGCCGCCCACCTGAAGGTCGTCCCGCGAGGGAACAGGCGCGCGAGTTCGGCCATCCTCGTCATCGACTGGCGGATGAGAGTCTTCCTGTCGGTAGCCCAGACAAAGCGATGCTCCGGATCGCGATGGAGCGTCCGCGCGATGAGCTCCATGCCAACGCGCGTCTTCCCGGCGCCAGTCGGGTAGTGCAGGATGCCGCTTACAGGTGGAGACGCCGATTCGCCTGCTTCGATCTTCCTGATACCGGCCGTCTGGTAGTCGTACGCTGTGCCAGGGTCGGGGCCGTCTCCACCGATCTCGAAGACTTCGCGCCGGAGTGAGTAGTCATCGAGGTCTCGCAGCGTGCTGATCACATCGTCGATGGACATGGTTCCCTCATGCTCCCACCAGTTTCACGCGAGACGTTCAAAAAACCTCGCTGTGGCGCGTAGTAGCTCCAAGCTCTTTTCGCCCACTCCGTCCGGCTCGAAGTGCATCACGTTGTTTCGGATCTCGTTCACGGCCTCGAGCCGTTGCACAACAGCGACCCGGTCGAGACGGGCGCTGAACTTCAGCCACGCGTCGGGTCGCTGAAGAAGTCGGACATACTCCCCGAAGCTCAGGTCATCGACGCCGTCAACCGCGCGATCGGAGTCATTCGGGTCGCGAATCGCTTTGAGCTCCTCGATCGAGAATGCTTTCCCGATCAGTCCGCGCAGGTGCTGTTCGATCTCCGCGATCAGCAAGAAGGCCTCCGTGCTCTCGTGGAACTGCGCCGCCACGTCCGCGGCGGTGACCACGCACACCAGGGGACCGTTCTTCACCAAGATGAATCCCTCTCGAACGATCTCGGGAAGAACGGCCAGTAGTGGCGCTGTGGCCTCATGAACGCGGGGGGGCTCCATGCATGACTGGATTGTTCGCGGCGCACCCTGAAGCATGCACTTCAATATTCCCTCCCACGTGACGCTGCCCTTGATGCTGTTCTTTCCCGTAACGACGGGGAGCTGAGAGAAGGCGTGCAGGACCATTAAGGTCGCCGCGCTTTCAACGCTCGCATCCGGAGAAACGTGAACAGCAGGGTGATTCGCCGCCGTCAGCCGCGCCAGACGAACCACCGGGTCCGCGCGGATTATCGTCGCGGTTCCGCTCGGTGACGCAACGGCGCTCGCGGTTGGAGCCTCGCCCGAAGGGCCCCCTGCGCCGGAACCATCGAGCTCTCCGGTGTCGTGGGCTCGGGCGGACGTGAATAGTATTGGGGCGTCAATCCAGACGTCAGCGAAGTCCGGTTCCGTCCGAATGGACCGGCCTTCCAACGCTTTCCGTACGCTCGCGACAACCTGGCTTCCGCGGCGTTCGGCGCCGAACCACCGCAGCAACTCGCGCACGCTCGTGGCCGGTGCGTCTCCCCCTCCGACGCGAGCGGCCACCGCGTCCAATTGACCGCGCCATTCAGGAATTGGAACCGCCCTGTCGTCGACGACGTTTCCCTCATGAACAAGCTCGAGCTCCACTCGTGTTGCCCCGGTCGGGAGCGCAATGAGGCCAGTATCGGGAGCTGGTGGCCAGGGCAACGACACATCGCCGCCCGGAGTCGTCACTACACCGCGGACTCTCAACCGTGCGTCTTCGGGCGGCTCGTAGCGCACGGCGAGCCCCGCGTCGGTGATGCTCGCCTCCACGAAGCGCCCTCGATAGTCCCAGAGGTAGATCCCGAACTCGCCGTGCCGAGCATCCCGGGAGTGATGGTACACACGAAAGCCAGAAACCTTAGCTACCAGAGCGTAGATGCCGCTTACGGTTCCGCTTCTGGGCCCCTCCAGCAACCCGCTAACCAGAGGCGCGCTATCAGGAATAGAGAAGGAGACGATATTGCACGGCCACCAGACGCCCCAGTCGTCGGCGGCGACCGAGCTCCGCCAGATGTGATCCGGGCGATCCGTGAAGCCCACGTCCTGAATGCTCAACCCATCAACGTCGAGCGGGGCCCCGGCGCGAACTGCCGCTAGCCGCACGATGAAGTCGTCCAACTCCACCGTCTCGGCCTGGACTCGAACCTCCGTACCGAATTCCTCCGTTGCGACTTCTGGCGGATCGCCCTTGCGCGCGATGTCTACTCTCCCGAAGAAAGGGCGCCATCGCCGCTCATTCCTCCCCTGTACAAGGAGGACGCGGACTACGGCGACCAAGCCCTCCTGCCGAGCCTGCTCCAGCGCCGCGTCCAACCGGGCGACAATCTCCCCCGCTGCCCAGCGTTCATCCCGCATTGGTGTCCCTCGTCGGCATCACGAAGCCTCGGAAGTAGCGTTCGGGCCTCTGAAGATCCTTTCGCGATGCCACGGGAGAAACCCTCTGTGGCCGTCTGACAGACTGCGGAGCCGAAGCGGAGCGTCGAGCCCGAGCAGACGGCGGCTCTCGATGCCGAGTGCGTCGCTCACAGAGACCCCGCCATTGTCCGCGATCGTTATGAACCCGCGATCGAACGCCGCATCGAGCTGCGGCGCGAGCAGGAGACCGTTGAATACGTCGAGCCGTTCGCCGTCGGTCGCGCAGTCGGCCCACGGCTTGATGTGGCTCGCGCGCAGCAGCTCCGGGACAGCGAGACCCGTGATGGCACAGCGCCCCTCCCAGTATTCGAGGAGCCCGTTGCGGAACACATCTTGGCCGACGCGCTGCACTACAAGTCGTTCGGCTTCGGTGGTCTTCGGGAGGGAGGCGACCTTCTTCTCGAAGACGTGGAGGAGCTCGTCGGGCAGAGTCTTCGAGAGTTGGAAAGCCCGACGGACGAGGTGGTGGAGGGCGGGGATGTCGGCGACGCCACGTGCGCCGCTCGCGCCCGACGGCAGTGGGTGAGTGAAAGCGGTTCCGTGGTCCGTGAGGGCGCGGGCGACGTTTTGCTGCGAAACGGCGGCGAGGAACAGCGCGTCGCCGACGGCGGTCAGCCAGAGGCGAAGCGGCGCTCGGGTGCTGGCGAAGCTGAGCCACTCCGCCTCGGGCGAGAGCTCCCGGTCGAACCCGTTGTCGACGGCCGCCTTCTCAAGGCGGGTGACGATTGCTGGCGAGAGGAACCCGCTCATCCGTTTCCCCCCGCAGGCGGTTCAGGCGGACGACGTGCGATCATAGGTCGCACCTCAGAAGGCGTTCTTGCGCTGGGACACCAGCAAGTTTGAGCCGGAGCCACGGGTCGCCCTGCAGGGTTGTGGGCGGTGCCGTGGTCGTCGTGACGATGTATTGGAACGACGGTTCGGCGTCGAAGGACTTCTCGATCTCGCGGGCGAAAAGGAAGAGTCGCTCGTAGATGTCTACGGACAGGTCCGCCTCGCGGGGGCCGTCGTGGATCAGAAACCGAGGGAAGGAACCGTACCCTTCGACGCTCGACGCGAGAGCGGCGAGGTCGAAGGCAAGCAACCTAACGGTCGCGATCGCCGCACTATCACGCTTGCCATGCTCTTCGACGACGAGCGTCAAGGACCTACCCGACGTGTCAACGCGACCCGTTACTTCGGTGCCGAGCAGTGCTCTCACGACGTACTCAAACCTCGCCGAGAAACGCTGTATGGCCTCGCGTCCTTCACCTCTCAGCTGTTCCTGGCGTGCGTACGACTCTTTGATGTCACGAGAGAGGGATGCAACCGATTCGGCTAGCTCCGATGCCTGGGCAGCGGCTTCCTCGGCCGCATGAACGAGACGCTCGATCTGCGAGAGCCTTGCTCGTTCTTGGTGGATTCTCCCTCGCTGCTCATCGAAAGCGGTGTTCGCCGAGAGGGACTTTCGCCGTGCTGCCCGCGTGGCGTTCTCCGCGTCGGCCAACTTGCCCTTCTCGTTCTCGACGACACGTGAGAGCCCCTCGACGAGCTGTCGCTGACGCTGGAGTTCTTCGGCAGCCGTTCGTTCGCTTCGTCGCGACACTAGGTCGATCGGGCGAGCGCCCGCGAGCGGGCAACCTTGCTCGCGCGCGACGGTCAGGCGCACGCTGCAGTATTCGCTCCCAGGAGGAAGCGCAGCAAGCACGGCGGATTGAGCATCGCCTGCGAGTTGCGCGAGGGCGCCTTGCTCTACCTCGAACCTGGCTTCGGCCTCCCGCAGGTCGCGGGAGGCATTGGTTTCGGCTGCCACGGCGCGTTCCAGTGCGGTACTCAGCTCAGTCCGACGGTCGGTATCGGCCAGCTGCCGTTCGCGCTGCAGCAGTTCCGCGGTCAATCTGGCTAGTTCGATGCGGGTCTCTGAACCGAACAATGGAGTCGAGGCCGGCGCGAGAGTTCTGCCCAGTGCGGTCGCGACGCGATCGTGGTCGGTGCGCGACTGGTGGAGGAGCATCGGCTCTCGTTGCACGGCTTCCTCCTTTCGCGCGACCAGTCGGGCGTTCGTCTGCTGCTCGATCCGCTCCACATCGGAGATCAGCCCGAGCACGGCGCGGAGGACGAACTGTCGCTCCTCGACGTTAAGGGCAGGCGACTCGGAATCGCTCGACGGGTGGCGCCATTCGAGGAAGTCCGCGAAACGACACTCCTGATCTCGGGAAAGCCACGGGAAGACGTGCTCACGACGCATAGGTTCGTCGGTCGCGGGAAAACGGCTTGCCGGTAGTCCGCTAACCGCAGCCGCGCTCACGGCGTCCAGAAACTCCTGGTAGTCGAGACGTTCCTCCGCCTCCGTCAGATGAGCGATCTCGTTACCGCGGAGACAAAACGCGTGAGGTCCGATGCCGAAGGGCCGAGCGACGAGCCACGAATCGTCGCCGATCAGAATCGTGGCCGTGACCCAACCCGTCGGAAACTTCTCTCGAATCCTTCGTCTTGTTTCGTCTGTTGCGAAGCCTCGTTCGCCGAGAACATGTCGAACGAGACGGCAGAAGGTCGTCTTGCCCGCGGTGTGTCCGGCCACCCCGTTCTCGAAAAGCGCATTGCCATCGGGCGGATCATGGGGTGGAGCCCAGATGATGTTGAGCCCGCGGCGTAGCTCGACGTCGCGGATGATGTGCTCTTCGCCGGGCTTCAGCTCCCGCAGGACGCGGAGCCGCTGTACCCAAAAGACGGGTGAGCTCCGCTTGATGTCCGGATGGATTGGACGAGGAGGGTCGACTCCTGGGAAGCGGAGCTGCGCCATCACGACGCCTGTTCGAGCAAGGTCCGGTCCGCACCGGTGATTGCGGCGTCGATCGCATCCGCACGCGCGCCCGTCTGAGACTGGAGCACGCGCAGCGCGAGGCGAGACTCGAAGTGAAACCAGGGATTGATCTGGGTGTCGCTCGGTGTGCTCGCACTCAATCCAACGATCGAGCAGGAAGCATGATCGACCCCAGGCTCGACGCCGCGTCGATCTGACAGAGCCGCGAGTGCCGCGGCGAGCAGGCCCGGCGCAGCAACCCGTTGCCCGATCTTGTCTGCCCAGGCTTTCGCCGCAGCCTTGAGAGGATCAGGCGCTAATTGGACGAGGAGATCCGGTTTGTTCCGCAAAGCAAAGGCGCGGGCCAGGTCTGCCCGCCGGATAGTGCCGCCGCTGGCCCGCACCATCGCGCAGATGAGCAGAGCCGCTTCCTGATCAGGTGGCAGCGTTGGCACCACCCCGGGCATTACGGGGAGTTCCGGCAAGCGAGCGAGTGTCAATTGCTGAGATTCGGTGGGCGGCGGATCGATGCGCGTTTGGTGCTCTGCGGCGGAGCGACCGGTCGCGGCGAGTGTGTCGTAGATCTCGAGGATGACGCGCTTGGTGCGGTACTCGCCGTGGGACTTCAGATCTCTCTTCCTCAGCACCGGAAAAGTTTCGAGGACATCCGAGAGTTCATCGCGCGCGAGGCCGTAGACATCACGCGCGATCACTGCGTCAATCTCGGCTCTCGCCAGGGCACGCGATTCCTCGTCGAGGAGCGCGGAGTTAGGGACCGCTCCGGCTGAAGCTGCTTCGCAGAGTCCACGTTCAGCCATCACGTTCCAGTACGCAGTCATCTCCGGTGATACGCAGGTCAGTCTCAACGCGAGGTGCGAGACTCGTTGGGCCCAAGGTTCCTCAAGAGACGGAGGCGGAAACGGAAGTGTGTCTAGGATATAGGGCTTGAGATGCGGTGAACTTAGCTTCTTGCGAGCCAGCGCATCGATGACAAACGAATTCGCAACGGCGAGCCAAGGTAAGTACATCCATTCGTTGCCTCGCCCAAAGTCGATCGTCGGAACCGTGTTGCCGCAGATTGCGCCGGGCGGGATGATGGCTGCCATGAAGCTGCGTTCGTTCCTTGGGTTGGCCACGTCGCCGAAACCGATGCGATAGCGGTCTACGCGATCTCCGAGCTTCGTCGGGACGCTGGCTCGCAAGACACGCCATTGAGGCACAATCGCCTTTTCACGATCGCCGAATGAACGTTCCCGCCACACTGCGCTGTTGCCATGTCCAGACACGTAGGTCTTCGCGCGATGATCAAAGTGAGTGACCATTCGCCCCTCGTAGACGGGGATGCCCTCGCGATCCGTCGTGAAGAGGTCGCTCTGGTTGGTCATGTGCAGTTCGGCTTGGTAGTGCCGGAGTGGCCATCCGACACTAAACGACGGATGACGCTGCTCCATCTTGGCTGCGATTCGGACGTCCGAGGTGTTGCGCGTGTTCGGGATCACATATGTGTCTGGTGACGACTTGCGGATTACGTCGGCGTCGAAGTCCAGCGCCGCATCAACGCTCGACTTCGCCTTTTTGGGATGATCGCAGCCGAACGCAACCCGAAAACGCCCGGTTCTTCCACCGGCAGTTGCCACGTAGAGCGCGAACCAAGTCTGCGGATGAACGTCAGGGAAGAAGCTCCTATTGGCGTTCTCGCAGCCGAGCAGCAAGAGCAGCCTGGCGTTGTCGAACATATACTTTCGGATGGCGGACGCGTTCGCTCCTCCGTAGAGCGCCGCCGGCGCAAGTTGGGCTGCGTACCCGCCGGGCCGAACGCCCTTCAATGCGAGTTCGACAAACATTCGATAGACGTTGAAGTCTCCCTTCCCAAGGTTGCCTGTCGCATAGAGCGTGAATCGGCCGGTCTTCTTCAGGAAGTGCAGCGTCGCGTATAGGATTCGCAACCGCTCCGCCCACGCCTGCGCGACGCTGGGGTCCGAGAGCAACGCTTCAACGACTTGTTCCTGCTCTTCTCGTGAGAGCGACCGCATGTCAGAGCGGTATTTGGCGAAGAATTCACGCTGGTCCGGGCTCAATTCGTCCCAAGGCGGGTTGCCGAGGACAACGTCGAATCCCCCCCTCGCGAACACGTGCGGGAACTGCAAATGCCAGTGGAAGAATCGGTATTGGTCCACGAGTTCGCCAACGATCTTGCTCGTGAGCGCGGGCGCTTTGCCCTTACCGTCGCGGAGCTGACGCCAGAGCTCATTCGTCGGTGCGGCGTCGGTTAGGTCGCCGGGCAGCTTTGGCCAAACGAACGCGGAGCACCAGGCGTCGGCCACGAACTTCTGGTGCTGGTACTCGGCCGAGCTAAGGATGCCATCCCACTGCGACTCCTTCTTCGCGAGGGCCTCTGGGTTCGCGTCGCTCGCGGCTTCCAGCTCAGCGACGGCGCGCGCCACCGCCTGCGCCTCGGCGTCGCTCGGCTTCGACCAGAGCGTGTCGAGCGAGCGCTGGCCCTCGGCAGCCTTCTTGTTGCGTTTCTTGAGCGCGCTCGCAGTCTTGCTGTCGTCGCCCTCGATAGAGTCCCACGCGACGTCGGGGACGCCCTTCACCATCAGCTCGGGTGTCGTGCCGAGGAGCGCGTTGCCGTGCTGGATGTGCGAGTTCAGAAAGGTCAGCGGGAGTCCGGGCTCCACCGCCTCCATCCAGAGACTTACCTTGCACAGCTCGACGGCCATCGGGTTGAGGTCGACGCCGTAGATACAGTGCCCGACCACTTGCCGCAGCGCGTGCCGGTACTCGGCGGCCGAGGGCGTGCCGTTCGCTGAGAGGCGTGCGACGTGCGCAGCGAGCCTGCGTGCCGCCGCGAGTAGGAAGTGCCCTGAACCGCAAGCTGGGTCCACGATGGAGAGGCTGACCAACGCCTCGACCGGGTTCGCGGGGTGCTTGGCGATCGTATCCCTCACAACCGGCTCGAGCGCGCTATCAAGCAGCACCTGCACGAGGCTGTCGGGCGTGTAGTAGCTGCCCGTGGTCTTGCGCGCGTTGCCCTTGGTTTCTCCGCCTTTCGCGAACGCGAACTGGCGACCGTCCTTGGTGATCTGCGGAACCAGCTCAAGGAGGCTCTCGTAGACGCTGCCAAGCTCCTCCGGGCCCATGTCTCGCCAGTTCACCCGTGAGAGGCCCGCGTCCTCGCGTAGCCACGAGAGCTTGAACACCGCTAGAAGTAGCGCGCGGTTCTCGAGCTTGGCCACGTCGAGTGCGGAGCACTGGGTCTTGGCGAAGATGCCCGCGAGCGCGGGCAGCCCGAGGCGCGGCTCGCCGTCTTCGACGCCACGGAAGACGATCTTCGTCGCCTCCCATTGGTCTACAAACCGGTCGTGTGCGCTGCGCTTCACAGAGCGCTCGCGGAGCCGTCGCAGGCTGTAGCCCGTTGTGTAGAGGGACTTCGCCTTCTCGTCCGTGCCATCCGGATGGAGGACGCCCCGCTCCTCGACGGTAAGCAGGAAGATGAGCCGGTACACGAGGCGCAGGAGCTGGTTGAAGTAGTCCTTCGTCGAGAGGGTGCCAGTCTGGAGTGCTGCACGCAGCGCCTGGTTGTCCGTCTGCGCGAGGAAACCCTGACCGAGGGCGACGAGCGCGTCCTCGACACCCCGCCGCAGAGATTCTCTCGCGCGCGTACCCTCTTCGCGGCCAGCGTTGCGCCAAGTCTCCAGAGCGCAGTCGGTTACAGGCTGGTCCGCTCGTCCGAAACGAGTCTCGTGCGCCAGCAGCCACAGCGCCGCGAAATCCGAGTAGCGGTCCTCCGTGAAGATGCGACCGAGGTCCGCCTCGATCCATGCCGGACGCGTGAGGCTCGCGTTGTCGCGCAGAATGCGCAACGTGACACCGTCCGAGACGACGCCCCACATAGCCTCGTCCGCTGCGTTGAGGAATTCCTGCGTGAGCCCGAAGGCGGTTCGGCGACGTCCGCCGTCGCCGAAGACCGCCGCCGCGGTGTCGAGCCCGCTGCCCGCTGGGGCAACGACTACAGGCACCCGCCAACCCAGGGCGCAGAACCCGATGGGATATGGTCGTTCGGCGACGACGACGGGCTCCGCCGGGGCGAGCGAGCCGAAGCCGAAGCTGTCTCGGAGGAGCGCGAGCACGAAACGTTCGGCGACCGCACGCGCGTCCGCGTTGCTAGCCCGACCTGAGGCGAAGTCGGCCCAGTGGGCCTGCGCGATGCGCCAATAGCGACCGATCTCGTCGCGAAGGTTGAGCCCCTTCGGGACACGATAGTCGGCCTCGCTCTGGCCGCCGGCGGCGAGTTGCGCTGCTCGCGAGAGCCAATCTGGCGAAAGGAGTCCACCTTCGATGGAGAGCGCCTCGAATGCGAGTTGAGTTTCTCGCTGGCGGGCTTTGCGACGCGATGCCACGGCTAGCCCACCTGCGGAAGGAGCACGAACAGTCCGATCACGTCCGGCGGTAACAGGGCCTTCACGCTGTAGGTGCCTCGCGCGTCGGCGGCTTCACGCACGCGTCGGTGGTCAGCAAGGAGAGCCTGGGCACGGCGCTCGGCGAACGCATCGAAATCGCCGAGTCGCCCTTCAAGCTGTTCCAGCGCCTGCCTGACCGAGCGATCGCGAACGTGCGCGGGCGGATCACTCAACGGCGTCGGCGCGAGCAGCGCCAGCGCATCGGCCCCTTCGAGCACCGCGGTAGCGGCGCCAGTCCAGGCGAGTGCCGTCGCCTCCTCTACTAGTAGAGTGGAGGTTCGCCCCGCCTTCTGGGTGACAAGCTGATGTCGAAGACGCAGCAGGGCGACGGTGGTGCGGCCGGTTACCCCCGCGGCGACCCAGCACCCCACTCGCCCAAGCACACTGGGGTCCGTCGCGGCTTCGTCCACGCCACTCGCGAGTGTTCGTTCCAGGAGGGTTTCCGCCAGCACCGAGACGAGAGGGTGGCTCCTCTGTACCGGGCGACAGCGCGGCGCAGACGGGTAGGCGAAGTCGACCAGGATCGTACCGGAAAGCCCCTCGGATTCGAGCCGCTCGCGCACGTCGTCCGGGAGTGGAGCGAGCGGCGCCTTGTATCCTTTTCGCAACTGCTCAAGGCCCGAGCCTAGCCGAGCGAGCGCGCGGTCCGTGAAGCGCCGAACATCCTCGCTTCCGCCGATCGCCGCCAGGCTCTTCTTCCACTCGGGAAGCACATCTTCCGGCTTCAATCGGCGCTGCGCGAAAACGGTGCGGTTGCGCTTCGCCTTCTCTGCGGCGTCCTGCCAGTTCGCGTCGAAGAGCTGGAGCTGCTTCATGTTGGAGGTGTCACCCCCACCGCGACGCTTGAGCAGAACCGCCTTGAGCAGCACCTGGGTCAGAGTGTTGCCATCGTCCGGCACCGGCACCGGCACGCCGAGCTCCTCGCGGATCTTCGCGGCCTTGCGGATGATCACCTCCAGCACGGCGCCGTCGACTGGATTGTTCGCACCGTACATCAGCGTTGCGCGCACCACTTTGCTCGTCTGACCAAAACGATCGACACGGCCCTCCCGCTGCTCGTGACGGGTTGGGTTCCACGACAGGTCGTAGTGGACGATCGCGTCAAAGTGCTCCTGTAGGTTGACGCCCTCGGACAGACAATCGGTGGCGATGAGCAGAGAATGCTCGCCAGCCGACTCACTGAGAGCGTTCACCTTCTCCTTCCGCTCGTCCGATGTGAGCTCGCCGGTGACGACCTCCACGGCGACGCCCTTGAACCGGCCCGCGAGGTGCCGACCCAGGTAGCGCGCGGTGGCGATGTAGCGGCAGAACACCACCGGGCTGAAGCCATCGGCGATGAGCGATTCGAGGTGCTCGGTTAGCAGCTTGAGCTTCGGGTCACCCGACTGCCCCGCGAGTCGTTCTGCCTGCGCGATCAACGCCGCCAGCGCGGGATCATCCGTGCCCACCGGGGGCTCGACGTCATCCTCTGAAAGCGAGTCGGTTGCCCCGTCGAATACTCGGTCCTGGAGGGACTCCTCCTCCTCGACGCTCGGGAGGCCGGCGCGCGTCCGGAGCGCCTGGACGGCCGCAGCAGGGCTCGACGCCACGCATCGCATGAGGGCGAGCGTCCCCCAGAAGTTCAAACGCTGACGTTGTTCGTCGCCCCCCGCTGACTCGACCACGGCCGCAGAGTAGTCCAGCACGGCATCGAAGAACTTCTCCCACGCTCCCGAGAGTGCGTAAGTCAATTCCTTCGTCTCACGGCGAGGGAAGATGTTCCCCTCCTTCCATTCCGCGATGTCAGGACGACGCCGCTGGACGAAGTGGTTAGCGAGCCGCTCGCGGAGCTGATTCCGCGATTCGCCGGTGGCATCCACGATCTGCTCGAACTCGCGGTCGAGGAGCCCCAGCAACCGGTAGAAGGCTGCTTCGTCACCGCTGTGGGGGGTGGCCGTGAGCAGCACCATGTGGCGCGTCTTCGACGCCGCGAGCCCTTTCAAGAGCTCGTACCGCTGGTGCTTGCCCTGTCCGGTCGCCGCGCAGGTGTGGGCCTCGTCCACGATGACGAAGTTCGGGCACGCGCGAAGAAAGTCCGCCCGACGTTTTTCGCTCTTGATGTAGTCGAGGCTGACGACCGTGTGCGGGTGCGAAGAGAAGATGCTCTCGCTGGGCGGCAGATTGCGTTCGAGGCGCGTGGCGCTGGCGGCCGTCACCGCGACGGCGTGGATGTGAAAGTGCCCTTCGAGTTCCGTGATCCATTGATCGACGAGGTGGGGCGGGCACAGCACCGCCATTCGGTCGATGTCACCCCGATCGAGTAGCTCGCGGGCAATCAAGGCGGCCTCGATGGTCTTCCCGATGCCAACGTCGTCCGCGATCAGCAGGCGCACCGGATCGAGCTTCAGCGCCATCAGAAGCGGAACGAGCTGGTACGCTCGGGGCTCCACGGCGATCTGCCCGAAGCCGCGGAATGGGCCCGCGCCTCGTCGGAGTGAGAGGAGCAGCGCGTCGCGGAGAAGCAGTGCGGCGTCGTGCCCCGCCTTCTGTCGCGGGTCCGGTTTCGGGAAAGAAGCTTCGGTGACAGGCTCCGCCTCCAAGGCGAGGTGGATCAATGTCTGGTCGTCCTCGGAGCCTGAAACGGGCCGAACGTGCAGCGTCTCAGTGTCGCTGCCGGTCAGAACGATCCACTCGCGCCCACGTGCGCGGACGAGACTTCCAGGGCTGTAGTTGAGCGCCGCCATCAGTTGCGTCCGAGTGCGGCCGCCAGCCGCTCAAAAGTGGTGCCCCAGGTGTCGTCGGATGCTCCGAACGTGAACACGGCAAGGCCCTTGTCCTCGAGCGACGTCGCGACCTCGGTTGGAGAGCCGTCGAGCAACGCGGCGGCGTAGTGCGCCCTCCACACCAGCGGGATCCGAATTCCGCGTTCGACGAGGGGTTCGGCGTCGTGTCGCGGGAGGTCCAGAGCTCGCGCCCGGTCAAGCCAGCGAGCCAGCGTCGGATCCGCCGGAGGGGCGCTAGAGCGACCGCGTCTCGATGGCGGCGGCGCATCCGGAGCGGTTGTCGTCGCTCGGGCGAGTCGCAGCAGCAGCTCCTTTGCCGTTTCGTCGCGGCGGTCGATGAGCTCGTGGTCTGGTTGATTGAAGTAGGACATGAGGCAGCGGTAACAGGCGGCAACGCAAGACGTGCCGGGCACGTCGTTCAACCCTTGATGCTCTGCGGGGAGGCTCGCTTCGTCCGTGACGTCGAAGTGCATGATGCGAAGCGCCGTGCGAGCGACCTCCGCGAGCCGCTTCGGCTCCGCTACCAGTCGAGTCAACACGCCCGCTCCGCCCTCTGTCGCCTCGTAGAGCAGGAACCCGTTCCGCTTGTCACGGCTGGGCATCGGCTCCGCAAGAACCTCACCCTCTTCGAGCTGAAAGACCGATTCGATTCCGCGCAGCAACGCGTGCTGGAGGGTGGCCAGAGACATCTGTTCCAGCTCCGGCCCAACGGGCTGCAGCAAGAGGGCGTTCTTCCGGTCCTGCACGCTTGGAACGATCCACTGCTTGGGCGTGATCGTCGGGTCGGGCGTCTCTTCCGTCTCGTCCTCGTTCTTCGCCCAGTAGCCCGATACGGGATCAATCCGGAATCCAAGCGTCTTCTTGTCGGCGCGCCGCCGAAGACCCTTGTTGAGCCGAGTGATCGTCGCCCCGGCGCCGTACATGACCCGCACGATCTCGCCGTCGTCGTCAGTGGCGGCTCCTTTGCGAACGTCGAGCAGGTGGTCACGCTCCGCCCACTCGAACGTCGTCTGGAGCTCGAAACCCTGTCGCTGCCGCTCTTCGTCGTTCGCGGTGATGCGTTCCGCAGGCTGCGTCGCGACGTTCTCGATCCGGAAGACGTGGTTCACGATCTCCGCTTCTCCCAGGGAAACGCCACATGCGACGCACATCGAGGCCTGATCGTTGAAGTGACCCGCACCGCACGTGCTGCAGATCCGGACCGACTTCGTCGGCAGGCGCGTGTCTGCGGTCGCGCTGTCCTGGTGTCCGAGGGAGAGGAGGGCGCGGACGACCCGGTACGCGCGTCCCTCGTGGTACACAAGGCTGCGCGGGCCGAACTCCGACAGCGCGAGAAACCGCGGCCGCTGCAGATAGGTCTGGCGCCCGCGACCGTCGTTCGTTGCGGGCACGTAGGCCATGAGCGGGAGGCGGGGAAAGTTGTATCCGGGGAGGAAGCCTTCGGTGGCGAGGTAGCGGTACGTGTAGAAGTCGCTCGACAGGCTGCTCGTGCCCTTCTGGAGGAGGTTGAGCTGATCTATCGCCTGTGCGTGCCGACTCTGTGCCGCGCGCTTCTCCTGATGCGGAGCCGCGTAGTCGTCCATCGTGCGCCGGGCGGCGTCCCGTTGTTGCTCTGCCGCCGTGAAGAGATCGCGCCATCGGTTGAAGGCGCGCTCGAACCGACCGAGGGCAGCGGCGACCGTGGCAGCCGCGTACTCGTCTCGGCCCGGAAACCACGGCGCCAGCTCAGGGGTGAGCTCGTCCTCGACGAGGTCGAGCACCCGCTTGATCCGCTCCGTCGCGCGCTCGGCGACCTGCGTCTCATTCATCGGAGCCTTCACGTCGTCGCGGAGCGGTCGCGCAGGTTCGTTCAGAACGAGTAGCTCCGAGATCGACTGGTCGAGCGGCTTCTCCGTGCAAGCGAGCCAAACAGCCTGCAGGTGGCTGTCGATCAGATCGCGGTTCGCGAGATCCAGCAGTGGAGGACGCACTTCGCCGTGCACCATCGCTTTCGGTTCGCGGAAGAAGTACTGGTCATGCGGGCTCTGCGCTGACGAGTACGTGAGCACGAGCGCGGCCTGCCCGCTGCGGCCCGCGCGCCCGCTTCTCTGCGCGTAGTTTGCGGGGGTGGGAGGGACGTTGCGTAGATAGACCGCGTTCAGCGCCGAGATGTCGACACCGAGTTCCATCGTCGGTGAGCAGAAGAGTACGGGCAGAAAGCGGTTTGCCTCGCCGAGCTCGCGGAGATGCTTCTCGTTCTCAGCGAGGTACTCCTGCTCCTTCTGGCCGTAGCGGAAGCGCTTCTCGCGCACTTCCCGCTTTTCACCATCAACCTGCGCCGTGTGCTCGCGCGCCTCGAACCCGAAGAGGGGATGCACCGGGTCGCGGAGCATGCGCGACAAGTTTGTGTAGAAGTCTCGGAAAAACGCATTCTCGTTGGGGTGCGCGGGATCGACGGTCGGAGTGCCGAGACGAAACAGCACGCACGCGTCGTTGAGTTTCCAGCCGATCCGGTTGTCAAACGGGGTGACCTCCTCTGACACGAGGCCGTGGGTCGAAGCGGCTCGGAGGAGAGCCTCGACCAGTTCGTCGAACTCCTTGGACTTGAGGTTGCGCACGGCCCCATCGCCGCCCCACAGCCGCGACTCTCGCAGGGTCTTCCCCAGAGCGCTCCGGGAACCACCACGAACCAGGAGATCTTCGTCCCGGAGGGTGTTCCGGCTTCTGGGCGGCGACGAGACCATGAGCCACCTCGCTCGCCGCGGCTTTTCGTCGATACCGAAACCCCAGGGGGCACGGATGCGACTGTGCGACTTCGCTAGCAGCTGCTCGATGACGGTCGCGTCGAGGACCTGACTGCGAATCGCCATCCCCTGTCGGAGATGGTCGAGCAGCTCGCGATAGAGGGCCTCGCGTACAATGGCCGAAGCGCTTCGGAGCACGGCGGGTGCATCCGCAAAGAGAGCATCATCGGCCGCGAGGGCGTCGAGCCCTTGGTAATCGACGCGAAGGAGTCCGAGCTGTTCGAGGTTCGGGTTCGTGTATCGCCAGCCTCGGCGTTGATCGAACCACGTCCGGTACGAGAGCACCTGGCGCAGAGTGGCTTCGGCTTCCTGCAGATTGAAGCCGCGTAGTGTGGGTTCCTGGAGCCACTCTGTCTTGATCTCCGGAGTACTTCGGTCGAACCCGAGCGCCTTCTGCTGCGCACTGCCCAGCTCGTCGCTACGCAGGCCATTCGCGCCCGCGACCTCGAGCGCCCCCAAAAAGCCGGCTCGAATGAGGCTCACGAACAGAAAGTCGTTGAAGTGGCCCGATTGGAGCGCGGCGTCCTGCCGGTTGTCGGTGAATCCCAGCAGCTTGCGCGTGAACGCGTCGAGACCGGAGTTGTCACCATGCATCCAACGGAGCGCGCTGCCCACGAGGACAGTCGTCGCGGAGCTGCGCCCCTCAGCGGAAAGCGACGCTAGCCGGTTGCGGTCTCGGGCTGCACTGCCCTGGGTCACTCCGCAGCGAAGGCAGAAGCGAAACTTGCCCGGAATGAACCATGCGCGCGCCCCCGTGCCGATCTCGCCCGTTGGCTCGACGATCACCGAGCGCGGGCGCGCGCCGCGGTAGTGCGGTTTCAGCCTGGGGCTACCGACCGAGTCGTATTCGATCCAGGTCTCGGGGTAGTCCTCGTCACGATCGGCGAAGGTGAACTCGGCATCGGTTGCCGGGTGAAGGGTAACGAAGCCGAAGATCTCGCGATCCGTTGCTTCGTTCGCGTCCTCTTCCAGATCCTTGTCGTCGTCGTCGGGGCGCCGGACGGGTGCGTCATCGATATCGCGCGCCACGATCTTTCGATCGCTGCCGTCGGTGATGTATCGGACGGGGTGGTATTCGTGTCCGCAGTCGCGGCAGAAGTGGACGGCGTACAGACGTTTTTCGGGGTGACCAGGAAGGAACTGTTGCCCCTCCACCGTGACCGTTCGCTGGCCGGGAGGCTCGAGCGTGGCGAACGCATGCCCCGCGCCAGAGATGAACTGGTGAAGCTTGAAGGCAAAGAAGCCGCGCGATGCGGCGCGAGGATCGCCCCTGCGTTCCGCTTCGGGCATGCTCGATGTAAGGAGCAGATCCCGGAGCGCCGCACGGCATGCCTCGGAGGGTCGCCCTGAGTCCTTCGCGAGCGCCGCGACTGCCTCCGTCACCGTGCTCGGTTTCGCGCGGACCCAGCGCTGGTCGATCTCGGAGAATTCCACGCCAAGCCGCGTCTCCACCCAGACCGCGAGCGGGTGAGCCCGCAACTCCGAATCCGTGATGGCAGGGGAGATACCGGCGTCGATCGCTGGTCCGAGAGTCCGCGCGAGACGGCTGTCCTGCCCGGCGTCGGTGACGCGCTCAAGGGTCTCGACGATGACGTTGCTTTCCGGGATCTCGACCGAGAAGAGCTTCGATGCGACGCCCGCCACGACGCGACTCTTGTCGACAAGGGAACCCTCGCTCGCCATCGTGGCCGATGTGCCGATGCACTGGAGGCGCTCCGGTGAAAGCCGCTCGCGAACGCGGCGCACGAGCAGCGCCACGTCCGCCCCTTGGCGTCCGCGGTACGTGTGAAGCTCATCGAGCACCAGGAATCGCAGCCCTCCGCAGTTCCCGATGACGCGGCGATCGATCTCCTCCTGCCTCGTCATGAGGAGTTCGAGCATCATGAAGTTAGTGAGGAGGATATCGGGCGGATTCTCGGCGACCCTCTGCCGGTCCTCGGACGCCTCCTGCCCGGTATAGCGAGCGAACGTCACCGGCTTCTCGCCGGCCACGTTCTTCATGTACTTGTGGAGCTCTTCGAGCTGGCTGTTCGCCAGCGCGTTCATCGGATAGATGATGATCGCGCGGGTGCGAGGAGCTCCGCCGGCTCGCTTCTCAGCGAGAATCGCGTTGACGATCGGAATGAAGAAGCAGAGCGACTTGCCGGACCCCGTGCCAGTGGTGACGACGTAGCTCTCACCCTGGGACGCGAGCGCGAGGGCTTGCTCCTGGTGCTTGTAGAGGCCGAGCGGCTCGCCTCGAGGTGCGTTGGCGGTGGGCGGTGTCCGGAAGATCTCGGCGCTCTTTGGTTCGAGCATCCCCGACGCAGCGAGCTTCTCGACCGTTGTCGTTCGCTTGTAGCTCGGGTTGATCTGAATCAACGGCTCGGGCCAGTACCGGTCTTGGCCGTAGATCGCCTCGACCTGCTGCCGGATGTCCTCGGCGCGAATGGTCGTGAACGAGGTCGCGAACTTCCGGTACTCGCCGACGACCGTGTCGCGCAGCGAGAAGACATCCATGCTCTTCGTCGTCATTCGTTCGCCTTCGAACCAGCGTCACCGACACCGGCGCAGCGCGTCACCGTTGGAGGACGCGCGGCTCGGCAGGGGCACATCGAACGCGCCCGCTCGGTTCCTCAAAGAGCTGCGTGGTCCCCTGCGCACGATAAAGGAAACGTAACCCGTTGGCCGTGAGGGTTTCAACGAGGATGGAACGGATCGCGCTGCCCGCGGGCGATTCCATGCCTTCTGGCTCGTCGGCGCGTGCGGTCCGTCCAACCCCAAACTGTCCACCGGCCTTGATGGTCACGCTGGGGAGGCCGGGTCTACGCAATGTCGGTGCCCCGCAGGGCCCGCCGATGATCGGCGGCGTCACGTTAGCGGGAACAGCAGGTACCAGAATGTCCACGAACGCGAAGACTCCGATGACGCCAGCGGCCGCGAGCCGCATTCAGTCCCAAGCCGACCGATCTGGGACGAACCAGGTTTTCAAGGCTCGAGCTCAAGGCGCCGCCTCGAAACCCACCGGTGGGAGCGCCCCCTCGGGCAAGCCGGGAAGCGCCGGAAGCGGCAACCCGCGGGGCAAGCGGTAACGGGACGACGTCGCCCACCTCACGCGGGAGAGTCACGACCTCTCGCGGGAGGCGGGCGCGTCGCGAGCGCCATGAAGTCGTATCACACTGCTCGGAGGACGAAGGACTGCGGCTCCCGCACAGCGGGCTGCTCATCGGTCTTCTCACAGACGCGTTCCGTTTGAAGAGTGCCCTTCACGACCGTGTGGCGCTCGGCGCGTCGTACAAGACAGCGCAGCGATACTTCGACGGCGACCGCGTTGATCCTGTCACCGTCGATGCGATCCTTCTCGCTCTCGTTCCGCGCGACGTCGCGATCGGTGCGCCCGCCGGCTCCCACAACGGCTTGCGCAGTCTCGTTGGCGCCCTGTTTCGCCTCTACGCTCGCCGCTGGGACGAGTTTGCCGCTCGGGTGAACGCTTCGGCGTATCCGGTGAACAAGCCGGGGGACCTCCGCATCGCGCCGCTCCGATTCGTCTCCCTAGACGTCGGGTTCCGCATCGGGGCCTGGACCGGTTCGCGGGAGATCGAAGACCGGGTCCGCACGTCGTTCGACGGGAGGATTCGGCGCGACGGCGGACTTGGCCGACTGATCGATGAACTGCGATGGGTGCCGGCTCACTGCCGAAGGAGCGGCGTTCGCTGCGGGCGGTGGTCGGACCGGAAGACATCGAGCGCGTTCGCTCAAGAGAGCCTGCCTTCGCAAGGCGGCCGATTGCCGTTCGGCAAATCCCCAAAGGGCGGCGTCGCGAGGCCGAAATGCGCCCTGAACGACGGATCCGATTGGCCGAATCGGGTTGTGATCGCTCAACCGAACACCATCTCCATCCGTTCCCTCCCAAGCCGTCGCGACCCGTGCCGCGCCGCTGAGCTGCTCACTGACGCAGATGTGGTCGATGGGGCCGTGAGCGAGGAGGCCGGCGGGGATCCGTTCGGTCTCGGTGATGCACGCGAGCCCGGCGTCCGAGAACGCGGCGCGGAGCAGCGCTCTTCCCTCGACGGTCCCGTAGTAGTGCGGGCCACCGAGGTTCATGTTGAGGTCGCCGGCTACGCACAGGGCTGCGTCTGGATAGAGGCGTCGCAAGGCCGCCCATTCACGCCCGTGCATCGGAATGAGCCGGTGATGCTCCGTCCACCCCGCCGCGTGTCCGCCGGGACCTCTGTCAGCGTGCCAGGGTAGGACCGTGCCGTAGACAAGCAGCGGCCCGCTCGGAGAATCAATGAGAGCTGCCACCGTGCGGTGCACGTCGTCGACGGGGACGGTCTTGATGATCGGTGAGCGGGACCAGATCGTCGTCCACCGTCCGCCTGCTCGACCGGGCTCGCGCTGCACGGTGGACGCCGAGGAGTAGTCAGGACCAAGGGCGAGTTCATCGTGAGTCTCCGTGAGAACCCAGATGTCGCAGTCCGCGTCGCGCAGGCGCCGAAGGCGGCGGTCGTTCTTATCCTTGCCGGCGGCGTATTCGACATTCCACGTTCCGATCCGCATTGAGGCTCATTCGGTGGGTGCACGGTGCGCTCAGCCCTCCGCCGTCGCCGGGCTTGGCGTCGTTCACTTCTTCGGACGGCGTCCTGCGGCGCGCTTGTTCCTGATCAACAGTGCCCGGCCACGGCGTGGCCGCCGACCAGCACGAACCTTACGCGATGCGAGATCAGTAGTCGTAAGAACTCGGACCAATCGCGACCGAACTCGATCTTCACCGAACCAAACCCTCCGCAGGTCCGCGAGCGCCGCGAGCCGTTCCGAAAACGTCAGAAGCGCGACGTCTTCTCGGTCGAACGCGTCGGCTTCCGAGAACGTGTTTGCCTTGCGAATCGTGCGGTCCACTGCAATGAGTTTAGCAGGCCCAACGGGCGAAAAGGGCGACAGATTCCGGTCGTCACTCCCTGGGAACGCCCTCCCACCCCCGCGCCCGCTTCACCTCGGCTTTGGGAAGAAAGGCGTCGAGTTTGAGCGCGCCGATCTTCTCGAGAGGCGGATCGGAGAAAAGGCGTGGTCCGCTTTCCCGCGTCGACACACTAGTGGCGAACCATGACCCGAGGCTCGACGTGGGTTCCGCTGGCGGTGGCCCTTTCGCTCGTTACGGCGTGCGGGACGGACTCGCACGTGCTGGCGATGCGGACCGGCACCGACGCTTCGTTGGGCGGCGCCCCCGGCTCCAGTGGGGGAACTTCGAGCACGGGCGGGCCTACGGGTGGATCCAGCGGTAGCTCCGGCGGAACTTCGGGTGGCGCTTCGGGCGGGAGCGCCGGTGCGAGCACAGGCGATTCGGGCGGCGCCCCCCAGACATGCGAAGCCGGCGCGTGCGGGCCGCCGACCCACAACTGCGGCATGCAGCTCAACGAGAGCCCCGTCGCGTTTTGCGAGACGTTCGACAGGCCCGAGCCGGTCGGCAATCGCTCGGGCGAGATGAACGGAGACCTCTGGGGGGTGCAGCGCATCGGGGGCATCGTGAACTACGGCCAGCCCTTCACGTGGGCGAACGCGCAAGTCGACCTCTGCGGGACGGACGTCGCGGTCCACGCGGAGACCGATCTTCGCATCTGCAACGGCCAGTTGCGCGACGGCACCAACGACAACCTCTCTGGAAACTTCGAAGAGGGAGGCCCGATCGCGCTGACGATGTACGCCAAGCAGCCGTTCGACTTCGCCGGCCGCACCGGGACCGTGTCCTTCGACGTGAGCAACAACTCGTTCGGGACGCACGCCGTGTGGCCCGAGTTCTGGGTCACGGATCAGCCCGTGCCCGCGCCCTGGATCCATTTCGGTTCGTTCATCTCGCATCCTCGGAATGGCTTGGCGATCCGCTTGGGCAACGCGGCCAGCGACGCCGGCAACAATCAGGGCGAGTGCCCCACCAACGCCAACCTCGACAAGTGGCGCTGGACGGTGGACTCGGCGGCGATCGTCCGCGACTTCGTCATGGAGGACACGGCCAGCGAGGGCGACCCCGACTGCCTCGGCGCCGAGACCTGCTTCCACGGCAATCTGAAGGTGAACCTCCTCGACTGCGTCATCGAGCCGAAAGGGCCCGAAGACGGCTTCAACCACGTCGAGGTGAAAATCAACCAGACTCAGATCGACGTCTACGCCACGGACGCGGGCACGACGACGCCGCTGAAGCACATCGCGTCGATCACCGGTGTCGACCTCGCGCCGAGCTTCACCCGCGGCGTCATCTGGATCGACGACGCGCACTACAACGCCGACAAGGGCCCCACCGGCTATCCGTCGGAGCGCGTGCACACCTTCGCGTGGGACAACGTCGCGTTCGACGGGCCGCTGCTGCGGCGTGACCTCTCGTTCGACGTGCTCGACTCGATGGCCCCCATCGACCCGAACTCCGGCATCGGCACGAACGGAGCCTTCCTCGGGTGGGACTCGTCGGCCACGGCGCCCGCGTCCGTCACGACGTTGCCGATGACGGCAGATCAAATCGCGGCGGCCTCGGGCGCGCTCTTGCTGTTCAACTTCTGGGTCCGCGACCCCGACAGCTACACGATCACCTACTCGGTCAACGGGCACGCGCACACGTACGCCTGGCCATACCCCGACACGCAGGGCAACACCCCGCGCACGCTTGCCATCCCGGTCGACCTCGGCGAGTTGGTCGCCGGCCCCAACGCCGTCACGCTCGGCCTGGTGAACACCCCCGCCGAATGGGCGCACGTCAACATCGCGCTCCTCGAGGCGGGCGGGATCGTGGCGCCGCCGACGGGATATCCGTGAGCGCGCTTCGCCCTTGGCTGCTGGCCGCGTTGTTGCCGGCGTGCGGAACGGCGCCGGGCTCGTCCGCGTATCAATCGCTGCGCTACGACGCCGCGCCTGCGCCAGCCGACGCGAGCAACCGCTACGGCGACGAGCCCGCCGCGGCCGAGCTCGGCCACAAGCTGTACTTCGAGACGGGGCTGTCGGGCCGATTGCTGGACCCCGACAACGGCGAGCTCGCCGGCTCGCTCGGTCCGAACGGCACGGCCGGCCTGGTCGCCTGCGCGAGCTGCCACGTGCCGGCGAGCGGCTTCGTCGACACGCGCAGCCCAGGGCAGCAGATCTCGCTCGCTGCACAGTGGACCGCGCGCAAGGCCCCCATGCTCCTCGAGAGCGGGTTCGTGTCGCTCTTCAATTGGGACGGGGCGCGCGACTCGATGTGGCGGCAGACGATCGGCGTGATGGAGGGCAACCGCGAGTTCAACTCGAGTCGTCTGTTCGTGGCCGAGCAGCTCTTCAAGCTCTACCGTGCCGACTACGAGGCAATCTTCGGAGCGATGCCGCCGCTCGACGACACCACGCGGTTTCCCACCCTCGCTGCCGCGACCACGGGTTGCGTCATCGCGCCGAACTCGACCACGGAGCAGTACATCTGCCACGGCCTGCCCGGAGACGGCGCGGAGTACGACGGCATGCCTCTGGACGACCAGACCGCGGTGACGCGCGTCGTCGTGAACGCGGCCAAGGCGATCGCGGCTTACCAGCGGCAGCTACGCTGCGGAGCGAGCCGGTTCGACGCTTGGGTCGGCGGCGACGACACGGCGCTCAGCGACTCGGAGCAACGGGGCGCCGCGCTGTTCGTCGGCAAGGGCCAGTGCACCACCTGCCACTCGGGCCCGAACCTGACGGACAATCAGTTTCACAACGTCGGCTTGGCGCCCGCGCACGTCGCCCAGGCGTTCGTCGATTCGGGAGACGACGGCGCCGCGACCGGCCTCGCGGGATTGGCGACCGACCCGCTCAACGTCTCGAGCGAGTTCAGCGATGGAGACGACGGGCGCCTGCCCGCGTCGGTGCCCGCGAGAATGGCCGGAGCTTTCCGCACGCCGTCCCTCCGCTGCGACGCGACGCACCCGAGCTTCATGCACACCGCGCAGCTTCGCACCGTCGCCGACGTCGTCGCGTTCTTCAACGCCGGCGGAGATCCACCCGGCCCGTACCCGGGCCAGAGCGAGCTCCAGCCGCTCGGGCTCAGCGACGACGAGCAGGCAGACCTGACGGCGTTCTTGTCAACGCTGGACGGACCTGGCCCCGACGCGGCGCTGCTCTCGGCTCCGCGATGAGGAATTCGCCGATGATGCGTCGAGCCTTTCTCTTCCTCGTCATCGCGTCCACCCTCGCGTTCACGGGTTGCACGTCGAGCCCGGGCGCTGCTGGCGACGCAGGGGCTGGCGGCGGAGCGGACGGAACGGGCGGCGCTGGCAACGGAGGAGTCGGCGGCGGCCTGGGCGGCGGAGCGGGCGGACCGAGCGGCACTGGCAATGGGGGAAATGGCGGCGCCGTGGGCGGACAGGGCGGACAAAGCGGAGCTAGCGACGGGGGAGGCGGCGGTGCCTTGGGCGGCAGAGACGGCGGACGAGACGGCGGTCCCGAAATGCCGGAGCCGGGTCCGCCTGGCCCGCCTGGGTGCGGGCTCGACGCCGCTGCGTTCTGCGACACGTTCGACGTGCCGAGGGGCAAGAGCGGCTACGAGCGCGAGGGCGAACTCGATCCGAAGAAGTGGTCGGTATGGCGCACGGAGCAGGCGGCACTCGGCGGGGGCTTCACGACCATCGATGACTACGCGATCCCGATCGGCACCGCCACGCTGCCGTCATGCCGCGCCGGCCTGCCGGCGAAGGTGGTGCCCGATCAGGACGTACTCGTCTGCGACACCATCGGCACGCTTCAGTCGAACACGCTGTTGATTGCGGCTGCCGAACAGAACTACGGACAAGCCGCGGCGCGCATCCGCCAGCCGTTCGATTTCGCAGCCCGCACCGGCAAGATCGTGTTCGACGCGGCTCTGCAGCCGGCCGGCTTGCTCGGCTGGACCGCGCTCGACATCACCGAAGATCCGATCGGGGCGCCGAGCTACCTCAGAGTGCAGAACGAAGAGAACGGCGCGGTCCCGCGCAACGGGCTCGAGATCCACTTCAACCAGAACTGCCAGGTCACGGACCAGGTGTCGGTCAACTACATCATCGTCACTGCCGACTACACTCAGAACATCATCGAAGTGTCCAACGACCAACGGCACTGCGTCGGGATGAAGCCCGGACAGCTCAACCACGTCGAGGTCGATGTGTCGACATCGCACGTCGCCGTCTACGCCTCGCCGGCGTCGGACGACGGCGTGACGTTCGCGCCCGTCGAGCTGCTCGCGGAGCAGGACATCTCGCTACCGTTCACCAGCGGGTACGTTCAGCTCAGCGCCTATAACCACGCGTCGGTCAAGTACAGCACCAACAACTCGGTCGACTCGTACATCGCTCGGTTCGACAACGTGGGTTTCGACGGGCCGACGCTCCCGGTCGAGGTCGCTGCGGAGGTGCCGGATTCGCTCACCGATGCCGCAGTCCCCGCCGGGAGTATCTTCACCAAGGCCGTCAACATCGGCTACAAGCTCGGCGACCTCACGAAAGACGGGTTTTCGGCGCCGTTGTCGTTCACATCGATCGACCTCACCGGCGCCAAGAGCGCGCAGCTCACTCTCGTCTGGTATTCGCTCCTGCCTTCCTCCAACAACGGCCAGGGCAACCTGTCCGACTACGAGCTCGACTACCGGCTCAACGGCGGAACGACCCACGCCTACCACTACACGGCGGACCAGCTCGCGTTCATGAACGCTCAGCTCGCCGCCCAGCAGCCCGTATCCGGCACGCTCGGCTTGAGCCTCGCCGTCGATCCCGCGGAGCTCGTCTCGGGCGTCAACAAGGTCGAATTCGCGACGACCAACGTCCCGACCTCGGGGTACATGCCGGCCGTCTACAACGTCGATCTCGTCGTTTCCACGCAGTAACCGCCGTCTAACCGTCCGACTCCGGCCTTTCGATCTAAACCCCCGTCACGGCCTTCAAGATACGCCCGAGCCACGACGACGGCGTCACCGGACCGGCGCTCACGACGAGGCACGTGCACGGCTCCGTTCCGAGGATGTGCTGGCTGTGCGTCGTCCCCGGTTCGCGACGGCTGAGGTCGCCGGTCCGGAATAGCTCGTGGGTCACGCCGTCTTCGAGCTCGCCGTCGAGGACGAGCAGCATTTCGAGCGCCTCGTGGCGGTGCTCGGGGATGGTGAAGCCCGGCTTGAAGCGAATGACGCGGGCGGGGATGCCGCCGACCGAGAAGTTCAGCGGCAAGTGCCGGAGGCCGGGGATCAAAAATCGCCAGCGCGGCGGCGAGTCCTGGAAGTAGTCGGACAGCGGACTCGGGATCCCCGCCACTTGAGCGCGCGGCTCCGCCGCGGACACGGATGCCGGAGGCACGCGGGCGACGTCGAGGTTCGGACGTGGCGGCGCGCCGGTCGCGTCATCGATCGAATCGAGCAAGGCGCCGCCGAGGTCTTCGAAGAGCGAGACGTTGTCACGACACTCCGCGCAGTACGTCAGATGGCACGCGACGACGAGCGACACCCATTCGGGGCTCGTGCCCGCCGCATACGCGATGAGCTCGTCGGGTTCGGGGTGGTGCGTGGGCGCGTTCATTCGTCTTCGCTCCCGCCGACGTGGCCGCGCAAGGTTCGGAGCGCGAGACGCGCGCGCGTCTTGACCGTTCCGAGGGGCACACCGGTCTTTTCGGAGAGCTCGCTCATCGTCAGCCCCTCGAAATACAAAGCTTCGAGGACGCGCTGCTGCTCTTCGGGTAACCGCGTGAGCGCGGCGCGCAACGTCGCCACCCGCCCGCGGCGCGCGGCCTGGAGCTCGGGCGACGGATCTTCGCGACCCTCGACCCAGCACGGATCGTCCGGGCTCGGTTCGGGCCGGCGCTGGCGCCGGATGCTGTCGATGAGACGATTTCGCGCGATGGTGAACACCCAGGTGCCGAGCGATCCCTTTTCCGGATCGAAGCGCTCGGATTGGTTCCACACGGTGAGCATCACCTCCTGCGAAACTTCGTCCGCGAGCGACGCGTTCAGACCTTGGCGGAGCAAATACGCGCGGACACGCGGCGCAAAGTGTCCGAAGATCTGCTCGAAGCTCGTCCGGTCCATATCGGCCATTCGCCGAGGGCCGAGTGGTACCAAGAGCCAAGGGGCTCTGTGGCTGAAGCTCCAGAGCGCCCCGGCCGTCAGCGGCGTGGGCGCCGTGAGCACCATCGGGCTCGACGTCATGGTCCGTATACGACGGACGGCCCGGTTTGGACTCGTTTTCCATTCAACTATCCGACCTAGTGAAGCTTTTTCGCGAATCGGTCGTGAAACATCCCACCCCGCTGCCTCGCGCAGACGCTCCGCTACGGAGTGATGGCGGCGGGTCAGCGGCTCACGTAAAGGACGGCGATCGGAGCCGCCATGAAAACCCTCGTCTTATTGCGTCACGGCCAGAGCCAGTGGAACCAGGAAAACCGATTCACCGGCTGGGTGGACGTCCCGCTGAGCCCGCTCGGCATCGAAGAGGCGCACGCCGCCGGCAAGCTCCTCCGCGACGAGAAGCTCGACTTCGACGTCGCGTTCACCTCGGTGCTGAAGCGCGCGATCAAGACGTTGTGGATCACGCTCGAGGAGCTCGATCGGATGTGGATCCCGGTGCATCGCAGCTACCGCATCAACGAGCGCATGTACGGCGCGCTCCAGGGTCTCGACAAGGCCGAGACGGCGCGTGAGCACGGCGAGAAGCAGGTGAAAATCTGGCGCCGGAGCTACGACATCCGTCCGCCGGAGCTGTCGCTCGACAGTCCGTATCACCCGGCGAAGGATCCGAAGTATCGCGGGCTCTCCGCCGACCAGATCCCGTCGACGGAGTGCCTCAAGGACACCGTCGAGCGATTCTTGCCGTACTGGGAGAGCAACATCGCGCCGGCGCTTCGACAGGGCCAGCGCGTGCTCATCGCGGCGCATGGCAACAGCTTGCGCGCGCTCGTGAAGCACCTCGAGGGCATCAGCGACGACGACATCGTCGAGCTCAACATTCCGACGGGCGCGCCGCTCCTCTACGAGCTCGACGACTCTCTCCGTCCGATTGCGAAAGGTCGGTATCTGGGCGATCCGGAAGAGACGGCGCGCCGCGCCGCTGCCGTCGCGAGCGAGCTCGCGAAGAAGACCTGAGCCGTCTCGACCGCGGCCTCGGCGTCGCGTGCACCGTCTCCGTGGCGGCCCGAGTCGCGCTGTACTATATTGTAATACGTGAAGGCTCCTCACCGGAAAGTCCGTCGTGCGCGCCGCGCGGCGCGTCACAACAGCGATGTCAAAGACCGGCTCATTCAGACCCGGGTTCCCGAACGTCTCGAGAGCGTGCTCAAGGAAGAGGCGAAGAAGCGGCGGCTCACCGTGTCGCACCTGATCCGCAACGTGCTCGAAGACACGCTCGACCTCGTGGACACCGTCGTGATCGGCGCCGGCGATCTGGTGGGCGCATCCGTCGAGATCGCCGAGCAAGTCGCGCGCGACGCGGGAAAGATCGCGACGACGGCGCGCGAAGTCGTCCGCCTGCGTCAGGGAGAACCTGAGCCGGGCGCGACGCCTGCGCCGGTCGCGTCGAATGCGCCACCAACGTCGAACGCGCCGAGCGTTGCGGGCGCCACTAGAGCCGTACCCGTCCCGACCATCCCGGCGATTCCCGTCGTGTCCGAGCCGGATTCGACCCCCATCGCGGTCGCAAATGGCGATCTCGATCACGTACTGGCGTGGAACGCCGTGGTCGTGAATCGTCCGGCAGCGTGCGCGTCGTGCGAGACCGGGCTTGCGCGCGGAAACCCCGCGCACCTCGGCATTTCGTCGGATCCGACGCGTCCGCCGACGTGGCTCTGCGACGCCTGTCTCGGCAAGCTGTAGGCATCGACGCGACGGCGGCGCTCGCGCCGAGGCACGCGCCTTGCTGAATGCACGAGGAATGCGCCGCATTGTTCATCTCGTCGTGTTGATCGGGCTCCTCGGCGCTCGCGGAGCGACGGCCCAAGACGCTGCCCCTGAGCCGAAAAATGCCGACGATTCCGCGTCGACGAGCGAAACCGCGGCGCCTGTGGGTGAGGCGACCACCGAACGGCCTTCGAGTGTGCCTCGGTCGCCCACGTATTCGGCGAGCGACGCGGGTCACGCAATACTGCCGGTCGAGTCGCACGATTACCGCTGGTACGGGTGGCAGACCTTGCTCGCGGACTCCACGGCCATCGGCTTCCTGGGCATCGCGGTGGCGAGCCAAAACCCGAGCTGGCTCGCGCCGAGCGGCGTTGTCTACGTCGCTGGGGGGCCGTCGATTCATCTGGCGCACGGTCGCGTGGGCGCGCTCGCGGGAAGCCTCGCTCTGCGCGTCGGGCTTCCGCTGGTCGGCGTGGGCTTGGGTGCCGCGACGGCGAACTGCTCGGCACAGCAGCAATCGGATGACGAAGACTCAGGAACCGCCTGCGGTCTGACCGGTGCCGTGTACGGTTTCATCGTCGGCGCCGGCGTCGCGATGGTGCTCGACATGGCCGTGCTCTCCTGGGAACCCAGCACCGAACCTACGACGAAGGAGGCGCCGGTTCCGCCACCCGCCGTCGCCTGGTCCGTCGCGCCGACGATGGATCCCAAATCGGGCGCGAAGGGCGTCGCCATGGTCGGCACGTTCTGATCGCCGATCTGCGGTGCCGTTAGAGTCGACTTCGCCTCTCTTTTTTTTCCGAACGCAGTGACGGCGGTGGTCTTCTCGATCGGCCGACAGGGTCGAGCGTTGAGTCTCCGAGACTCGAAGGGCGGCGACCGAAAATCGGTGAGTCGCGCGAGTGCGTTGCCCCAACGAGGCTCATTTTTGTTGGGGAAATACCTGGTTCGTCGAGTCGCGACGCGTGGCCTCCGCTTTGCATCGCAGGCGCGATCCCGATGCGATCCGTCGCTGTCGTCCCTCCAAGCCGAGCGCACGCGCTGTGTTCGCGGCTGCTCACGGCGTTCACGCTGTTCGCGATTCCGGGCTGCTACGACGGCGCGCCGCCGCCCGACGTCGCGAAGTCGTTCGACCTCGCGCAGTTTCAGGGCAAGTGGTTCGAAATCGCGAAGCTCCCGCGCCCGACGCAAACCGATTGCGCGGGAACGGTCGCGACGTACGCGATTCGCGCCGATGGTCTCGTCGACATGACCAGCACGTGCCACGTCGGCGCGCTCGACGGACCGCTCAAGACGATGACCGCGACCGCGAAGGTGCCCGACGCGAGCGTGCCGGCGAAGCTCGCGCTCGACGTCGGTGGGTTCTACGGCGACTACTGGGTGCTCGAGGTCGGGGCGACGTACGACTACGCCGTCGTGGGCGTGCCGTCGCGCGAGTACCTCTGGGTCTTGAGCCGCACACCGACCCTCGCCGCTGCGACGTTCAACGGCATCGTCGAGCGCGCTCGCGTGCAGAAGTTCGACGTGGATCTGCTCGAGCCGACCAAGCAGCTCTGAGCCGCGCACGGACTCCCAACGACGCGCGAGCTAGTGCCTCATTCACTAGAATCGAGGGCTTCGATGGACTCGTCCTGTTAGTAGCCGCCCATCGGCGAGAGCGCCGTCCCCGAGGGATCAAAGATGCGGAACTACGCGAGCGAAGCGAGCGCGCCGAAGGCGGCGGGGGGAGCAGTTCGCCGAAGGCGAAGCTGCGGGGGGCTAAGGCCCTGGGCATTCATCGCATTTTGTTCAGGTTCGCGATGGCAGTGGCACCGGTGA
>CAZDNG010000076.1:0-36093 GCA_964506835.1 uncultured Polyangiaceae bacterium
TGAGCGCCAGCGCCGCCCCCTGAGGCGCCGCGACTCACTCCACCGACGCACATCACGAGATCGCCGTCGATACCGCGGGCAAGCTTCTTGCTGTGCATCCGTGTCATGAAACGCGGATACACCATGGGTAAAAAGGAACTCCTCTTCTTGACCGCGCTCGGCGCATTCGGGCTCGCGCCGGCCCTCGCGGGGTGCGCCGGCGAAGTCGTCGTCGAGCGACCGCACGGCTGCGCCGATGCAGTCTGGGTCCACGGTCATCACAACGACTACGGCCGTTGGGTACCGGGGCACTGGGTTTGCGGACGGCGGCACGTCGTCGTGGTCGGTAGCGCCGAATAAGAGGGGTTCGCTCCTAGTTTTCGCTCGCGTCTCGCGGTCCTCGACGCGCAGAGGTAATCGTTGACGCGTGCCGCTTTGCTCGACGCGCCGCGCTCGACCGGGCGGACGCTTTTCGACGAACGGCACGTGCCCGCGCCGCGCTCTCGTCGCCTGCGTCGCGCGGAGCCTCGTCGCTCGCATCGCACGCTTCGCGTTCGGCTTCTTCGCTCTCGCGACGCTGTCGTCGACGGCTCGAGCCGCTCCGCCGTCCCGGACGCAGTCCGAGACGGCCGCGCCGCCCATCGTGCCCCCCATTCTGCTCTCGTCGGCGACGGTCGCGTATCCGCCCGCGGGAACGGGAGACGCGACGGTCGTGCTCGCGGTGACCATCAACGCGGACGGCACGGTTCGGAAAGCGACGTCGATCGACGGCGACGAGCCGTTCGCCAGCGCTGCGGCGGCCGCGGTCCTCGGCTGGCGCTTCGAGCCGGCGCGGCGCGGTGGACAAGCGATCGCGGCGACCGTTCGATTCGAAGTGGCGTTTCACGCGGCGGCGCCCGTCGAGCCCGCGTCGTCGACGGCCCACTCGACGACTTCCGGTCCCGCGACGTCGCCAATGACTGCACCCGCGACCGCGACGGCGACCGCGCAAGCCTCTCCGTCGGTTGCGCCGGAAGTGATGGTGCGCGGCGAGCGAACCGCGCCAGGGGTCACGACGTTCACGCGGGCGGAGGTTCGGCAATTGCCGGGCGCGTTCGGCGATCCATTTCGCGCCATCGAGGCGATGCCGGGGGTGACACCGATCGTGTCGGGGTTGCCGTTCTTTTATGTGCGCGGCGCGCCGCCGGGCAACGTCGGATACTTCTTCGACGGCGTGCGCGTACCGTATCTCTATCACGTGGGGCTCGGGCCCTCGGTCGTGAATCCCGCGATGGTCGATCGCGTCGATCTGTATCCCGGCGGCTATCCCGCAATGTTCGGACGCTTCTCGGGCGGCATCGTGGCCGGCGAATCGACGGCGCCGCGCGACGACTTTCACGGCGAGGGAAACCTGCGGCTCTTCGACGCAGGCGTTCTTGCCGAAACCGGCTTCGACGGGGGTCGCGGCACCGTGCTCCTCGGCGGACGCTACTCGTACACGGCGACGATCCTGTCGCTCATCGTTCCCGACGTGAAGCTCGACTATCGCGACTATCAGGCGCGCGTCACCTTCGATCTCACGCCGCACGATCGACTGACCGCGTTCGGGTTCGGTTCGTACGATCTCTTGGGTCAAACCACCGGCGGCGTCTTCGGGATCCTCTTCGGGTCGGAGTTCTATCGACTCGATCTGCGGTACGACCATTCGTTCCCGGACGGCGGCACGCTGCGCTACGCGGTCACGCTCGGCTACGACCAGACCCGCGTCGCCGACGAACGCAACGCGCAGGATCGCATGGTGAGCTCGCGCGTCGAATTCCATCATCCCGTAAAAAAGGGAGTCGTGTTCCGCGCCGGCGCCGACACGACTCTCGACGGCTACACCGAGGACAAGAGCGCGTACGTCGATCCCGACGATCCGACGATCCAGGCGTTCGACCGGCTGTTTCCGGCGCGGACCGACCTCGCGATGGGCGCCTGGGCCGACGTCGTGCTCGACGTCACGCCGCGGATCCAGATCACCCCCGGCGTGCGCGTCGATCTGTTTTCGTCGGGCGGCGTCGCGCTGCCGGCGATCGATCCGCGCATCTCCGCGCGTTTCGCGATCACCAAACACGTCACCATCGTCCACGCCGACGGCGTCGCGCACCAACCGCCATCGTTCATCGTGCCGGTTCCGGGGCTCGTGCCGGGAAGTCTGAACGGCGGTTTGCAAACCAGCTTTCAATCGAGCGCCGGCGTCGAAGCGGAATTGCCGTGGGACCTCAAAGCGACGGCGACCGTCTTCGACAACGTCTTTCTGAACATGAGCGACGTCCTCGGCACGAATATCTCGAACCTCGCCGCCAATCTCCAGCAGCGCGCGCTCGGTTCCGCGGTCGGCTTCGAGCTCTTCGTCCGCCGCAATCTGACCAAGAAGCTCGGCGGCTTTCTCACCTACACCCTCTCGCGCTCGACGCGCGCGTTCGGCAGCGAAGAATTCCCGAGCGCGTTCGATCGCACGCACGTATTCAACGCCGCGCTCGGCTATGACCTCGGCAAAGGCTGGCGCGCCGGCACGCGCGTCGTCTTCTACACCGGCACGCCGAAAATCATCGAATACCGCGGCGCGATTGCGCCCCCGCCGAGTCAAAGCCCCGAGCGCGAGCCGTCTTTTTACCGGCTCGATCTCCGCCTCGAAAAACGCTGGAAAGTCGGCAAGAGCGGCTGGCTTGCCTTCGTCGCGGAAGTGCTCAACGCCACCTTGAACAAGGAAGTCGTTCAGACTCAGACCATCGGCCCCGTCACCATTCCGAGCATCGGCCTCGAAGGCGGGTTTTGACCATGGCGCGCTTCAGATTTTTTGCACGGTGTTCGGCGCTCGGCGTCGGAGCGCTCGCCACGGCGTGTCTTCCCGGCGATACGCGTCCCGTTCCCGGCAGTCTCGACGTGAGCGTCGTTGCGGGCACGGCGCTCGCCACGCGCGATCACTCCTTCGTCACCACCGACGGCTGGACCGTCTCGTATTTTCGATTCCTCATCGGGATCGGCAACGCCTCCTTCGACGGTGACTCCTGCGCCGACTACTACGACGCCGACTACAATCGCCTCCTCGACCTCCTCGTCCCCGGATCGCAGCAGCTCGGCCTCCTCTATGGTCTCGGCCAATGCGACTTCGGCTTCCGCGTGTCCGCTCCCAGCGCGACTTCGGTCCTCGGCATCGCCGTCACCGAAGCCGATCGCGCGCTCCTCGGTGCACCCGGTACCGACGCCTACTCCACCAATCGCGCCACCGACGTCTACGTCAGCGGCAATGCAACCAACGGTGCGACCACCAAGACCTTCACTTGGTCCTTTCGGCAGCGCGTCTCGTATTCACAATGTGTGGGTCCGCCAAAGCTCGAGGTGGACAAGATCGACCTACTCTCCGCCGATGCCGCTCGCATAGGCGACGCTGGGCTCCCCGGTGCTCGCGGATTCGACATGAAGGGCCGCGCCGCGCTCACGACCGAGCTCACCGTCCACGGCGAAGCGCTGTTCCTGGATCGCGCCGATCCCGTGCGCGGCGCACTTCGATTCGATCCGATCGCCCAGGCCGACGACAGGTTCGGCAATCACGACGGGAACGTCACGCTCGCCGAGCTCGGGCTCGAGCCGTTGCCGGTGGCGGAGACGAACGGGGACGGCGATTACACGGAGCCCGGGGACGGCGGGATCGCGACCTGGAAGACGCTCGAAGACTTCGTCTATTTGGGGCTAGTGCCCATCGTCGTCAGGTTCGAAGATGGCGGAAGCTGTGAGACGCGGGGGCGGAGGTGAACCTCTCCGCACACCCTGCACGCGCGCGGGCACCTCTCAGATCATGTAATAGATCTCTGCGTCATTCGGCGCGATGGCGCGGCAGTGCGCGCAGGCTTCCGCGCGTTCTCCGCCAATCGAACGGTAGGCGGCGCGCACGGCCTGGATCGTCGAGGAGCCCGGTGAGTCCAATTCGACGTCGAACACGTGGTCGCGGGGGAACCAGTCGAAGAAGCGGAGGTTCTGCATGGTCTCGAGGACGTCGTTCCCGACGCCGGCAAGGAACACGTTGGTTCCGAGATCGTGTGCGGCGTGCAGGAACTCTTCGAGACGTTCGAGGCAAACGAGGTCTGGATTGCGCGTGCGCCGGAGACGCAGGACGACGGTCGGGGCGCCTGCGCGAATACGTGCGAGGAGCGCGTCGAGGTACCGATTGAGCTCGGTCGCGGCGCCGAAGAACAACTCTCCCTCGAGGTCGAAGATGACCAGCGAGTCGCACGCGGGATCGGTCCCCTGACGGCCGCGGATGACGCGGTCCTGCGCGACGACGAGCTCGGTCGCCTTGAGGCGGGCCGCGCGCGGAACGTAGAGCAAGATGGACAGCGCGACGCCCGCGAGGATCGAGAACTCGACGCTCACGAAGACGGCGGTGACGGCGGTCGCGACGACGAGACCGGCGTCGAAACGTGATGCACGGAGCGCGTATGCGAGCCTTCGCCAATCGACGAGCCGCACGGCGGTCACCATGAGCAGACCGGCGAGCGCGGCCTTGGGGACGAACCGGGCGAGCGGCGCGAGGAGCGCGAGGACGATCGCCACGGACGTCGCGGCCACGATCCCCGAAAATCGGCTCACGGCGCCCGATTGGTAGTTGATCGCCGAGCGCGTGAGTGAGCCGGAGCCCGGCAAGCACTGGAAGAAACCGCCGACGAGATTCGCGATGCCTTCGGCGAGGCACTGGCGGTTGTAGTCGAGTACCTGACGCGTCTCGTTGGCGATCGACTTCGCTATCGCGAGCGCCTCGAGGAGACCGAGCACGGCGATGGCGACGGCGCTCCCGCCGAGCTCGCGGAGCCACGCAAACTGGATCTCGGGGATGTGGGGCGTCGGGAGCGCCCCAGGGACGCGGCCGAGGACGGCGACGAGCGTGCTCCCCCCGGCGCCGGGCGATGACCAGCCGAGACCGTGCGTGAGCAGCGCCGCGACGACGAGCGCGGCGAGCATGTCGACGCGCGGGAGCGCGCGCCGCGTGAGGACCGAGCGCAGGCCGACCGCGAGAGCGATGGTCACTAGCCCGGTGGTGAGCGCGCGAACATTCACCGGCGCGCCGCTCGTGAGCGACAGGTAGAGCCGGTGCACGAGCAGCTGGTGCCCGTTGCCGCGGTCTGGAATGCCGAGCAGGTTATTCACCTGGCCGAGCGCCACCAGGAACCCCGCGCCGGCCATGAACCCGAGGACGACCGCCTCGGAGATGAAGCGCGTCAGGTCGCCGAGCTTCGTGACCGCTATCACGATCTGGATCGCCCCGACGAGGAGCGCCAGGAGGAACATCGCTTGATATCGGTCGAGTCTCGCCTCCGGATCGATGAACGCGAGCGCGCTGAAGACGACGAGGGAGATGGCGTTCGTCGGGCCGTTCACGAGGTGCGAGGATGAACCGAAGAGCGACGCGACCGCGGTCACCACGATGGCCGAGTAGAGCCCGAACCGCGGATCGACTCCCGCGATGAGCGCGTACGCCATGGCCTGTGGAAGCGAGATGGCCGCCACCGTGAGTCCGGCGACCACGTCCTTGCGAAGCGCGCCGCGCCCGTAGCCGAGCGGCTCGCTCTCGAGCCGATTCGCGTCGAAGACCGCCACTGCCTGCGCCATCACCCCTCCTTCGGTTTGGCGGAAATCGCGTCGTAGACGCCGTTGTCAGAGAAAAAACGCTCGTTCGCGTCGTCCCACCCCCGGGTGAAGTCGCCGATCGAGAACAGGGTGAGCGTCGGGAACGACCGCGCGTGCGCCGCAAGCACTCGGGGATTTATCGGGCGATAGCCGTGCGCGGCGATGATTTCCTGGCCGTCGTCGCTGAAGAGAAACGACAGGTAGTCCTTCGCGAGCTCCTCGGTGCGGTTCTTCTTCACGTTCGCGTCCACCCACGCGACGAACGGTTCGGCGCGGAGGCTCGCGGGCGGATAGACGACCTCGAGCTCGCCGTTCGACTCGGACACCTCGCGGATGGCTTCGTTTTCCCAAGTGAGGTGGACGTCGCCGACTTTCTCTTCACTGAAAGTCAGTGCCGCGGCGCGTGCGCCCGCGTCGAGCGCGACCACGTGCCGGTAAAGCTCCGTCACGAAGGCTCGCGCTTCGGCTTCGGTGCCGCCGCGGTGAAGCACCGAGCCCCACGCCGCGAGAAAGGCCAGCTTGCCGTTGCCCGAGGTCTTCGGATTCGGCGTGACGATCGCGACGTCGCGCGCGACGAGGTCCGGGAAATCCGCGATGCGGTGCGGGTTGCCGCGCCGCACCACGAAGACGATGGTCGAGGTGTAGGGGCGCGAGCCGTTCGGGAGCCGGTTCGTCCAGCCGTCCGCGATGAGTCCGCGCTTGCGGAGCGCGTCCACGTCGGTGAAAAGCGCGAGCGTCACCACGTCCGCGGGCGCGCCGTCGATGACGGCGCGAGCTTGTCGCGACGACCCGCCGTGCGACTGCACGATGTTCGGGGCACGCTTGCCGAGCCGCGCGTACGCATCCTCGAAGGCGCGATTTTCCGCCTGAAAAAGCTCCCGCGTCGGATCGTACGACACGTTCACCAGAGCGTTGGCGCCCGGACCGCGACCGAGGTTCTTCGTGGTGACGAGCACCGCCGCGAGGACGACCGCGACGATCGCCGCGGCGTTCAACCAGGAGGCCCTGACGAGACGCGGCCGCGGCGGGAGCGACGCCGGTCTAATAGAAGACATTTGTCTTCTATATCGCACTGCCGCCCGATCGACCACCGCGGTTTCCGCGTGAATCGAGGGCTCGCCCAGTTTTTGGCCCCGCGGTCGGGGCGCCGCGGGTCGCGGCCGCCGCCGCCCGGACAGGCCTCCTTGGCTTTAGTTTCGCCCGCTCTGGGAGGCGTACCGCTCGACGACCAGTGTCCGAGCGAACGTTCGTAGGAGCTGGATCCCCACTTCGACGTGCGACTCGAGCAGAGTCAAGAAGGTCTCGAACTCGATGCGGTACCCGATGACCGGGGTCTCGGTGCGGGCGGTATAGGCTCTTTGTTTGGCGCCCCAGACATCGAGCACGCCGAGGGTGAAGTTGGAGCCGATGTCAACGTGCTCGCCGTCGGGGGCGATGCAGCGGACGCGGCCGCAATCGATGTAGAGGGAGTGCGTGGGCGGATCTCCGGCGGACCAGAGGAGGTGACCGGCGGGAAATCTGACTTCGATCATTTGGCGGGCGAGGTCGATGAGCGCTTCGAGATTCATGCGAGCGAAGTTTCCCCGGCGAACCTGGATGAGGCGTTCGACCATGGACTTGGGCTCGGGATAGTAGGTGCCTTCGTCGACTTCGGGCGGGAAGAGCGGGCTTGCGGGAAGGTTGCCCGTGAACTCCAAGACACCCGCCGCCGCGACGGCGAGGCCTTTTCGGAGCAAGGAGTGGTTCTCGTCGAGCGCGGTCTCCAGGGCAGCGGCTGGAACCTCGAGGACACGCATGGTCGTCGCCGCCGAAGCGAGCGGCGGGGGTTCGCGAGCGAGCAGCGCGAAGGCTCCGTAGGCGCTCCCTGGACCTATTTTCACCAAGGCCTTGCCCTGCCGGGTAGCGACGAGCTCTCCCTCGAGCACGATGAACAGCGCTCTCGGGGGTTCGTCTTCGGGCGCGACGACATCGCCCGCTCGATAGGTCACGCTTCGCGCGTGCTCGGCGAGGAGCAGTAGCGCTTCGTCGTCGAGGCCTTCGAACAAGGGTTGCGAGCGGAGCGCCAGGACTCGATCTCTGAGGCCCTCGCGCGGCGGCTCACGGAAGCCGAGGATCTCGCTCATGCCGCTTTGCCTCGGGAGCTCAGCCGCTCGACGAGCCCGAGCTCGGCGGCGTGAAAGTAAGTGACTTCTCGAACGGCGTCACTCTCGTCTTGCATGAGATGGGCGAGCACTGCTTCGAAGGAAAGGTTCAGCGGGCGGTGATAGCGGCCGGCGCGGAGGAGGCGAGCGTCGTCGTCACCATCATCGGCAAGGCCCGCGACCGCGGTTCTGAGCGGGTCCTGGAGAATGCTGTCGATGAGCTCCATGCTGGTCGCCCGGAGCTCGCGAGTGGCGCCGAGCCCCCGATATATCTGCCCGAAGTCGTCACTCGGATACAGCAGACCGAGGAGTCGGAAGAGACGACCCTTTGCGTTCTCCACCTTGTCGCGCAACAGAGTCCGGAGCAGATCGTTCCCCGGCGTCCTTCGGTCTGCGACCGCATCGGCGCCGCGAGCGAGGAGCAACCGCGCGTCGAGGTAACGATAAGCGCGCGAGAGGGTCTCCGCGACGGAAGCGACGAGCAGCGCTCGGTCGAGATTGAACGAGGGATGACGCCGGACCAGCCGCTCGAGGGTGCGGATCACCTGAAACCGGACCTTGCCATCGCTCTCGTGAGGCAACCATTCGACCAGGGCTGCAACCGCTCGCTCGGGATTGCAACGTGCCAGGGTAGGAGGGATGGACCACCTGAGCTCCGCGCCCGCCGTCTTGTCTCGAAAGGAGTCGAACAGGGCGTCGAACGCGTCGGCGCCCATCCCGGCCAGGACTCGTTCGGCCTCGCGCCTCGTCGCGTCCGACGAGAGTGCATCAACGATGAGGCGAAACAGCGCGGGCGACTGCACGTGACCCATCGCGGCGAGGGCCGCGTGGCGCACCGCGAGCTCCGGCGCAGCGGCGAGCGCGGTGAGCGTGTCGTCGAAACCAGTCGCGGCGCGGCGACCGATGGCCTCGGCAAGCGCGACTCGTGTCGGCACCGACCCGGTCCGAAGGATCGCCTCCAATTGATCGGCTCGCTCTTCCGAGGAGAATTCGCCGGAGGCGATGAGGTTGACGACGATGCTGGCGCGGACCTCCGGCGACCCTTCGCGCTCGAAACGACGCCGGAGGAGGTCGGCGTCGGGTGCGAGGACCGATCGCGCCGCAATTGTCGCCGCGCGGACCACCACCGAAGGATGGTCGATGACGCGATCGATGATCGTCACGAAGTTTCTCCGTCCAGAGAGCGTCAGGATTTCGAGCGCTCGGAGCACGACGGCATCGGACGGATGATAGAGGATGAGCGCGGGGACGAGATGCACCTTGTTCTCTCGCTCGAGAACGTCGAGCGCGGCGATCACCTCGCTGTCGTGCTCGCTCTCGAGTGCGCCGAGGAGCGTCTCCAGCGACGCGACGTCGAGCTCCGGGAATTCATCGATGTGATTCACGCGGCCGGCCTTGAGTCGCTTCCTGAACAGATCGATGTACGGTTTCCGAAGCGCCATAGCGCTCGAGAACCAGAGCGAAGCGAGCACGGCGAGCGCGAGCGCGACCCAGCGGGGTTGGGAGCTGAACGCGGTGAACGCGAGAATCGCAAGAGAGGCGACGATCTGCCCGCCGCGCTGTCCGACGACGTCGACGAAACTCTTCACCCGCCGCCTCGCCTCTTCGCCGAACGGCAGGAGCAGGAGCTCCGACGCGGTCCGATGGAGGGAGTACCGAAGCGCGCCGTCCGTCGCCTTGAGCGCAAGCACCGCGGCGAGGCCGCCGGTGATCGCCACGCCGAGACCGCCGAGGACGAAGAACGCCGGCAATAGCGCGAGGGCGGATCCGAGCGGAACACGCCGCAGGAGCCACCCCACGAGAAAGACCTGACACAAGAGTGAGAGGACGTTCGCGCCGAAGTACACCGTTCCGAGGAACGCGCCGAGCTGGGCTTTCGGCACGAGTCCGGCCACGGCGCTCTTGAAAACGTAGTCGGCGACGGTGAGACACACCGTGGCCATGAAGAGCGAGACAGCCACTCGTGACGCGTAAAAGTCGTCCCGGACGAAGCGGAGCGTTTCGCGGAGTCTCGGAATCGCGCTCGAGGAGCGTGCCGCCGCGGGCCGAGCAGCAAATAGGTACGGAACGACGCCCGCGATCCCGAAGCCGACCGCGGAGCAGAGCAGAAGCCGCTCCGGTGGAGCCACCCGCGAGAGCAAGCTCGCCGCTCCGCTCCCGAAGATCGCACCGAGGACGCTGCCCGCGCCGATGAACCCGTAGACGCGCTTGGCCTGGGTGATGGTGAAGAGATCGCCGACGAGCACCCAGAAATGAATGAGAACCAAGGATGCGAGAAGCCCCGACCAGACGTAGAGCGCGTACAGCCCCCAGGCCACGAGCTGCGCGTGGAACGCGAAGAAACCCCCGGTGACCGCGGCGGCAAACAGCGTGATGGCAGAAAGCGCGCGCTCCGGACGCAGCCCCGCCGTTGCCATTGCTTGAAACTTCGCGACGGCGAACGACAGCGCCGCGATGACCAGAAACACCCAAGGGAGCCGCGTCGCCGGCACCTTCGCGAGGAACAGCGCGTCTCGCGCCGTCTCCAGCATCGAATGGCTCGCAATGAGCGCGAACAGAGTCAGAAACGCAGCCCAGACGTCGCGCCGCTCGCCCTTTCGAATCGCAAAAAGGCCCACGGCGGGACCCTACACCGAGCTCGGGGAGAGCGTCGATTCCGGAGGGTCGCGCGACAGCTCGGAATCGCTAGTGTTTCCTGCGGTTCGGGATTTTCTTCAAGAGCGCGGCGAGCGATTGTCGCTCCGCGACGGAGAGGTTCGCGAAGACGCGCTGCTCGTGGCGTTTCACGTGCGCGACAATCGCGCGGAGTGTCGCCGCGCCTTTCGTCGTCAAGCGGAGCGTCTTCTGCCGTCGGTCGACGTTCGACCGGATACGCCGGACGAGACCGCGAGCTTCGAGTCGATTCAGCATGAGCGCGAACGTCGACTTGTCGACGTGAAGGACCTCGCAGAGTCGTTGCTGCGTCATCTCGGGATTGGCGTCGACGAGGACCAGAATGCCGGCGGGACCCGGGGTGAGGCCCCGCGGGGCGTCGCTCAGAAAATCTTCGTAGACGGCGAGCTGAGCCATCCGGAGCTTGAACCCGATGAGCGACGCGAGGATTCCGAGGTTCACGGGTTCGGTTCCGCTTGGCACTGATTTGGACACGGCGCGCCGGAGAATGACCCAAACCGACACCGGAAGAAACCCATGAACGGAGGTTCGGGGCTGCGCCGCTGCGAGGGCATGCTAGCGTGCCGCAATGATTGGTTTGCCAAACAAACTATTTTTCTTGTCCGCTCTCGTGCTGCTTCCCCTCGGCTGCTCGTCGGAGGGTCCGGGGTCTTCCAAGGGTCAAGGCGGCTCCTCCGGGGGTGAGGCCGAAGGCGGCGTCACCGGCGGGGGCGGAAGCTCGGGCGCGAGCGGCGCGGCAGAAGGGGGATCCAGCGCGGTCGGAGGCGTGGGCGGCGGTAGCGCGGTGGGAGGCGCGGGCAATGGTAGCGCCGTCGGCGGCGCAATTGGCGCGGGGGGTCTTGTTGAATCGGGCGGTGGGAACGGTTCCGGCGGCACGAGCGGCGCAGGCGGCAGCGGAGGCGAACCGCCATCATCGGGCGGGGCTTCGACCGGTGTCGCGGATGCATCGACGGCCGCACCGGCGCGACCGTCTCCCGGATGCTCGGCGAACGACAGCGTGGCGTCTGCAACGATCAATCTCACCGTCGGCGGCACGGCGCGCACCTACGACCTTCACGTCCCGAGTGCCGGCGGCGCCGGTCCGCGGCCGCTCGTGGTGAACCTGCACGGGTACTTCGGCTCTTCCGCGCAGCAAGAAGGACTGACGTCGATGAATGCCCTCGCGGACAGCGAAAGCTTTTTCGTCGCCTATCCGCAGGGCTTGGGCTCGCCCGCCGATTGGAACGCCGGCGCGTGTTGTAGCGCGGCCTCCGAAGGCGATCGCGACGACGTCGGATTTCTGAACGCCGTCATCGACGACGTGGCCGCCAAGTCGTGCGTCGATCTCGCGCGCGTGTACTCCATCGGGTTCTCGAACGGCGGGATGATGACGTATCGACTCGCGTGCCAGGATTCGCAACGGTTCGCGGCCGCGGCGTCGGTATCGGGCTCGGCGGTCGTGCCGCTCGACGATACGTGCACCCCTACCCACCCCATGCCGCTCATGCACATCCACGGCAACGCCGACCCGCTCGTCCCCTACGCCGGCGGCTCCGGCGGCTTGCCCTTGAGTGGTCGTCCGACGCCGGTCTTCCCGGCAGCTGCCGACGAGGTCGCCGCGTTCCGGACCAAGAACGGTTGCCCGTCGGCGAGCACCGCTTCCTTCGACCAAGGGAACGCGCATTGCGACCACTGGGGACCCTGCCGAGATGCATCCGAGGTCGTGTTCTGCACCATCGATCAGGGCGGGCATGCCTGGCCAGGCGGCACCGGACTCCTTTCCGAGACGTCCCCCTTCGACGCGACGACTCAGATCTGGAGCTTCCTGAAAGGCCACTCATTGCCCTAGGCCCCCGCGGACCGAACCCAATATGCAGCGGAGGCGGCTGGCGCGCCGATCCGTCGGAACTCGACCTGAACACGCCGGCTGACCGGTGCCGTGCGGTAGAGCGTGTCCGCGGACCGAGGCCTTATGTCGGCGACGGCCGCGCCGTTCCTGAAGAGCGCCAGGCTGGGCTTCCATGATCGACCCCCCATTGCTATCGCACGGCGCGGAGCAGGCTGATCGGCGGCGGAGCGACGAAGAGCTCCGGACCATCCTCGCGACGATCGACGCGGGTATCTGCGTGGTCGGCCGCGACGGGACCATCCTCTCGTGCAATGCGGCGGCGGAACGGATCCTCGATGTCCATCGGGAGAACATCGTGGGTCGTGAATACGGTGACCCCGTGTGGCGCGCCATTCGCGCGGATGGCAGTGCCTTTCCGAAGGAAGAACACCCCGCCGCGGTCTCGGCGCGCACACGAGAGCCCGTGCGTGGCGTCGTGATGGGCATCGACGTCGGGAACGCCGGGCTGCGGTGGATCCTGATCAACGCGCAACCGACGACGCTCGGCGACGACGGCGAGCCCGAAAGCGTCGTGTGCTCGTTCTCCGACATCACCGCGCTTCGCCACGAGGAAGAGGCGCGGCGCCGCGTGGAGGCCCAGGACGAGCAGTTCTTCACGCTCTCGCTCGACCTCCTCTGCATCGGCAGCCAGGAGGGCAGGTTCCTGCGACTGAACCCGGCGTGGACGACGCTCCTCGGCTGGAGCGAAGAGGAGCTACTTTCGCGACAGTTCGTGGATTTGGTTCACCCGGACGACGTGGCGAAGACCATCGCGAACGTCTCGCAACTCACGCCCGGATCGCCCTCGGTGGGCTTCGAAAACCGATATCGAAAGCGAGACGGAACGTATTGCGTCCTCAGCTGGTCCAGCGTCGCCACGCCCGAGAAAATGCTCCTCTGCGTCGCAAGGGACGTCACCGAACAGCGCGCGCGTGAGGAAGAGCTCACCCGTGCCCGCGACGCCGCGGAGGCCGCGGACCGAGCGAAGAGCGAATTCCTCGCGACCATGAGCCACGAGATTCGGACGCCCATGAACGGCGTGCTCGGTCTCACCGAAGTGCTCCTCGGTACGGAGCTCGACGACGACCAGCGCGAGATGCTGCAGAACGTTCACGACAGCGGTAAGGCGCTCCTGCAGATCCTGAACGACATCCTCGACTGGTCGCGAATAGAAGCGGGCCGGCTCGATCTCGCGCGCGTAAGCGTCGACGCCGTAAAAGTCATCGCCGACGTGGTAGCCGTCCTCGGCGCGCAAGCGGAGTTGAAGGGACTCGAGCTTCAGCTCGTCGTCGCGCCGGACGCCAACCGGTACGCGCTCGGTGACGCGGGGCGGGTGCGGCAAGTCCTCTTCAATCTGCTCGGCAATGCCGTGAAATTCACCGAACGCGGCTCCATCAGCATTCGCTTCTCGAGAGCCGAACCCTCCGGCGAGATGCCCGCGGGCGGCTGTCGGTTCGACGTGATCGACACCGGAATCGGTATTGCCACCGAAGATCAACGACGCCTCTTCGGACGATTCTCGCAAGTCGATGGCTCGCAGCGCCGCAGGTTCGGAGGTTCGGGTCTCGGACTCGCGATCAGCCGGGAGCTCGTGCTCGCCATGGGCGGCTGCATTTCGGTCGACAGCACCCCGGGCAAGGGCAGCACCTTCACGTTCGTGTTGCCGGCGGCCACCGACGCCGCTGCGCACGCGAGCGAGCGGGTCGAAGCGCCGCGCGCCGCGCGCCAATTCCGGATCCTTCTCGCAGAGGACAACCTGGTCAATCAGAAGGTCGCGCGTGCGCTCCTCGACAGCGACGGCCACGAAGTCGAAATCGCAGCGAACGGCATCGCCGCCATCGCCGCGTTCCAGCGGGCGAGCTGGGATCTCGTGCTCATGGACGTCCAGATGCCGGAGATGGACGGTCTGCTCGCGACTCGAACCATCCGCGATCTCGAGCGTTCGTCGGGAAAACCGCGCGTCCGAATCGTCGCCCTCACCGCCTCGGCCCTTCCCGAAGAGCGCGGCGCCTGCCTTGCCGCGGGCATGGACGAGGTCCTCAGCAAACCGGTTAGCCGCGACGACCTCAGGCGCGTTCTGTTGCGGGTGGAGTGACGCGCTACTTCGACGGCGAGCTCAGACGCGCCCGGGCGAGTGTCATGCAAGCGTCGTCGCATTCGGGAAATTCGAGGATGAACTCCGCCTGTTTGCGACAGAATGCGTCGAGGCCGTCCGAGGGGTGGGCGGCGCCACAAGGGCCGCGAAGCGTGCCGAGCGTCGTTTGATAGAGAGCGCCACGCTCGTCGAGCGGCAGGTTGCGAACGGCTCGGCGCTCGGCTCCGTGAGTCCACACCCAGGCGCCCAGGAGGAAAAGAACAATGAGGGCGGCGGCCGTCACCTTGATGGCGAATGCAGTTTCCGATTCAGTGACGACGGGACGTGACGGCTCTCGGTCCGCCACAGTGACGAGTTGAGGGGTCATTGTTTTCCTCACTTGAAGGACTGTCTCCGCGGCGCCCATCGAGAGCGCCTTCCAGGACAACATGGCCTGCCCACCGTCACGCGGGTGCAAAGTCCGAGCCCGGTAGCTTCAAGAATCCATCACGACGTCGTTCGACGCGCCACTGACGCCCAGGGTGCGGATCGGTCGAACGGATTCTTGACGTCCCGGTGATATGCGAACGAGTAGCTTGCTGCTCCGGGACGCGTGTCGAACGACGAACCCACCTCGAACGGGGAACACGAAGGCGCACCCGGCATTGAGCCCGGGCTCGTCGTGCCTCACCCCGCCGCGCCGCTGATCGCGCCGGCGAAATGGGGCGAACCGTTGGTCGTCATCGATCGGGCCTGGAATCGGTTCGAGATCTGGCTCGCGCTGGGCGTTTTTTGCCTGGAAGCGCTCTCGATGTCGCTGTGGGTCTGCTTGAAAGGCTTTTCAGCGCCCGGAGATCAGCCCGCCGCGCTCGCCTTCCGTGCGGCCTTCGGCGGCACCGTGCTCGGAACGACGGCGTATCTCGCGCTCCGCAAACAGCGGCTCGTCGTGCGCAACTGGGCGACGGTCGCTTCCGTCTTGTTCGGATTTTTGCTGGCGAAGGCCTGGCTCGGGTTCGGCGTCGCGTACGCCTCGAACCTGCTCAACTGGTACCAACAAGCCTCGTTCCTGACGTTGCTCGGCGGTCTTCGCGGCGTCGGGACGCGGCTCACGATGCTGCTCGCTCTGGTCGGGGGGTCGCTCGCGACGGGTCGCGGTCGCCACATCGTGATCGACATCGTGACGCGGTTCGTCAGCCTTCGAACACGCACGATCATGGTGCTGATAGGTTGGGTCGCGACGGCATTCGTTTGCATCGTGGCCGCGTGGGGTTTTCTCGATCACATTTCGATCGAGAACTTCGGCGCGCGCGCGGATCAGAGCCCGACCGAGAAGATTGGCCGCGTGGCGTCGCAGCTGGGCGAGGACTTCTTCATTGCGAGAAAGCAAGCCGCACTCGACTTCATTACCGTGCCGCACGTGCTCCGAGGCGAGATCTATTCCGAGTTTCTCACGGGCAAGGAATGGAACACCTGGGTCGACGCGGAGGGCTTCTCGTCCCGCTACGGTCGCGAGGCGACGGAAACGCTGAAGATCCCGCCGGAAGAGACCCGATCGCCGATCGTCGTCATTCCCGGTCGCGGTGAGCCGCGCGGCGAGCTCATCAATGCCGCCTACCTCGTATTTCCGATCGGGCTCATGATCATCGCCGCGCGCTTCGTGCTTCGCGGCCTGCTCGTCGCGAGCGGACACGCGAGCGTCGACACGGACGAATCCGAGGAATGGGGCGAGAGTAAAGTCTGATGCCGCTCTTGCTCGTCGTGCTGATCTTCGCGCTCCTCGGCGCGCCGGTGTTCGCGATCATGGCCGGGGCGACCTTGGCGGCGTGGTTCACCCAAGGCACCGCCGCGCTGCAGCATGCGAGGTTCATCGCTCCCGACGTCCTCGACGATCGTTTCGCCGGGTCGCCCATCCTCGTCACGGTTCCGCTCTTCACGTACGTCGGCTACACGATGGCGCAATCGAAGGCGCCGGAGCGCATCGTCAGGGCGGCCAACGCGCTCTTCGGGTGGCTCCCGGGCGGGCTCGCCATCGTCTGCCTCGTCGCGAGCGCGTTCTTCTGCACGCTCACCGGCGGCAGCGCCGTCACGATCGTCGCGGTCGGCGGGCTCTTGTACCCGGCCCTCATCGGGAACGGTTATCCGAAAGACTACTCGCTCGGCGTGATCATGACCGGCGGCTCACTCGGGCTCCTCTTGCCTCCTTCGTTGCCGATTCTGATTTACTCGCTCGTGGCCGGCACTGACTTCACGAAGGCGTTCAAGGCCGGGGTCGTGCCGGGCGTCTTCATGATCTCGCTGTTCGCGGCCCACGCGATGTACACCGGGATCAAGCACGACATCCCGCGCACCAGACCGAACTTCCGCGAAATCGCGGACGCGCTCTGGGGCGTGAAGTGGGAGATCTGCGTTCCGGTCATGGTCCTCGGCAGTCTCGCGGTCGGTCTCGCGGCCATCGACGAGGCGGCCGCCATTTCCGCCGTGTTCGTCACCGTGGTCGAACTCGCGATTCACCGCGATCTGAAGCTCAAGCACCTGCCGCGGCTCGTCTCGGTCGCCTTCGCGCTCGCCGGAGCGCTCTTGCTCATCATGGCGATGGCCGTCGCGCTCACGAACTATCTCATCACCGAGCAGGCACCGGCGCGGGTCTTCGAGTGGATCACGAGCCTCGGGGTCACCAAGCGCTGGCACTTCCTGATCGCCAGGAACTTTCTCATGCTCGGGGTCGGCGCGGTGATGGAGGGGTTCAGCGCCATTCTCGTCGCGGTGCCGCTCCTGCTTCCGTTCGGAGCGCGGTTCGTCTTCTCGCCGTTCCACCTGATGATGATGTTCCTGCTCGACCTCGAGATCGCGTTCCTGAGCCCGCCGTTCGGCCAGAACCTGTTCGTGACGAGCTTTCGATTCCGGAAGCCGATGACGTCGCTCTACCGAATTGCGCTCCCATTTCTCGGCATCATGTTCTTCGGCCTCACGATCATCATGCTCGTCCCCAAGCTGTCGACGATCGCAGTGGATGGCGACATCGCCGCCGAGAGAGCCAAGGCCGAGGCGCTCCACGAGGCGCCGCGCGATGCGTGGATGCTCGAGTGCGTCCAGGAGGATCGGAACAACCCGTTACCATGCAGCGATGCCGATCGCGCGAAATGGGGCGCGGACGGCAAGGGCATCGCGACGTCGCCGTCCGGCGGCGCTGGTCCGGCGAAGGCCGCCGCTGCCGGCGACGTCGACACCGAGCTCCTCGACGAGATGATGGGCAGCGCTCAACCGAGCGCCGCCCCGTCAGCTCCGCCACCCAACACCGACCCGAAATGACGGGGCTCCGGTGAACTCGGCTGATGCGCCATTCTAGATTGCAGGCCGAGGGCTCCGCAAAATCCGTTCGAGCATCACCGCGCTCGCGCCCGAAATGAGCGCCATTCCCCCCGCCAATGGGACGCTCGCTTCTGCGCCACGCAGTCGCATCACGAGCATCATCACGGCGAGGGACAGCGCCATCATCACGTCGAACGCAAGGACGACCGGAGCGAGGACGAACCCGAAGCCCTTGCGACGCAGCAGCGCGAGGCCTGCGATGAAATGCACGGGGAGCACGACGGAAAGGTCCATCACGTAAACCGGGTTCGTCGGCAATCCGGCATCGACGATCGCCGGCGGGACGACGCCCTTGGTGAGCGCGGGAATGATGTCGCCGAGCCACGCCATCGAGAAGAGCGTCGCGATCGACAGCAAGAGCGCACCGGCCACTTCACGATCGCGGTCCGGCGGAGATGGGATGCTCGTCGGCTTCCGGGCGATCAACCAGCCGATGCCCGAAAGCGAGAAGAACGAGAACCCGAGCGCGGCGCAGTAGACCAGAAACATCGCGTTGAAGTGGATCGCAAAGGCGTAGATGACGAGCTCGTAGAACGCGTACGCGACTCCGCCGGCGAGCAGCAGCAGGGCGCGCTCCGAGCCGCGCAGCGACAGCGCCGCGGTCACGGCGAACCACGGGACCGCGAACATCAGGTCGAACCAGTCCTGGCCAATTCCTTGCGCCGCCCACCCGGCCGTCTCGCGGGCGTACGTCGACCGCACGCAGATGCCGGCGAGCGAGGCGGCGGCCATCAAGCCGGCGAGCGGAACCGTCGCGACGACGGCGGCCGGCGGTCGCCGCCTCAGCGGGCGCTCTGCCACCAAAACAGGAGGCCGATGGCGAGGAGAATTCCGATCCCGATCGCCGTGATCCGAGTGTGCCGGTGGTCTTCGCCACTTCTGCTCAGCGGCGCCGGACGAATGAACGATTCGCGCAGGTTGGTTGTCGTTTCCATGTTCGTGTTCTCGTGGGTTCCGCAATGCATCTCACGTGCCGCGCTTCGCGCGCCCCGCGACGGCGGACGATCTCGTCCGCCACCTCGACCCGCAGCGAACCGTTTGCGCTCAGCCGCAAAAAAGACGCGGAGCGCTGCGGGTCAGTCTCGTCGTCCTCGGTGCGCGAGACGCGCGTCGCGGGCGAGTCAGTTGGCGAGGCGAGTGTGCAGAAGCTCCGCGAAAGCGCGGCAAAGGTCGACCGTCGTGAAGATGCCCACCGCCTTGCCGTTCTGCATCACGACGGCGGACCCGTATTTCCGCTCGCCCATCGTCGCCACGACCTCGTCGAGGGGCGTTTCCGGGGCGACGGAGTAGACGTTGGTCGACATCGCGTCGTCCACCTTCGCGACGCGCGGTTCGACGCCCGCCATCGACTCGATGAGATGTAGATCGCGGTCGGTGAGCATGCCGACGAGCTTTCCGCCCGCGAGCACGGGGAGATGCCGAATATCGTGCGTGTGCATCATCTCGTGGGCCTTCGCGAGGGTCTGATCGGAGCCAATCGAGTGCGGGCTCGTGGTCATGTACTTCTGAATCGCCGGAATCGCTTTGGACATGTCCGCCCGTGTGCACGAATCACGCCATGCCTTTCACGTCGACAGTACCGATCCGATGGCTGGCAACGTTCGAGGGGGTACTATCGACGCCAGCCTTCGCTCCGTGTCCGAGCGGGCTAGAACGCGAGGTTCCCTTTGCTCCCACGCCTCTACGCCTTCGATGTCGACGACACGCTGGACGTCTCCGGCGGACCGGTCGCCTCGGAGGCGCTTCGTACGCTTCGCGAGGAGCGCCACATCGTGGGGCTCTGCGGAAACTGGGCGATATTCGTCCGCGCGATCCCCGATTGGCATCGCGTGGTGTCCTTCCTCGGACCGTTCCACGTGTCGAAAGCGGACTTTCTCATCCAGCTCCGCTTGCACGTTCCAGCCAGCGACTACGTCATGGTCGGGAACGATCCGACAACCGGGTTCGGAGCCTCGCAGGATCACGCCGCGGCCAAAGAGGCCGGGTGGCGATTCATCCTCGAGACGCAGTTTGCGGCTGGTGCTCGCTAGCGGGTCGACACTGACGCTCGTCGTTCCCTGCGATCGGTCGAAGGACCATGACGCCTTCGACTCGCGGTGGGATGTCCGGCATGTAGTGCAACGACCTCCGAACGAACCACGACCCCAGGGTGAGCCAGGCGAACAGGAACCAGGTGACGCCAAGGATGCTTTGCAGACTTTGCATGACACCACTCCTCGCGCTCTCCCGGCGGTCCTCGGAAAACGAGGCGCACCGGTTTCACGCTAGCGACGTTCAGCATGAGCCCGGTCACGTCACGAGGCCGTCAAGTCGAAGTCGGCCCGTATCAAGCGGTCGTCAAAACGCGCCATCGACTCGAGCGTGACGTCGACCGTCCCCGTCGGAACTCGGCGGAGCCTGCTTCGTCAGTCCGCTAGCGTCGACAGATCCCCGGGATCTTTGCCGAGCGCTTCGGCCTTGAGCAGACGTCGAACGATCTTGCCCGAGCGCGTTTTCGGCAGCGAGACGCGAATCTCGATCTCGGAGGGCGCCGCAATGGGGCCGAGATCCTGGCGCACGTGATCCTTGAGGCTCGAGAGCAACGCGGCGCTGCTCGCGTGACCCGGCTTCAGCACGACGAACGCCTTGATCCGTTCGCCTTTGAGGGTGTCCGCCACGCCGATGACGGCGCTCTCGGCGACCGCGCCGTGTCGAAGCAAGCTGCTCTCCACGTCGGCGGTACCAATCCGATGTCCGGCGACGTTCATGACGTCGTCAGCGCGACCAAGGACGGCGAAATAGCCGTCCGCGTCGCATACGGCGATGTCGCCCGCTGAATACGAGCCGGGCACCTGCTGCCAGTATTCAGCGTAGCGATCCGCGTCGCCCCAGATCGCTCGCATCATGTAGGGAACCGGCTTGCGAATGACGAGCAACCCTCCCACGCCGGGACCAACGGGCTGTCCCTCCTGATCGACGATCTGCGCGTCGACTCCCGGCATCGGCTTTCCGACCTTGCCGGGGCGCGCGTCGAAAGTCGGCAGCGTGCCCAGAACGGGCGCGCCGATCTCCGTCTGCCACCAGTTGTCGACGACCATCCCGTGAACGCCCACGAGGTACCGCTGAGCCCAGAAATGGGCCTCCGGATTGAGCGGCTCGCCGGCGCACGCGAGAAGTCGCAGGCTCGACAGGTCGTAGCGGGCCGGCACTTCGCTCCCATGACTCATCCACATCCGTACCGCCGTCGGAGCGGTGAACATGATGTTGACGCCGTAGCGCTCGACGATGTCCCAGGTGACGTCCGGTGACGGATAGTCCGGAACGCCCTCGCGGCACAGCACGGTCGCCCCGATGGAGAGGGGGCCATAGACGATGAAGGAGTGCCCGACGATCCAACCGATATCGGAGGTGCTCCAGTAGATGTCCCGCTCTCCGATCTGGAAGAACGCTTTGGCGAGATAAGTCACGCCGACCAGGTATCCGCCGGTGGCGTGCACGACCCCTTTCGGCTTCCCCGTCGTTCCTGACGTGTACAGGATGAACAGCGGATCTTGCGCGTCCATCGCCTCCGGCGGGCAATGGATTTCCCGCGGCTCCTGCACGCCGTAGAAATCCACTTCGCGCTCAGATTCGAAGGAGGCGACGGCATCCCCATGGTGCGAACCGCGCCGGTGCACGACGACGTGCTCGACCGAACCCAGCTCACGGACGGCTTCGTCGACGGTCGGCTTGAGAGCGATCTTCTTCCCGCGCCGGAACGTGAAATCGGAGCAGACGACGACGCGCGCGCCCGAGTCCTCGATTCGGCTCTGCAACGCCTGAGCGCCCATGCCCGCGTACACCACCGAGTGAATCGCACCGATGCGCGCGCACGCGAGCATCGTGATGATCCCCTCCGGGACGAGCGGCATGTACACGACGACACGGTCCCCCTTGCGAACGCCGAGACGCTTCAGTGCATTCGCGAAACGGTTCACCTCCCGGTAGAGCCGCGCGTAGGTGTAAGCCTGCTCTTCGCCGTCCTCGCCGAGCCACAGCAGGGCGGCCTTGTTGCGCCGGTCGCTGTGCACGTGTCGATCGATGCAATTCGACGTCGCGTTCAGTTTGCCGTCGAGGAACCACTCATGTTGCGGCAAGTCGAAGCGAAACACTTGGCTGAACGGGTGCATCCACTCGATCATCCGGGCGCGCTCTGCCCAGAATGCGGTCGGATCGTGTTCCGCTTCAGCCCGCTCGAGGACGTCGTTCGGCACGAAGGCGTTGCGCGACAACGCGAGCGGCGCAGCGATGCGACGACCCTCCTTCGCCAGCGAAGAGATGGTCGCGCGCTGCGCCGCGTTGACGTCGAAAAGGCTCGGCGGCTCTGACGGAATTGGCTCTGACATGGTCCTCTACGGCTTACGAGAGCAAACCATGTGCCCGACACTCGGCGTCCTGCGCATACACTTGATCGTCGAACGGCGAGCGAGAGCCTCCCCGGGAGAGATCAAACGTGTTTTTCGACGAACTTTCGAATCGAATGCGCGAGGTCACGTGCGGCCGCAGCCGATGTCTCGCCGACTTTTTCCCCGGTCTCGCTGAGGTCGGCCTGGAGCCCTTGGAATTTCTTCTCCAAGTCATCCCACTTCCCGCGTGCATCCATGGAGAGCAAATGCAGCTTGAGCCGCGCTGCCTCACGAGCGGCCTCGAGTTCTTGTTTCGCTTCGATCAGCAATTGGTTCGCATCTTTTTTTGACATGAGTTCGGCTCCTTGAAGAACCACGTAGCACGATGTGGGCCATGCACCGCAAGCGAGCACACGGTCAACGGAGACACGGGAGCCGGTCGCGAGGGCCGGTTCGAACTCCGGGCCGTGGCAGCTCGCGCAAAGAATGCGCGACAACGAAAGAGCTGCGCAGCGCGTATCGCCGACACCGGCCGCGCGCTCGCTCCGACGCTATCGCCCCCCCCGACGAAATCCGCGCTCGCTCGCTCAGAACGAAACGCCCACGTCCGCTCCGATGGCGAACGCCGTGCCCGCGCCGAAGAGTAGCCGAGCGTCTCCGCCGAGCATCACGGGAGCGATGCGCACGGCGAGCAGGCCACCGATGGTACCGACGCCCGCTGACTGCGATGTGGAGCTGCAGGCCCCGCTGTTCGGAGGGCAGAACTTCGACGACCCACTGAGCACGCCGCCACCGGCGAACGGCCGAAACAAGACGTTCGGAGTCGGTCCGACGTCGTAGCCCGCGACGGCGAGCGCGTCCCAGCCGTGCGAGCTCTCCGACGGAGGGATCGGCGACGAGTTCTCGAGTGGAATGTCCGTCCGATTCTCGCCGAACCAATAATCGAACATGCCGCCGAGGTAGATGCCGGGGCTGAGCGTGTAGCCGAGGCGTGCTCCGAGCCCGGCGTCGAAATTGCTGGTGCCCCATTCGACGGTCGCAAGCAGCGACACTCGATCCATCGTGAACGCTTCGTTGTCCGCTCGCGCCGCGGGGCTCGCGAACACGACCGCACCACCAATGATCGGTGCCAGCCACGACGCAAGACGACACACGCCTTTGCGTTCTCCTCTACTTTGACGCATCCCTTACAGAGGGATTTACCTGACCGCAGACGGCGCGCAAGGAAACTTCGTAGATGAGCTTCGCGTTCCCATCGGACCTCCTTTGCCGCCGAGAAGATGGAAAAGCATGCCGCTGATACCGAGCAGGAATGAACGAATCAGCGGGCGAGGAGCGCGACGTTCCTCCGCGAGGAATTGAAGGGCAAGCCGTCTTCGCGCACGCGATTCGCCGACGTTCGGCTTCGCAATCCCATGGCCGAACCGCGCTGGCTCCTGATATCGACCGAGCTCGGCCGGTCGGAGATGGGCGGTCCGTCTACCGGGGCACGGGGTCGCTTCGCGAATAACGGCGTGGCGCAAATGACAACGTCCTTGGTCGCAAATGCGCTGGCTTCGTGGGATTCGTAGTACGCTTTACGCTGGGAAACCGGGGCAGCGTGGACTATTGCTTCGCCCCAGCAAAATGCGAAAACGAGCGGTCGTGTGGGCGGGCCTCGTGTTGGTGGCGTGCGGATCGGGCGAAGGAGTCCCCGGGACTAGCGACGATTCAATCGGGCAGGCGCGGGAGGCGATGTTCGATGCGACCCTCGTTCCCCCTCCCGCATCGGCGGCGACGGGCGTCGTCCGGATCACGACCACTTGGCCCTCCTCCAATGGCGCGATAGGCGAGTGCACGGGAGTTCTTCTCACGAATCGCTGGGTGCTCACCGCCAACCATTGCTTCTGCAATGGACAGGTCACCCCGGTGTCCAACGTCGTCGTCAGCTCGTATGGCGAAAACTACACGACGAACGCGTTGTACCCGCTCTACACGACGACGGCCGCGCAGATCATCAACCATCCCTCGGCCGACGTCGCGCTGATCCAGCTGGCCGAGACACTGCCATTGCCGGCGCCTCCCGCGATCTACACGGGGAACGGAACGGATCTGCCGGGGCAGACGGCGACTGCCTACGGATACGGCGACTACACGACGGCGGTCACCTCGGGAGCGGAAATGGGCGCGGGGGAAGATCTGCGAACGATGACGTTGGCGATCGACTTCAACGCGACCACGGCTGCGAATACAGAGATCGTCGACTGCGGAACGAAGTCGGCTTTTTCGTTCCCTGCCACCGGTCCATGGGGGCAGGGCGTTCCCGGTGCGGACCTGACCTTGCATCCGAGAACCGCTCCTGGGGACTCCGGCGGCCCCTTGTTCATCGGTCCAGCCAGCTCTCCGACGCTCGTCGCCGTCGCGCATGGCACCGAGCCGACGAACAACGGCAATCGCGATGCCTACGTCGGCATCTGGACGGTGCGCGACTGGATCGCCCAGCAGACGGGTGTGCCGAAGCGCTCGGCGTGCGTCACGCCGCTACCGAACAGCACGAGCTCCACCGGCCGCCCCGCCGTTGCGTTCGGTCCGGATGGAGCGCTGCACGTCGCCGCGGTGCAGTCCAACAACACCATCGCTCACTGGAAGCTCGCGGGCGCGACGATCACGAAGCTTCCCGCCGTCACGGGCGCGAGCGCGCCGACGACCGACGCGGTCGGCATCGGTCTCGAGTCGGCTGCAGCGCCCGGCCAACCCCTGAAGCTGGGGCTCGCCTATCGCGACTCGACGTCCCATGCGCTGAAGTACGCTCGGTGGTCGGCGACCACGGGCTGGTCGAGCATCGTCACCTTGCCGACCGCCGTGCTCGCAGCCGGTCCCGCCATGACGAGCGGCGGTCCCGTGGCGTTAATGCAAACCAACGACCGCGTGTACGTCACGTTTTTCGATCCCACGGCAGGCGCCTTCGGCGGTCTCTACCGGCCCGCGACGACCGCGCCGTTCGCCGATCCCAACAGGCGCATCAGCGTGGCGTACGAACCTGCCTTCGGCGGCATCACCATCATGGGATATCGCACGACCGCGGACGCCTGGGTGCAAGCGACCGGGAACTCGAGCATCTCGGGATACTTCGGTACTCCGACGTCGGTCTCGACGTCCTGGGTCAGCGCGATGCTCGCGTACACGAGCGGCCAGCGCGCGACCGTCGTCACGACACAAGCCACGTCGTTCCCGACCCAGGCCGACTACACGTCGTTCAACGGAGCGAACTACGCCTGGGGAGGCAACGCCGAGCAGGTCTTTGGCGAACCTGGTGTAGCGCAAATCGGCACCGAGATCGTCGAGGTCGTCACGAACTTGGACGGCTCGCTGTACGTGACGCGCTCCGAAGATTGCTTCGCCAACGACTTCTGAGCGCCGACAAGTGACGCGCTCCTTCGGGGGCGCTGAGCCAAACCATTCGAACGCGATATTCCGTGCTCCACGTGCGCATGACGGAGCGGACGGTGGTCTCCGCCGCGTTCGACACGCAAGGGATCCGCTTGCTGCGGCGCACCGATCGTCGGCACTCGGCGCTTGCGTCGCCGTCGGCGCGCGGGAACGGTGGAACTCGCATTGGCTTTGACGAGCGAGGACGCATGCGAACTCTTGGAATGGAACGCTTTGGTACGGTGACGTTGGTGTTGGGGGCACTCGCGTCGAGCTGTTCGAGCTCGAGTGGTAAGTCGCCCGGGGGAGCTCCCAGTGATGAAAATCACGATTCGGGTGCGACCGGTGGCCAGTCGGCAACCTCGAGCAACGGAGGTGCGGCTGGCGATGCGTCCGCCGACGGCGGCGCGACGAGCACGGGCGGCGCGACGAGCACGGGCGGCACGACGAGCACGGGCGGGACGACGAGCACGGGCGGGACGACGAGCACCGGCGGCACGTCGAGCACCGGTGGGAGCATTGGGGCAAGCGCGTTGTCGGCGGGCTATTCGGGCGGAGTTTGCGCGCTCGTTGCCGGGGCGGTGAAGTGCTGGGGTGAACCGACGCTGATGGGAGTGACCACGACGGCGTGCTCGGAGTCGCCGGCGTGTGTCGTTCCACCGTCCGCGGTGCCCGGTCTTACCGGCGTCACGGCGGTTTCAGTGGGCGGCGAGCCCGCGTGTGCAATCACGGCAGGAGGCGTCGTGGAGTGCTGGAGCACTATCGCCAACCCCGCCGCCGTCGCGGGACTCTCCGGCGTGAAGGCCTTGTCGGTCGGGCTCGCCTTCACGTGCGCCATCACGGCGGAGGGCGCCGTACAATGCTGGGGTCGGAACTCCAGTGGCCAGCTCGGCAACGGCTCGACGACCGACAGTGACGTGCCGGTGCAGGTCATGGGTCTCACGAGCGGCGTCACCGCCGTCGCTGCGGGCGATAGCTCCGCCTGCGCCGTGACCGCCGGTGGCGCCGTCGAGTGTTGGGGCTCCAATATGGACGGGCAACTCGGAAACGGATCCTTCACCGACAGCGCCGTGCCCGTGCAGGTGAGCGGCATCACGAGCGGCGCCACCGCGGTCTCCGTCGGAATCCCTTCGAGCGGTGACACCGGCATCCCGAATACGTCCGCCTGCGCGATCACCGCGGGCGGCGCCGTCCAGTGCTGGGGTGCCAACTCGCTCGGTCAGCTTGGGAACGGGATGACATTGAGAAGCGCGGTGCCGGTCACGGCCATCGATAGCGGGGCGACCGCCGTGTCCGTGGGGAGCGCCTTCGCGTGTGCGGTCACTCCTTCAGCGGTACAATGTTGGGGCGATGGCGACCTCGGTCAGCTCGGGGAAAGCGACAACGGCTGCAGCACCGTCAGCGGGTCCGGCCTGAGCGGCTCCGCCTACTGCGCGACGCCTGTGTTCGCCGATCAGGGAGACTTCGTCTCCGTATCGGTGGGAAGCGGGTACGCCTGTGCCATGACCACGGCCGGCAAGGTCGATTGCTGGGGCTACAATGCCGCGGGTCAGCTCGGCGACACGACGACGAAGAAAACCGACGTTCCGAAAACGGTCGCGGGGCTTTGAGTGGCTCTCGAGAAGCACCGATACCCGGCGCACTGACCCGTTAGCGAGGCGGGATCGAATAGGTGACCGTCGCGTGCGATACGGGTCCCTCGACGCTTTCGCTTCGAATCGTCACCTCGCCCACTGCGAGGCGCTTGCCGAGCTTCATGAGCCTCGCTTCGACGGTCAGCTCACCCGCGCTCGGCTTGCGCAGAAAATTGATGTTGAGGCTCGTCGTCACCGCGAGCGCGACGGGCCCGATCATCGCGAGCACGGCGAGGTACATCGCGGTGTCCGAGAGCGCCATCAACGTCGGGCCCGAGACGGTGTTGCCGGGACGGAGATCGTCGGCCGTGGCCACGTAGCGAAGACGGACCGCATCGTCGGTCACGGCGTCGATCGAGAAGCGCTCCGGATGACCCTGCGGAAATGCTTCGCGGAAGAATTTCGAAAGTTCAGCGGCTCCGAGTACGGGCATCGGCGAAGTGTACCCTCGGGCGCGTACGCTGGCTTGTGGGCGACCCCGCGCACGTCATCCGGGCAGATAGACGTTGGCGACCGCGCCCGAAGGGAACATCGTACTGCTGATTAGCTTGAGAGGCTTCTTCTCGGAGAACACCGAGAACAGCGGGAGGCCGCGGCCGAGCACGACGGGGTGAATGAGAAGTCGGTACTCGTCGATGAGGCCGAGCTTGATCAAGCTCCGCGCGAACGAGGCTCCTCCATGGGCCACGAGATCCTTTCCCTGCTCTTTTTTTCGCCGCTCGATTTCGCCGGCGAGATCGGTTGCGACGACCGGATCTTTCCAGGTTTCGAGGTTCGCCTTCACTTCGGCGTCGGAGAGCTTGCGCTCCTCCTTCCGCGCTGCGCTCGCGGTCTCGAAGGCCTTCGTGCGCTCCGCAGTGCCGAGCTCCTGCCGAGTGAACACGAGCTTCGGAATGGCGTTCATCGGCGCCGCGAACGGCTCGGACGAGTACGGCCAAAAGGCCGCCATGTCGTGGAACGTCTTACGACCCATGACGTGAAACCCGGCCATCCACACGCTCTCGAGCGTCCAGAGCGTCGCGCCCTTGTCCATGCTGGGGAAAATCCAATCGACCTCGCCGTTGGGTCCGCCGACGAAGCCATCGAGCGACATCGACATTTTCAGGATCAGCTTTCTCATGTGGCACCTCGCGATTCCCTCCGTTGCAAAACCAGGACCAATCGCGCTGAATGAGGCACGCCGCCCGAGGCGAAATGGATCCCGTCACACATGTCACTCCCCCGGCGGCATTTTCCGGCACTAATCATCTCCGTGCCTCGAGATCGGGCCGCGTCGCATTCGGCGCGACCGGATGACCACACGACATCGAAGGGAGACGAAGACCATGACGACACACCAGACGGCAACACGGGACGAGTGGCTGGCGGCGCGGCTCGAGCTGTTGAAGGCGGAGAAGGAGCTGACGCATCGGAGTGACGCGGTGGCGCGGCAGCGGCAGGAGCTGCCCTGGGTCCGCGTGGAGAAGCAGTATCGATTCGAGACGGACGATGGGAACGCTGCGCTTTCGGATCTGTTTCGGGGCCGCTCGCAATTGCTCGTGTACCACTTCATGTTCGGGCCGGACTATTCGGCGGGTTGTCCGTCTTGTTCCGCGATCGCGGACGGGTTCAACGGGATCGCGGTGCATCTGGCGAATCACGACGTGATGCTCTGGGCGGTGTCGCGCGCGCCGCTCGAGAAGCTGCGAGCGTTCAAGCAGCGGATGGGGTGGACGTTTCCCTGGGCGTCGTCGTTCGGCGGCGATTTCAACACCGACTTCCACATCGGGTTCACCGAGCAAGAGCAGCGCGACGGCATCGAATACAACTATCGGCGCGAGAAGCCGGCGCCCGCGGCGCCCGCGGCGAAGCCGGGCGCCGATGACCAGCGGCCTGTCGCGCTCTTCGCGGCCTCCGTCGGAACCGATGTCCCGACGTACGTGCGCGAGCGACCAGGCGTGAGCGCGTTCGTGCTCGATAGCGGCGTCGTCCATCACACCTACTCCGCGTACGCGCGCGGGCTCGACGGGCTCTGGGGCATGTATCAGTGGCTCGACCGCGCCCCCTTCGGTCGCAACGAGAAAGGCGCCTGGTGGCGCCACCACGACAAGTACTGAGTCGCGGGCTGAATGCGAGGACCGAACAACGCATCTCGACGGCGCTCATGCGCACGCTCGTGCACGCGGTGAGCAAGAATATGCACGCACACTTCTTTCGATTGCCGAAAGCGCATAGACTGATGAAAGGAGGAGCCTTGCATGACTTACGATCATCGGAAGATTTTCGTCTTCGTCGCACTCGGCGTCGCCGCGTGTTCGAGCTCGGGGTCGAAGGGCAGTGGGGCGGCCGACGCCGGTGGATGCACCGGGACGCAATGCACGGCCAGCGGCGGTTCGACGACGGTCGGCTCGGGCGGTGCGCTCTCAGGGAGCGGCGGCGCACCCGCGACCGGCGGCGTCGCGGAAACCGGCGGGGAGAGTTCATCGACGGGGGGCCAATCCAGCGGCGGATGCGACGTGCTGTCGCTCACCGCGGGCATGACGGGTCCGAATGGCATCCTCGCCCTGCACGATCCCGGTGGGATCTTCGGCGATCCCTACGGCAACGACATCGCGGTCGACGGGAGCTTCGTCTACTTCACGTTCAATTCGGAGTTCACGCGCGTGCCGATCGGCGGCGGGGCAGCGCAATCCATTCAACCCCTGAAGGGCCTCGGCTTGAAGTTCTTCGTGATCGGGGGGGACGTGGTGTGGATCGAGCAGGACCAGACCAGCTTGGTCTCCGACATTCTGAAGGTCCCCGTGACGGCGTCGGATTCGACGACGCCGACGGTCGTTGCGAACATGATCGACGAGCCCGACGTCATCACCTCGGACGCGACGGCGATCTATTTCTCGAATCGCGACAAGAAGATCGTGTATCGCGCGCCGCTCGACGGTTCGGGCGTCACCCAACTCGCCACGAACGCCGAACCCCTCGGCGCCGTCGTCGCGAACGGCACCTACTACTGGATCGACTTCTCCGACGAGATCATGAGCGTGGCGACGTCGGGGGGAACGCCGAATTCTCTCGCCGCCGCGATGTTCGGCGGTCCAATGGCGGCCGAGGGCTCATCGCTCTACTGGACCGATACGAGCGACGAAACGGTCGACCGCTTTGCACCCGGTGACAAGAACCCGACCGTGCTCGCGACGTTCGGGGCGCTCGACGGCGCGGGCGCCATCTCCGTCGAAAACGGCGACGTGTACTTCACGCCGCAGGGGTTCGGGTGCGGAGGCGTCCAGAAAATTCCGAAAGACGGCTCGGCCGTCTCGGTCGTCGTGAACGGCCTCGACTCACCGAGCGACGTCGCCGTCGACGGCACGAACGGCTACGTCGTCGCGTCGAACGGCGTGTTCCAGTTCCCGCTGTAGACGTCGTTGGGCGGCCCAAGTTCGCGCCGCGCCGCCAGCTCCGCGAGCACTGGCACCGAACGTGGGATGCTCGGGGGAAGTCGGCGCGGCGAAGCCGCGACGGATGGGGGCATCCCCGCCAAGATCGCCCAAGCCGATTCCGCGGCCCGGCACTACAATGAGCTCGTGTTGACGAGCGATGATCGTCGAACGATCCGGTTCTGGCGGCCCGATACGGATTCGGTGACGGGGATGCTGCGCGTGGAGAACGAGGATCGCACGAAGATCACGTACGCCGAGCATTTCACGGTGGTGGCGGTGTACGAGGGCGCGTTCGACGGGTGGTATCGCGGCGCGGTGCGGACGCACGTCGCGGGGTCGCTCAAGTTGAAGGAGCCGGGCGAGGTGCATCGCGATTTGCGAGTGCATGCGCCGTTCACGCTGCAGGGCGCGGGGTTTGCGCCGGAGCTCGTGGCGGCGGCGGCCGATGCGATGGGACGGCGCGGGCCGTTGCATTTCAAGGCGTCGGGGTTTGCACCGGGCGAGCGCGCGACGGAGCTCGCGTTCGCGATGCACGACGCGCTCGTTCGCGATGACGCCACCGAGATCGAGCGCGCCACGCTCGTCACCGAGACGCTGAGTGAGATCGTCGGCACGGGACCTCCTTCGAACGGACGAGCGCCGCTCGCGGTGCGCCGGGCGCGTGCGTTCCTGCACGACACGCTCGCCGCGCGCATCACCCTCGACGATCTCGCGGCGCACGCAGCGCTCGACAAGTTCCATCTCGTGCGCGCTTTTCGCGCGGAGGTCGGGTTGCCCCCCTACGAATATCTGACTCACCTGCGGGTTTCTCGCGCGCAGCAACTGCTCCGGCGCGGGGCGCGCGTCGCCGAGGCCGCACAGGCCGTCGGGTTCTTCGACGAGAGCCAGATCCATCGGCATTTCCGGCGCATCGTCGGCGTCACGCCCGGCGTCTACGCGCGAAGCTTCGTCCCCGAACGAACCCGCCAACATCGCCCAAGGCGCGCCGCCCGGCGCGACGCATCTTCGACGCATGAACACACCCACTCGCACTGAAGGCTTCGCACACCCTCCCGCAACCCTTCGCCTCGGCGATCTGGAGGTGCAGCGGATGGGCTTCGGCGCCATGCGCTTGCCGGGCAAGGACGTCTGGGGCGAGCCCGACGATCCGGCGCGCGCGCGCAAGGTGCTCCGCCGTGCCGTCGAACTCGGCATCAACTTCATCGACACCGCCTGGTTCTACGGCCCCCTCGTCGCCAACCGACTGATCGCCGAAGCGCTCTACCCCTACCCGCGCGACCTCGTGATCGCCACCAAGCTCGGCGGCAAGCGCCTCCCCGACAAGAGCTGGGCCCCCGCGCTCCGCCCCGAAGAGTTGCGAATGGGCGCAGAGGAAGATCTGCGCACCCTCCGTCTCGAGCGTCTCGACGTCGTGCACCTTCGCAACAGGCCCGCCGCCGGCGTCCCCTTTCTGGAATCGCTCGACGCGCTCCTCGCCCTACAAACCGAGGGCAAGATCCGTCACCTCGCCCTCAGCAACGTCAACGCCCGCGAGATCGACCAAGCCCTCGCGCGCACCCCCATCGTCGCCGTCCAGAACATGTTCAACGTCTCCGGCGGCAGCGGCGCGATCGCCAAGTACACCCACTCCGAAGTCGACGACCCCGAAGGCGTCCTCGACCTCTGCACCCAAAAGAACATCGCCTACCTGCCGTTCTTCCCCCTCGCCGTGGGTAACGTCGCGCAGGAAAAATCGGTGCTCGTGACGATCGCGGAAAAACACGGTGCGTCGCCGGCGCAGATTGCGCTCGCGTGGCTCCTGGCGCGATCGCCGATCATGCTGCCGATTCCGGGGACGGGATCGGTGGAGCACCTGGAAGAGAATTGGGGGGCGCGGGGGATTGGGTTGACGGCGGAAGAGTGCGCGGCGATTGCGAAGCAGGGATAGGGAGCCCTTCAATGCGCCGGAATGCTCGCCTCGGTGACCGTCGCCGGCTGTCCACATGTGCCGCCAGAGGGAACATCGTAGGCGTAGATGAATTCGTTCCTCGTTGCGTTGTACTTCATGTCGTTGTAGTCGCCAGCAGGGCAGTTTGCATTGGTGAACTGTGTCAATGCATGCGGCGGATCCGAAGCTCTCGGATAGCGCGACGTTCCATCGCCGGACAGCGTCTGGTAAGCGACCCCTAGTTGGCTCGCATCCGCCCAAGTGCTCAGATAGGCAACTTTCCACGTACCGTTGGCATACGAAACGGCTGGAAATAGTTCGTCGTGCGCGCCGTGGGGTGAACTGGACGCGCCGGTGTCCCAGGTGGGGACTCTGGTGCACGTCGTTCCGCCACAGCTCACGTACTGGATATGATAGTGACTGCCGTCGTATTGGGTATACGCTATACGGGCCTCCGGGTTGCCACTTTCGTTGATTCCCGCGGCTATCGAGTAAAAACCAGCCTGCTTCGCGTTCACGACCGAGTGGGTCTTCGGAACCGTGAATGACGCGCCGTGATTCAAGTGCGCCTCGATCGTTTGCGGCGTCGATGGGAACCCCGCGTACGTCGCCGCGTTGTAGACGAGCTTACCGCCGTCGAGCTCCTCGATGACGTAAACGAATCCGTAGGGATCGATACTGATGCGAGGGTGTCCTGTGCAAACCTGTCCGGGAAACGGCACCCACACCCCGGTGCCCTTCACGAACGGCATTGAAGGTCCGCACGTGTTGGTCGAAAAATCGCACGTGTACCAGAGATCGACTTGGTCGTCCGTTTGATTGACGCTCGGGTTCGCCCCAACGTCGTGATATCCGAGGACGACCATTCCATTCGCGGGGCTGGCGGCCATGCCGGAACCGTCGAGGAGATGCCCTGGTACGCCGTCGCCTGGCGGATTGCCGGTGCTCTTGTGGCACTCGAGCGGGGGCGGATAGGTTCTACCTCGATCGGTCCACCTGGCCACGCAAAAGGAGTCGAGATCCGAGGTTTGCACGACGTCCTTCGACGACGCCATATTGTACGCATACACGTAGTTCTTGTCGAACGGGTTGCCAATGGCCGCAGGGTCACCCCAAAGCTGAATCCAACAAGGACTCGTGCCACACTTCGTGGTCGGCAGCGGAACTTTGTGGTTGACCCAGGAGGTCGAGTTCGCCGGGTCGAAAATCGCGTACCCGAAGATATCGAACCCGTTGACGCCGTCCACACCGGACTTGTCGTTGTAAGCCACGAGCTGGATCGAATCCGCGCTGCTCGCGTAACTGAATGCGAGGGCAGTCTCCGCCTGGTCGCCCTGAGTGGCCACCGCGGTCGGAAAGGCGACGGCCCGATCCGCCGCATATCCAATGTCGAACAGGCAATCCGTGTTCAGACCGGTACACGCGCCGTTCAATTTGATCGTCGTTCCGGGCGCCGCTCCGCCGAAGGCGTTGGCCGCGAGGATCTGTTGGGCCAGGAGCGCGCTCCAGGAAAATACCTCTCCCTGCGACGCAAACCAGGAGCAATTCGCATTGCTCGGCGAACAGCTGCCGGTCAAGTCCATCACAGCACCGGAATTGGCACCCCCGACAGGCGCGACGCGTAGTGCCGAATTCGTGTCACTCGCGATTTGACCTTTCGTGAAAGTCCACGTGCAGTCCGTGTTGCTGGACGGGCAATTGGAATAGAGCTTCAATGCGGTACCTTCGCGAGCGCCGCCGGTTGCGTTGATTCCGAGAGTCGAGTCCGTTTCGCTCGAAATGGGGGCGTTCGGAATGGTCCAGGTGCAGTCCGGATTGGTGAGCGTGCAGGCCGTATTTACCTTGAGCTGCCCCTTGTGCGCCGCGCCGCCGTAGGCGTTGATCATCAACGTATTGTCGCGAGCGCTGTAGAATCCACCCTGACTCCAGGTCCATTCGCAATCTTGGTCCGTTGGAGTGCAAGTGTTGCTCAGAGTCAACGTGGTAAGATTCGGTCCACCGCGAATCGCGAGACTCGGGTTGGAAGCGCTCAAGATCATTCCTTTTCGATAGATCCACGTGCAATCCGGATTGGATTTCGGGCAGTTTTGCCACAATCGCACCTCCGCTCCGGCGTGCGCGCCACCATAGGCGTTCATGGACAGCGATGTGTTCGTGTCTGATTGTATAAGCACTCCGCCGCTGGTCAGGAGAGGACTCGTTACCTTTCCAATAGCTTCCGTCCCAGGCGTCCCAGGCGTGGAACTGCAACTCCAAGCGGCGGATGCCATGACTATAGTCATGCATGTCAGCTTGTATATGGGATCCATTTGTTCCTCGCTCGTCTTGCAAGCGGCTACCGAGACGTGCCTTGCACTCGTCGACTCACAAGCTCGTCCCACCGAACGAAACGACCGCCGTCCACCCTACGTTCGAACTGGTGAGACCCATAGTCGATGGCCCGGCGGTCAACGAACCGAAGAATTCCCCGAGTGCAAGAAGACCTTGAGCACCGGCCGCAAAGTCCCACGTACGACCGTTCGGCAAGTAGCGCGGACCGGCCGCGCGCACGCGGGCTTGGCTATCTACTCCTAGGCGGAAGAGTTCTCCAAGACTCCTACCTAACCGAAGTCTTCCTTCCACATCGGTCTCGCCGTCGTCACCCGTGCCCCGTCCTGCGATGCCGTTTGCATCGAGGTACCAGCCCCGCCGGACGAAGGAGACCAGTGCGCCCAGTTCGATTTCGCTCTCGACCTCGTCGTGGCTCGGGCCAGCTGCGAATCCGTCGATCTTGAACTTCCCGAGCGCACCGAGCGACCAACCTTCGATGGGGTCGCCGAGAACTCGGAAAACCACGGCCGCCGACGGCGAGAAATTTCCGTACATGTTGCGTTGCGCGTCGCCAACGAGAGTAAGGCGGTCGACCGGCGCTGCCCAGATGCTGCCACCGCCACCGGCGGTGGCGTTCTGCCCACGAGCAAAGAGACCTAGACCATATCCCTGGACGCCAACGGCATGCGCCGGGGCTCCGGAAGCCGAATACGTGTAAGCCACGATTGGGATTGCGCCTCGCACGTCCGGCGAAGGCTTTGCACCCGGCGTCGTTTCGCTCCTCGGACCGTCTCCGTCACTGCCTTCACCGCTGGTGGGTTCCGAGGTCTCCGCAGGCGCGGCCGAGCCGACGGGTGTCGTCTCGGCGAACGCAACTCTCGCGATCAGTACCCATGAAACCCCCAAACAAATGGCCAACGGGGCAACGGCCCTATCTCGATGGACGTTCATCAGTTCCCTCGGTTCGGGATCCACCGACCCCTGCGTCGCCGATGGTGCATGTAACGTACCAGTCCCGGAACCTCAGCCCCGTTCAGGAACGCCGCGCTATCCGTCGCTCGTCAAGACCAGGCCACTCTAAGGCGTGCCAGGAATGGCATTCACGAGTGCCAATTCCGGCGTTCTCTGCCACGGATGGCACCCATAGCCGTCTATCGTCGACTAATTTGTCGGTCCCTAGTACTTCACCAACAGCGGGCTCTTCGAACTGGAGCGCCGAGCCGCTAGAAATTGCCGAAGCTCGTCGTCGGGATCAGCGGACCCCAGTAGTTGCCCGAGTAGGGAATGT